>NZ_JBASTH010000036.1:0-4692 GCF_049274795.1 Aquabacterium sp.
CGCCTGCGCCGGCCCCTGCTCCGGCCCCGGCACCCACCCCTGTGCCCACGCCGGCACCGGCCCCTGCACCAGTAGCCAAGCCCACGCCGGCACCCGCACCAGCCCCCGAGGCCCGTGCAGAAGCCCACGAGCGTGATGTGGAAGCTGCCGTCCAGGCCTGGGCCTCCGCCTGGAGCCGCCGCGACATGAACGACTATTTCGCTGCCTACGCCCGCGATTTCAACGGTGGCAAGAGCCGCAAGGCCTGGGAGCAGGAGCGCCGCGACCGCATCGCCACGCGCCGCAGCATCTCGGTGAAAATTTCCAATTTAGACGTCAAGGTCAATGGCAGCAAGGCCACGGCCCGCTTCCGACAGGAGTACAAATCGGACAACCTGAACGTGACCAGTGGAAAGCGTCTTGATCTGACCCGCCAAGGCAGCAACTGGGTGATCGTGAAGGAATCTTCAGGCTCTTGAGATGAATCGTTTGCGTAACCGTCGGCCATTCAAGTTGTCGGCTGGACGGGCCCTGGCACTGGGACTGGGCCTCAGTGCACCCCTCGCCATCTGGGCTGTGTCCTCCTTGATGTCCGCAGACACGGCGCAAGCCAATGCCGCGGCCAAGCCCAAGGAGCAGAGCGTCGTCGCCGCTGCCGCCCCTCAGGAAGGCAGCGCGCCCGCACCGCACGTGGTCAGCCTGCAGCAACTCGCACAGCACACGAACGACCCGTCGGCCGAAGGCCGGCTGCTTGAGGTGTACCGGCTCGTCGGCGCCGGCCAAGCCCCCCAGGCCATGGAAAAGGCCCGCCTGCTCACCCAGGATGTGCCCAACTTCCATCTGGCCCAGCTGGTTTACGGCGATCTGTTGCTGGCGCGCACCAACCCGCTGCAGCACATGGGCAGCGCCCCGAACGAGCTGACCAGCAAGGCCCCGGAACGCCTGGAACAACTGCGCGTCGAAGCCAACCGCCGCCTGATGGCCCTGCAGGAGCGTCCGCCCGTGGGCGCCATCCCCACGCAGTTCATCGACCTGCCGCCCACTACCAAGCACGCCATCGCCGTCGATGCCAGCCGTTCGCGGCTGTACCTGTTCGAGAACGGCCCGCACGGCCTGCAGCTGATCGCCGATCACTACGCTTCGATAGGCAAGCTCGGCCCTGACAAGAGCGTCCAGGGTGACCAACGCACACCCATCGGGGTGTACTACATCACCAGCCGGCTCGACGCCAGCCAACTCACAGACCTCTATGGCGTGGGGGCCCTGCCCCTGAACTACCCTAACGAGTACGACCGCCGCATGGGCCGCACCGGCAGCGGCATCTGGCTGCACGGCGTGCCCAGCGACAGCTACGCACGCAGCCCGCAGAGCACCGACGGCTGCGTGGCGCTGGCCAACCCCGAGCTCCAGGCCATCATGGAGCGGGTGCAGCCCCGCACCACGCCGGTCATCATCGCCCGCTCGCTGGACTGGGTCGAGCCGCAGGCGCTTGAGGCTCCGCGGCGTGATCTGCACAACCTGCTGGAAGGCTGGCGTGTGGCCCGTGCCAGCGGCGACGTCAACCGCCTGATGTCCTTCTACTCCCCGCAGTTCGCCAGCGGCAACCGCGACCATGACCAATGGCGTCAACTGATGGAGCGCGAAGCAGGCAGCCAGAAGGGCCGCCAGCTGCAGCTCAAGGACATGTCCATCCTGTCTTGGCGCGACCGCAGCGATGTGCTGGTCGTGACCTTCGGCGAGCTGAACCAGGGCGAGCGCACCGGCGCCGTCAAGCGCCAGTACTGGGGCAAGGAAGGTGGCCTGTGGAAAATTTTCTATGAAGGAGTGATCGGATGAAGAGCACCCCCCTGCTGAGCCGTGCCGCCCTCCTGCTGGCCGGCCTTGCCCTGAGCGTTGCCGCCCAGGCCCAGAACGTACGCCTGACGACCAGCCAGGGCGACATCGTGTTGCAGCTGGATGCCACAAAGGCCCCCAAGACGGTCGAGAACTTCATCGCCTACGTGAAGACCGGCCACTACAACGGCACGATCTTCCACCGCGTGATCGACAACTTCATGGTCCAGGGTGGCGGCATGACGCCCGACATGAAGGAAAAGCCCACGCGCGCGCCCATTCCACTCGAAAGCCGCAACGGCCTGAACAACGAGCGCGGCACCGTGGCCATGGCCCGCACCATGAACCCCAATTCCGCAACGGCGCAGTTCTTCATCAACGTGAAGGACAATGGCTTCCTGGATGCCGCCCGCTCGCAGGACGGCAACGGCTACGCTGTATTCGGCAAGGTCGTCCAGGGCATGGACGTGATCGACAAGATCCGCAAAGTGCCCACGGGCCAGAAGGGCATGCATGGCGATGTGCCGCTGCAACCCGTCATCATCAAACAAGCCACGCTGGAGAAATGAACCATGGCCAAGAACGTTGAACTGCATACCACCGCCGGCGTGATCCGTCTCGAATTGGACGACGAAAAAGCACCCGCCACCGTCGCAAACTTCCTGGAGTACGTGCGTGCCGGCCACTACGACGGCACCGTCTTCCACCGCGTGATCAAGGGCTTCATGATCCAGGGAGGCGGCTTCGAGCCCGGCCTGAAGCAAAAGCCCACCCGCGATCCGATCCAGAACGAAGCCAACAACGGCCTGACGAACGACCGCTACACCATCGCCATGGCCCGCACCAGCGCGCCCCACTCGGCCAGTGCCCAGTTCTTCATCAACGGCACCGACAACGACTTCCTGAACTTCAAGTCCGAGAGCCCGAGCGGCTGGGGCTATGCTGTGTTCGGCAAGGTCACTGAAGGCACCGACGTGGTTGACCAGATCGAGAAGGTCAAGACCGGCAACCGCGGTGGCCACGGCGACGTGCCGCTGGAAGACGTGACCATCACCAAAGCCGTCGAGGCCTGATGGATTCACCAAGCCGGCGGCCACCAGCCGCCAGCGAAGATGATGCGGCCATGACCTCCGCACCGGTTCTGCCCGCCCTCCATGCACCGCCCTCGTGGCGGTGTATTGATTTCATCTCCGACCTTCACCTGCACGAGAGCCACCCGCGCACCTTCGAGGCCTTCAAGCGCTACCTGCGCGGCACCTCGGCTGATGCGGTGTTCATCCTCGGTGATCTTTTCGAAGCCTGGGTGGGCGATGACATGCGCCACCAGCCTTTCGAGGCCGCGTGCACCCATGAGTTGCTCACCGCCGGCCAGCGCCTGAGCCTGCACCTGATGGTCGGCAACCGCGACTTCCTGCTGGGCGCCGAGATGGCCCGCGCCTGCCACGCAACCTTGCTGAGCGACCCCATCGTGCTGCACGCCTTCGGGCAGCGCCACGTGCTGACGCACGGCGATGCCTGGTGCCTGGACGACGCGGATTACCAGGCGTTCCGCGCCCAGTCGCGCAGCGAGGCCTGGCAGTCACGCTTTTTGTCGCAGCCGCTGGAAGCCCGCCTGGCCACAGCCCGCGCCATGCGCGAGGTCAGCGAATCCCGCAAGCACGGCATGCAGCAGGAAGACTGGGCCGATGTCGCCCCCGAAGCCGCTGCCCCCGTGCTGACAGCCGCCGGAGCCAGCCAGCTCATCCACGGCCATACGCACCGCGCGGGCACGCAGCCCTTCGCACTGCCCCAAGCGCAGCGCCACGTGCTGTCCGACTGGGATCTGGACCATGCGCCCGAGCGCGCTGAGGTCTTTCGGCTCCGTGCGCAAGGCCATGAACGCCTCTCCATCGATGCGGCCATCAGCCCGCAGAGGTCAGGCGCATGAGCCTGCTGGCGCGCATCGCCCGGCACCTGCCACTGAGCTGGCGCTCGGAAGCCAGCATCCTGGAACACCGCGCCATCCCGAACGCCCTGTGGGCCCAGACACTGGCCCAGTACCCCTTCCTGGCCTGGCGCAGCCCTGAACAGCTCGAGCGCCTGCGCGCCCTGAGCACCCTCTTCCTCGCCCGCAAACAGTTCGTGCCCGCCGGGGGGCTGCAGATCAGCAACGACATGGCCGTGGCCATTGCCGCGCAGGCCTGCCTGCCTGTGCTGCGCCTGGGGCTGGGCGCCTACGCCCACATGGGCCACATCGTCGTGCACCCCGATCAGGTCGTGGCCCACCGTGAGGTGATGGACGACGCCGGTGTAGTGCACCAGTACGACGAGGTGCTGGCCGGAGAGGCCATGCCCGATGGCCCTGTGATGCTGTCGTGGCACGACGTGCAGCAAGCCCGCGACCTCGACCACGGCTACAACGTGGTCGTCCACGAGTTCGCCCATGCGCTGGACATGATCGGAGGCGAACTGGATGGCACCCCGCCCTTGCCTGCCGAGATCAACAAGGCGTACTGGCAGGACGTGATGTGGCAGGGCTTCGACCGCCACAGCGAGGCCCTGGCCCGTGGTGAAGACACCTGGCTCGACCCCTATGCGGCGCAGGCCGGGCTGGTGGAGTTCTTCCCCGTGGTCACGGAGGCCTTCTTCGTGGCGCCCTGGGCCTTGCAAGCCGATTTCGCTGACGTGTACGCCTTGCTCAGCCGGTATTTCGGAGAAGACCCGGCAGCCCTGATCGCCTCCAGGCAAGGCCCTCAAGCCCACCTAGTGTCCTGTCCCGCTGATACGTGAGCAAAGTCGGTGCAGCTTAGCCAAGATTGAGTGAGCGGCAGCAGTCCACCTGAACGGTTGGCACTCGGTGTTGTATGCGGCGACAAAGTGATCAATGCGCTGCACAAGTTG
>NZ_JBASTH010000037.1:0-86995 GCF_049274795.1 Aquabacterium sp.
GCATGCTTCAAACAAGGCGATTCGGTGGTGACGCCGGTGCCCAGCTTCCTCCCTGTGCAGCCTGTCGAACCGAGGGTTACCACCTATCTGAGGGCGGGGGTTTTTGCATCGAAACCGAGATCACCCCATGCTGCACCCCGGCATGATCAGGGACATTTCTTCCCCGCCAAAACGGCAGGCCAGGTCATAGATCCGTACGCGCTGGCGCAGCAGCTCACCGAGCGCGCGCAGGATGACGTCGCCGGCATCGTGGCCGTGATGGTCATTGAAGTACTTGAAGTGGTCCACGTCGATCATGGCCAGTGCCAGGCGCTGGCCTTCACGTTCGCAACGTTTGATCTCCACCGGCAGGCGGTCGTTCATGAAGCGGCGGTTGTACAGGCCGGTGAGCGCATCGTGGGTGGCCTGTTCTCGCAGGCCGGCTCTCAGCCGCAGGTTGGACAGTGCCAGCTTGAGTGTTTCACCCAGCCGGTTGGCCCGCTGCGCCAGCGGCACCATCTGCTCCCGGCTCAGGTTCTTGGAGGCCATCAGATGCAGTGAGCCCACCGATTCGCCGTTGGCGGACATCGGAATGCACAGGTAAGGGCGTGGCTGCTCGCCCATCGCGGAGTGCACGTGGCGGCAGCGCAGGCTGACACGTTCATCGACGAAATGGTGCGCACGCCCACGGCGCAGCGCCCAGCAATCGCCGGATGAAAACTCGGTGTTGAACTCGGCTGCCTCACCCCAGCGCCCCACCAGTTTGAGGCGGTCATTCTCCTGGGCGCTGGCCAGTGCGCCGCTCCACGCAGGGAAGATGGCGTAGGCAGCACGGCTGATGATGTTGAAGGCCTCATCCAGTGATTCGGCGGTGTTCAGGAACTCGCTGCTTTCGCGCAGGATGACGGTTTCGTCCTTGGCCCGGCGCAACTCCTCGATCAGCTCTTCGAGCTGGCGGGCCTGCTCCTGCGAGCGTTGCTCCACGCGCTTGAAGGAGTCGATGTCCACGATGAAGCCGCTGATGCTGCCGCCATCGTCATCCGCCTCGATGCGGGCGAACAGCGAGTGCCACAACAGCCGCCCATCCTTGAGCTTGACGCGGAACTCGTGCGAGATTTCGGAGATCCCTGTGTTGAGCGCATCTTGCACCTTGCGGCCGATGTCCGAGATGTCGCTGTCTTCGATGATGCTCTGCCAGTTGGCGAAGTTGTGCATCTCTTCGAGGTCATAGCCCCAGAGCTTTTCGATGTTGGGCGAGATGAAGTCCAGCGCCTTGATCTGGATGGAGCGGGTATCGAAGCGCCAGCGGATCATCACGATGGGGCCTTCGGAGAACAGGCGGCTGTCGCGGTCCAGCGCGGCCTGCAGCTCCCCGTGCTCGGTCACGTCGATGTGTGTGCCGACGATGTAGGTGGGCTGGCCGGTGGCATCCCGGCGCACCACGCTGGCCCGGGCAATGACCCAGCGCCACGTGTCCTCGTCGGCTCGAGCGCGGATGCGGTGCAGACAGTCGAAGCCCCCCTTGGCAGCCAGTTGGGCGGTCACATCACGGTGGATGCCATCCGCTTCTTCAGGGGGCAGGTGTGCGGCGAACCACTCGTCGGTGTCGATCACCAGGTCGGTGTCTGACAGCGGTGCATTAAGCGATTGTTCGCCCCGGAACTGGAATTGCTTGTCGGCAACGTCGAAGCCCCAGAAGCGCACCGAGGAGTGTCGCAGCACGCGGTCGTACAGCGCATCTCGGCGCTTGCGGTCTTCCACCATGTCACGGGCCAGGGTTTCGGCCTGTGCTTCCACCTCGCTCACGCTGGGGGTCACGACGGGCAGGGGACGGGCTGCCAGACGCTCTTTGAAGCGCCTTAGCCAGGCGACTCCCAGCAGCGAGGTTGCGGCCACCAGGCCGGCATCTGCCAACGGCTGGGCCAGCCAGTTCAGCGTGAGCGCCTCGGGGCTGCCGATGTAGTAAACGGCCTTTGGCCAGGTCGTCAGTTGCAGGCACAGCACCATCACCAGCCCGTAGAAGAGACCGGAGGTGATGCCGCCGCGCCAGCGGTTCTCGATCTGCCGATAGCTTATGGCCGAGGCCGACAGCGTGAGGATGGTCAGCCCCACATAGCCCGTCGTGCTGAGATGGCCGCTTGGAGCCAGGTGCAGTTGGGCGATCATGTAGAGCATGCTGAACGCGGTGCCGCTGGTGGACAGCATGGCCAGCAGCACGGCCACGACTTGCCGCTTCTTGGTTTCTCGGGGCATGAACGGCGCCACGCCGAAGACGAGGGCGTGCAGGCCGACCACCAGCAGCAGGCTTTTGATCAGACTGCCCGGTGGGAGCACCAGCGGAACCCCGTGCATGTCGAAGCTGCCCAGCGTGGCCACCATGGCGGCCCACAGGCCGAAACCCAGCACGGGGGCGCAGGCCAGCATCCAGCCCCAGGACACTACTTCGCTGCGCTGGATGCGCAGGTAGATGTGCTGCCAGGTAGCGCGCAGGGTGACACCCCACAGCACGGACAGCAGCATGGCCGGCACCAGCAGCCAAGGGTCCATCGGTGTCAGAGAGCCCATCAGTGCATCTCCTCCGGCGGAGGGGTTATGTCGTCCTGCACCACCAGGCGGTTGCGGCCCTGGCGCTTGGCGCGGTAGAGCGCCTCATCGGCTTGGCGCAGCAGGGCCTCTGCGCTGCCGCCATGTGTTTCAGCCAGCCCGATCGAGATGGTCACGGGGGGCAGCATGTAGCCCTGGTAGCTGATCTGCAGCGAGGCCACGTCGATGCGGATGGCTTCGAGCTTGACGATCGCATCCTCGATCTGGCAGCCCGGCATCAGCAGGATGAGTTCTTCCCCGCCATAGCGGCAGGCCAGGTCATAGACGCGCACACGGTCCATCAGCAGTTCGCTGATCGACTTGAGCACCAGGTCGCCGGCATCGTGGCCGTAGTCGTCGTTGAAGCGCTTGAAGTGATCTACATCGATCATGGCCAGCGACACGGGCAGGCGATCACGGTGGCTGCGCTTGATCTCCACGGGCAGGCGTTCGTCCAGCAGGCGACGGTTGTACAGGCCGGTGAGCCCGTCGCGGGTGGCCTGGTCGCGCAGCCAGGCGCGCAGACGCAGGTTGGACATGGCCAGCTTGAGCGTTTCGGCAAAACGCTCGGCACGCACCTCGATTTCGCCAATCTGCTCGGACGTGACCATGCTGTTGGCGAACAGGTGCAGGGCCCCCACGGTTTCACCGTTGGCCGACATGGGCACGCACACATAGGGCAGCAGTTGGCCTTCCACATCAGGGTGGATGTGGTTGCAGCGCAGTTGGCGGTCTTCATTGAGGTAGCCGTGCGGCTTGCCGCGGCGCAGGCCCCAGCAATCCTTGAGCTGGAATTCCGCATCCTGCCAGGGCGGTGCGCCCCACTGGCCAACCAGGCTCAGCCCCCCGTGCTGCATGATGGCCGACAGCGATCCGCTCCAGCCCGGGAACACCGCATCGGCCGCGCGGCGCACGATCTCGAAGGCTTCGTCCACATCCTCGGCCGAGTTGAGCAGGTCCGAGGTCTCCTGCAGTACCACACTGTCGGCCTGGGCCATGTGCAACTGCTCCACCAGGGCTTCTAGCGCCTGGTTGTGGCTGGCGGCCAGCTCTTCCACCGTCTTGCGCTCCTGCACGTCGAGCATGTAGCCGCGGGCAAAGGGTTGGCCATGCTCCATCTCGAAGATCAGGCGCATGCTCTGCCAGTGGTAGGTGCCGTCGCCCCGCAGCAGCCGCAACTGCGCATCCACGGCGGGCTTGCTGGTGGCAAAGGCATCGTTGATGGCGGCCCGCACGGCGGGCAGGTCATCGGGGTGCACCAGTGCGCTGGTGGGTTTGCCGACGGCGGTCCAGTCCGGATCCGTGTAACGCCAGAGGCGCGGTGCATTGCGGCTGATGAAGTCGATGATGCGGTCACCCATCAGGGCGAACCGGAAGATCACCACGGGGCCCGCATTGAACAGGGCGCGTTCCTGGGCGTGGGCGATCTGAGCCAGCTTGCGCTGGTGGATGTCGGTGTGGGTGCCGGCCGCCACCAGGGTGCGGCCGCGTTCGTCTTCCTGGATCACCAGCCCGCGGGAGATGATCCAGCGCCAGCCGCCTCGGTCGTCCGGCACGCGGTATTCCATCTCGAAGGTATGGATGCGCCGCTTGATGAACTCCTTGAAGCGGTACTCCACCAACTCCGTGTCATGCGGGTGCAGGCGCAGGTACCACTCACGGCCATGGTAGATCCGCGTGTCAGGCAGGAAGTCTTTCAGCCCCGTGTGGATGCCTTCGAAAATGATCTGATTGCTGGGGATGTCGGCCACCCAGATGCTGATCTGCGCCGCCCGGATGGCCCGGGCGCGGTAATCCAGGCCCTGGTTCTTGCCTTCGACGATGGCCAGTGCACGCTCGTGCGCCTCCTTGCCCAGGGCGTCTTCCCGCTCCTGCCGGCGTTGGTGCACTACGGTGTTGCGTTCTGCGACCCAGGTGCGCAGGGTTTGCCACTCGTGCCAAAGCACATTGCTACCGATACCAATCGCCACGGCGGGAAGCGCATACCATATCAACTGCAAGTGGTGGTCATGGCCGGGGGCCGTTTCGTGCTCAATCGCAACAACTACCAGCACCAGGCCGACCATGAACAGGCCCAGGCTGATGGACTGCCTTGTGATGCCTGTGAAGGAGGTGCTGCCTGAGTTCATCGGGGATGCGCCCCTGGTGGAACGGTTGTCTGTTTATCGGGTGCCGCTGGCGGCAACTTGAGAAAGGGGACAACTGCCAGGCAAATGGCTTACCCGTCGGGGGGCTGGGGCGGTGGCGCGCTGGCGTGTCGCAGCAGCAACTCCAGCGGGATCACGTCCAGGGCCTGCTCGTGCGTGGCCTCGAGCACCACGGGCGGGGCGACGCCCGCATCGCAGGCGTCGAGCCAGCGCTGTGCGCACAGGCACCAGCGGTCCCCGGGGGCCAGCCCGGCGAAGCGCCACTCGGGCCGTGGGGTGAGCAGATCATTGCCGCGCGCCGTCGAGAAGGCCAGGAAATCGGGCGTCATGCGGGCGCAGACCACGTGCAGGCCAGGGTCGTCCTTGCGGGTGCGGCAGCAGCCATCCCGGAAAAAGCCGGTCAGCGGGGCGTAGGAGCAGGCCCGCAGGGGCCCACCCAGTACATTGCGCGCGCTGGTCAGCTCGATGGAGGACATGGCCGGCTTGAGGTGGCTGTGGTGTTGTGTTGTGGCCGTCAGGCGTTGGGCCGTGGCGGCTGTGCGTTCTTGATCAGGGCCATGGACGTGGCGATCAGCGAGGACACCTCGCTCATGTTGCCGGGCACGATCATGGTGTTGTTCTTCTGGGCCAGTTGGGCGTAGGCATCCACCGCCCGCTCGGCCACCTTCAGGTTCACGGCCTCCTGGCCTCCGGGCGACTGGATGGCCTCGGCGATCTTGCGGATGGCATCGGCCGTGGCGTCGGCCACCGAGGTGATGGCGATGGCCTCGCCCTGGGCCTTGTTGATTTCGGCCTGGCGCTCACCCTCGGATTTGGCGATGTAGGCCTCGCGCTCGCCGGTGGCCAGGTTGATCTGTTCCTGCTTGCGGCCCTCGGATTCGGCGATGCGGGCACGCTTGTCGCGCTCGGCGGTGATCTGCTGCTGCATGGCGCGCAGGATTTCGGCCGGCGGGGTGAGGTCCTTGATCTCGTAGCGCAGCACCTTGACGCCCCAGTTGGGCGCGGCCTCGTCCAGGGCGGCCACCACGGCGGCGTTGATCATGTCGCGCTCTTCGAAAGTGCGGTCCAGCTCCAGCTTGCCTACCACCGAGCGCAGGGTGGTCTGCGCCAACTGGCTGATGGCCAGGATGTAGTTGGAGGTGCCATAGCTGGCGCGCATGGCGTCCGTCACCTGGAAGTACAGGATGCCGTCGACCTGCAACTGGGTGTTGTCCTTGGTGATGCAGACCTGGCTGGGCACGTCCAGCGGCACTTCCTTGAGCGAATGCTTGTAAGACACCCGGTCGATGAAGGGCAGCACGATGTTCAGGCCGGCCGTCAGGGTGCCGTGGTACTTGCCCAGCCGTTCGAGCACCCAGGCGCTTTGCTGCGGCACGACCTTGACGGCCTGCATCGTGAATACAACGGCGACGACGAGGATGATCAGCGCGGTTTCAAGCATGCTCAGAGTTTCTCCAGGATGAGTTGGCTGCCCTGCACGCCGCTGATGCGGTGCGTTCCGGGCTGAGGAGGGGTGTCAGGGGTTGCCTGCGTGGCCAGTTTGGCGCGCCATTGGGCGCCGCGGTAATGCACCTGGGTGGAGCCATCGGGCTGCCAGACGGTCACCTGAACGGTCTGGCCGACGTCGAGCAGGGCGCCGGCGCTGTCATCGCTGGCAGGCGGGTTGCGCCGCCTGCGCAGGTGCAGCACGGCGGATCCCCCGCCACCCAGCAGGGCCGCGGCCAGGATCTGGGCCTCGGTGCCGAAACCGGCATGCGCCACGAGCGCCCCGGCAGCAGCCCCCAAGGCCAGCATCAGCAGGTAGAAGGTACCGGTGACCAGTTCGGCCGCGACGAGCAGGCCCGCCACCAGCCACCACAGGGTCGAATCTTCCATGGTTTCTTGTGCCCGCCCCATCGGCGGAAGGAGCTTTTCGACATCCTAGTGTACGCACATCGATGCGTACAAGCAGCAGCAGGGCTCAAATTGCTGCTGCGGATGTCATCCAAGAGCCCTACACTTCGCGCTTTCTGCTTTTTTGTGCCGCACCCTGGGGGCCCCATGCTGAGATTCCACTTCCCCATCGTCATCATCGACGAGGACTTCCGCTCCGAGAACACCTCGGGTCTGGGCATCCGCGCCCTGGCCGACGCCATCCAGAAGGAAGGCTTCGAAGTGCTGGGCGTGACCAGTTATGGCGATCTGTCGCAGTTCGCCCAGCAGCAGAGCCGGGCCAGCGCCTTCATCCTGTCGATCGACGACGAGGAGTTCGGCAGCGGCTCCAAGGCCGAGGTGGACGCGGCGCTCAAGGCCCTGCGCGCCTTCGTCAGCGAAATCCGCTTCAAGAACGCCGAAATCCCCATCTACCTGTATGGTGAGACGCGCACCTCCGAGCACATCCCCAACGAGATCCTGCGCGAACTGCACGGCTTCATCCACATGTTCGAGGACACGCCGGAGTTCGTGGCCCGCCACATCATCCGCGAGGCGCGTGCCTACGTGGATTCGCTGGCGCCCCCGTTCTTCAAGGCGCTGATGGACTACGCGCAGGATGGCTCCTACTCCTGGCACTGCCCTGGCCACTCTGGCGGTGTGGCTTTCCTGAAGAGCCCGGTGGGTCAGATGTTCCACCAGTTCTTCGGCGAGAACATGCTGCGCGCCGACGTGTGCAACGCGGTGGAAGAACTCGGCCAACTGCTGGACCACACCGGACCGGTCTACGAGAGCGAGAAGAACGCCGCGCGCATCTTCAATGCCGACCATTGCTTCTTCGTTACCAACGGCACGTCCACGTCCAACAAGATGGTGTGGCACCACACGGTGGCCCCAGGCGACGTGGTCGTGGTGGACCGCAACTGCCACAAGTCCATCCTGCACTCGATCATCATGACGGGCGCGGTGCCGGTGTTCCTCACGCCTACGCGCAACCACTACGGCATCATCGGCCCGATCCCGAAAAGCGAGTTCGACCCGGCCACGATCCGCAAGAAGATCGCCAAGAACCCCTTGCTGAAGGATGTCGACCCCAAGAAGGTCAAGCCGCGCATCCTGACGATCACGCAGAGCACCTACGACGGTGTGCTCTACAACACCGAGACCATCAAGGACACGCTGGACGGCTGGATCGACACGCTGCACTTCGACGAAGCCTGGCTGCCGCACGCTGCCTTCCACAAGTTCTACGGCACCTACCACGCCATGGGCAAGGGCCGCACGCGGCCGAAGGAGGCGCTGGTCTACGCCACGCAATCCACCCACAAGCTGCTGGCCGGCATCAGCCAGGCCTCGCAGGTGCTGGTGCAGGATTCGCAGACGCGCAAGCTGGACCGCAACCTCTTCAACGAGGCCTACCTGATGCACACCTCCACCAGCCCGCAGTACGCGATCATCGCGTCGTGCGACGTGGCGGCGGCCATGATGGAGCCGCCCGGCGGCACCGCCCTGGTCGAGGAAAGCATCAAGGAAGCGCTGGACTTCCGCCGCGCCATGCGCAAGGTGACCAAGGAGTACGGCAAGGACTGGTGGTTCAAGGTCTGGGGCCCGGACAAGCTGTCCAACGAGGACATCAAGCAGGAAGACTGGGTGCTCGAGGCCAACGAGAAGTGGCACGGCTTCGGCAACCTGGCCGAAGGCTTCAACATGCTGGACCCGATCAAGTCCACCATCATCAACCCGGGCCTGGATGTGTCCGGCAAGTTCGCCAAGACGGGCATCCCGGCGGCCATTGTCACCAAGTACCTGGCCGAGCACGGCGTGGTGGTCGAAAAGACCGGCCTCTACAGCTTCTTCATCATGTTCACCATCGGCATCACCAAGGGCCGCTGGAACACGATGCTGACCGCGCTGCAGCAGTTCAAGGACGACTACGACAAGAACGCCCCGATGTGGCGCGTGCTGCCGGACTTCTGCAAGAAGCACCCGAAGTACGAGCGCATGGGCCTGAAGGATCTGTGCCAGAGCATCCACGAGATGTACGCCAAGGGTGACATCGCGCGCCTGACGACGGAGATGTACCTGTCGGATCTGCAGCCAGCCATGACGCCGAGCGACGCCTATGCCCACATCGCGCGCCGCCAGACCGAGCGCGTGAGCATCGACCAGCTGGAAGGCCGCATCACGACTTCGCTGCTGACGCCGTACCCGCCGGGCATCCCGCTGCTGGTGCCGGGTGAGCGCTTCAACAAGAAGATCTGCGACTTCCTGAAGTTCACGCGCGAGTTCAACGACGCCTTCCCAGGCTTCGCGACCGACGTGCATGGCCTGGTCGGCGAAGAGTTGCCCGGCGGCGTGACGCGCTACTACGTGGACTGCGTGGCCCAACCGGCCGAGTAAGGCACGGATGCTGGGGCTGGATCGACCCAGTCCCCGGCGGGTTTACACGGCCAGCGGCTGCTCGAGGTTCAGGCGCACCAGCGCTTCGAACTGCTCGGGCGGCACGGCCTTGCTGAACAGAAAGCCCTGGAACACATCGCAGCCGATGTGCTGCAGGATGAGGTGCTGCTCGGGCGTCTCGATGCCTTCTGCCACCACGTCCATGCCCAGGCTGTGGCCCAGCGTGACCACGGTCTGCACGATGGCGCGGTCCTTGTCGTGCTTGGGCAGGTCGATGATGAAGGAGCGGTCCACCTTCAGCTCACTGGCCGGGAAACGTTTGAGGTAGCTCAGCGACGAATACCCAGTGCCGAAGTCGTCGATGGACAGCCCCACGCCCAACGCCCGCAGATCGTGCATCTGCTGCAGGGCCTTGGCGGCGTCCTGCACCAGCATGCTTTCCGTCAGCTCCATCATCAGCCAGGAGGGCGGCAAGCCGGTGCTCTGCAGCAGGTGCTGCAGGCGCGTGCAGAGCTGGCCGTCCTCGAACTGCGGGCGGGCCACGTTCACGGCGATCTTGAGCTGGTCCAGCCCCTGGGTGCGCCAGATGTTGGCCTGGCGGCAGGCTTCGTCGAGCACCCAGGCGCCGATGTCGCCGATCAGGCCGGATTCCTCGGCAACGGTGATGAACCTGCCCGGCAGCAGCAGGCCGTGCTCCGGGTGCTGCCAGCGCACCAGGGCCTCGGCGCCCTTGATGGCACCGGTACGCAGGCAGACCTTGGGCTGGTAGTGCAGGCGCAGTTCGTCGCGCTCCAGGGCGCGGCGCAACTGGTGTGTCAGCGTGAGCCGTTCCAGCGAGCGCGCCGTCATCTCCTCGGAGAAGAACTCATAGCGCGTCTTGCCGTTGGAGGCCTGGGCCTTGGAGCAGGCCATGTCGGCGCTTTTGAGCAGGCTGTCGGCGTGGCGGCCGTCGTTGGGGGCCAGGGCGATGCCGATGCTGGCGCTCAGGAAGATGGGGTGGCCTTCGATCTCGATGGGTTCGGCCAGCACCTGCAGGCATTGTTTGGCCAGGTCGGCGGCATTTTCTGCATGCGGCAGGTCGGGCATCAACAGGGCGAAGTCCTGGTCGCCCACTCGGGCGAGGTCCAGAGCGTCGGCGCTCAGGCGTTCCAGGCCGGGTTGAGCGGTGAGCAGGGCGCCCAGGCGCTGGGCGATCTGGCGCAGCAGGTTGTCGGTGGCGCGCGGGCCCAGGGTCTCGCGGGTCTGGCGGACCTGGTCGCAGCTCAGGTGCAGCAGGCCGATGGCGCCGTCCTTGCGGGCCAGCACGTGCGGCAGCAGGCCTTCCAGGCGCTTGGTGAAGCGGTCGCGGTTGGCCAGGCCGGTGACAGGGTCCACGTAGGCCAGGCGGTCCTGGTAGCGCTTGAAGGCCAGGGTGTTGCGCATGCGCAGAACCAACTCGCTGGCGTCCACCGGCTTGGCCAGGAATTCGGAGGCGCCCAATTCCAGCGCGCGCAGCTTGGTGGCCGGGTCGCTGGCGGCGGTCAGCACCACCACGGGCGTGTACTGCAGCTCGGCGTCGGCGCGCACGGCCTGCAGGATGTCGAAGCCGGAGATGCCAGGCATCATCAGGTCGAGCAGCAGCACGTCCGGGCGGCGCGCCTTGATCAGCGCGAGCGCTTCCAGAGGGGCGTTGCAGGCCGCGAAGCGCGTGTAGCCGGCGTCTTCGAGGTGGGTCTGGATGACGTCGGTGAGGAGTTCCTCGTCATCGACCATCATCACCAGCGCTTCATCCCAGGGGGCGCTGTCTTGCGAAAAATGAGGGCTCACGCGTGGATTCCGGTGGGATGGTCGGAGGGGTTGGGGGTGTCAGGCGGGGCGTCGAGCACCATGCGCGCGGCGATGGCACGGATGGCCTGCAGCCAGTGGGCCGCCTGGGCAGGGTTGCCCTCCTTGCAGGCCGTTTCCAGCTCGCGGGAGGGCTCGAAATAGTCGTCGAAGCCGACGCTGCCGCCAGCACCCTTGAGCCAGTGGGCGAGCTGTGACAGCTCTTCCAGATCTTGGCGCGCCAGGGCTGTGTCCATGGCGGCCTGCTTGATGGGGAACTGATCGATGAACTTGGCCACGACCTTGCGCAGCTTGGGATGCTGGGACAGGCGCGAGATAACAGGTGTGGTGTCGCTGCTGGCTGCCATCGCCAGGCTGGCTGCAGGGGCAGGGCCGGGCCTGGCCTCGACAGGGGCAGGGCCTTGCACGCGCTCGCCGCCCAGCCGGTCGGCCAGGTCCAGCAGCAGGCCGTCGATGTTCAGCGGCTTGATGTGGAAGCCCGAGAAGCCGGCCTCCTGGATGCGGATCTCGAAGCCCTTCATGGCGTTGGCGGTCAGTGCCAGCACGGGGATCTGCAGGCCGCGCTCCCGGATCAGGCGGGTGGCGGTGACGCCGTCCATCACGGGCATCTGCATGTCCATCAGGACCAGGTCGTAGGCCTCGGCCTGCAGGGCATCGAGCGCCAACTGGCCGTTCTCGGCCTCGCCGACGAGCAGGCCGGTTTCTTCCAGCACCAGCCGCACCAGTTCGCGGTTCTCCGAGCCGTCGTCGACGACCAGGATCCGTTTGGGCGGGAAGCGCCAGTGCGAGGCTTCCATGGCGGCGGGGCGGTCGGCATGACGCTGCAGTTCGGCCGGCGGCAGCAGGGGCACGCCCTTGAGCGGGCCGGGGTCGATCCAGAGGTGGAAGGTGCTGCCCTGGCCGGGCTCGCTCGTGGCGATGATGTCGCCGCCCATCGCGCGGGCGAAGCGCCGGCTGATGGTCAGGCCCAGGCCGGTGCCGCCGAAACGGCGGGTGGTGGAGGTCTCCGCCTGTGTGAAGGGCTCGAAGACGGCATCGAGCTTGTCGGCCGGTATGCCCACGCCGGTGTCTTTCACGTCGACGCACAGGCGCGAGGTGCCCTCGATGGTCAGCAGATGCAGGGAGACGGTGATCTGGCCCTGCTGTGTGAACTTGATGGCGTTGCCGACCAGGTTGGTGAGGATCTGGCGCAGGCGCGATGGGTCGTTGAGCACGGTGGCGGGCAGCGCCTCGGGCAGGTCCAGGTGCAGGCGGATGCCTTTCTCCTGGGCTTTGACTTCGAGCACCTGCACCACGTCGTGGGCGACAGTGTGCGGCGCGAAGCGCACCAGCTCCAGTTCCAGCCTGCCGGATTCGACCTTGGACAGGTCGAGGATGTCGTTGATCAGTTCGAGCAGGTGCTTGCCGCTGGAGTGGATGGTGTCCAGGTGGCGGCGCTGGTCGTCAGCCTGGCCCGCGCTGCCACGACGGCGCAGCAGCTCGGTGAAGCCCAGGATGGCGTTCATCGGGGTGCGGATCTCGTGGCTCATGTTGGCCAGGAAGTCGCTCTTGGCACGGTTGGCAGCGTCGGCTTCTTCCTTGGCGGCCTGCAGGGCGATTTCCTTTTCTTCCAGTTCGGTGACGTCCTGGAAGCTGATCAGCACGCCCTGGGGCTTGTCAGCCGCCAGGATGGGCGAGCAGTTGACGCGGAAGGTGTAGCGCTGGCCCCGGTCGTTCTTGAGGTACATCAGGACGTTGCGGCGTGTCTCGCGGCTCTGCAGGGCTTCGAGCCAGGGCAGGGCCTGTGCGTCCATCGGCGAGCCGGCGCGGTCGGTCCAGGGCAGGCTGGCGGCGGGGCGGCCGAGCAGGGCGTCGGGCTCGACGCCGATGATGTCCGCCAGCGACTGGTTGGCCAGCACGGTCTGGCACTTGCCATCGAGCACCATCAAGCCCTCGGTGAGGGTGTCCAGTGCGGAGCGCACGCGTGCCGGGATGGCCTGAGAGGGGTCGAGGTGGCGCAGCATGCGGCCCAGGTAGAGCGCGAACACGATGAAGCCGCACAAGCCCATGAAGGCGGTCAGGCGCAGGGTGGGGTCGTCGAGGTAGCCGAGCCAGCCTTCATGGCGCAGCGGGGTGAAACGCAGCTCGAGCTGGCCCCAGCGCTCGCCATCGTGCGAGAGCGGTACCTGGATCTGGGCGTCGTTGGAGGCATCGTCGTTGTCCAGGCGCCATGTGTCGTGCGGGCCGATGTGCACCAGCAGCGTACGGTCGCTGCGGCGCACGCCGATGGATTCGAGATCGGCTTCGCGGTCGGCGGCCATCTGCAGGGTCTGCTGCAGCAGGGACGGGTCGTCCTCGTTGAGCAGCAGCGAGCCGACCACGGCAAGGTTCTCGGCCAGCGAGGCGCGCTGGTCGCGCTTGAGCGCTTCCTGGTCGGGCACCAGGCCCAGGTAGGAGGCGGCCAGCACCAGGGTGACCATCAGCGAGGACAGGCCCATCGCCAGGTAGAAGCGGGTGGACAGGCGCTTGATCATGCGCGGGCCTCCACGGGCTGCGGGGGCAAGGGGGGCGGCGCGGGTGGCGGGGGCGGCGGCGCGGGCGGGGCATCGCCGTCGAAGAGTTGTTCGACCGAGGCGTCTCCCTCACCCATGTCGATCGAGTTTCCACGGCCACCGCCGCGGTGCAGCACGGGCAGCGGGTCGATCATCTGCCAGGCCGGCATGGCCGAGAGCATCGAGCCCACGAGGGCGCCGCCACGGATCAGCCAGATCACATAGCCGACCGACATGCCGGTGCTCAGTGCGATGGACGACGCCACCACATGGCGTCGCTCGATGCCGTTGCCCTGCAGTTGCTCGTGCAGGGCATCGAGGTTGCGGCGCAGTTCCTCGGCCACGCCTGGCGCGCTGAGCGAGGCGTTCCAGCTGTACTGGAAGCCTTCGGCCTCGGCGGTGGCTGGGCCCTGTGAGGCGAGGTTGGGGCGCTCGGTGGCCTCGATGCCGACCTTGACGACGGGAGCGTCGACCTGGATCTCGATGCCCGGGGCCATGGCGTTGGGCTCCGCAAGCGTGGACGCAATGGCCATGGGCACCCCGGGCGTGGCTGCGGCGGCGGCCATTGGCGCGCCTACAGCTTCACCGGAAGCCGTTTGCGTGCTTGAAGAGGCGTTCGATGAACTGTCGGTGCCGGCGGGTGTGGTCGAGGGGCCGGACGTCAGCGGGGCGGGCGGCGTGGGCGTGACGCTCACGGTGGCGGCTCCGCTCGCGCTGGCCTGGCCGTCGGAGACCACCAGCACGTAGGAGGGTGTCTGAGCGCTGCCATCCTGCACGAAGACGATGAGCCCTGCCTGGGCATCGGTCAGGCTGAACTGGGTCACGGTGGCGCCGGTGCTGGCCACGATGAAGCGGCCGCCAAGCAGGCTCTGCACGCTCAGCGTGAGTGCGCTGGCCGGGCTGTCGACATCGCTGACCTGCACGAGCGGCACCGCGCGCCCGCCCTGGTCGATGGTCAGCGTGTTGATGGTGATCACGGGCGCGTCGTTGACGGCGCCGACGGTGATCGTGGCCTGGTCGCTGTCGGTCAACGGGGCGCTGGGCGATGTGCCGCCGATGCCCAGGCCGCTGTGGCCCTGGTCGTTGCTGAGCATGGTGAGGATGTCGGCACCGTGGTAGTCAGCATCGGCCAGGTAGACCACGCCCTGGTTGGCCGAGAGCGTGGCATTGATCTGCGCGACCGTGCCCGAGAGCGTGACCTGCCGCTGGCCGCTGTCGTACTGGATCTGGTTGCCTTGAACGCCGCCGGTGACGTCGTGGCGCACGCTCAGTGCGCCATGCTGGGTTTGCAGGCTGACGGTGATGGTGCCGTTGCCCGCGTCGATGTCGGTCACGGCCAGGCCGGTGAGGGCCAGGGCGGTGTCCTCCTGCGCGGTGATGCTGCCCGGCAAGGTGTTGACCGGTGCGCGGTTGAAGGTATCCAGGCGAATGGTCAGTGTCTGCCGGGCCTGCGTGCTGCCGTCGCTGGCGGCCACGACCACGGTGTAGCTCAGGGCGTGGGTGTCGTAAGGCGCCGTGGTGATGTCTGGCGCCGTGTTGAAGCGCAGTGCACCGGTGGTGGCATCGATGCTGAACAGGGCCTGGTCGGCGCCGCCCACGATGGCGTAGGTGAGCGTGGTGCTGTCCATGTCCTGGGCCTGCACCGTGGTGATCTGCGTGACGAACTCGGGGACGGTGATCGTGGCGGTCGCGCCGCCGCCATCGCTGACCATCACGGGCGAGGCATTGAAGGCGACCTGCGCCGTGGAGGCGGTGGAGTCGCCGCTGGCATCGTAGGCCACCAGGGTGTAGGTGGGCGCTGCCGTGCCTCCATCGTGCACGAAGACGATGCGTCCGGCCTGCAGGTCGCCGAGCGAGAACTGTGTGACGACGCTGTTCGTGGCCGTGTTCAGGAAGTGCCCGCCCGTCACGCTCTGGACGCGTACCCCAAGAACGCTGTCCGCGCTGTCGATATCGCTGAGCTGGATGCCGGGCGTGGCCGTGCCGCCCTGGCTGATGGTCAGCGTGTTGCCGCTGATGACGGGTGCGTCGTCGACGGCATCGATGGTGATGGTGGCTTGGTCGGTGTCCGTCAGTGCGCCACTGGGCTGGGTGCCGCTGGTGTCCAGGCCACTGTTGCCCTGGTCGTTGCTGACCATGGTCAGGGTGTCTGTGCCGTGGTAGTTGCCGTTGGCCTCGTAGAGCACGGCGTCCGTGGCGGCCAGCGTGGCGTTGATCTCCGACACGGTGCCTGTCAGCAGCGCCTTGCCTCCACCAAGGCTGTATTGGATCTGGCTGGCCTGCAGGCCGCCGCCAACGTCGTCCCGCACGGTCAGCGTGCCACGTTGGGCCTGCAGGCTGACGGTGACCACGCCGCTGCCTGCGTCGATGTCGTGCACGGACAAGCCGGTGAGGGCCAGAGTGGTGTCTTCCTGCGCGGTGTACTGCGCGGGCAGCGTGTTGACGGGCGCGCGGTTGCGGGCGAGCACCTGGATGCTCAGTACCTGGCTGTCGCTGGTGTTGCCGTCGGAGGCGCCCACGATCAGTTCGTAGACGTTGTCCTGGTCGGCATCGGCCGGTGCGGTGGCGTCGGGGGCGTTCCTGAACGTCACGACGCCGGTCGTGGCATCGATGTCGAACAAGCCCTGGTCCGCGCCGCCGATGAGGCTGTAGGTGAGGGTGCTCGAATCCGTGTCTGTGGCGTGGACGGTGGTGACGGCGGTCTGACCTTCGACCACGGTCAATGAGGCATTGTTGCCGCCGCCGTTGCTGTCGATCACGGGAGACTGGTTGACCGGTGTGGGATCGACGATCTGGATGAAGACCAATTGCAGATCATAGGAGCCACCCTGGTCCTTTGCATAGGCCAACACGCGGTAGACGTTGTTGCCGGCCGAGCTCTGGTCGTTGCCGATGTCGACAGGGTTCCTGAAGCTCAGCGCACCCGTGGTGGGGTCGATGGTCACCAGGGCACCGTCCACTGAACTGTCGATGACGTAGGTGATCGGATCGCCTTCTGGGTCGACAGCCTGCACCTGGGTGATGGCGGTGGTGCCGGTGGCAACCTGCAGGATCGTGTAGCCGCCGCCGCCATCACTGATGATCACCGGCGCTTCGTTGAGGTCCTGCACGTTGACGGTCAGCGCCTGGGTCGTGGTGTAGAGCGAATTGCTTACAGCCACGGTGACCTGATAGGCGTTGTCGCCATTGGCGTCGGTCGGTGACTCGTAGTTGGGCTCATTGCGAAAGCGCAGTTCGCCCGTGCTGGCATCGATGCGGAACCTGGCGGCATCGGCGCCGCCATTGATGCTGTAGGTCAGTGTTTCGGTCGAGCTGTCCAGGGCCGTGGCCGTCACGGTGGTCACGTACGTGTTGTTCTCGTTGACCGAGGTGGTGGCCGTGCTGCCCCCGCCGTTGCTGGTGATGGAGGGCGGTAGCAGTACCAGCGCCAGGGTGTGGGCCCATCCGGCCTGGGCCTGGGTGCTGAGCGCAGAGCCGTGTTCGATGCGGCCGGTCGCGACTTCCAGTGCCCAGTCGCCGCCCAGGGCCTGCTGGCCGGTGCTGTCGTTGCTGGCGGCCACGTCGGCGCCGGTGAGGGCCGCCAGGTCCTGCACGAGGGCCTGGCCATTGGCGGAAGCCGCCACGTTGCAACCGTAGATCAGCAGATCGCCCTCAGTCGCAAACGCGCTGCCCCACAGGGCGATTTCGCTGGCGCGTTGCAGCAGCGTCTGGGCGTCCAGTACTGTCTGGCCCAGTTGGACCTTGCCGTCGTCGCCGTGGCTGATCAGGTGGACGGCGGCCACGTCCTGACGCCCGGCCAGCGTGTCGGTGATGCGGGCCAGCCCGTCCTCGTCGGCACGGATGACGATGACCTCGACGTCACGGCCTGCTTCGGCCTGCTCGGCGAGGTCCCGTTTCAGCGTTTCCAGTTCGGGCACCGAGGCATCGATGAAGACGATCTCGCGCGTGGCGGTGCTGGTCTGCTGCGCGATGTCCTGTGCGGCCACGGTCGAGGCGTCGGCGGCCATGACCAGAGGGGGCAGGTCGGCCGAATACAGGAGCTTGGGCTCCAGGGGTTCGACGACAGGGCGGGCGCGCATGGGGACGTCGGCGCGGTGGTGCCGTCAGCGCGTGGCGGACAGGGTGAAGCTGTAGGCCAGCGGAGCCTGGGCCAGCATGGTGACACCTGGCGATGCGGAGGCGGTTGCAGGCGCGGGCTGGCGCTTCTGGTGCCGCGCGCGGCTCAGGTTCAGCGAGGGGCGCAGCACCAAGAGGCTCTCGCCGCCAAGATGGCTGCTGGCCGGGTTCCAGCGCACGGTCTGCGGCCGGGCAGGCTTGTCGCTCCGCAGGGCTTCAGCCGGTGCGGGCCGTGAGATGGCTGGTCGCACTGCACTGGGCGTCGCTTGCAGCGGCGGCGGCTGGATGCCGGCCTGGCGGCTGTTCCAGTCGGCCTTGCAGCGCAGCCCTCCGGGCAGGCGATGGCCCGGATTGGGCAGGGCCAGGCGCACACGGAAGGTATTGCTGGCCGCATCCACGACCTTGTCCACATACTGTACGGTGGCGCGCACGGCATCCAGGCCTGGCAGTTCAGGGCGGATGCTCATGGTGTCGCCCACCGTGACCTGCCCGTATTGGGCGATGGGCACCATCAGCGAGACACGCAAGGGATCGATGGAGGCCACCCGCACGACGGGACGATCTTCCACGCGCTCGCCGACGTTGTTGTAGCGCTCCACGACCACGCCCCGGATGGGGCTGCGCAGGGTGCGCAGACCGAGCTGGGCCTGGGCCACGGCCTGTTCCTGGCCATAGATGCGCTGCTGGTTCTGCGCCATCTTGAGCTTCTGTGAAGCCACCTCGGCTTCGGCCACGGCCTGCTCTACTGCCTGGGCGGAGACGAAATCCTGGGCGAGCAACTGGCGTGCGCGGTCCACCTTCTGGTGGGCCAGCACCACGTTGGCCTGGGCGGCCCTCACTTCCGCATCGACCTGGGAACGCAAGGCGGCCACACCGGCGGTGGCGCGTTCCACATCGGCGCGCAGCATGGCCAAGGGTTGGCCAGCATCCACCGCGTCGCCAAGGGCCACGGGCAGGCGTTCAATCACACCCGTGACGGGCGACCCGACATCGGCCACCTGCTCGGGTTCGATCAGGCAGCCTGAAGGTTTCGTGGCCTGGGGCGCAGCCACCGCAGAGGCCATCATCCAGGCCCCCAGCATCCCCCAACCAGCCCTCACCGCCGGGCTTGTTGTGCTCTTACTTCCCATTGACGGTCCTGCTTCAGAAGGTGTCGGCGCATGGCCGACTGTCGCTGCTCCTCGATCCATTGGTGCAGTTGAACGGTGACTCGCCGCCACCATGACGCCGTTCGAGTAACGGACTCCGTGACGGATGTACTGCACGACGTCAGCATAGAGGCACCTACGGTGTGGGAGTCCTGGAAATTGGCGGAACAAATCCACGTTTCTGTGCTTCCTGGCTGGCCTTGCCGGGCCGCGCGGCCCAGCAATTGCCGATCCATGCGCCGGGACTCATTGCGTTGGCAGTGGATGACGTGCAGTCCGCCGGCGGTCAAGGCCGCCTGGTCGAGCGCGATGTCGGTGCCGCGGCCAGCCATCCGGGTGGCGACGGTGACCTGCCCGGCGCGGCCGGCCTGCGAGATGATGTCGGCCTCCTGGCGGTCGTGACGGGCGTTGAGCACGGTGTGCGGCACACCTTGCTGACCGAGGTGCCACGACAGGCGCTCGGAGTCCGGGACGGTGTCGGTGCCGATCAGCACCGGCCGGCCTCGGGCCCGGAGGTGCGAGGCCATCATGGCCACGGCCTGCCAACGTGCCTCGGCGGACGGGAAGCTGCGTGTGGGGCCATCCTGGCGCAGCGAGGGGCGGCGCAGCGGCATGCGTCGCACAGCCAGGCCATAGACCTCGCGAAGCTCGACGCGGGCCTCCCGCAGGGTGCCGCTCAGGCCGGCCAGGTGCCAGTAGCGCTGGAAGAAGCGCTGGAAGGTGATCTGGGCCAGGGTGTCGGTCGGGGCGCTGGGTGGGCAGCCCTCCTTCAGTTCCACCAGGGCTTGCAGGCCCTGCGTCCAGGCCCGGCCGACGGCGACGCGGCCGGTGAGCTGGTCCAGCAGTTCGATGCGCCGTTCCCGCACCAGGTAGTGCCTGTCCCGGTGCAGGGCGTGTTGGGCGGTGAGCGCCAGCCGCAGCAGTTCGTGGCGGATGCCGGGGCGCAGCCATGGGCCGTCCAGGGCCTGCGCCAGGCGCGCGGCCTCAGCCCGGCCAGCCTCGGTCAGGCGTGCATCCGGTGGGCCGGACTGAAGCTCGAAGTGCGTTCCCTTGCGCAAGGCCTGGGCCAACTGGCGCGCCTGCCACCACAGGGCTCGCCGGGCGGCCTGTTGCGCGGGCTTTTCGGGCAGGCTGCCGGAAATCACCAGTGGCACGACGGCCTCGTCCAGCAGGATGCTGTCGGCCTCGTCCAGCAAGGCCATGCACAGGCCGCGCAGCACGGGGCGCTCGTGACCGCTCCCTGGCAGGGCCAGGCCATCGCGCAGGTGATCGAAGGCCAGTTCGCGCGCGGTGGCGAAGACGATCTCCAGGCCGTAGGCCTCGCGGCGGGCATCCGGCGCCATGCCCGGTGCGACATGCCCCACGCGCAGCCCCAGGGCACCCGCCAGGGCCTGCAGTGCCTGGGCATCGCGTTCGGCCAGGTAGTCATTGGCGGTGACCACATGCACCGGCACGCCGGCCATCGCGGCGATGCAGGCCGCGGCGGCCATGGCCAGCGTCTTGCCTTCTCCGGTTGCCATCTCCACGAGGTGCTGGTCCAGGAGGTGGCTGGCGGTGAGCATCTGCAGGGGGTGCAACTGCCAGCGCGAGGTACGTTGCAGGGCCACCTGCACGCAGGCCATGGCCGGGGCGCAGGTGGCAGGGGCGAGGCCCTGCCTGCGCAGGCCCAGGCGGGCTGACTTCAGCGCGTCCTCCCATGATGGCGATGCCGTGGACAAGGCACTGTCGGCGAGTTGCCTTGTCAAGATCTCCACCTCGGCCAACCAGGCTACTTGCCGGCGCCCCAGGCCCCACCAGGGGGTGCTCCACAGTTGCCCTGCGCGCTCGGTCGCGAGGGGCTGAGGCCGGGTGGGATAGTGCCCCCATCGCGGTCCAGGTCGGGCCAGTGATGCCGGAGAACTCATGGCGTGCTCACCGCGCGGGGTTGAATCGTTCGGCGACCCGCTGGCGCATCCAGCGCCAGGCCTGTGCGATCGGGGGCGACCAGCCCTGGTCGAAGCGTACCCAGGCGCGTCCGCCCAGCGGCATCGGCTCGTGGGTGGCAGGCATGTCGAGCCGGACATCCATCAGCACCACGGGCCTCAAGGTGCGCAGATGCGCCTTGTCAGCCGGGTCGGTGGGCAGATCACCGCCCATCTCGCGGCTCAGGGCGGCGCTGGGCAACTGCGTGCCGGCGCCGCCGCCATCGCGCAGCAAGGCCGCGCGGATCAGGGGCGCGCTGCGATCTGCGGGCTGCACCGACACGTCCTTGACGGGCAGATGCAGATCCCGCATGTCCTGTTCGCTCATTGCCACCCGCAAGATGGGGTGCTCGCCCGGTGGCATCACATGGCCCACCAGGGTGCCACGCTTCAGGTAGCGTCCAGGCAGATCCTGTGATTGGGGCAGCACGAGCTGCCCATCCCGCTGGGCGCGCACGTCGAGCCGGCCAAGCTGTGCCTCAAGGTAGGCCAGGTGCTCGTGAAGGCGTTGGACCTCGTCGCTCGCCTGGCCGGCCTTGCCGCTGTCCAGCCCCATCTGGCTGAACTGTCCCTGTTCGGCCTGGGCGAGCTTGGCCTGGGTACGTTGGTGTTCGGCTCGCAGGCCCGGGTTGTCCAGGGTGAGCAGCAGATCACCTGCGCGCACCGTGCTGCCCTCCTGGCCATGGACCTGCTGCACGAAGCCATCGACCTCGGGCCTGACCAAGGCCTGCTCCGGCGCCCAGACGATGCCTTGCGCCAGACGGGCATTCGGCCACGGCAGCAGCAACACGAGCAGGGCAAGCATGGGCAGCATGACGGTTCTGCGCCAGAGTGGCGGGCGAGGCGCACCGGCGGCCGCACCTTGCCACAACAGGCTTTGCCAGAGCAGGCGTGTCCAGTGCGCGCAGGGTTTGAGCAGCAACTGCCAAACCACCAGCATGCCCGCCAGGATGCCCAGCACCGAGGAGATACCGCCCAGCCACCACGCCATGCCGCTCCACAGCACCAGTTGGCAGAGCCATGCCAGCGGCGCGTAGGCGATCAGCCAGGGCGTTTCGCCCGGGGCCTGCACTGGAGCGCCAGGCACGTTCGGGTCGTGCAGTGAACGGCCCATCAACCAGCAGGGCAGGGCATGCATCCACCACTGGCGGCTTCGAGGCGCGAGGTTGGGCAGGGCCATCACATCGGTCAACAGGTGATAGCCGTCCAGCCGCTGCAGTGGGTTGGCGTTGAACAGCAGTGTCGATACACCAGCGATGAACCACACCACGAAGCCCAGATCGTGCACGAGCCCGGGCATGCTCAGCCGCCACACCCACAGCCCGACGGCGGCGAGGGCCAGCTCGGCCAGAATGCCTGCCGCGCTGACCATGGCGCGCTGCCAGGCTCGCTCGAAGCCGTGCGCCGCGGAGGCATCCACATAAGGGATGGGCATCAGCATCATCAGGGTGATACCTGCCTCGTGGACGGGGCCGCCCCAGCGCCGCACGGCCAGGCCGTGGGCCAGTTCGTGCACGGCCTTGATCAATGGGTAGGCCAGGGCAGCCAGCAGAAGATAGCGCGGGGTGCCCAGCCAGGTCTGCGCATGCGAGAGCAGGGCGGGTGCATGCAAGATCAGCCCGATGAGCAACGAGGCGAACAGCAGGGCCCACACCACGGCGCCCAGGGGTGAGAACAGCCAGGCGCCCAGCGGTGCAAGCCTGTCGAGCAGGCGCGTGGGGTTCAGCAGAGGCAGTCGCCAAGCCAGCAGGCTGTTGGGGCGGCGCTGCGGGGTGTCGGGCTCCGAGTCCTCCGTCATGAGCGTAGCCCTGGAGCTGAGAAAGGGCGTGGGCGTTCCGGCGTGAGGTGCATCGCCATCGAATGCGATCAGCCCGTGCTGCTGCAGGGTGGTGACGACGCTGATGACATCGTCCTGCGTCGGTGGGGCCGGGGCATCGCCGTGCGCGGTGTGGCGTGACAGCGTGGCGCAGAGATCCCGCAGGCTGCGGCGCCCGTCCAGCCGGCCCGCGATCTCGTAGGCGGGCGGGTCCAGCCGGCACCCTGGGCCGCCCTGCGCGTCACGCAGCACATGCCAGCGCTGGCCGCGCTGCCACAGGCGGCTGACCGTCACGCCTTCGCGCAAGCGGGGCCGCCAATCAGCCACGCGGTGCCACTCCGGGCTGGCAAGCGGATCGAACGCCGTGTCCGTCATCACCAGGCCCACCACAGGAAGCGCAGGCGGTTGACCAGGGGGCGCGTCCAGGACCACAGCAAGGGGCGCCAGCCGACCACGACCTTGGCCTGGCCCGTCAGCCCCGGACGGATGTCCGCCGGGGGGGGCTGGGTGAAGTCCGCCTGCACCTCGAAGACGTTGCGTCCGTCGCGGGCCACGCCCAGCGGGGTGATGCGCGCCACCTTCAGGTCCAGCGCATCCCATGGCAGGGCGGACAGGGCAATGCGCCCCGACTGCCCGTCGCGCACGCGCGCGACGTCGGCCTCATCGATGTCGATCACCACGCGAAAGCGCTGGGTACTCGCCACCGTCATCAGGGTGTCGCCCTGCTTGACCGGCGCGCCGATGGATTGGCTCAGGTCGCCCTGGATCACGATACCGTCGAACGGGGCCTTGAGTTGCGATCGCTTGAGTTGCTCGTCGATCAAGGCCAGCTGGGCCTGGGCTTCCTCCAGCCGCGACAGGGCAAGCGCGGCTTCGGCCCGGTCGGCCCGGGTCATCGCGGCGGCATAGCTGTTGTCCTGCTGTGCGACCTGGCTGGCCCAGCGGTCGCGTTCGAGCTTGAGGTCCTGTTCCGCCAGGTCGGCCAGCACCTGGCCGGCCTTGACCCGGTCGCCCGGGTGCACATGCGTGGCCTTGATGAAGCCGTCGGTGGGGGCCGCCAGCACGCGCTGCTGCGCGCCTTCGATGCGGGCCGAGCCGCCGATGCGTTCGGGCATCGGCACCAAGGCCAGGAGCAGCAGGCCTGCGCCCGCGGCGAACCACAGGCGGCGTTGCAGGCGAGGGGTATCGTGTCGCCAGCGTTGGCGCCTTTGGCGCCATGCCTGGCGCGCATGCCAGTGCCATGGGCGCTCGGCGCGGCGCTGGGCCGCCAACAAGGGTGCCACGCTGGTCATCCAGTGGCTGAGCGCAGAGGTGTCCGGTGCCTGGCGTCGGCTGGGAACGCCCGGCCAGAACAACAGCACGGCCCCCATGGGGTCGTTGGCGCCGGGCAGGGGCAAGGTCAGCACGGCACGGTCTTCGTGTGTGGCCAGGGCCTGTTGCGCGCGGTTGAGCCAGTCGCCAGGCTGGGCGCCTTCGTCTGAGCTGATGGCCATGCCCTGGTCGATGGCCTCCTCGGCGGCATCCTTGAGCCGTGTATCGGGCTGGTCAACGGTCAGTGTGCTGGCCGGCTGACGGCCGTCGCCACTGGCGGCTCGCGCATCGATGGCCTGCCCCGCATGACCGTCCTCGTACCACAGCAGCACGGCGCGCACGGCGCCGGTACGGGCCAGCAGGCCATGCAGCAGCGTCCTCAGGCTGTCCTGAAGACTGGGCTGGGCGGCCATGGTGGCCGGCAGTTCAGCGAAGTCGCCGCCGGTGGGAACAACGACCCCCTCCGCTGCCTGCCGTGCCGTGGAAGGTGGTGTCGCGGGCGGCAAGGTGCGATCCGGGCAGAGCAAGATGAGGCATCTTCACGGCATGCGCTGCCGCTTGATCGATGGAAATGCGCGGGCGCCGCTGGTGTGATCGCGGCTCAGGGCAACCAGAGCTCGAAGCGCACGCCGCCCTCGGGGCGGTTCTGCATGGTGGCGCGGCCGACACGATCAGCGCTGCGGTGCGCCTTGGCCACGGCCTGGCACAGCATGGTGCCCAGGCCTGTGGAGTGGTCGTTGGGATCCACCGCGCCCAGGCCGGGGCCGTCGTCCTCCACCACCAGCACCAGGTAGCCGTCGTCCTCACGGGCGCGCAGGGTCACGTCCCTGCGGGCGAAGCGGCTGGCGTTGTGCAGGGCGGCTTCCATGGCCATGGACACCAGACGGCGGTCCAGGTACCAGAAGGGCGGCACGGGTACATCCTGCAGCAGCTTGACCCGTGGGTTGGTGGGCAAGGCCATGGCCTTGATCTGCGCCATGCGCGTGAGCGACTGCAGCACCTCTATGGGGGATTCGTCCTCGCAGTGGGCCGCCAGCCCGTCTGACGAGCCATAGACGGCCAGGAACTGCACGAACTGCCGACGCAGCTCGGTGCAATGGATGTAGGCGGTGTGCGCCAGCACCGGATCGGGCTGGTCGATCAGCGCTTCGAGCTGGCCTTCCAGCGAGCCCAGCGCGTTCTTGAGATCGTGGGCGATCAGGGTGAGGGTGGTCGATTCCATCAGGCCCTCTGTCAGTGGGCGGCCGACGACGCTTCGAGCGCCGCCAGCGTTTCACGGAAGTAGCGCCGCATCATGGTGACGCGGTCATTGCCGGGCATCAGGGTTTCCAGGCGCGTGAGGTACTGGCGCACGCGCTCAACCATGTCGGCGTTGAGCGCCTTCTTCAGGCGCAGGGCCATGCAGTTGATCTGCGCGGCCTGGAGCAGGGCGCCAGTGTTCTCGGGGTAGTCTTTCAGCACGGTCTCGATGGCCTGCACGGCTTCGTCGATCTGGCTGTTGCCCAGCAGCTTGCGCGCATCCTGCACACGCGTGGTCAGCACCGCCGCGGCGGCGTTGACGATGGCGTCCATCTTGTCTTCATGGCCGGTGTCGCGCAGGGCGTTGCCGATCATCTGCTTGATGCGCGGGTTCTCGTGGTCGGCGCTGATGGCGGTTTCCATCAGCTTGAGGCCTTCTTCTTCATGGCCGGCCATCAGCTCGGCCTTGGCCAGGGCGATGGTGGCGAAATCGGCCTTGCCCTTGCGCATCGTCTCGCGGGCGCGCTTGAGGGCCTTGTCGGACTCATCGGATGCGCCCGCCTTGGCGTGCGCCTGGGCCTGCAAGGCCTGCGACACGTTCTCGAAGGTGGGGGTGTTCTTGTAGGCCGCAGCGTTGTCGGCCAGGGCCTTCAAGGCCTCGGCGGTGTCGCCCCGGTCCACCAGGGCCTGGGCCAGCAGCAGGGTGTCCTGCGGCTGGGCGATCACGGAGCCCTTGGTGGCCTTGGCCACCTTCTGCAGATATTCCTTGGCCGAATCGAGATCACCATTGCGGTAGGCGCTCTCGCCGGCCAGGCGGTGGCGGCGGGCAGAAGGGACCACGGCGGCGGCATCGCGCAGCACCCACATGGCGGCCTGGGCATCGCCCTGGGCCTCCAGGGCCTCGGCCATCACGTCGTAGGCGGCCACGTTCTTTTCGCCTTCGCGCGAGCCCATGATCTGCTGGGCCAGGTGCTTGGCTTCTTCGAACTGGCCGGCGGCCTTGTGGGCGCGCGCCAGGCCCAACTGTGCCCAGACCAACTGCGGCCGCTTCTCGATGGCCAAGCGGTAGACCTCCTTGGCATCCTGGTGGCGCCCCAACTGCAGCAGGGCCTGGCCCTTGATCTGCAGCACGGCCATGAACCAGCGGTTCTGGGCGGCCAGCACCTTGTCGCACTCCAGCACGGCACCGGCCAGATCTTCGCGGGCCAGCTTCTGGTTGATGGGCAGCAGGGCCTCGCGCTTGTCCAGCAGCGCTTTCAGGCGATCTTCGATGTCGCTGGCGGTGATGGGCTTGAGCAGGTAGGCGTCTGGGTGGTGTTCGGTGGCGGAGGCGACGGAGGCGTAGGAGCTTTCGGCCGTCACCATGAAGAACAGGCAATCGGCGCCCAGGGTGCCGGTGTCACGCAGGTGTTCGAAGAGCTGCTGGCCGTCGGTCTTGGCGTTGAGGTTGTAGTCGCACAGGATCAGGCCATAGCGGCGGGATTTGATCAGGCGGGCAGCATCCTCGGCGTTCGAGGCGACGTCGATCTTGGCGATGCCCAACTGCGACAACTGCCCCCTGAGGGTTGTCTGCTGCACGGCCATGTCGTCGATGACGAGGGCCTGAATGTTGGAGAACCGAGTCTGTATGGGCATGGCATGTCACTCGTGTTTTCGGTGATGTGCTTTACACACGCACCACGCGTCGGGCTCAACGGAAGCCGGCCCTTACCGGCTGCTTTCGGCATCCGAAAGCGCAACTTGAGTTCGGCTCTGATGCAGATTCCCAGTTTGTCAAGGGGATTTTGTCTCGGTCCATGGAAAAAGGCACCCGAAGGTGCCTTTGTCAGTGGGGAGAAACAGCTTGCGTCCCGTCACTTGAACAGGTTCTTGACCCGATCAGTCCAGCTCTTGGAGTTGGGCGAGTGCTTTTCGCCACCCTTCTTGATGGATTCGTCCAACTCCTTGAGCAGCTTGCGCTGGTGCTCGGTGAGCTTGACGGGGGTCTCGACCGCGATGTGGCAATACAGATCACCCGGGTAGCTGGAGCGGATGCCCTTGATGCCCTTGCCGCGCAGGCGGAAGGTCTTGCCGTGCTGGGTGCCCTCGGGGATCTCGATCTCGGCCTTGCCACCCAGGGTGGGTACCTCGATCGTGCCGCCCAGGGCGGCGCTGGTCAGGGGCACGGGCACGTTGCAGTGAAGATCGTCACCGTCGCGCTCGAAGATGTCGTGCGGCTTGATGCGGATCTCGATGTACAGGTCACCAGCGGGGCCGCCATTGGTGCCCGGCTCGCCGTTGCCGGCCGAGCGGATGCGCATGCCCTCGTTGATGCCGGCCGGGATCTTGACTTCCAGCGTCTTGGTCTTCTTGACGCGGCCCTGGCCCGAGCAGGTGGTGCAGGGCTCGGGGATGATCTTGCCGGTGCCCTGGCAGTGCGGGCAGGTCTGCTGCACGCTGAAGAAGCCCTGGCGCATGTGCACCGTGCCCGAGCCATTGCAGGTGGTGCAGGTCTTGGGCTGGGTGCCGGGCTTGGCGCCGCTGCCGTGGCAGGTGACGCATTCTTCCCAGGCAGGGATGCGGATCTGCGTGTCCTTGCCGAGGGCGGCTTCTTCCAGCGAGATTTCCATCGCGTAGGAGAGGTCGTTGCCGCGGTAGACCTGGGGGCCACCGCCGCCACGGCGGCCGCCACCCTGCTGGCCGAAGATATCGCCAAAGATGTCGCCGAAGGCCTCGGCAAACCCGCCGAAGCCCTCGCCGCCAGGGCCGCCGCGGCCACCCATGTTCGGGTCCACGCCGGCATGGCCGTACTGGTCGTAGGCAGCCTTTTTCTTGGGGTCCGAGAGCATCTCGTAGGCCTCCTTGGCCTCCTTGAACTTCTCTTCGGCTTCCTTGGCCTTGTCACCCTGGTTGCGGTCAGGGTGGTACTTCATGGCCAGCTTGCGGTAGGCCTTCTTGATCTCGTCGTCAGAGGCTCCCTTGGTGAGCCCCAGCACTTCGTAAAAGTCGCGTTTTGCCATGCGATTGTTCCTCAGGGGGCAGCCTTGAACGGCTCACCCCAGGTCATTTCCTTGCGGACATCCCACCCCAGCCAGTCCATGCACTGGCGTTGTTCGCAGGGGCGTGTGTGCGTGACGTTCAGTGTCGTGGCCTCGATACCATCGCTCGATCCGCTCACGCCGAGGTCGGCGGCCCGCTTGCGCCCGTCGATATGGCCGATCACCACGGCGGTGTCGAGCTTGCCGAAGGTGTCGGAGCTCACGCCTTTGAGCAGCATCGGTGTGTAGCCGCCGTAGCCGTAGTAGCCGCCCCGGTCAGCATCGGTCACCCAGGCCACGGTGGGGCTGAGCATGCGCTCGAGCTTCACCGTCAGGGCCACGGTCTTGCCTTGCCACTTGAACGGGTCTTTCTCGGCCTGCGAGGTGGTCAGCCAGGCCTGGACCTGCTGATCAGCGCTCAGGCGGTGGAAGGCCTGTCGGACTTGCTCGCGCTTGGCCGTTCGTTCGGCATCGGCCTGCTTCTGGCGTACGGCCGCCGAGGCATCGTTGCGGTAGGCACGCACCTCGGCGGGTTTGCCGTTGTCCAGCACGACAGCGCCTTTGGCCAGGGCTTGAGGCTCCTGTCCTTTGGCGTCCGGCGTGAGCGGGGCGCGCCACAGTTCGACGTTCACCGCTCGGAACGGTGCGTTGCTCGGGCAGGCGGCGACCACGGTCTGCTGGGCTGCCAGCATGCGGGCATGGACCAACTGGTCGTCTTCCACCTTGAAACCATCGGGGACGACCAAGGCCACATGCTCAAGTTCGCACAGGTTCACCGCGCCCTTGGACGGCCCTCGGTGAACCCACCAGGCCTGGGCTTCCCCGACCTTGCCGCGCTCACTGAGCACCAGGTTGCTGCGCCAGCCATCCAACCTGCCCTTGAAGGGCTGGTCGCCGATGAACACGCCCTGGCGGAAGTTGCCTTCCCAGGTGTCGTCGGCCTCTTCCTTGCCTTCCTTGAAGCGGTAGGGGTTCAGCCAGACGGCCTTGCCCTTGCCGTCGGCCTTGCCCTTCACGCAGGGGCCCTGGTAGCGCACGGGCTGTTTGTCGTCGCCCAGGGACCAGGGGCCCCAAACGGCGCATTGGCTGTCCAGGCTGGTGACGAACTCGGCCGCCTGCACGGGCACCTGGGCCAGGCAGACCAGAGCCAGCGCGGGCAGGCCGCGCCATGCAGTGCGAAGGGTTTGTGCAGCAAAAGGTGAGCGCATGGGCATGGAGGAAGGCATGAACATGATTCCTGACCGAAAAACGCACTCGGCACGAAGGGCGCCAGGGCCAGGGCCCTGGGCACCGATCGTGCCGATCGAGCACTGCTGGAAATCAGTCCTTCTTGACTTCCTTGAACTCGGCGTCCACCACGTTGTCGTCGGCAGGGCGGGCCTGCTCGGCACCACCGGCTGAAGCGGCATCGGCACCGGCCGCACCCGCTGCGCCAGCGGCACCCTGGCCCGCCTGCATGTCGGCATACATCTTCTCACCCAGCTTCTGGCTGGCCGTCATCAGGGCGTTGGTCTTGGCCTCGATGTCGTCCTTGTCCTCGCCCTTGAGCGATTCCTCGACATCCTTGATCGCGGCTTCGATCTTGTCCTTCTCGTCGGCTTCCAGCTTGTCACCGTACTCGGTCAGCGACTTGCGCACGCTGTGGACCAGGCCTTCGCCCTGGTTCTTGGCCTGCACCAGTTCGAGCTTCTTCTTGTCCTCGGCGGCGTTGAGCTCGGCGTCCTTCACCATCTTCTGGATCTCGTCTTCGGACAGGCCCGAGTTCGCCTTGATGGTGATCTTGTTTTCCTTGCCCGTGCCCTTGTCCTTGGCGCTCACGTGCAGGATGCCGTTGGCGTCGATGTCGAAGGCCACTTCGATCTGGGGCACGCCGCGCGGTGCGGGCGGGATGCCTTCGAGGTTGAACTCGCCCAGCATCTTGTTGCCGGTGGCCATCTCACGCTCGCCCTGGAACACCTTGATCGTCACGGCCGGCTGGTTGTCGTCGGCGGTGGAGAAGGTTTGCGCGAACTTGGTCGGGATGGTCGTGTTCTTGGTGATCATCTTGGTCATGACACCACCCAGGGTCTCGATGCCCAGGGACAGCGGGGTCACGTCCAGCAGCAGCACATCGGTGCGCTCGCCGCCCAGCACCTGGCCTTGAACAGCGGCGCCCACGGCCACGGCTTCGTCAGGGTTGACGTCCTTGCGCGGCTCCTTGCCGAAGAACTCCTTGACCTTGTCCTGCACCTTGGGCATGCGGGTCATGCCGCCGACCAGGATCACGTCCTGGATGTCGGCCACGTTCACGCCAGCGTCCTTGATGGCGGTGCGGCAGGGGGCGATGGTGCGCTCGATCAGCTCTTCGACCAGGCTTTCCAGCTTGGCGCGGGTCAGCTTGATGTTCAGGTGCTTCGGGCCGGTGGCGTCAGCGGTGATGTAGGGCAGGTTGACGTCGGTCTGCGTGCTGTTGGACAGCTCGATCTTGGCCTTTTCGGCGGCTTCCTTCAGGCGCTGCAGGGCCAGCACGTCCTTGGACAGGTCGACGCCCTGTTCCTTCTTGAACTCGCTGATGATGTAATCGATGATGCGCTGGTCGAAGTCTTCGCCGCCCAGGAAGGTGTCGCCGTTGGTGGACAGCACTTCGAACTGCTTTTCGCCATCGACGTCGGCGATTTCGATGATGGACACGTCGAACGTGCCACCACCCAGGTCATACACGGCGATCTTGCGGTCGCCGGCGCCGTGCTTGTCCAGGCCAAAGGCCAGGGCCGCAGCGGTGGGCTCGTTGATGATGCGCTTGACATCCAGGCCGGCGATGCGGCCAGCGTCCTTGGTGGCCTGACGCTGTGCGTCGTTGAAGTAGGCGGGCACCGTGATCACGGCTTCCGTCACTTCCTCACCGAGGTAGTCCTCGGCGGTCTTCTTCATCTTGCGCAGGATTTCGGCCGACACCTGCGGGGGGGCCAGCTTCTTGTCGCGCACCTGCACCCAGGCGTCGCCGTTGTCGGCAGCCGTGATGGTGTAGGGCATCAGGTCGATGTCCTTCTGGACTTCCTTCTCGGTGAACTTGCGACCGATCAGGCGCTTCACCGCGTACAGCGTGTTGCGGGGGTTGGTGACGGCCTGGCGCTTGGCCGAAGCGCCGACCAGCACTTCACCGTCTTCTTGATACGCAATGATGGACGGCGTGGTGCGCGCGCCTTCGCTGTTCTCGATGACGCGGGTGGTGTTGCCTTCCATGACCGCCACGCACGAGTTCGTGGTGCCCAGGTCGATGCCAATGATCTTGCCCATGTTCGGTAATCTCCTAAAAGCGGGGTGGCTGCGCTGAGGCTGCCGGTTGTCGTTGTACTTGTGAGTGTTTTGGGTGTTTTCAAGCCCTTTGCAGGCCTGAAAACGCGGTTTTTCTGCTTATTTCGGCGCAGCCACGGTGACGAGGGCGGGGCGCAGCACGCGGTCGGCGATGAGGTAGCCCTTCTGCAGCACGCCCACCACGGTGTTGGGCTCTTGATCGGCCGGAATCATGCTGATGGCCTGGTGCTGGTGCGGATCGAACCGGGTGCCGGCGGCGGGGTTGATCTCGAGCACCTTGTTGCGTTCGAGCGCGGCGGACAGCTGGCGTAGGGTGGCGTGCACGCCTTCGAGCACGGTGGCGGCGGGCGCATCGGGCTGGGCCACGTGGGTGGCGATGGCGGCTTCCAGGCTGTCCTTCACGGGCAGCAGGCTGTCGGCGAAGGACTCGACCGCGAACTTGCGGGCCTTGCTGACCTCTTCGTCGGCGCGGCGGCGGGCGTTTTCGGTCTCGGCCTTGGCGCGCAGGTAGGCGTCGGACACTTCGGCGTGCCTGGCCTGCAGCTCGGCGAGTTGCTGTTCCAGGGGCAGGCCCGCGTCGTTGGACGGGGTGCCGGGCACATCAGCCGGATCCGGGTAGACGGGTGTGTCGCTCATCTCGGTGTCTTTGGAAAATTGGAAAACCCTGCGCATATCAGGGCGGTTCAAACCCCTTCAAGGGGGTGTCTGGAAGAAAAAACGGCCATTTTGTAACAAAAATGGCCGATGGGTCAGGGCAATTTGACCAGTTCTACCCGGCGATTCTTGGCCCGGCCTTCCTCGGTCCGGTTGTCGGCGACGGGGCGCTCCTGCCCGTAGCCGGCGCTCTTGAGGCGGGCGCGCTCGATGCCTTGCCCACCACCGCCTCCAGCACCGAACGGGCCCGCTGTTCCGACAGTGTCTTGTTGGCGGCTGGCGCCCCGACATTGTCGGTATGGCCCTCGATGGACACTTTGAGCGCTGGTCGGGCACGCAGCAGGCCGACGATCTCCTGCACGGTGCCGTGCGAATCCGGCTTGATGTCAGCCTTGTTGATGTCGAAATTGATGTACAGGGTCAGGAAACCGGCCTTGTCCAGTTCGTCCAGCATCTTCTGGGCGCTGACCACCTGCGCGCCGGCATCCTGCTGCACCACCACCAGCTTGTAGCTCAACCAGTTGCCGTCCACCACGGCGCTGTCGCTGGTCAGGTGCCTCCATACATCCTTGCCGTCGATCGACAACTGGGCGGTAACACGGTCGCCCAGCGTGGTCTTGGCGGGATCCTGCAGCAGCTTGCCGCCGATCTTGGTCACAGCGTTGGCGTAGTTGGCGGCGATGTACTTGGGTGAGGCGCCCTGGGCCGCTGCCGGCACCTTGTAGACCACCACGTTGACGAGGCCCATCACCTGTTGCTGGCCACCCGGCCAGCGCATCACCACGGCATCGTTGCTCTTCTTGCAACTGACGATGCTGTAGCCCGGGATGCGGTTGGTGAACAGGGCCGGGTCGGTGCAGCCGGCGGCATCCTTGGCGTGGACCGATGGCAGCAGGCTGAAAGCCAGGGGCAGGGCCAGTGCGATGCTGGCGGCCAGTCGTTGAAGCGTCATGGGTGCTCCGGTCAAGAGGATCGGGGGCGCCCAGGACTTCAGGCGAGTAAAAAGAGGTGCGGGCAGTTTAGCAACCGCCGCCGTAGGACCAGAGGGTCAGCCTTGGCCCTTGTCCACGCTGGCGGACCAGCGCTGCCAGTCGACCAGATCACGGCGGTCGCGCTTGGTAGGGCGGCCTTGCTGGATGGTGTCGGCAGGCTCTACACCCTGGCGGCGCTGCTCGGCGTACTGCTGGCGACGCTGGATGCTGTCGGGCGTCTCTGTGTAGAGCAGTTGGGCTTGCGGGGCAGGCCCGCGAATGGCGCTCAGGGCTTGCACGACCACGGTGCGCACGAGCCCGCCGGCCTGGCGCATGTCCACCCGATCCCCGGGGCGCAGTTCGCGCGAGGCCTTGGCCACCTGTTCGTTGACCTGGATGCGCCCTTTGTCGATGTCTTCGGCGGCCAGGCTGCGGGTCTTGTAGAAGCGGGCGGCCCACAGCCATTTGTCCAACCGGACACGCTGGGGCGCGGTGACGCCGACTTTGTCGTTCATGCGCGACTCATGGCTTGTGGTTGCCTTGATGCCTGGCCCACCAGCGGCCCAGGCCCGATGTCATACGCGCCTTGGTCAGGCGCTGGTGCTGCTCATTCTCAAAACGTCTTCCGGAGTGCCGTTCGATCTGGTGCAGCCGCCATCCCTGGCCGAGCGCACGCCCCAGCGGCCCCGCGCACAGCCAGGCCGTTCCTGCAAAAACGCCCAGGGAGGCTGCCAGCACCAGGGTTTGCTGGGGCAGTAGTTCGCGCAGCCATTGGTAGAGCAGTACCGACAATCCGCCGATCAACGCCGGGGCAATGGCCCAGCGCCCGTCATGCGGGGCCGTCTCGCCCCGCCGGATCAGGTGCCGGCGCAGGTCGATGCGGGTACCTGGCCAATCGAGCGCCCTGGCTGTGGGATCGATGACGGCGCGCCGTGCATGGATGAGTGCGCCGAGCACCAGAATGACCGTGAGCGCAGCAGCGATCAGCACACTGCGCCACATGGGTGCCATCGCATTGGTCTGGACCAGCGGCGGGAGCATCAGCGCCCAGGGCAGCACCATCGCGATGAAGGCGGACAGGCTGGCCACCTGCTGGAAGCGGCTGCCCCACGGGGACACCCAGATGGCCTGCTGCGCCAACAAGAACAGCAAGGCCATGACCAGGCCTGTGATGGCCAGCACCAGTTCGCCCGAGCGCAGGCCGTGCGACCACAGGGCGAAACCCCAGCCGAACAGGGCCATGCCGGGGGCTGACCATGCCAGTCCCCGGAGCTTGCTGAAATCGTCGGGCGGGTGAAGCATGTCAGCGAAGCAGTTCGCGCGCCTTGGATTCGGCCATCTCGTCCATGCCTGTGGCGCCCCAGGCGATCTGGGCCACCAGGCCGGCCGCGAGCCCGAGCCCGATCACGATCACCGGCCAGCCGACGGTGGACACCACACCCACGGCCACCGCACCGGCAACGAACCCAACGAGGTTGCCGCTCTGGCTCTTGGCCGAACGGACGGCAAAACCCTTCCAGTCGACTTCGACTGAGTTGTCGGCCCAACGGGCACTGGCACCGAAGTCCAGGACAGCGCTGGGGCCGAAAGCCAGAACGCCTCCGCCGACCTTGCCGGAGGCCGCACGCAGCAACCGGTTGGACTGTACCCGGGTATCGGCCAGCGCGGCTGTGGCTTGTCCCATGCGCTGCATGTCGCGAGCACCTACCCGCATGGCGCTGAACTGTCCACCAGTCTTCGAAATAAAGAGCGAAGGTAGTGATGCAACACGGTCATGGGCAAGCTCCTGACTCTCGCGATCATGCGGGCCCCTTTTCGCAACTGGCCGCCCTTGCCGATATTGCGGGGTTCAATGGTGATGCGGGGGCTGAGGCGGATGGTGCCCGTCTTCGCCCCGGAAATCAGCGCCTGAAAGCCGTTGCGGGCTTGTCGCTGCCACGCGGCGCGCAGGGCGGCCTCGTTCAGGGCAGAGGCATTGCCGAGGATGTCGCCTCTCCCATAGAGACTGTCGCCCGTGGCTGACAGCAGTCGATTGATGGCTTGGTCATCTTTGGCGGCCGCTGGCAGCTGCTCCACAGGGATGCGCGATGCCAGCAACAGGGCTGCCTGATCCGGGTTGGTCTGTGCCAACTGCATGGCCAAAGCCCGCGTGACGAGGCCATCCAGTTCGAAATCGCCATTGAGCACACTGGGAAAGGCGTCGATGGTGCTGACCTGGCAGGCCATGCTCATGGGCATGTACCCCTGTGACATGGGTGATGCGAGGAGCCGGTCGAGCGCACTGCATTGACTGTAGGCAAGGCGTTCGGCCGCTGTGGTTGGCGTGCAGGATGGCTTGTGGGGCATGGCGGAATTTATCTGACAAGCGCCATGGTGCCAGAGCCTGCGGTTCAGGAGGCCGGCGGTGCCTGGGTGGCAGCCTTGCGCACCGCCCAGCGCGCCGGATCCATGGCATCTCGAAGCGCCAGGTCCACTGGACAAGGGGCGCCAGTGATCCAGTGCGCCAGCAGGCGTCCGGCCAGAGCCGCCCAGGTGATGCCTCGCGAGCCCAGGCCGCCGATCACATGGAGGCCGCCGTGCTCGTCACGCAGGCGCGGCACCTTGCGAACCTGGTCCGGCCAGGGTCGCCCGCCCAGGGTGCTCAGCTCAGGCATGACGGCGAGCGTCCCCACCAGCGGCAGGCGGTCCGGCGTGCTGGCCCGCCAGCCGACGCGGCCGTGCACCGTGGCCGGAGCGATGGCGAGATGGTCCGGCAAGGCACCCAGCCTGGCCGCCTGCTGCAGGTTGTGCTGATGATCCGCCCAGCGCACGGCTGCATGAGCATCGTGGTGGTGGCTGGTCGCACCGCACAACAGGCGCCCATCAGGCAGTGACAGGACGTAGCCAGCGCCTGCCACGGGCAGGGCGGGGAGCTGTACGTGCGCGCTGGACAGCCAGCTGACCTGGCCGCGGATGGCTGTCACAGGCAGCGGCGCGGCTTTGACGTCGGGCCCGAGCTGCTTCAGCAGATGGGGCAGGGCGGTGGCACTGGCCAGCACCGCGTGAGCCGCCTCGGCCAGCCATTGTCCTTGCCGACCTACCGCCTGCCAACGGCCTTGCGGGGTGCGCAGCAGTTGAGTCACTTCATGGCCCATCTGTCGGCGCAGCAGGCCTGTGGCTTCGGCCTCTTCCAGCAGCACGCGCACATAAGCGACCGGGTCCAGCCACCCGCCCTGTCGGAACAGCCAGCCGCCGCTGGGCACGGTCAAGCCTGCGAGCTGGCTGGCCTGGTCCTGTGGCAACCAGGTCACATGATCGTCAGGCAGCCCGAGGTGTGCCAGCCGGGCCATGGCCTGGGACGTGTCCAGGCGGGTCTCAAGCCGCAGCAGGCCATTGCATTGCCCGGAAAGCCGGCCCTCATGGAGCCACGGCGCCACCAGCGCGGACGTGGCCATTGCAGCGGCACGGTGAGCGCGTGCGTGCAGGCTGTCCTGGGCGTGCACGATGCTGTGGAAAAGCCCGCCGGGGTTGCCCGAGGCTTCCTGCGCCGGGGCCGCGTGTTGCTCCAGCAAGGTCACGTGCCATCCCTCTCGCGTCAATGCCCAGGCGGCGGCGGCGCCTGCCAAGCCTGCACCGACCACGAACGCTTCGCGCAGCGCTTCAGAGGGGACGGCCCAGTGCCCTCCCGGCAGTGGCGCAGGGATATGGCGCGGCGTGAATCGGGCGTGGAGCATGTCCCGTTTGCCACCAAAGCCGGGCACTTTCTCGACCGTGAACCCGCCCTGGGCAAGTGCGTCGCGCACACCGCGTGCCACGCTCCAGGTCGCCGCCGTGGCGTGGGGCGCGGCAAGGCGGCCGAGCCTGCCAAGCAGTTCCTCATTCCACATGTTCGGGTTCTTGGCCGGTGCGAAGCCATCCAGGTAAAAGGCGTCAACCGAGGCCACCAGCGATGGCAGGATGTCTGCGATATCACCCAGAGCCAGCAGCAGGGTAACGCCGTGCCGGGACGAGGTGCCAGGCAAGGCCTGTTCGTCGAATTCCAGTGTGTGCAGCCCCGGCGTCAGCGGCGGCCAGGCGCGGCACAGTCGTTCGGCCAGATGTTGATGCTCTTGCTGGTGCTCATGCGCATCGCATCCTGGCTGGCCGGCTTGGGCATGGATTTGGGCGAGGTCCTCGGGACGAAGCGGATGCTTTTCGATGGAGATGACCACGAGCCGAGTACACCGTGCCGGATCGGCGCGCCAGGCGGCCCAGGTGGCCAGGAAGTTGTTGCCCAGGCCGAAGCCGGTCTCCAGGATCACGAAGCGATCACGCCCCTGCCAGCGCGCGGGCAGGCCATTGCCGCCCATGAAGACATGCCTCGCTTGCGCCCAGGCCCCGGCGGCCGTGTGATAGACGTCGTCGTACTGCGGAGAGTAAGGCACCCCGGCGACCTGAGCCGAGGGGCTGTCACCCAGCTGGGCCGGGGAGATATTGCGGGAGGGCATCCGCCATTATCGAGGGCACGGCGGTGCCCCAGGCTGCTCTGTCGGGCCTTACTGCGCCACCCAGCCGCCGTCCACGTTCCAGGCCACGCCCCGCACATTGCTCGCGCCAGGCGAGCACAGGAACACCGCCAGATCACCCAGTTGCTCAGGCGTGACGAACTGCAGCGAGGGCTGCTTCTCGCCCAGCAATTCCTTCTGGGCTTGCTCCACACTGATGCCTTCCTTCTCGGCGCGGGCCTCGATCTGCTTTTGCACCAAGGGGGTGAGCACCCAACCGGGGCAGATGGCGTTGCAGGTGACGCCGGTGGTGGCGGTTTCCAGCGCCACCGACTTGGTCAAGCCGACCAGGCCATGCTTGGCCGCCACATAGGCCGACTTGCCCGCGGAGGCCACCAGCCCGTGCGCCGAGGCCAGGTTGATGACGCGGCCCCAGTTCTTGGCGCGCATGCCCGGCACGGCCAGACGGGTGGTGTGGAAAGCTGAACTGAGGTTGATGGCGATGATGGCGTCCCACTTCTCGACCGGGAAATCCTCGACGTTGGCCACGTGCTGGATGCCGGCGTTGTTGACAAGGATGTCCACGCCCCCATATTCCGAATCGGCGAACTTGAACAGGTCGGCGATCTCGCTGGGCTTGGACATGTCGGCGCCGTGGTAGCCCACGCGGATGCCATGGGCGCTGCCGGCCTGCAACACTTCGGCCCGGGGCGCATCGGCATCGCCAAAGCCGTTGAGAATGATGTTGGCACCCTGTGCCGCCAACTGCCGCGCGATGCCCAGCCCGATACCGCTGGTCGAGCCAGTGACGAGGGCGGTTTTTCCTTTCAACATGCAGGCCTCCTACAGGTCATAACAGACAATCAAGACTTCGGGCCATTATGGGCCGACGACACGGACCTCAGCATGAATCAAGCCATCAACACTGTTGCCGGTACGGAACCACGACTTGAGTTCGTTGACTGCCCCGGCGCGAGCCTGCGTTCTCCGGACAGCCACCGCATGGCCTACTGGTCCTGGGGCGATGCAGCCAACCCGCGCGTGCTGGTCTGCGTGCACGGGCTGAGCCGCCAGGGGCGTGATTTCGACGTGCTGGCACGTGCCTTGAGCCAGCACTACCACGTGGTCTGCCCCGACGTGGTCGGACGCGGCCAATCCGACTGGCTGGCCGATGCCAAGGGCTACCAGGTCTTCACCTACGCCAGCGACATGGTCGCGATGCTGCGCCAGGTGCGCGAGGCCAAGGGCCTGGCATCGCCCATCACGGTCGACTGGGTGGGCACCTCCATGGGCGGCCTGATCGGATTGGGCCTGTCGACGCTGCCGTCGGAGGCCTCGGGCGTGCAACTGCGCCGCTTCGTGCTCAACGATGTGGGGCCGCGCCTGCGCATCGAGGCACTGCAGCGCATCGGCAGCTATCTGGGCCTGCCCAAGCGCTTCGCCACCGAGCAAGAGGCGGCCGACTACCTGTGGAGCATCTCCGCCGGTTTCGGCCCGCACACGCCCGAGCAGTGGCTGAGCCTGTCACGCCCCTTGCTGCGCGTGGACACCGCCAGCCACGACAGCAGCCTGATCCTGCACTACGACCCGGCCATCGCCGAGCCCTTCAAGACCATGACGGCCGACAGCGCCAGCTCCGGCGAAGCCATGCTCTGGCAGGTGTATGACGCCCTGCGCTGCGAGGTGCTGCTGCTGCGTGGCCAGAACTCAGACCTGCTGGATGCGGACACCGCCCGCCAGATGACCGAACGCGGCCCGCGTGCCCGCCTGATCGAATTCGCCGGCGTGGGCCATGCGCCCACCCTGATCGCGCCTGACCAGGTGGCGGCCGTGGAGGGGTTCCTGCTCGCATGAAGACCGGTTTCCTTCAACCCACCGTGCCCGGGCCCGAGCCCGCGCCGGGCGGGGACGCCCCGGCGGCCATCGTGGAGTGGGCCGATCTGGCCCCCACGCCCGGCGCCGCGGGCCATGCCGATGGCGAGCAGTTGCTGGCCCGCGCACGCGCCTTTGCCGAGCCGCTGCTGAGCCATCAGCGTTTCGACACGGGTGAGCACGCGCTGCACCATGCCGATGGCGTGGCCGTAATCCTGCGCGGCATCGGCGCGCCGCCCGCGCTGCAGGCCGTGGCCTACCTGATCTACGCCAGCGAATACCTGACGCCGGCTGAAGAAGTAGTGGCCCGCGCCTTCGGGCAGGACGTGGCCGATCTGGTCGGCGCCACGCGCAAGCTGGTGCAGGTGCAGCGCAGCGCGCGCGATGCGCTGGGTGACCAGGCTGACGGCCCGTTGCCGGCCGAACAGGTCGAGCGCATCCGCAAGATGCTGCTGGCCTTCTCGCGCGACCTGCGCGTGGTGCTGCTGCGCCTGGCCTCGCGCCTGCAGACCCTGCGCCACTACGCTGAGACGAAGCAGCCATGCCCCAGGGCCCTGGCGCGCGAATCCATGCAGGTGTTCGCCCCGCTGGCCAACCGCCTGGGCATCTGGCAGATCAAGTGGGAGCTGGAGGATCTGTCCTTCCGTTTCCTGCAGCCGGACACCTACAAGAGCATCGCCCGCATGCTGGACGAGACCCGCGTGGCGCGCGAGCGCAGCGTGGAGGCCGCGCGCCAGCGCCTGCAGGACACCCTGCGCGCCGCCGGCATCGACGCCCAGGTGCAGGGCCGCCCCAAGCACCTCTACAGCATCTGGAAGAAGATGCAGGGCAAAGACCTGCCCATCGAGCGCGTGTTCGACGTACAGGCCCTGCGCGTGATCGTGCCCGACGTGCATGCCTGCTATGAGGCGCTCAGCCGCGTGCATGAGCTCTGGCGCCCGCTGCCCGATGAGTTCTCCGACTACATCGCACGCCCCAAGGCCAACGGCTACCAGTCGCTGCACACCGTGGTGCTGGACGACGCGGGCCGCCCGATCGAGATCCAGCTGCGCACCCAGTCCATGCACGAGCATGCCGAAAGCGGCGTGGCCGCGCACTGGGCCTACAAGGAGGCCGGTGCCAAGGGCTATGCCGGCGTGCAGGCCGCGGGTGACTTCGAAAGCCGCGTGGCCGAGGCCCGCAAGACCGTGCTGCGCCAGTTGCTGGCCTGGGAGCGCGACCTGGCCGAGGCCGATGCCAGCCAGGGGCAGGGCGGCACGGGCCTGTTCGAAGACCGCATCTACGTGTTCACGCCGGACGGCACCATCATCGACCTGCCCGTGGGCGCCACGCCGGTGGACTTTGCCTACACCGTACACACCAATCTGGGTCACCGCTGCCGTGGCGCGCGTGTGGACGGCGTGATGGTGACGCTCAACACCCCGCTGCACAGCGGCCAGACCGTCGAGGTGATCGCCGCCAAGGAAGGCGGCCCGTCGATGGACTGGCTCAACCCCGAGCTGGGTTACGTACGCAGCCCACGTGCGCGTGCCAAGGTGCGGGCCTGGTTCAATGCGCTGGCGCAACAGGCCACCATCGCCAAGGGACGTGAAGCGGTCGAAAAACTGCTGCAACGTGCGGGCAAGACGGCGGTGAAGCTGGATGATCTGGCCACGCAGCTGGGTTTCCGCAGTGCCGATGCGCTTTTCGAGGTGGTGGGCAAGGACGAATACTCCCTGCGCAACATCGAGGCCGTGCTCAAGCCGGCGGAGCCCGCGCCCGATGCCGATCAGTTGATTGCGCAAAGGCTGCTCAGCCGCAACGATGCAGCCGCCGCGCCGGCATCCGGCAAGGGCGTGCTGGTGGTGGGCATGGATTCGCTGCTCACGCAGCTGGCGCGCTGCTGCAAGCCGGCCCCAGGCGATGCCATCGGCGGTTATGTGACGCGGGGCAAAGGCGTGGCCGTGCACCGGGCCGACTGCAGCAACCTGCGTCAGATGGCCGGGCGGCATCCGGAGCGGGTGATCCCCGTGGCCTGGGGCGCGCAGCCTACCGACAAGAGTGGCCAGTACGCGGTGGATGTGCAGGTGGAGGCGCATGACCGCCCGGGCCTGCTGCGCGATGTGTGCGATGCCTTCGCGCAAGGCAAGGCGCACGTGTCGGCCATGCAGAGCCAGAGCCACCGGGATCACGTCACCATCACGCTGACGGTGCAGACGTCCGACACGGCCCGCCTGGCACCGGTGCTGAGCAGGGTCGGGCAGGTCAATGGCGTGATCCGTGCACGGCGCAAATGACACATCAGCGCGAAATTTGCGAAGGCGCACGAAATCGTGCTATAGTCATGGTCTTCCAGGCGCGTAGCTCAGCTGGTTAGAGCACCACCTTGACATGGTGGGGGTCGTTGGTTCGAGTCCAATCGCGCCTACCAAATACAAGCCCAGAAAGTTCATGTGAGCTTTCTGGGCTTTTGGTTTTCTGGGGCCCGGTTTGCCCTCTCAGTCCTTGGCCCTCAAAGAGCCTCGCGCCTCAGCCTCGCGACCGTTTCAGCGTCTGCGAGGGCAGCTCTCCAAAACGCGCACGGTAATCGGCCGCGAACTGGCCCAGGTGGCCAAAGCCCCAGCGCAAGGCCACTTCCGTGACGGTGGTATCCGCCTTTGACGGGGACAGCAACGCCGCACGCACATGCTCCATCCGCAAACGGCGAAGGTGTTCCATGGGCGAGCGCCCCCGGTAGCGCTGAAAGCCCGCGTACAGGCTGCGCACACTCACACCCGTGTGGCCGGCAATCGCTGCCACCGTCAAGGGTTCCGCCGCGTGGCTGGCCATGTAGTCCTCGGCGCGGCGCACGAAACCCGGGGCGATCTCCGCCGGGCCGTCGATGACGTGGCGCTGGTTGTGCGGCAACAACTGCAGCATGGCCAGCAGCAAGGCCTCTTCAACACGGGCGGCCAGCAGAGGCTGCTCAAGCAGGTTGCCTTGGGTGGCCTCGTCGAACAGCCAGCCCAGCATGGTCTTGAGCGAGGCAAGCGCAGGCGAGGTCAGCGGCACCGCCGGTTCGAAAGCCAGTTCAGTGCGCGGGGCATCCGGCCCCCACTGGTGCAGCAGGCGTTCCAGCGCTTCCCGCTCGATCCGCACGAAGAGCTTTTCGGCGCCGGCCTCGTGGCGCATGTAGAAGCGCTGGGTCGGGTTGATCAGCGTACCGACGTCGGGCGTGGAATCCACCTGCGAGCGGCTGGCATGGATGGTCTCGCTGCCCTTCAAGGGCCACTGCATCAGGTAGAACCTGTCGAGGGCACCGGGGTCGATGTCGACAGTAGCCCCATAGCTCAGCCGCCCCAGGCCGATGTGGCGGAGCTGGCGGTAGTACAGGCGCGTGTCCAGGGCCTGCCGTGGGCCCACCACCCTCAGGTCGTGGTCGCAGAAGACGCGCCCGCCCTCGTGCCGCACTTCGTCCAGATCCTGTGAGACGAGGTGCGGGTGGCGTGCCAGAGGGGCCAGGGCGATGGCGTTCATGCGCGGCCTCCCAGGAAGGCCGGCGGGGCTGTCAGCGCGTGGCCAGCTCCACGTAGCGGCCGTCCGAATGGAGCAGGGGCAGGCAGGGGCCTTCGGCCAGGCGCAGCGCGCTGATGCGCCCGATGACCAAGGCGTGCGTGCGTCGCCAGACGATCTCGGCCACCTCGCAGTTCATGGCCACGGCCGCATCGCTCAGCAGCCACACGCCATTGGGTGTGCAGTGCCAGTCCGCCTGCGCATAGCGCGCCTCGCCCTGGCAGCCGTCGCGTCCGGCAAAGCGGTCCGCGATGGCCTGCTGTGTCCTTGTCAGCAGGTTGACGCCAAAGCGCCCCGAGGCCTGCAGCAGCGGGAAGGTGGACGAGCCCGGCTGCACCGACACCATCAGTTCCGCAGGGGCGGCCGACAGCGACACCACGGAGGTGGCCGTCAGCCCGGTGCGTTGTGCGCCATGGGCGGCCGTGATCACCCAGATGCTGGCCGCCGTTCGACGGAAGGCCTGCCGATAGGCCCCCGCATCGGGCGCCAGCAAGGGCGCCTGTGCGTTCAGGACAGGTGAAGACATGTCCATGACTCAGCGCAGCCCTCGTTCGGCCAGCTTGGGCAGCACTTGGTCCCGGAAGTACGGGAACTCCTGCACGTAGTCCAGGAAGGACAGCGTGGTGCCCCGGAAGCCCGCTGCATGCAGCGCGGCGATGCCATCGGCCACCTGTTCGGGCGTGCCCACCAGCGGGAAGCCGCCGTGCCCTGTGGCCATGCGCTCGCGGATCAGGGCCAACAAGTCGTGCGGGAAGCTCTGCGCATGAGCAAACTGCAGGTTCACCAGGTTGTCCACGGCGCCCCAGTCGGCGTTGTCCAACTGGCGCTTGAGCTCCGCCCGGGCTTCGGCCTCGGTCGGGCGGCACACCACGTGCGAGAAGGTCAACACGTCCACCGGTCGGCCCATGGTCTGGCTTTGCGCCTTCAGGTCGGTGATCTCGCCCTTGGAACGGTCCAGATCGATGGCCGGTGTGAACAGGAAGTTGGCGTTGCGCAGCGCGAACTCGCGCCCCAGGCCAGAGCCTGCCGCGTTGAAGATCGGCGGGGGCAGCACCGGATGCGGCAAGCCGTAGCTCTTGCGCGTCTTGAAGTACTGGCCGTTGAAGTCGAAGGGCTGGTCTTCCGCCCACAGCCGGCGCACGAAGTCGAACCACTCCTGGGCGTAGCCGTAGCGTGTCTCGTGGTCTTCCGGCAGCGTGAGGCCCAGCGCCTCGTACTCCGGCTTGTTCCAGCCCGCGACGATGTTCAGCCCGATACGGCCTTGACTCACCTGCGACAGCGTGGCGATCTGCTTGGCCACGGCCAGCGGGTGGTTGGCGGTGGTGTGCACCGTGGCGAACACGGAGATGCGTTGGGTGCGGGCGAGCAGGGCGGCTGCCCAGGTGATGGTCTCCAGCACGTTGCCGTGGAAGTCCGTCTCGCCGCCGTAGCCCACCCAGCGCGCGATGGGCAGCATGAAGTCGATGCCCGCGTCGTCGAGCAGTTCGGCCAGACGCAGGTTGTTCTCCCAGGTGGCCTGCCAGCGCTCCGGCAGCTTGGAGACGGTCATGCCGCCGGAGCAGTTGGATGCGAAGGTGCCCAGCAGGAAGCGCTGATGGTCCAGAAAGGGGTGTGCTTGCGCCATCGTCGATGTCTTTCGCCGTGTTGACCCGGTGCTGCACCATGCGGCACCGCTTGGGTTCACGATAGGCAAGGGCCTGATAGGGCGCTATCGGCGAAGTGCAGACAGTGTCGTTACAGTGCAGAAAGATGAGATGGGAGGCCATGACCATGGCCGAGATCTTGCAAAAGATCCCAAGGGCGGACTATCCGAATCCCGCAATCCATCCCTTTTTGTCGGGGTGGTGCTTCTCAACGCGCCGGGGCGGTCGGGCGTGTCTTGTAGAACTGCACCGGCGACGCCGGCACGTGGTTCAGCACGGATTTCTTCATCTTGCCGACCACGTGCATCTCGCAGGGCTTGCAGTCAAAGCGCAGGGTGAGCTTTTCCTTGCCGTTGACGAGCACCAGCGGTTCGGCCTTCACGGTGCCCTGCACGCCTTGCACGCCCTTGGCCTGCTTGGGGCACAGGCTCAGCGAGAAGCGCACGCAGTGCTTGGTGATCATCAGGCTGACGTCGCCCAGCTCCTCGTGGCTCTCGTAGGCGGCTTCGATCACCTTCACGCCATGGCGCGCATAGAAATCTCGGGCCTTGTGGTTGAACACATTGGCCAGGTAGCTCAGGGTGTCTTCCGGGTAGGCCACGGGGGGCTCGACCGGGGCGGCGCGCTTCAGCCGTTGCCAGGCGTCCAGGCGGGTTGCTTCCAGGCTGATCAGGGCATCGCGGCGCAGCTGGTTGATGCCGGAAGCCGGCACGAACCAGGGCTGGGCTGTGCCGAGCTTGATCTCGTGCGCTTCGAAGATCGTGTTGCCCAGCTTGCCCAGGTTGTCGCGCAGGCTGCTCAGGGCCTTGTCCGCGTTCTGCGGCGCCTGCTTGTCCAAAGCCGCCTGCGCCTGGCCGACATGGCCATCGTCGTCGTTGATGCTCAAGTGCAGGCCATCAGCCGTGTCGCTCAGCGTCATCCACACGCCGATGCGGCGTTCGGACGACTTCTTGGTCAGCGTGTGCTCCCAGGAGCGGTCACGGTTGCGGTTGATGGCCACGCCGGGCTTGAGGTCGGGCAGGGCCTCCATGTCTTCGTTGGGGTGCACACGCCACAGCCGGCCGGACTGGCCGATGGGCTCGGCCGTGTTTGCCTGCACGCCGATCAGGTCGCGCGTGAGCGTCACGTAGTTCAGCCCATCGCCGTTGTGGATGGCGCCGGCCTGCATCGGGTCGATGGCCACGTCGAACCAGGTGGGCCCCACCTTGGCCACTTCACCAATGGGCAGGCCCAGGTGCTTGGGTGAATCGAAGGCGCCGATGTCGTCCTTGCGGCCGTTGACGAAGTAATCCGTGCTGCCACGGTTGAAGTTGCGCTCGGGCTCCGGCTCGAACAGGAAGGTGGTGCGCCCGGACGATGTGGCGCGCAGGGCGGGGCGCTCTTCCAGGATCTCGTCGAGCAGGCGGCGGTAGTGGGCGGTGATGTTCTTCACGTAGCCCATGTCCTTGTAGCGGCCTTCGATCTTGAAGGACGTGATACCGGCGTCGATCAGCGCGCGCAGGTTGTCGCTCTGGTTGTTGTCCTTCATGGACAGCACGTGCTGCTCGTAGGCCACCACCTGGCCCTTGTCATCCAGCACGTTGTAAGGCAGGCGGCAGGCCTGCGAGCAATCGCCCCGGTTGGCGCTGCGCCCGGTGTGCGCATGGCTGATGAAGCACTGGCCGCTGTAGGCCACGCACAGCGCGCCGTGGATGAAGAACTCCAGCGCGCAATCGGTGCTGGCCGCCACGGCCTGGATCTGCTTGAGCGTGAGTTCGCGCGCCAGCACGATCTGGCTGAAGCCCACATCCTGCAGGAAGCGGGCTTTTTCAGGCGTGCGGATGTCGGTCTGCGTGCTGGCGTGCAACTGGATAGGGGGCAGGTCCAGCTCCAGCAGGCCCATGTCCTGCACGATCAGTGCGTCGACGCCAGCCTCGTACATCTGCCAGATCTGGCGGCGGGCAGGCTCCAGCTCGTCGTCGCGCATGATGGTGTTCATCGTCGCGAAGATGCGCGCGTTGTAGCGGTGGGCGTGCTGCACCAGGCGCTCGATGTCGGCGATTTCGTTGCTGGCGTTGCTGCGCGCCCCGAAGGACGGGCCGCCGATGTAGATCGCATCGGCCCCGTGGTTCACTGCCTCGATGCCGATGTCGGCCGTGCGCGCGGGCGCAAGCAGTTCAATATCTCGGTGGCGGACAAGGGACATGGCAGGACAGTGAGAAAATCCAGGCGCGAAAGTTTAACGAGTTGCCCTCGCGGCGTCCAATCCGCGCATCCGATCGGTGCGCCCAGCCTGTGCGTTCATCCAAGCGTTCCCCCTCGTCCATACCCCGCCCGCCCGCGGCATCGGGCCAGCGTTTCGACCGTCTGGACGCCTTGCGCGGCACCGCCCTGGTGTGGATGGCCATCTTCCATTTCTGCTTCGATCTGAGCCATTACGGCGTGATCAACGCCGACTTTTACCGTGATGCGGTGTGGACCACCCAACGCACGCTGATCCTGTCCACCTTCCTGCTGTGCGCTGGTGCAGGGCAGGCCATTGCCTCGGCCCAGGGGCAGAGCTGGGCGCGCTTCTGGAAGCGCTGGGCCCAGGTGGCGAGCTGCGCCCTGGCCGTGAGCATCGGCAGCGCCTTCATGTTCCCGGACAGCTTTATCTATTTCGGCGTGCTGCACGGCATGGCCGTGATGCTGATCATTGCCCGGCTCAGTGCACCGCTGGGGCGCTGGCTGTGGGCTTTGGGCGCTGTCGCGGTGGCCCTGCCGCATTTCGTGCAGCATCCCTTCTTCGACACACGCTGGACCAACTGGGTGGGCCTGGTCACCGCTAAGCCCATCACCGAGGATTACGTGCCCGTGCTGCCCTGGCTAGGGGTGATGTGGTGGGGCCTGGCCGCCACGCAGTGGCTGCTGGCCCGCCACCCCGGCTGGCTGGCGGGTGCCACGGCGCCACCAGCGCGGGGCCTGGCCCTGCTGGGGCGCTGGAGCCTGACGTTCTACATGGTGCACCAGCCCCTGCTGCTTGGCGGGCTGATGCTGTGGCTGGATTTCTGGAGAACCCCTTCATGACGACGATGACGCAAGACGAGCTGAAAACCCTGGTGGGCCGCGCGGCCCTGGACTATGTGCCCCACGGCGCGATCGTGGGCGTGGGCACCGGCTCGACGGTCGACAAGTTCATCGATGCGCTGGGCGAGGCGCTCAAGGCAGATCCCGCACGCGTGGCCGGCGCCGTGTCCAGCTCGGTGCGCAGCACGGAACGCCTGACAGCCCTGGGCATCAAGGTGCAGCCCTCGGAGTCGGTGACGTCGCTGGGTGTGTACGTCGATGGCGCTGACGAGATCGACCACGCCGGCTTCATGGTCAAGGGCGGTGGCGCCGCGCTCACCCGCGAGAAGATCGTGGCCGACCTGGCCGAGAAGTTCGTCTGCATCGCGGACGAATCCAAGCTGGTCCTGGTGCTGGGCAAGTTCCCCCTGCCGGTCGAAGTGATCCCGATGGCCGCAGCCCAGGTGATCCGTGGCTTCGAGAAGCTGGGTGGCCAGGCGAAGGTGCGCGCGGGCGTCACCACGGACAACGGCAACGTGATCGTGGACGTGAGCGGTTTGAGCATCGATTCGCCGGCGCGTTTCGAGGCGGACATCAACCAGTGGCCCGGCGTGGTCACGGTGGGCGTGTTCGCGCGCAACAAGGCCTCGGTGTGCCTGCTGGGTACGCCCGAGGGCGTGAAGACGCTGACGTTCTGAGTGCGGCCAGGTCGGCCGCCAGGCGCCTTCAGGCGCCGCGGGTGGCCCACCGGTCCAGCACACCACGGGCGGCTTGACGGCCTGTGGCAAAGCAGGCGGTGAGCAGGTAGCCCCCGGTCGGGGCTTCCCAATCCAGCATTTCGCCGGCGCAGAACACGCCCGGTGCGCTCTTGAGCATCAAGCCAGGCGTCAAGCCTTCAAAACGCACGCCACCGGCAGTGCTGATGGCCTCGTCCATCGGGCGGGGGCGGATCAGTGTGATGGGCAAAGCCTTCAAGACCTGCGCCAGGGTGGCGGGATCCTGCAACTGCTCTGGCGTCAGCACCTCGTGCAGCAGCGCCATCTTCAGCCCCTGGATGCCCAGGCGGCTTTTCAGGTGGGTGGACAGGCTGCGTGGCCCGCGGGGGCGGCGTGTTTCGGCCAGCACCTGCTCGGGCGTGTGCGCGGGCAGCAGATCAAGGTGCAGTGTGGCCTGCCCTTGTGCCTGGATGGCATCGCGGATCGCGGCCGAGAAGGCGTAGATCAGGCTGCCTTCCACCCCGGTGCTGGTCAGCACGAACTCGCCCTGCTGGCGTCGGGACTGGCCATCTGGCTGGGCTGTGAAGCTCAGGGCCACGGGTTTGATTGGTTGGCCCGCAAAACGCGAACTAAGGTGCTCGCTCCAGCCAGGGCGCCCGGCGGCCGTGGGCGCGACATCGAAACCACAGTTGGCCGCCTGCAGCGGTGCTACATCGGCGCCCCGTGCCTGCAGCCAGGGCACCCAGGCGCCGTCCGAGCCCAGGCGGGCCCAACTGGCGCCCCCCAGGGCTAGCAAAACGGCATCTGTCTGGGCTGTGATGTCTCCGGTGGGGCAGCTGAACAGCAAGTTCGTGCCGTCATCCGTCCAGCCTTGCCAGCGATGGCGCATGTGAAAGCGCACGCCCAGCCCCCGCAGTCGTTGCAGCCAGGCACGCAGCATCGGCGCGGCCTTCATGTCGGTGGGGAACACACGCCCGGAAGTGCCCACAAAGGTGCCGATGCCCAGGGCTTCGGTCCAGTCGCGCAGATCCTGCGGGGCGAAGGCGCGCACCAGGGGCTCCAGATCCGCGCACCGTTCGGCATAGCGGTCCAGAAAGGGCTCCAGTGCTTCGGAATGCGTGAGGTTCAGCCCGCCGCGTCCGGCCAGCAGGAATTTGCGGCCGACAGAGGGCATGGCGTCGTAGAGATCGACCTGTGCGCCAGCCTGCGCAAGGACTTCGGCGGCCATGAGCCCTGCCGGGCCGCCCCCGACGATGGCGACCCGTGGGTTTGATGTCATGAGGGTCAGAAGCGGAAGCCGGAGGGCGCTGTTGAGGCGGGCGAGCCGCTGCTGGCCGTGGCGGCTGGTGCCTGGCTGCCTGCTGGGCCCTGCTTGGCCGGAGCAGAGGCGGCCGGCGGTGCCAGAGGCGTGGCATCAACCCACTGGTAACCAGTCAGGCTGGACTGCTTCGGATAACCCGCCGCATCCAGATAGCTTTGCCACTCCGCTTCGGAATAGCCCTTGACCTGCTGCGCGCCGATGCGCAGCACTGGTACTTGCTGGGTGTTCTCAAGGCGCTGCAGGGCCTGCACGTCGGCACTGGTCGCGACGCTCTTTTCCGTGAAGGGGATGCCGCGCTGGCGCAGGCTCTGACGACCGCTGTCGCAAGGGGTGCAATCCTTGCTGGTGTAGAGCGTGACCGGGTACTTGCTGGCCACCTGCCGCAACTCGAACGGCAAGCTGGCGTTGGAGCTGACAGAGCCGTTGGTGCGCAAGGCCTGCGCTGGTTTGTCGACAGGGGGGCGGTCGGTGTAGGTGACCTTGCCATCAGGGCCGACCACCTTGTAGAGCGCCCACGCTGGTGTAGCTGCCACCAGGGCCAGCATGAGCAGCGAAGCTGCCGCTGCGGCCTTGCCTTGTGATTGAGGATGAAGTGCGGTGAGCGCAGGGCGCTGGCGCAGAGACGTCTGGGAACGGGTCATGGTGAAATTCTCGGCAGCCAGTGATCGCATGGGCTCAATGTACCTTGCACAACGGCGCGCCCGCCCCCTGGGTTGACCCTCAGGGGCGGGATTTACATTGTCAGGCCATGCCTTGATGGCGCAGCAGGGCGTCGATGCTGGGTTCGCGGCCCCGGAAGGCCTTGAAGTTGTCCATGGCGCTGCGGCTGCCGCCGGCTTCCAGGATGGCCTGGCGGTAGCGACGGCCCACCTCGGCGTTGAGCACGCCGTTTTCGGGCGTGGCGGCCTCTTCGAAGGCCGCATACGCGTCGGCTGACAGCACCTCGGCCCATTTGTAGCTGTAGTAGCCGGCCGAGTAGCCGCCCGAGAAGATGTGCGAGAAGCTGTGCTGAAAGCGATTGAAGGCTGGCGGGATGTTCACGGCCACTTCCAGGCGCACCTCGTCGACCACCTGTTGCACGCGCTGGTCGTTGCCGGGCTCGGCATGCAGGCGCATGTCGAACAGCGAGAACTCGATCTGGCGCAGGGTCATCATGCCGCTCTGGAAGTTCTTGGCGGCGATCATCTTGGTGAACAGCTCCAGCGGCAGCGATTCACCGCTGTCCACGTGGTGGGTGAGCTTCTGCACCACGGCCCATTCCCAGCAGAAGTTCTCCATGAACTGGCTGGGCAGCTCCACGGCGTCCCATTCGACGCCGCTGATGCCCGCCACACCGATGTCTTCGACCTTGGTCAGCATGTGGTGCAGGCCGTGGCCGAACTCGTGGAACAGCGTGGTAACGTCGTCGTGGGTGAGCAGGGCGGGCTTGCCGCCGACGCCGGCCGCATAGTTGCACACCAGGTGCGCGATGGGGGTTTGCGTCTGGCCGTTGTCGGGGCGCTTCCAGCGGCCGCGCACGTCGTCCATCCAGGCGCCGGGGCGCTTGCCCGGGCGGGCGTACGGATCCAGGTAGAACTGGCCGACCAGTTCGCCCGCGCGTTCGATGCGGAAGAAGCGCACCATCTCGTGCCACACGGGGGCACTATCGGGCTTGATCTGCACCTCGAACAGGGTCTCGATCAGGCCGAACAGGCCCTTGAGCACGGTGGGCTCGGTGAAGTACTGCTTCACCTCCTGGTCGCTGAAGGCGTAGCGGGCTTCCTTGAGCTTTTCGCTGGCGAAGGCCACATCCCAGGCCTGCAGGTCGGGCAGGTTCAGATAATCTTTGGCGTAGGTGCGCAGCTCGTCCATGTCCTTCTGCGCGAAGGGGCGCGCGCGCTTGGCCAGGTCACGCAAAAACTCCATCACCTGGTGCGGCGTCTGGGCCATCTTGGGCACCAGGGACACGTCGGCGAAGTTGGCGTAGCCCAGCAACTGGGCTTCTTCCTGGCGCAGGGCCAGCAGCTTCTGCATCAACGGCGTGTTGTCTCGCTCGGCCGGGCCGAACTCGCTGGCGCGGGTGGCGTAGGCGCGGTAGAGCGTTTCACGCAGCGGGCGGTGCGTGGCGTACTGCATGACCGGCAGGTAGCAGGGCATGTGCAGCGTCAGCTTGTGGCCGTCCTTGCCTTCGGCCTGGGCGGCGGCGCGGGTGGCATCGATCACGTCCTGCGGCACGCCTGCCATCTCGTCGAGGCTGGCGTAGTGGCTGAAGGCATCAGTGGCGTCCATCACGTGCTCGGAGAAGGCCTGCGATGAGGCCGCCTGCTCTTCCTGGATGGCGGCGTAGCGGGCCTTGGCCTCGCCCTGCAGTTCGGCACCGCCCAGCACGAAGCCGCGCAGGGCGTTGTCCAGTGCGCGGGCACGCGGCGGGCTCAGGCGCTGGCCTTCGGGCGACACGACCAGGGCCTTGTACTTGGCGTACAGGCGCTCGTCGGAACCCAGGCGCGTGTAGAACTCGGTCAGGCGCGGCAGGTTCTCGTTGTAGGCGGCGCGCAACTCGGGAGTGTCGGCTACAGAATTGAGGTGCCCTACGGCACCCCAGGCGCGGCCGAGCTTTTCGGTCGTCACGTCCAGCAGCAGGGACAGCGCGTCGTAGTCAGGGGGCACATCCGGCCCGGTGACCTTTTCGAGCGCGGCCTCGGCCTCTTTCAGCAGCACGTCCACGGCGGGCGTGACGTGCTCTGGCTTGATCTGGTCGAAAAGCGGCAGGCCGGCGGTGTCAAGCAGGGGGTTTGAACTCATGGTGCCTAGCTGAAGGTAAGTAGCTGGATTTCAACGGCGGCAGCATGAAAACTGGCGCCAGGGTTGACGCCAGATTAACCCAAGGCGCGAGTCAACGTGCCGCGAGGGCCCGTTCGGCCGATTCCATGGTGTTGACCAGCAACATCGTGATGGTCATGGGGCCCACGCCGCCCGGCACGGGGGTGATCCAGCCAGCCACCTCCTTGACGCCGTTGAAGTCGACATCGCCGCAGAGCTTGCCTTCGTCGTCGCGGTTCATGCCCACGTCGATCACCACGGCGCCGGGCTTGACCATGTCGGCGGTAAGCACATTGCGCTTGCCCACCGCGGCCACCACCACGTCGGCCTGGCGCGTGTGATACGCCAGGTCGGCCGTGCCGCTGTGGCACACGGTGACGGTGGCGTTGGCCTGCAGCAGCATCAGCGCCATCGGCTTGCCGACGATGTTGCTGCGCCCGATCACCACGGCGTGCTTGCCCTTGAGGTTGCCCAGGCCGATGGATTCGAGCATCTTCATGCAGCCATAGGGCGTGCAGGCCTTGAAGCCGGGCTGGCCCACGACCAGGGCACCGGCGCTGGCCACGTGGAAACCGTCCACATCCTTGAGCGGCGAGATGGCTTCGATCACCTTGTGGTCGTCGATGTGGTCGGGCAGGGGCAACTGCACCAGGATGCCGTGGATGCTCGGGTCGTTGTTGAGCACCTCGACACGGGCCAGCAGTTCGGCCTCGGTCATGGTGGCGGGGTACTTTTCGAGCACGGAGTGCAGGCCGGCGTCCTCGCAGGCCTTGACCTTGTTGCGCACGTAGACCTGGCTGGCCGGGTTGTCGCCCACCAGCACCACGGCCAGGCCGGGCTTGAGGCCCTGGGCCGTCAGCGCGGCGGCACGGGTGGCCACCTCGCCGCGCAGTTGCTTGGACAGGGCGTTGCCGTCGATCAGTTGGGCGGTCATGACAAGGTCTTTCGGGAAGGAAACGGAGGGCGGAAATGTAAAAAGGCCGCGGTCAGGCGGCCTTGTGGTGGGCTGGAAAGCCTCAGGGCTTGGCGGCAGGTGCGCCGGCACCCGGTTGCGCATTGGCCCCCAGGGCGATCTTCAGCAGATCGGCCACGGTGTTGGCATTGAGCTTTTCCATCACGTTGGCGCGGTGGGCCTCAACCGTCTTGATGCTGATGCCCAGGTCGTCGGCGATCTGCTTGTTCAGGCGGCCGGCGACGATGCGCTCGAGCACCTGCGCTTCACGGGTGGTCAGGCGCGACAGCAGGGCGTCGCGGCTGGCGGCCTCTTGCGATTGCGAGAAGGCCACGCGGGCTTCGTCCAGCATGCGTTCGACCAGGGACACCAGGGCGTCTTCCTTGAAGGGCTTCTCGATGAAGTCCATCGCACCCTTCTTCATGGTGTTCACGGCCATGGGCACGTCGCCGTGACCGGTGATGAACACGATGGGCAGAGGCGACTTGCGGTCGAGCAGCTTGTCCTGGAGTTCCAGGCCGCTCATGCCGTCCATGCGGATGTCGGTGATCAGGCAGGCGACCTCGCGGGGGTCGAAACGGGCCAGGAAAGATTCGGCCGAATCGAAGCAGCGCACGCGGTAGTCCTTGCCCTCCAGAAGCCATTGCAGCGAATCGCGCACGGCTTCATCGTCATCGACCACGTAGACGGTGCCTTTCTTGGGGATCAGACTCATGGGGTTGTGCAGATCGTTCGTTGAAGGTGGGAGGGCCATGACAGGCCGTCGTCAAGCCACGCCGCCGCCCGGTACGGTTGCCTCGACCGGGAGGGTGAACGTGAAACGGCAACCCGTCACCAAGGAGCCATTGTAGATGTTCTCAGCCTTGATCCGGCCATGATGAGACTCAATGATGGATCGGCACAAACTCAGGCCGATGCCCAGGCCATCCGCCTTGGTGGAGCTGAAGGCCTCGAACAGCTTGCCCAGCATCTCTTCTTTCATGCCCGGGCCACCGTCGCTGACCGTGAATTCGATCACGGAACCCTGGTCATCCGTGAGCTTCTGCGTGACACGCAGATCGACGATGCGCCTGGATTGGGGCGTGTCGGCGTTGTCGATGGCCTCGGCGGCGTTCTTCAGGAGATTGAGCAGCACCTGCTCGATGAGGATAGGGTCCACACTGATGTTGGGCAGACGCTGGCCGATCACGGCGTTGAGCGTGACGCGGCGCCGTTTCATCTCGAAACTCGCCAGGTCGAGCACGGCATCAGTGATTTCCCTGATGCGGGTCATCTGGCGCTGCGGTTCGCTGCGCTTGACGAACTGGCGGATGCGATGGATGACCTGGCCGGCGCGCTGGGCCTGGCGGGATGTCTTTTCCAGCGCTTCGATCAGGCCGTCGTTGTCGATGGCGCCGTTGCGGATGCGGCTGATCATGCCGCTGCAGTAGTTGGAGATGGCGGCCAGCGGCTGGTTCAGCTCGTGCGCGACGGTAGAGGCCATTTCGCCCATGGTGATCAGGCGGCTGGTGAACTGGGCCTTCTCGGCTTGCCTTGCCGCAGCCTCTTCGCCTTCGCGGCGCTCGGTGATGTCGGTGGCGATCAGCATCTGGGCCAGGCGGCCGTCCGTCCACTGGATGTAGCGGGCGCGCACATCGAACCACTTCTGCACCGAATCGACGAAGGCTTCGCGGGCGTCGCCGCCGGCATCCGTGAGGTGCTGGGTAGGCAGGCCGCCGAAGCTGTCGACCGAGTCATCCGAATCGGCCGCGGCGATGTCGGCGGACACATCCCCGCCGGTGAGCTGCATGTGGGCCTCGGGCGAGCCGCCGAACCACAGGCGGTAGGAGCGGTTGGCGAACAGAAGCTCATTCTGTTGCACGGACACCACCGACACGGCGGCGTCCAGGCCCTCCAGCACGGTGGTGAAGCGCTCATGGGCGGCGCTGAGCTGGTCGCGCACGCGCTTGGCCTCGGTGATGTTGGTCACCGATGTCATCCAGCCGGTCTGGTCGCCTTGCGCGTCGATCAGGGGGGAAACGTACATGCGGGCGTCGAAGGTGCTGCCGTCACGGCGCTGCACCACCACCTCAAGGCCTCCGGTGGGGCTGCGGCCCAGCAGTTCCTGCTGGAACATGCGGTTGAATTCGTCCAGGCGGTCCTTGGGCCAGTAGGGGTAGGGCGGGGTGCAGCCCAGCAGTTCCTGCTCGGAGAAGCCCGTCATCGCGCAGAAGGCGGGGTTCACGTAGGTGATGCGGCCTTCCAGGTCGATGGTGCGCATGCCGGTCAGCATGGAGTTCTCCATGGCTCGGCGGAAGTTGGTTTCCTGCACCAGGGTCTTCTGGATGTCGGTGCGGCGGCGCATGTGCTGCAGGGTGCCCAGCAGCGTCCACACGGTGAAGCCGGACAGGGCCACGACCATCCAGAACAGGGTGTTGCCGATCAGGCTGGAGGAGGTCTTGAACCCCTCGCCGCGCAGCAGCAGGCCGTTGCCCACCGGGGTGACGATCACCTCGTGCACGAAGGTCGGCCGTGCGGCCCGGCCCTCGGGCTGGGGCGTGACGGCGCTGGTCAGGCGCTGCCCGTTGATCTGGATCAGGCTCATGGCATGCCGGGCGGCGATCTCCCGGGGCACCAGGAAGCGCATGAGCGAATCGAGCGAGTACTCGGCCACCAGCGTGCCGACGAAACCACTGCGGTCGATCAGGGGCACGTGCACCTGCACCACGCGCAGCCCGTTGGTGTTCTGGTAGGCCTGGGAATAGACCGGCTGGCTGCGCTCACGGGCCAGGCGGAAGGCGCTGCGGGCCTCGTCACGCGGGGGCAGGGTCGGCTGGACGAAGCTGTCCATCGGCGGCGTGAAGAAGTCGGTCTCCAAGGCGCGGCTAGCGTCCAGCGGGGCGCTCATGCCGCTCTGGCTGGCCTTGATGCGCTCGTTGGCCTGCACCCAGCTCACGCTGAGCACCTCCGGGCGGGCCCGCACGAAGTCGGCCGCCTGGTTCATGAACTGCTCGGGGTTGACAGCCCGGATGCTGATCTCGCGGGCCAGCCGCAGCAGTTGCTCCTGGTTCTCGATCAGGCGCAGACGGATCTGCTGCTGAACGATTTCAGTGTCCCGTTTGACGGATTCCTGCTCGCGCTCGAGCTCTTCATTACGCAGGTACCAGAAGGCCACGATGATGGCCGCCAGGAACAGCATGACGGAGACCAGGGGGCCCAGGGTGGCGTAGCGGTCCTGGGCATTGGGGGATTGTTGACGCCACCAGCGCCAGAAGAGACGCCGGGCCTCACCCACGGGGCGGGGAGGCTGGGGCGGCGGCAGGTGGGGGGTCGTTGAGTGGAAAACCATCCTCAAATTATCAATGTGGTTTGCCGCGCACGCCAATGGCGAAATTACGGCTACATTCGCCGTGGTTTGCGCCCGCTTATCCAGTGGACGTGAACGCTGTTCCTGTGTCCATACTCGGAGACAGGTTTCATACTCTAGGAGACTCACCCATGTCTGCTCTTGATCCGATCCCGTCCGCATCCATGGACATGGATCCCCAGGAAACCCGTGAATGGCTCGACGCGCTCTCCGGCGTGATCGAGACCGAAGGCCGCGCCCGCGCCCACGACCTCCTGGAAAACCTGCTCGACCACGCCCGCCAGGCTGGCATCGACATGCCGTTCTCGGCCAACACGGCTTACGTCAACACGATCGCGGTGGAAGACGAGGCCCACCACCCTGGCAACCTCGACATCGAAGAACGCCTGCGCAGCTACATGCGCTGGAATGCCATGGCCATGGTGGTGCGCGCCAACCGCCATCACCCCGAAGATGGCGGCGACCTGGGCGGGCACATCTCGTCCTTCGCCTCGCTGGCCACGATGCTGGGCATTGGCTTCAACCACTTCTGGCATGGCGACACGCCCGACCACGGTGGCGACCTGCTCTATATACAAGGGCACTCGGCCCCCGGCATCTATGCCCGCGCCTTCATGGAAGGCCGCATCAGCGAAGAACAGCTCATCAACTTCCGCCAGGAAGTCGGTGGCAAGGGCCTGTCGAGCTACCCGCATCCCAAGCTGATGCCGGAGTTCTGGCAGTTCCCGACCGTGTCCATGGGCCTGGGCCCCATCACGGCCATCTACCAGGCCCGTTTCCTGAAATACCTGCACGCCCGCGGCATTGCTGACACCTCCAAGCGCAAGGTCTGGGTGTTCTGCGGCGACGGCGAGATGGACGAACCCGAATCGCTGGGCGCCATCGGCCTGGCTGCGCGCGAGAAGCTCGACAACCTGATCTTCGTCGTCAACTGCAATCTGCAGCGCCTGGACGGCCCGGTGCGCGGCAACGGCAAGATCGTGCAGGAGCTCGAAGGCGAGTTCCGTGGCTCCGGCTGGAACGTGATCAAGCTGCTGTGGGGCAGCTACTGGGATCCGCTGCTGGCCCGCGACAAGGACGGCATCCTGCGCAAGATCATGATGGAAATGGTCGACGGCGACTACCAGGCGTGCAAGGCCAACGACGGCGCCTTCGTGCGGCAGCACTTCTTCGGGCGCGATCCGCGCACGCTGGAAATGGTGGCCCGCCTGTCTGATGACGACATCTGGCGCCTGAACCGTGGCGGCCATGACCCGCAGAAGGTGTACGCGGCCTACAACGAGGCCGTGAACCACACCGGCCAGCCTACCGTGCTGCTGATCAAGACGGTCAAGGGCTTCGGCATGGGCAAGAGCGGTGAAGGCAAGAACACCGCCCACCAGACCAAGAAGCTCACGGACGAGGACATCAAGATCTTCCGCGACCGCTTCAACATCCCGGTGGCCGACGAAGACATCCCCAAGCTGCCCTTCATCAAGCCGGCCGACCACACGCCGGAGATGACCTACCTGCAAGAGCGCCGCCAGGCCCTGGGCGGCTACCTGCCCAAGCGCCGCCCCAAGGCCGAGGAGTCCTTCAAGGTGCCCGAGCTGGATGCCTTCAAGAGCGTGCTCGAACCCACGGCCGAAGGCCGCGAGATCTCGACCACCCAAGCCTTCGTGCGCTGCCTGACCCCGCTGCTGCGTGATGCGGCCCTGGGCCCGCGCATCGTGCCCATCCTGGTCGACGAGGCCCGCACCTTCGGCATGGAAGGCCTGTTCCGCCAGATCGGCATCTACGCGCCTGAAGGCCAGAAGTACACCCCGGTCGACAAGGACCAGGTCATGTACTACCGCGAGGACAAGGCCGGCCAGATCCTGCAAGAGGGCATCAACGAGGCGGGCGGCATGAGCTCGTGGATGGCGGCGGCGACGTCGTACTCCACGAACAACCGCATCATGGTGCCGTTCTACATCTACTACTCGATGTTCGGCCTGCAGCGCATTGGCGATCTGGCCTGGGCGGCCGGCGACATGCAGGCGCGCGGCTTCCTGCTGGGCGGCACCTCCGGGCGCACCACGCTCAACGGTGAAGGCCTGCAGCACGAAGACGGCCACAGCCAGCTGTGGGCTGGCTCCATCCCCAACTGCCTGAGCTACGACCCCAGCTTCGCCCATGAAGTGGGCGTGATCATCCAGAACGGCATGAAGCGCATGGTCGAGGAGCAGGAAAACGTCTTTTACTACCTGACGCTGCTCAACGAGAACTACGCCCAGCCCGGCCTGCGCCAGGGCACCGAAGAAGAGATCATCAAGGGCATGTACCTGCTGCAGGAAGGCGATCTCAAGGGCGCGCCGAGCGTGAACCTGCTGGGTGCGGGCTCGATCCTGCGCGAGTCGATCGCCGCGCGCGATCTGCTGGCCAAGGACTGGGGCGTGAGCGCCAATGTGTGGAGCTGCCCGAGCTTCAACGAACTGGCCCGCGACGGCCAGGCCGCCGAGCGCTGGAACCTGCTGCACCCTGGCCAGGCCCCGCAAGAGGCCTTCGTGACGAAGCAGCTGTCGTCACAAGCCGGGCCGGTGGTCGCCTCCACCGACTACGTGAAGGCCTTGCCGGAGCAGATCCGCGCCTACATCCCCAAGGGACGCAGCTACAAGGTACTGGGTACGGACGGTTTCGGCCGCAGCGACTTCCGCTACCGCCTGCGTGAGCACTTCGAGATCAACCGCCACTACATCGTCGTGGCCGCGCTCAAGGCGCTGGCTGACGATGGTGTGCTGCCGATCGAGAAGGCCGCGCAAGCCATCGCGAAGTACGGCATCGACGCCGACAAGATCAACCCCCTGTATGCCTGAGGCCGTCCGTCATGCCTTTGATTGAACTGACCGTGCCTGACATCGGTGACGTCACCGATGCGGCCGTGATTGAACTGCTCGTGAAACCGGGCGATACCGTCAAACCCGAGCAAAGCCTGATCACCATCGAATCCGACAAGGCCTCGATGGAGGTGCCTTCGTCGCAAGGCGGCGTGATCAAGGAGTTGCGCGTCAAGCTGGGTGACAAGGTGAGCCAGGGCTCCGTGATCGGGGTGCTGGAAGTCGGTGCCGCTGATGCGGCCGCAGCGCCTGCGCCGGAGGCTGCGCCTTTGCAGCCTCCGGCTGCGGCCCCCGTTGCAGCGGCGCCCGCCCCCGTGGCGGCTGCGCCTGCACCAGCGGCTCCTGCTGCCGCACCGTCCGAGCGCACCCACCCGACGGCATCGCTGCCCGCCGTGGAAGCATCCGCACCGGCTGCCGTGCCTCACGCTTCACCCTCTGTGCGGCGGTTTGCCCGTGAACTGGGCGTGGCGCTGGACAAGGTGCCGGGCTCCGGCCCCAAGGGCCGCATCACCCATGTGGATGTGCAGAACTACGTCAAGGGCGTGCTGGCCGGCGGCGGTGCGCAAGCAACTGCTACAGCCAGCCCGGCGGGCGCCGCCGACCTGGGCGGCATGACCCTGCTGCCCTGGCCCAAGGTGGATTTCGCCAAGTTCGGCCCCATCGAGCGCCAGCCGCTGTCGCGCATCAAGAAGCTGTCTGGGGCCAACCTGCACCGCAACTGGGTGCGCATTCCCCATGTCACCAACAACGACGAGGCGGACATCACCGAGCTGGAGGCCTTCCGAGTCAAGCTCAACGAAGAGCACGCCAAGAGCGGCCCCAAGTTCACCTTGCTGGCCTTCCTGCTCAAGGCCTGCGCGGTGGCGCTCAAGCGCTTCCCGCAGTTCAATGCCTCGCTCGATGGCGATGACCTGGTGCTCAAGCAGTACGTGCACATCGGCTTCGCGGCGGACACGCCCAATGGCCTGGTCGTGCCCGTGATCCGCGATGTGGACACCAAGAGCCTGGCCCAACTGGCGGCTGAAACCGCCGCGCTGGCCGCCAAGGCCCGCGACGGCAAGCTCGCGCCGGGCGACATGCAGGGCGGCACCTTCTCGATCTCGTCATTGGGCGGGTTCGGCGGCACCACCTTCACGCCCATCATCAACGCGCCCGAGGTGGCCATCCTGGGCGTGTGCCGCTCGGCGATGAAGCCCGTGTGGAACGGCTCGTCCTTCGAGCCGCGCCTGATCGTGCCCCTGAGCCTGAGCTATGACCACCGTGTCATCGACGGCGCATCGGCGGCCAAGTTCAACACCTATCTGGCCGGCCTGCTGGCGGATTTCCGACGCGTGGTGGTGTAAGACATGGCCTTCATCGACATTCCCGTGCCCGACCTGGGCGACATCGCCGATGCGGCGGTGATCGAGATCCTCGTCAAGCCCGGCGACCGCATCAACGCGGAGCAGAGCCTGATCACCCTGGAGTCCGACAAGGCCTCCATGGAGGTGCCTTCGCCGAAAGGCGGGGTGGTGGGCGAGATCAAGGTGAAGCTGGGCGACCGCGTAGGCCAGGGGCAGGTGATCCTGACGCTGGACGTGGAGGGCGCTGTGGCGACAGCACCGGCCGCGGCAGCGCCTGCTCCGGCGCCTGCTTCGACATCTGCACCAGCGCCCGCGCCTGCGAACGCCCCCGCAGCAACGGCATCGCAGCCCCCGGTCCAGGCCAAGGCGGCACCCGCCGTCAACGCCCCGGCCGAGACCGACTGCGACGTGCTGGTGCTCGGCGCTGGCCCTGGTGGCTACAGCGCTGCCTTCCGCGCGGCCGATCTGGGCCTGAAGGTGATCCTGGTGGAGCGTTATGCCGAACTGGGCGGCGTGTGCCTGAACGTGGGGTGCATCCCCTCGAAGGCGCTGCTGCACGTAGCCGCCGTGATGGACGAGGTCAAGCACTTCGATACGCTGGGCGTGGTCTACGGCAAACCCCAGGTCGACCTGGACAAGCTGCGTGCCCACAAGAACGCCGTGACGGGCAAGCTGACTGGCGGCCTCAACGGCATGGCCAAGGCCCGCAAGGTGCAGGTGCTGCGTGGCTATGGCACCTTCACCGACGCGCACCACCTGCAACTGGAAGGCACCACCGGCGCCGGCCAGGACAAGAACGGCGAGACGCGTACCGTGAGTTTCAAGCGCTGCATCATCGCTGCGGGCTCGCAGGCCGTGCGCCTGCCGTTCCTGCCCGATGATTCGCGCATCGTGGACTCCACCGGTGCGCTGACCCTGCCGCAGGTGCCCAAGCGCATGCTGGTGATCGGCGGCGGCATCATCGGCCTGGAAATGGGCTCGGTGTATGGCGCGCTGGACTCCAGCATCGACGTGGTCGAGATGAGCGATGGCCTGATGCCAGGCGCGGACCGTGATCTGGTCCAAGTCTGGCAGAAGTTCAACGCCAAGCGCTTCGGCCGCATCCTGCTGGGCACCAAGACGGTGGCCGCAGAAGCCACGGCCGAGGGCATACGCGTGAGCTTCGAATCGGCCAAGGCCGGTGAGCCCGCACCGGAAGCCGGCGTGTACGACCTGGTCTTGCAGGCGGTGGGCCGCACGCCCAATGGCCGCAAGATCGGTGCTGACAAGGTGGGCCTGACGGTCAACGAGCGCGGCTTCATCCCGGTGGACGAGCAGATGCGCACCAACGTGCCCAGCCTGTTCGCCATCGGCGACATCGTGGGCCAGCCCATGCTGGCGCACAAGGCCGTGCACGAGGGCCATGTGGCCGCCGAGGTGATCGCAGGTGAACTGCTGGGCGACGAGGCCCTGGCCCGTTCTGCCTTCGACGCCCGCGTGATCCCCAGCGTGGCCTACACGGATCCGGAAATCGCCTGGGCCGGCCTCACGGAAGAGCAGGCCAAGGCGCAGGGCCGGGCGATCAAGAAGGGCGTGTTCCCCTGGGCCGCCTCGGGCCGTGCGCTGGCCAATGGCCGCTCCGAAGGCTTCACCAAGCTGCTGTTCGATGCGGAGACCCACCGCATCGTGGGCGGCGGCATCGTGGGCACGCACGCGGGCGATCTGATCGGCGAGGTGGCCCTGGCCATCGAGATGGGCGCCGACGAGGTCGACATCGGCAAGACCATCCATCCGCACCCCACCTTGACCGAAAGCGTGGGCCTGGCGGCAGAGGTCGCGCACGGCACCTGTACCGATCTACCGCCCCCGCGCAAGCGTTGATCTGTCCTGAAAGCCTCGATGATGAGGCTTGATGACACACGGCCAGCACCACGCTGGCCGTGCTCATTTTTGGCATGCGCAAGCCCATGCGGGGCTGCAGATTTTGCTTGGTTTGATGACCCCATAAGGCGCCCGTAAACCCGCTACTTCATATGTGCAAGGGGAGTGGATGGGTAAAAAAATGCGAAGCGCGTTGCTCCATGTGACTCGATTGCACAAAATCGATTGGCTGGCCGCAATGCGAGGCTGGCGGTGCAACACAACGCCATACGACTTCCGAACAAGCAGAGCCCCGAGATGGACGCCGATCAACCTTTCCACCTATACATCGCCGACGAAGACCCGACCCTGCGGGACATGCTGTCGAACTACCTCGAGAAGCAAGGCCTGATGGTCACGCCTGTCGGGTCGCTCGATGACCTGTTGCACCGCACGCGGCAACTGCGCCCCGATCTGATCGTGCTGCAGTCGGGCCTGTCGGGTGTCAACGGCGTGCAGGCCTGGGACCGCTTCCAGACCGAAGGCTTTCAGGTGCCGGTGATCTTGCTGACCGCTTCACAGCAGGATGTGCTGCGGCTCAAGAACGAGACCGGCGCAGACGACTGCCTGTGCAAGCCCTTCTCGGTGCGGGAGCTGTTCTCGCGCGTGGAGAACGTGTTGCGCCAGGCCTCGTTCGTGCCGGGTACCCCGATGGACACGCAGCGCCAGGTCAGCATCGGCGAGTACACCTTCGTGGTGGCCGCGCGCGTGCTGCGTCGTGGGGCATCGGTGAGGGTGTTGTCGTCCGTGGAGTACGCCTTACTCACCGAGCTCACGTCCAACCCCGGTGTGGCCTTGTCGCGCGAGCAACTGCTGGCGGCGTCGCACACGCGCAAGGATGCCGTGATGCTGCGCACCATCGATGCCTCGATCATGCGCCTGCGCAAGGTGGTCGAGCCCGAGCCGGCCTTCCCGCGCTACATCCAGACCGTGCGTGGGCACGGTTACATGTTCGTGCCGCAGGAGCACGGCACCTGGCACCCCGGCCATGCCCTGGCCGAGCAGGCCGGTGGCGAGGCGCTGATCAGCTGATCCACCCCGCTAGGCGCCATCGCCCCCTTCATGCCCCAGGCCGCAAGGCGCTGGGGTATTTTCATTGTGGGGGTGCATTTTGCATGTCGGTATTGTTAGTTCATATTTGATCGTTTGGCATGCTTTTATATTGATGGCGACATCATGTGATTTCACATTTTCAATGTGATGATGATTGATTTTGTGTGGCGTGTTTTTATGTGATTTGCTAAATTGGTGATCTCATATATTCAATGATGAACAAGGTGCTTAAGTGGTCGATTATTGGACTCAATAAATAAGTGCTTCGAAAATAGGATTGCTCATCCTCAATTTCCTGATGGAGATGACAGATGGGCAACATCAATGCAAGCTCGAATATCAGGTCTGGCATACCTGCAACGGCCACAGGGGCCTGCCAGCCCAAACAGCCGATAGGCAAATTCGAGTTCAACAGCAAACAATATGGGCCCGCGGTGGCCACGGCCCTTTCGGTGGCGGACACCGTGGGCGACGCTGCCAGCGCGGTGGTCAGCTTCAGCGAGAAGGGGCTGCAGGAGCTGGCCAAGCGACCTGCTGAGGCGTACGACCTCGCCAAGGACGCCGTGCACACCGTGGGCGAGGCTGTCGATGCCGTGGAGGACGGCGTGGAGGCGGCGGCCAGCGAGGTGGCATCGCTCGCGAACAAGGGGCTGCGCCAGCTTGAAAATGCCTACGACACGGTAAAGCACGTGGCCTCCAGCGTGGGGCAGGGTGTGGCCTCCGGCCTCAAGTTGACCAACAAGGCTTCTGACGCGGTGTCAGACGTGCTGGTGTCTGCCGCCAAGGAGGTGGGCTCGAGCGCCGCCACGGTGGCCGGCTACACGGCCCTGGGCCTGGGTGCGGCCGCCTCCAGGCTCACCGACCTGATCTGAGCCGGGAGCAGGCCATGGCGTCCCGACACATTTTTTGCGCGAGACGGGGCCTGCTGGCCGGTCTGTTGCCGAGCTTGCTTTCCATGGGGGGCTGCACGGTTTTCAGTTCCGCGCCCTTGTGGGAGGTGGCCAAGGTGGCCGGCATGGCCGCCAGCAACAGCCTGGGCCAAAGCAAGGCGATCAACACGATCTACCTGCCACATGAGCCGGTCAAGCAGGTGTGCATCGAGTTCAACCGGGACAGCCAGGTCGCCGATTTCATCCCCGCACTGCAGGCCGAGCTCAATGCCCGGGCAGTGCAGAGCAGGGTATATGAGCCCGGTGTGGTGCTGGATACCTGTCCGGTCTGGTTGAGGTATCAGGCCTATATGCAATGGGCCCAGCCTCCCTTGTCCGACAAATATAAATTCTACATGACGGCGGCGACCATCACCCTGCAATCGGGCGATGGCCGCATATATGCCAGCAGCAGCTATGAAACGAATGATAATTTCGGTGTCGCGAAATGGACGTCCACGCGCAGCAAGATAGCGCCAGTGGTCGCGGCCGTGATGACCGGCATCGAATGACGAAAGGGCACGACCGTGACAACTTCCAGTAATCGCCTGGCCTGGCTGGCCGGTGCATCCTCCCTCGCGCTCGCCGGCTGTGCCGGGGCACCCGCCAGCATCGTTCAGGCGCCGATGAGCGCGCCGCCGAACCAGCCGCCGGGCTATGTTGAGCGCATCAACAACGGCGCGATCTTCCAGGCGGGCATGGCCACCGGCTCGCTGTTCACCACGGACCGCCGCCCGCGCAATGTGGGCGACACGCTCAAGATCGACATCTCCGAGACGTTGACCGCCAACAGCGCGCAGGACACCAAGACCAGCCGCGAGAACGAGGTCTCGTCCGTGGGGCCGGGCGGCTCCGGGTCGGGCAGCAGCTTCATCGACCGCCTGATGAACCTCAATGCCAAGGCGTCGGGCAGCGATGCCTACAAGGGCAGCGGCACCACCAGCAACAACAGCAAGTTCGAGGCGCAACTGGCCGCGTCGGTGATCAATGTGCTGCCCAACGGCAACCTGGTGGTGGCCGGTGAGCGCAGCATTCTGCTCAACGGCAACATGAACACCCTGCGCTTCTCCGGCGTGGTCAACCCGCGCGACATCCGCTCCAACAACGTGGTGGCCTCGGCCGATGTGGTGGATGCCCGCTTCGAGGTCGGCGGCAAGGGCGACGTGGCACAGAGCGTGTCGCGGACCTGGTTGCAGCGTTTCCTGACCAACACCCTCACGGTGTGGTGATGTCGGCCGGTGCGGCCTTCCTGGGAGAGTGCCATGACACGGTATGCAAGGATGCTGCGGACACTGCTGCTGCCCGCGGCCTGTACCTTCGCGGCGGCCGAACCCGCGCGAGCCCTGGATGTCGAGCGCGCCGTGCGCATCGATGATTCGGCCAGCGTGGCTGGTCGGCAACTGATGCTCAACGGGGCGGGTGTGGCCCGGCGGCTGGTGTTTCGGGTCTATGCCATCGGGCTGTACCTGATCGACCGCAAGGACACGGCCGCAGAAGTGCTCGCCACGAAGGGGCCACGCAGGATCACCATCGCGGTGCTGCGGGACATCAGCGGCGCGGACTTCCAGCGCGCGGTGGCGGACCACGTGCACCGCCTTGCCCTGCAGCACGACCGTGATGTCGTGCAGGCCCAGATGGTGGGCCTGGTCAGAGCGATCTCGCGCCAGCCCGAAGGTCTGCGTGAGGGCGACACGCTCACGCTGGACTGGGTGCCGGGCACAGGCACCGTGGTGCAACTCAATGGCAGGGCCCTGGTGGCGCCCATGCCGGGCCAGGCCTTCTACAACGCGCTGCTCAGCATCTGGCTGGGCGACGATCCGGCTGAACCGTCGCTCAAGCCCAAGCTGCTCGGGCGGCGCTGGAGCTGAGCGCGCGGTCCATCAGCCACGGGCCCGCAGCAGCCGCAGGCCATTGGCCACCACCAGCAGGCTCGCGCCCATGTCGGCAAAGACGGCCATCCACATGGTGGCGCTGCCGGCCAGCGCCATCACCAAAAACACGGCCTTGATGCCCAGGGCCAGCGAGATGTTCTGCCAGAGCACCACCCAGGTCTTGCGTGACAGCGCGATCGCCGCGGGGATGCGCCGCAGGTCGTCGTTCATGATGACCATGTCGGCGGCCTCCATGGCGGTGTCCGTGCCTGCGCCGCCCATGGCGATGCCCAGGTCGGCCTGCGCCAGGGCAGGGGCGTCGTTAATGCCATCGCCGACCATGGCGACGGGGCCATGGCTGGCACGGAGCGCCTGAAGGGCATCGAGCTTGTCTTGCGGCAGCAGGGCTCCCTTGGCCTCGGCGATGCCAGCCTGGCGGGCCACGACCTCGGCCGTGGCCTGGTTGTCGCCGCTAAGCATCACGGTGCGGATGCCCATGGCCTGCAGTTCGGCCACCGCTTGCGACGAACTGCCCTTGATGGCATCGGCCACGGCGAAGATGGCTTTCACCCCGTCGGGGCCGCTCAGCAAGGTGACGGTTCGGCCCGCCTGTTCGTGCCGAGCGAGTTCGGCCTCCAGCGCGGGGCTGCAATGGCCTTGCTCATGCATCAGGCGGTGGTTGCCCAGCAGGTGGCACTGGCCATCGACCAGGGCTGAGAAGCCCTTGCCGAGCAGGGCTTGCAGTTCGCTCACCACCGGCACACCACCAGAGGTCTTGCCTTCTGACAGCCCACGGGCAACAGCTTGCGACACGGGATGGTCGGACCGGCTGGCCAGGGCATGCGCCGTGGCGGCCAGCCCGGCATCGGCGGCTTGAGTGGCTTCACCGTTCCAGGCGGCCCACTCGACCAGGCTGGGCTTGCCTTCGGTGATGGTGCCCGTCTTGTCCAGGGCCACCACGCGGATGTGGCGGGCGTTCTCCAGGTGCACGCCCCCTTTGATCAGCACGCCACGTCGAGCGGCGTTGGCCAGTGCGCTGACCACGGTCACGGGGGTGGAGATCACCAGCGCGCAAGGGCAGGCGATGACCAACAGCACCAGGGCCTTGTAGATGGCTTGCAGCACCGTCCAGCCGGCAACCCACGGCCCCAGCGCGGCTACCGCCAGCGCAATCACGAACACCGCGGGGGTGTAGATGTTGGCGAACTGGTCCACGAAGCGCTGTGTAGGCGCGCGCGATCCCTGGGCCTGCTCCACCGCGTGGATGATGCGTGCGAGCGTGGTGTCCTGCGCCTGCGCGGTCACGCGGAAGGTGAGTTCACCCGCCTGGTTGACCGTGCCGGCGAACACCTGATCGCCCGGCGCCTTGTCCACGGGCAGGCTTTCACCCGTCACGGGGGCCTGGTCCACAGAGCTGCGGCCTTCGGTGACCACGCCATCCAGCGGCAGGCGTTCGCCGGGGCACACCCGCACCAGGGCCTGCAAGGGCACGTCAGCGGCGGGCACATCGGCCCAGGAGCCGTCGGGTTGCGCGACACGGGCCTGCGCCGGCGCCAGGTCCAGCAGCCCCTGGATCGCGTTGCGTGCGCGGTCCACTGATCGGGCTTCGATCAGCTCCGCGATGGCATACAGGGCCATCACCATGGCCGCCTCGGGCCACTGGCCGATCAGGAAGGCGCCCGTCACGGCAACCGTCATCAGCGCGTTGATATTGAGCTTGCCCCGGCGCAGCGCGGCCAGCCCCTTGGTGTAGGTGTCCAGCCCGGACAGCGCGATGGCCAGTGCCGCCGTGGCCAGGCTCAATCCCTCGAACAGCATCGTCTCAGGAGCGAAGTAGTGGATGCTTTCCGCCACCAAGGCCATCACCAGTGCCGCGATCAGCCGGGTCAGCCCACTGGCGCCGGAGGGCTCGTGCGCATGCTCATGGAGATCGCCTGCTGATGCTGGGTGGGCATGGGCATGCTGATGTTCGGCCGCCTTGTCGTCGCCACAATGGTCATGCCCGGAGCAGCACGCGTTGCCGGCCTGGGCCTGAGGTGCCGCTGCGACCACCTGCACCGCAGCCAGTGCGCTCACGGGCTTGGGATCGAACCCGGCCGCACGGATGGCCTCCAGTGCTTGCCTCAGCGCGTCGTCCGGTGCGGTGACGCCCAGGGTGCGCGCGGCCAACTGAAAGCGCAGGGACTGGATGCCGGGCACGCTTTCCAGCGCCTGGCGGATCTCACGCTCTTCCACCGGGCAGTCCATGGTGGCAATGCGGAATGTTCGTTGCACGGGCTTGCGGGGCAGGGTGTTGGTGTCCATGTCTGCATTGGAAACCCTATAGTGGGTGTAGAGTCAAGCCATGAAGATCGGTGAACTCTCCTTGGCCACGGGCACGTCTGTCGAAGCCATCCGTTTCTACGAGCGCGAAGGTCTTCTGCCCGCCCCGGCGCGCAGCAGTGGCAACTACCGCATCTATGGTGAAGACCACGTTGCGCGTCTGGCCTTCATCCGCCATTGCCGCTCGCTCGACATGGCGCTCGATGAGGTCCGGGTGCTGTTGCGCTTCAAGGATGCGCCTCAGGATGATTGCGGCGAGGTCAATCGCGTGCTCGATGAGCACATCGACCATGTGGCGCACCGCATCGGTGATCTCAAGGCGCTGGAGCAGCAGTTGCGCACCCTGCGCAGCCAATGCCAGGCCCCCCAAGGCCGCGGCGCTTGCGGCATTCTGGAAGGCTTGAGCAAGGCTGCGGTGCATCAGGGTGATGCGGTATCGGGCAGCGGGCAGGGGCATGCACACCATGTGCCGCGTTCCCATGGCCGTCATTGAGGAGTCACCATGAACCCCGGCCCTCAGGGCCCCGAAGCCAAGGCCCTGCAATCCGCGGAACGACAGCGGGCGGCACGCAGCAGCACGTTGGTCAGTGTCGTGGCCAACATCGTACTGACGGTGGCGCAGGTGATCACCGGTGTATGGGAGTCAGCCAGGATAAGGCCAGAAATAGCACATAAGCGGAAAAGTAATAACGAATTAGATCGTTATGCAGTTCCAGGTCACCCCAGTTCAACTTGCACTGAACCTGATTGCCGGGCCGTGAGCACCACAACATGTGAAAAGCAGTCGTTGGGAGCGGAATTCAGCTTCAACAGTTGCATTTCAAGTGAAGCGCCCCGGGTTTCGAGGAGTCCAGTTGGTTTAAGTCAGGCGGTCGCGGCCTGACCAGCGCGCTGGTTTTCCACGGTGTCTCCATAGGACGGGGTTGGCAACTTCAAGTTGTGCCGTTGGCAGCCCCAACTTGTTTGTTGGCAGGGCTAGGTTGTCCCGACAAGAACGAAAAGCAGCCAACAAGCCAGCGCAAAAAAGTTGACATAATATACAAACTGTTGCCTGTGGATGCCGGCAGAACGAAGTAGGCAAGGGCGCTGCTTACTGCGCCCGCATCCCTGTCGAGCCACCACGCGAGGCAAAACATGAGGGCCAGCACGGCAGGCGTCGTCCGCTTGCCGAGCGTGGCCCACCACTCTTTTAGTTCGTCAGTCTTGGCGCGGGATGCGTGCAAGTCGAAGATGAACGGCGTTGGGTCAAGGCCGGCCATCTCGCACAGCTTCATCAGCCGGATTTCATCCGGGCGGCTGAGGCCGTGGCGGTAGTTGTACATGGTGTTGTCGGACACGCCCAGCTCGCGGGTGAGCCGGTAGTCAGACGGGTAGCCCTTGGCGCGCTTTGCGGCGTCCAGCAGTTCAAGGTAGGTCATGAATCCCCCGATTCCACGTACGTACGGGAGTGCACGTACGAATGGGCATATTGTTGCCTTAATCGCACAGTAGGGTGAACCCCCATAGTGGGGTGGCTCAAGCACGCTTGCATATTAATGATGCCTTGGGGTATCTTTCGAACCGTCGGCGCGGCTTCACACCAAAACCTCCCCCGGTTCCCCGCGCCGGCCCCTACGGGGCAGGGGAGGTAACGGAACGGGGGTTCTATGAATTCTGAAGCGACGGCCCGCAAGGGCGAGCGTGTCGAAGATGGCCCGGGTGCTCATGTGAGCCCCGGGCCTTCGCGTTTGGCGGATCCGGTGCGCGCGAAGCTGCTGCGCGCCCTGGATGAGGGCATTCGGGCTGTGGCGGTTGAGCGCCGTTCGGCCGTCTATCAGCATGGGTGGGGTCTACGCGGGGCGCTGGCGGTAATGTCGGGCTATTTGGAGTCGGATGAGCCAGAGATTGCGGAAAAGCTGTGGCAGATCCTGAAGGAGGCCACAGAGTGACCCACACCCTCAACCTCTTTGGCGTCAAGCTCAAGCTGTCGCCCACCATCGAGCAGGGCGCCGCCGCCGTGCATGTCGAGGCCGCAAAGTTCGGCGTCGTCATGGAACGCCGCACGGTGCCGGCGAAGGACATCGCCGTCGCCATCGACGCCTTCACCACCGTGACGCAAGAGGCTGAGGCCCTGATGCGAGGTGCCGGGCGTTGCGCCCGCGTGATGTCGGATGGCAAGGCGTGCGGCTTGACCGCCCCGTGTCCTGACTGCGGTATGGCCCTTCACGACGTGCCGGAGGGCTCATGAGCGGCGCCGCCATCCTCTGCGCCATGGTGCTGCACCTGGCGGCCTGGCACCCAGAGCCGGGCTACAACAGCGACACGCCGGGCATCGGCGTGTCATGCGAGCGCGGCGCGGCCCTGGTGGCGGCCGGCTCGATGCGCAACAGCGAAGGCGGCGAGTCCCGCTATCTGGTTGGCGGGCTCTACGCCGGGGCGTGGGGCCCACTTAAAGCCGGCGCCGTGCTCGGCGTCGTTGACGGCTACCGGCGCAACCATGGCGGGCCGCTGCCCGTCGCTGCAGGCCTGCTGGCCGTGGACCTGGGCGCCGGCTTCGGCGCTCGCTTCCTGATCGTGCCACCCGTGGACAAGGGCTCTGCCGCTGTTCACCTGGCCATTACGCGGAGGTTTTGATCATGCGTTTCCCTCGGAACATCTCGCTGCGGGTGGACTGGCGTAGTCGCTGGGGCTTGATCATCGCCATCAACGTAGGTGACACGCTGCTTGGCATTCAGGTCGGGCCTGTGCTTTTCCGCATTGAAACGGGGTGGTGATATGAACGCACCCATCAATGCACAAGCCCTGGCGGGTGTTCAGGTCGCAGAGTGGAAGTCCCTCGCGGCCCTCACGGGCAAGACCTTCGCCCAGGTGGCTGTACAGGCCATGAAATCGCGGCTCAAGGGCCGCAGGGTGCTCACGGCGTCCGACGTGTGGGCGGACCTGTCGGAACGCACCCGCGACATCCTCGTGATCATGGCCACGGGCCGGGCGAACGCTGATCGCCTGCGCTGGGACCAGCTCACCGAGGATGAGCAGTTCAAGGTGGGCGCCCTGGCGCGCTCGCTGCTGGGCGAACTGAGCGCGGGCGCGCTGATGCTGCGGCCATGAGCGAGCCTCACAACGGCGGGCCGGCCCTGCTGCTCAAGGAAAAGGGCGTGTTCGTCTTCGCGAGCCGGCTGCATCCGAATGAGCCGGGCGACAAGCGAAAGTTGCGCCTGTGGGTGGCTCTGTTCATGCCCGGGGCGGACATGCCTGTGTCAATGAGTCGGAACGGGTGGACGGGCGCGGAGCGGTGGTGCGTCGTTGATGACTTTGGCAATCTGGTGCTGGTGCCGGCATGAAGTTCGCAAGCTGGGGCGAAATCGGCCGACGCACAAGCCTGGGCACGGCCACGTGGCACAAGACCATCGAGAAGCAGCGCGCCCGCCGTGAGCAGCGTGAGGCCAGGCGCGCAGCGGATGAGCGCCTGGCCATGCTGCAGATCGAGCACTGCGCGGCAACGCTGGCGGCCATGCCGGTGCACCCTGATGCCAGGCCGCGCGACGTGCGCGCCCTGGCCGAACGCCGGGCCGCCCTGATGGTGGATCGCATCGCTCAGGGCGGCGCCACCGGCATGGCGCTGTGTGCGCTGGTGCCCTGGCTAAACGGCCAGGTGAAACCGCTGCAGGGCCGGCCGCTGCGGGCCAATCGCAACGCCGATGAGGCCGAAGCCGTCAAGGGCCTGCTGGCCCGCGCCACGTGCAAAGACTGGTGGTATCGCGCCCTGCGCAAGGCCGCCACGGTCGAGCGCGAGGCGCAGGGCAGGGCGGGGCAGCGCGTGTGCGCCAGCCGGCAGCCCTACATCACGAACGAGACCATGCGCCGCAAGCTCGATCAGGACGCGGCGAACGCGGCCATGCTCGCGGCCACCGAGCTTGAAAACGAGGATGGCCAGGTGTTCAGCCTGGCCAGGCTGGCGGAAGTCAGCGTAAGCAATCCAGCCATCCGGCGCGGGGAGTTGATGACCCGTATCAGGGGCTGTGAAGAGTGGGCCGAAGCCCACGGCATGGTGGGCATTTTCACCACGCAAACCGCACCAAGCCGCTATCACGCGGTGCACCGCCATGGAGCCGTCAATGAAAAATGGATTGCAGCAGCAAAGCCCACCCCGAAGCATGCGCAGCAGTGGCTGTGCGATGCCTGGGCCCGTGCCCGTGCCGCGCTTGATCGCGGTGGCTTCGGCATTTTCGGCTTTAGGGTGGCCGAGCCTCACCACGATGGCACGCCCCATTGGCACGGCCTGTTCTGGTGCGCCCCTGAGAACGTTGAGGCCGTCCAGCGCGTGATAAAGCACGCCTGGCTCAATGATGTGATGGATGAGCCCTGCGGCCCCTGGCAAAAGGGCAAGCGGGGCAGGTCGCGCGGTGGTCGGTGGGCGCCTCTTTGTCTGATGGAGCCTGGCGCGCTGGAACACCGGTTCAAGGCCATCCGCATGGAAAAGGGCGGGGCCTCGGGCTACATCGCGAAGTACATCGCCAAAGGCATCGACGACGAAGGCGCGGTAGGCATGGAGGGCCATGACGATGAGATTCAAGGGCGCGTGGTCCGTATGGAACAGGGCGATCTTTTCGGCGGCGGCGCTCGCCGCGTGCGTGCCTGGGCCAGCGCTCACGGCATCCGCCAGTTTCAGCCTATCGGGCAACCACCCGTCACTGTGTGGCGAGAGCTTCGCCGCGTCAGTGAGGCTCAGGCGCTCATGGCCAGTGAGCGCATTCAGGGCATGTGGCAGGCGGCCCAGCGCGAAGGCGTACAGCGCGCCTCGTGGGCCTCCTACATGGTGCGCCAGGGCGGCGCCTTCTGCGGCCGGAAATACCGCGTGCAGGTCGATCAAGAAGCATGCGAGCACGCCGGCCGCTACGAGAAGACCACCGAGCAAAAGCCGGTGGGTGTGCTGGATCGGATCGAAGGCCGCCGCGCGGCCAGTGATCGCAAGGAGTGGCGCCCGCGTGGGGCATGGGGTGCAAGGGCGAACAGCCAGCAGCAGCGGCCAGTTAAGCCGCCATCGGCCGATGGGGGCCGCGCTCTGGCTGTTCACCCTTGGACCCGTGTCAATAACTGTACGGGGCCATCAGCGCGCGAGCGCTTCCCCTGGGCCTTCGCCGACGATTGGCGGGCGGCCTATAACGCCCACATGGGCATAGATCCTTTGGAACCGGGGGCGGTTGACCAAAGGAATCACCATGCAAGAAATTTCGAAGACCCTAGGCCAGGTCACCACCGGCCTGCAAACCGCCCTGAACCTGCTGGGCATCTCGCGCGGCCTGGTTGAGGCCGCCACAGCCACGGGCGTGCCGGCTTCGGCGCTGGAACGCGTGGATACGCTGGAAAAGGCCGTGCAGGCCCTGGCTGAACATGTGGCAACGCTGCAGCGTGACGATGTTCAGGATGATGCGCGCGTGGAAACAGTGGCCATGGCCATGGCTGGCCAGGATAGCGGCTTCGCGGCGCTGCTGGAACGCGTCACGGCCCTGGAAGCCGCGCAGAAGCAGGCGCCCACCACGCCGGCCAAACCCAAGAAGGCGCCCGCCAAGAAGACCGCGAAGGCCAGCGCCTGACCATGGCGGCCGACAACGTGATCGGCCGGTGCAAGTGCCCGGTGTGCCAGCGCACAAAGGGCAGCTTGCGTCTGAGTGTCAAGCAGTTGGTGTACGTCGTGTGCGATGCATGCAATAGCCAGACGTTTGCCCGCTCCGAAAGGTCGGATGAAATGCTGCGCGCGCTGCTGATCAGCGAACCGGCACCGGAGCCCGCACCGGCCCCTGAACCAGCCCCGGCGCCAACGCCGGCACCAACACCCGCGCCGGCCCCTGTGCCAGCGCCTGCGCCTGCGCCCAAGCGCGCGGGCTGGGGGATCCTCGGATGAGCGATCAACAAGAAGCCACGGCCCAAGCGGCCGACCCTTTCGCGGAACTGGTGGGCCGCGCCAGTGCCATCGACGGCGCTGGCCAGGCGCTGCAGGACCAGCACCAGGCCGACGAACAGGCCGAACTGATGCGCCAGGCCGCCAGCGTCGAAGATGACCTGTGCGACGTGCTAAAGATGGCGCGCGGCATGCTGGCGGCCGGCTTTGCATGGTGGCCGCAGTTCAACACCGTGTGGAACGATGATGTCTTGAAGGGCATCGCCATCAATGGCGCCGCGATCATGGCCCGCCACGGCTGGACCATGGTTGAACTCATGGCGAAGTGGGGTCCGTACATCGGCCTGCTTGGCGTCACGGCGCCGGCTGCGTACGCCACGTGGCAGGCCATCGGGGAGCGTCGGGCAGAGTTGGAGGCGCAGGCCCATGGCAGTCACCAATAAGGCCTGCATTGAGGCCTACATCGGGCAATCCGGCTCGGGTAAGGGTGTCAGCATCAAAGCCAGGCTCAAAGAGCTTGCCGGAGTGCCGCTGATCATCTGGGATCCGCGCAATGAATACGGTGAGCACGCGAAGGCAGTGGACATGGCTGGCGTGCTGGCTGCAGGCCGCGCCATCAAGGCCGGCAAGGCGCCACGCGTGCGCTTTGTCCACGATGGCAAGTCCTCGATGGATGAGGCCTTTGCCACCATCTGCGCCGTGGCCTTCACAGCGGGCAATTGCGTGTTCCTCGCTGAAGAGTTGTCCGACGTGACAAAACCAAGCTGGGCCCCGCCAGAGTGGAAGCGCATCTGCACCCAGGGCCGCCACGTCGGCCTGATCGTGCTGGGCGCGGCCCAGCGGCCGGCGCTGATCGATAAAAATTTCCTGGGCAACTGCACGTACCTGCGTGCGTTCAGCCTGCGCTATGCGAACGACAGGCGGGCCGTGGCTGAGGCCCTGGACGTGCCGGTGGCCGACGTGGCGGCCCTGGTCACCTCGGACGATGAGGACCAGGGCTTGCCGGTCATAACCACAAAAATCATGTGGCTGGAAAAGGATTTCCGTCGCAACCAGCTCACACCGGGCGGCGTCACCGTCAGAAAAAATCGGGAGCCTACGTAGGAGCTACGTACGGGCGTGGGATGTTGACGACGTTGGGGCGGCCTTGCCAAATGCAGCGGGGTCAACCGACCATTCAACCAATCCAGCAAAGGAAACTCTCATGCCCGCTCAGATCAAGAATGCAGCAATCACCACTGGCGTCGTGCTCGTAACCCTGTACCTGCTGAACCAATTCAGCGCCACGCGCGGCATCGTCCAAAAGGCGATCACGGGCGCCTGATCCTCTCGTCCGGCATCGCCGGGCTTTTCGCATGTGTGGAACCGGGGGAGGTGACACAACATGCGCACCATCCGCCTGCCACAGGTCCAAAACGTAGGCCCCAATCAGCGCGCGTCCCTGCGGCTCCCGCTGGGCGTCGTGTACGAAAAACTCTACTTCCGCATGGGCGGCAACATCGTCACGGGTGTGCTGTCCAACATCGTGTTGAAGCTCAACACGAAGGAATTCCAGCGCTGGGCCACCAGCGCCGACATGAACGCCCTGAACGGATACAAGGGCAACATCGTCAACGCCAATTTCATGGTCATGGACTTCACCGAGCGCCAGGCCAAAGAAGAAGTCGGCATGAAGATGGGCGCCATTGCGGCCAGTCAAGATGCCGGCGTGCAAGACTTTACGCTGGAATTCGACCTGGGCAACTACGCGGCCAGCACAGCCAACAGCATAGAGGTGTGGGCCGACGTGGACGTGCCCAGCGCGAACACGATCATCCAGCGTGTGCAGTACGGCCAAAAGACCATCGCTGCCGCTGCCGAAGAACAGATTTTCGTGCCCTACGGCGCCCAGGGCTTCCAGCTTAAGCGTCTGATCATCAAGCATGCCAACGTGGCCAGCGTGCGCGTGCGCCGCGATGGCGCCGAGGTGTACGAAAACCTGCCCGTGGCGCTTGCCAACGTGCGTCAGCAAGACTTCGGCCGCGTGCCGCAGGGCGGCTATCACATCGTTGACTTCCTGCCCGACTCGCTGCAGTCCAACGCGCTGAACACGGCCGGCACGCGCAACGCCCAGGGCGCGCAGCTTGTGCAGAACCTGGACATCCGCGTGACCACCACGGCGGCCGACACCCTCACCATCTATACCGAGAGCTACGACCTGAACGGGCGTCTGTGATCGGGGCACAGCCAAAGGGGAAACCGCATGGTTGACTTCGCAGACCAATTTGGCATCAGCCTGGGCAGCGCCGAGACGGCGGGCTTTGGCTCTGGCGTCTACTCGTTAGAGTCCGACATCCGTGACGCCTACCAAGTGGCGCCGTACCAAGGCGGCGACAGCGCATCGCCCTGGTGGCAGAACCTTGTTCTCTATGGCGCCGTGCGCGCCATAGATAACCAGTTCGGTGCACCGGCAACCGTCTACGGCAACACCAGTCCGGGCACCTTCGCTGGACAGAACGGCAAGAGCTACTACGCCAACGGCCGGCCCACCACGGTGCAGGCCGGTATCCTGCCTTCCCTTGATGCCAGCTTCGGCGGCATGGGCGGCCTGTTGCTGCTCGCGGTCTTTGCCTTCGTGGTGATGAATGCAGGCGGGGGTGACTGATGGTCGCGCCGGCAATCCCGAGCATCTCGGCCGGTGGCGGTGGTCCGTCGTCGGCTGGCGCCACCACGGGTGCCTACGGCGCAGAGAGTGCTGGGGGCGCGTGGATCATCAACCAAAAGGGATCCCAGACCGCTAACGCGTCGAGCGGCGGCGGTCTGGGCTCAGTCAACTGGCTGATGGTGGGCGGCGTCGCCCTGGTGGGGCTGTTCATCTGGCGGCGAGGGCGCAAGTGATCGAAGCACACGCCATCCCTCAGCACCGGGTCGCGCAGGCCCTGGCCGGCCTGGCAAGCCTGGACCCGCGCGGCATCCTGACCGATGAGGGCGTGGCCAGCATCGGAAAGGGCGAGGGGCAGCAATGCCTGCGCGTCGTGCGCTGGGATGGCTACAGCGTGGCGGGCAAGGCCGTCATGGTCATCGGTGCGGAAAACGGCGTGGCCTGGGTCGATGCCGCAGCAGGCGAGGGCGCCGGCATGAGCGAGGCCATCCACCAAGTGGCCAGCGCGTGGGCCAGACAGCACGGCTGCAAAGAAATCGGCTTCCTGACCGCACGGCGCGGCCTGGTGGCAAAGCTCAAGCCTGCCGGCTATGCCGTCACGGGTTGGGTCATGAAAGCGAAAGTCCAATGATTGACATACTTGCCGCGAAGCGCTCGTGCCTGCCGATGGGCAATCGCCTGTACATCGGCGGCAGCAGCAAGAGCAGCAGCAGCAATGCCACCAACACCATCACCACAGACAACCGCGCCGTGGGTGGTGATAACGCCATCATCATTGGTCAGGGTGGCGTTTTTCAGGGCGTAGACCCTGGCATTGCCCAGATCACGCGCATGAACAATGAACTCATGCGCGAACAGATGATCACCCAGACCGATGGCGTCAAGTTCCTGATCGGCGCTGGTGAAAAGGTGCTGTCAGGCCTCGGCGAGAACGTCACCGACATCTACAAGACCAGCGGCGCCAACGCGCTCACGGCATGGTCCAACACCATCGACGCTTCAGAGTCGATCATGGACAAGCTCACGGCCGGTGCGAAGGCCAACGCGGACGCATCGCAGGTCGTTGCTGTGGCCGCGCTCAATGCAAACAAGTCGGACGCCTCAGGGCTGTCGGACGCCTTCAAATACACGGCCATCGCGGCTGCCGTCATCGGCGCTGTGTGGGTCATGAGCAAGGGCAAGTGACATGCGTACCCTAAAAATCACGCTGGCCGCCAATGAGGTCCGCACGATGCAGATCGGCGGAAGCTACTTTGAACTCTATAAGTGCTCATTCGACCTGGCCAAAGTGGCATTGGAATTCGAATACGGTAGCAGCGGGGATCTGTTGGAAGATGTGCGCGAAGGCATCTATGTCGAGAACAAGAAGTACACCGGGTTTGCGATTACCAACGGTGCCACGGCTCAGACCATCACGATTATGATCGGCGCCAACAGCGGCGGAAACCGTGCTGCACCGCTCACCGGCTCGGTGGCCATCACGAACACGGTGCCGGTCACTGGGCCGCTCACGGATGCGCAGCTACGCGCCAGTGCAGTGCTCACGCGGCCCCAGCGGGTGCAGGACGCAGCAGGCGGACTGTCCTACCTGCTGCAGGGACTGTACGGCAGCAACCTCGCCGCCAATGGCGTGTTGCTCTGCCGGCTGTCGATGCCGGTGGCGGCCACGCGCCGGGCGCGCATCAAGACCGTGAGCGTCGCGGTGCCGCCCGAAGTGGCGGCCGGGCCCAATGCCATCGTATCGCTGTACAAGGTCAAGGGCTACACGGCGGCGCCGGCTGGTCAGGCTATGCCGGTGGCCGCTGCTGGCCAGGCGGCCAGCTTCTCGCAGGCGCTGGTGTCGTCGCAGCATGGCGTGGCCGACGACGGCTGGAATGCCGTGGAGGGCTACACCGCTGCGGTGGCGCATGAGTTGGTGGTCCGAAGCGTTGCGCGAGCTGGCGGTGTGCCTGCTGAACTCATCATCGACGCCGAAGCCATGGGCATTGGTCTGGGGCCGGCTGAAGCCTTGGTTGTGTGGATGCGCAACGATGGCGGCTCGGCCACCACCAAGCGCCCGGCAGTTGACATCGCGTGGGCGGAAGAGTGATGAGGCGCGCCGCCTTGCTCCTGCTGTCGCTGGGCATGGGCCTGTACGGGCTCAAGCTGGCCAGCGACGCGGCCACGCAAGCGCAGGCGCAGGCGCTAGACGAAGGCGCGGCCGAAGGTGAGGGCGGCTGGCTCTCGCTGGGCGCCGGCTGGCTGGCCGAATCGAACTACTACAACCCATTCGCGCTGGCTGCTGCCAGCGTGGAGCAATCCCAGGTGGAGGCCTCTGTGCAAAGTCCCAACGTGCGTGCCTGGCTGGCCATGATCAAGAAGGCGGAAGGCACCGACCAGCGCGGTGACCCCTACCGAGTCTGTTATGGCTACCGCTACACCATTCAATCCTTCGCTGACCATCCGGCCATCACGGGCGAATGGCGTGGCGAGGACATCAGCAGCTTGGGCCCGGCCTACGTCGGCAAGGTCAGCACGGCGGCCGGCGCCTATCAGATCCGCAAGGGCACGTGGCTTGAGTGTCAGCGGGCATTGAGCCTGACGGATTTCAGCCCGGCCAGCCAGGACGCGGCGGCGGTCTTCCTGACCAAGCGGCGCGGCGCGCTGCAGGCCGTCGAAGCCGGCGACATCGTGTCAGCCATCCGCCTGTGCCGCAACGAATGGGCCAGCCTGCCAGGCGGCGACAGCGGCCAGCCGCAGCGCAAGCAGGCCGAACTGATGGCCGCATACCAGGCGGCAGGGGGCTACCTTGCATGATCAAGCGCGATGAACTCATGAACGTGCTGACGCTCGCGGCGGTGGGCGTGGGTCTGTATCTGGCCTACAAGGGTGTCAAGGCGGTCGGCTCGGTCGTGGGCGCTGTGGGCAATGCCGCGCAGGCGGCCGGCGATGGCCTGGCCACAGGCGTGAGCGCCATCGGCGATGTCTTCGGCCTGCCGAGTGCAAATCAGACCATCAGCAATCCGGCCCAGGTGCGCTGGATCATCGACAACGTTGGCAGCTACCAGGCCTCGCGCTGGGGGGCTGCTGCGGCCTACGTGACGGCCCTGGGTATGCCTGCGGGCTCCGGCAGCGGAAACCCGCCGCCTGATTACGTGCTGCGTGAACTGGGCATCAGCGTGAACACCTCTGTGCCCAACACCCAGCAGCAGGTAGTGGACTTCATCACGGGCGGGCGCGACTACAGCGGTTCGATGCTGGGCGGCCCATCCTTCAGTGGCTACGCCAGCGGCAACGTCTCAACAAACCCCTACTACTGGTATCAGTGATGCCTCAAGACATTCAAACCAAGATCGTCAGCGTGGCTGCGGGCGTGCTCATCGGCTGGGTTGGTCAGTCGCTGGCACTGTCGCCGCGCGTCGATGCCATCGAGAAAACACAGGCCCGCATTGAGCAGGCGTTGGCCACGCTCATCAAAGAGGCTCGCAAATGAAGGGCTGGATGCCTTTGGGCGGTGAAATCGCACGGCATGCCGTCATCCTGGTGGTTGGCGCGGCCCTGGCTGCGCTGTTGCTACGCATGGCCCCGGCATCCTACAAACAATGGCTTAAGGACGCTTGGAAATGACAACCAAGAATCGCGCGCCGCTCATCGGCATTTGGAGGGACGGCGAGCTGATGGGGGTGCAGGGGCAAGACCCTGATGAGTGGAAGCTGATCAGCACCGCGCCGCGCACCCGTACGGCCTTCTTTCGACCCGTGGGCCGCGTAGGCGGTGCCAGCGTCGGCGCCGGCACAGGCGTGGGCCGCATCTGTGATGTGGCTTTCGCCATCCCTGGCCGGCCAATCGCTGTGCAGGTCGTGTTCGCAAACATGAACACGGCCGCCACGCTGACGCTAAATGCAGCCAAGATCGCCAGCCCGAGTGCGCTGATGACCACGCAAGGGGCGGCTCTGTTCGCTGCAGGCAAGGCTTTGACGTTCGGGGGTTCGGCCTCGGTCGTGCTGCCGGTGGCTGTGCAGGGCAGCAGCCGTGTGTTGCCGGGCTTGGTGGTGGCGGACCCCGTGGGTATCGTGCCTGTGGCGCGAACTGATGAGGTGGGGGCGCCTGGCGTGTACCGCATCCGCGCGCATGTGCCTGACAACTCCGTGTTGCTCAATGCTGGCCCGGGAACCGATGGCGCGGCCTACAACGCCAACAGCGTCAACGGCGGGGCCAAGCTCGCGGCCTACAGCTTCGCATCGGCGGCGGCTGGCATCGACACCAACGATTCCAGCCTGCTGGACTTTGGCGGACCCGTGGCGGTGTATGGCCTGATCGTCACATACGCGCATGACGTGGACGACATGGTTGTCGGGGGCGACTCGCTCGATCAGGGCGTCAACACGCCGGGATCGTATTGCGGCTGGCCTGTGCAGTTGCAGACGGCGCTGCTGGCCACCGGCAGGCCCATGAACGTGTTCAACGTCTCCGATGCCGGCATGCGCCTGGTGGATTCGCTGCGTCAGTTGCGATTCGCCTGTGCGCTGCGCAAGCCGCGCTTTGCGGCCCTGCATCTGTGGTCGAACAATATCGAGGCATTCACCACGGCGCAGCGCGATCAGGAACATGCCGAGTTGCACTTCACGCTGGATTGGTTGGTCCAGCGGGGTATCACGCCTGTGGTGCTGTCAACCGGGCCGTTCGCCACCGAGGCCACGAAGTCCCTCAATGCCCGTCTGGCTGATCTGTCCGACTACGTCGTGACGGTGGACCTGGCCAGCCTGTACGACTCAACGGGTGCACTCAAGGCTGAGTACAACGATGGCTTGGCGGACAGCGTGCACGGCAACCTAAGCTATCACACGGGCGTGATGCGCCTGGTGCGCGAGGCGCTGGGGCGCTGATCAGATTTGGGCATCGGCCCAGGCGTCATCCATGCCGCGTTCAAACTCGGCGTGCTCGTGTGAGCCTGCTGGGTGCGGGTTCTTGCTGCCGGGCGTACTGTAGGCTCTGCGGCCGGCCTCGTAGGGGGTTGCGGGAGTCGGCGTGCGCAGGCGCTTGAGCGCGCGCAGGATAGCGTTGATCATGGTGTCCCTGTGGTTGTCGTCACCAGCCGCCGCCGATCCAGCGCGGCCGGGGTGACGGCGCTGGGGGCTGCTGCGGGTCGTTGTGATAAAGCGGCCGTGGTGCGCGGCGCACCTGGCCAGGCAAGCCAGGATCGTTGGCGCTGCCGAAATCGCCCATGGTGTGCAGCAGATCGATGGTCGCGCGCAGCTTGCGCACCTCGGTCTGTAGCACGCCTACGTGCGCGGTCGCAAAGCTGGCGCGGTAGTGCAACTCGTCGTCCAGATCCTGGCGGCCGTTTGCCGTGAGCCAGTACAGCGCGAGCAGCACGGGCCGTGGGGCGCCGTGCTTGAGGTAGCGTCGCAACGTGGCCTCAGAGACCCCCAGCGCCTTGGCGGCGGCTTTGGGGGTGGGCCTCCCTATATCGGCGAGCATGTCGTTGATGCTGGCCGTGTGTTTTGGCAGTCTGTTCAGCATGGGGCCATGCTGGGGAGGCGGCGGGGGCTAGATCCTCTGAAAAGAAGCCAACAAGCCAGCGCAAGACAAGTTGACATAATATACATTGTGGAAATTTACTGCGCCGTTTTGCTCGCCGCATCAAGGGCCTGCTGGGACGGCTTTTCAAGGGCTCTGCCGGGTTCGCTTTGGCCTGATTACAGCCGATGACGCTGCATGAAGAAAAAGCAGGCCCTCCCTTTCTTCTCGCAGTCCCCGCGAGCCCTCCCACCACTGAGAACGCTGATGGACCAACTGGCCCTTAACCCGGTCACCGCAGCGCAGTTCCTTGGGGTCATCCCCCGGACCATCAGGAACTGGCTCAAGTCAGGCCGCGCACCACGCGCGGCGCTGCTGGCCCTGTGGTGGGAAACGCCGTCCGGCCGCTCACATCAGGTCGAGCACATCTACGAAGACGCCAACCTGCAGCGCGGCCTGGTGGCGGCGCTGCGGGCTGAGGTCCGGATGCTTGAGACGGCCATAGCCAGGCTGCACGCCATCGGCGATTTCGAGGCCTTGAACGACCCGGGCGTGCCTGGCCAGGCACGCCGGCCGGTGCACGAATCCATCACGACCCCTAAGACAAGGCAGCAGCCGCCGCGTTCAGGCAATGGCTGGTGATCAGACCAGCCAACTACAGAATCACAGAACCCAGGCCTCCCGGCCTTCATCGTATCCAGCCTGCCAGGGTGCGTGACGCGCATCGCTTGGATCGTATGGATTTGGCTCGTTCGTACCATTGATGCCGGCCTCATGGCCAGTTTCATAGGGCGTGAGCCTTACCCCGGTCACTTGCTCCGCAGGCTTGCCCCCGAAAATCCGATTTAAACCGTTCCCTATCGCTCTCAACATGGCGACCCCTTAATTTGTGATCGGATGTTGCCACAACTGTAGGGCGATGCCTACAAGAGTTTCCGCAGCGCTCTTGCTATTTTTGGCGCCCCGGCCGCGTATCCGGCATCGGTCGGATGAAGGAAATCGGTGGTGTAGTCAACCGGGAAACCTGCCGCCACCGTTCGGAAGCGGGACGCCTTGCCTGGTCTGGTGGTATCAGCCACCTCCACATCGATATCCACCGCGTTGTCCAGCGCGCGCACCACGTCGTTGACGCTCTTGCGCATATCGTCGGCCCCATCGCTGTACTTCGACGCGACAGCCGAGACGTTCACCGGCAGACCCGTGACCGGCACCAGGGTTGCCCCAACATCAGCGCACGCTGCACGTGCCCGCGCCAGGCGCGCCTTTTGCGCCGCTGCTTTTGCCGCGTCAGGATCTCCATCGTTCGGACTGAATGCAGCGTAGATGACCGCGTGCGGCTTGAGCAATGGCACAGCCGCCGACAACCGCGCCAAGGTCTGCGCCGTGGTCTGGCTCTGCCATCCCATGTTGGCAAACTCTATGGCTGCACCTGTTTCTCCGGCCACCGACGCCACGCCCTTGAGCGCGTGACTATCGACACCGGAGGCAGAGCCAAAGCCTTGCATGATGGAGTCGCCAAAGCCGAACACCGATAACACCTCACCCCGGGCCATGTACTGCACGCCGGCCACCATGCCCACGTTGATGGAACCCGCTGAATTCATTCCAGCCGGGGCGCCCACGAAGTCCCCCACCTGGTTTTTCATGATCCACTCCCGATCAGGGTAGTTTTCCATGTTGGCAGCAACCACCGACGCCGAATGAATCGGGTGTTCGACGTTGCCACCGGCCGGCACATAGATGCGCACCGACAGCAGGCGCGAATCGTCGCCCTCAACGTCAATCCAATCAGAGAGCGTGATGGAGGGGTTCTGAGCATCAGCCGTTAGCGGCAGGTTCACAGTGCCCGCACCACCGGCCCAGGTCACACCCTTCCAGGCGCCCCCCGAGTTCAGCGGCGCCGCTGTACTACCCCCCGCTGACACGGAGGCTTTCATGGCGGTTACAGCGCTGGCGCACGGGTTGAATACCACCAGGCGCACCGCGTCAAACTTCTGAGCGAGTCGCATCATGACGTGCGAGGTGGCGCCCAGCAGCGTGGCGCTTGCCGCGCAGCGCTGCATCAGGATGCGCGTGCCAATGTTGCTTCGCGCCTGCCGGCGCGGGATCTTGATCAGGTCATCGTCAAAATCCTGGCCTTGCAGACCCACCAACTCACCATCTTCGAATGCACCCACCAGGGTGCGCTCGGGATTTTTGCGTCATTTCCACGCATCCTTAATCCATTGTTTGTATTTAGCCGGCGCCAGGTACATCAGCGCCGCCGCGACCGCTGCGCCCGCGAGGATGATCACGGTTTCGCGCAGCACTTCATTGCCACCAGGCAACCATCCGCCCCTCACTTCTTGCCCCCGATGAGATGGTCCAGGCGCGCCTCAATGCGCGCCTGGCTGGCCTCGATGGCATCGACACGAGACGACAGGTCCAGGGACTGCCCCACCCAGCCGATGAGCACGCCAGCCACCGCGCTGACGATCTTGGTTTGAATGTCTTGAGGCATCACTGATACCAGTAGTAGGGGTTGGCCGAGTCACATGAACACGAGCACCGTCATGAGCCGCTTGAGCATGAACATGCCCATACCCACGACGACGGCCATCACGACCATGTGCATGATCCCATGCCGTCAGGGGCTCACAGCCATCCACACCAGCATCAAGAGATCAGGCATCGCCATGCCCACGTGCCTGACATCCACCATGGCCACAAGCACTGAGGCCTAGTGCCGCAGTGGATAGAGCATCAACCCAAGGGCTGCGGCGGCCAGGATGATCCACGGCTCCTGCAGTTTCTTCCAGCGCCACAGGACGACTGCGACACCTACGGCAAAAAGCACGGTGGGCACGTCAATCAATGATCTTTTGGCCAGGACGACTACCGCGCCCGAAATGGCGCCTACTGCGGCGGCAGTGACGCCATCAATAAACGCCACTAGCCCGGGACGCTTGTATGCGTCCGGCGAACCCATCTTGACAGGCGGAGGTTCGTCAGTTGCCATTGACCTCATCAATGATCTCATCGTGTTCGTAGAACCGGCCAATGGCTTTGTCAGGTCGCTTGAGCAGAGTGAGGTTGCCCCTGTAAAACGTAGTTCTTAGCTCCTGTTCAAATAGACGTAGGAGCACGGAAATGACAGACAAGCAAGTTCGAGCGCGATACACGCCCGAGCAGATGGAGTTGGCCCGCCTGCGAGCGGAGAACGCCCAGCTTCGCATGGAGCGCGATATCGCAAAAAAGCGGCGGCGTACTTCGCGCAGGATACGCTGCGGGGTACGCCTGGATCGAGCAAGTGAAGGGCCGTTGGCCCGTCAGCGTGATCTGCCGGGTACTGGAGATCACAGTGCCAGTGGGTACTTCGAATGGCAACGCCGTGGCGCGTCGTGCCAGGACGGCAGTGCTGGTCCAAAGCGGCACAGCGACGAAGCGTTTCTGGCGCACATGCGCGGCATTCACGCCGAGGTCAAGGGCGAGTATGGCTGGTCACGCATGCACAAGGAACTGCTGGCGCGTGGCATTCGGGTTGGCAAAGATCGGGTGCAACGTCTGATGCAGCGTCACGGCATCCGGGCCAGGACCAAACGTAAGTTCGTGGTGACAACCGACAGCAGGCACAGCCTGCCGGTGGCGCCTGATCTGGTGCAGCGGCGCTTCACGCCCGAGGCGCCCAACTTGCTTTGGAGCGGGGACATCACCTACATCGCCACAGACGAGGGCTGGCTGTACCTTGCAGTCGTCATCGATCTGTTCAGCAGGCAGGTGGTGGGCTGGAGCATGAAGCCGCGCATGCAGGCCAGCCTGGTCAAGGACGCGTTGACGATGGCCAGCTTCCGTCGTCGGCCAGCCCCTGGCCTGATCTTGCACAGCGACAGGGTCAGTCAGTACTGCAGCCATGACTTCCAGGGGGCGCTGGCCGCTTGGGGCATGCGTTCGTCAATGAGCCGCAAAGGCAATTGCTGGGACAACGCGCCCACTGAGAGCCTGTGGGGCCGACTCAAGACGGCACGCCTGCATGGCCACAAGTTCGCCACCCGACGAGAAGCCATGGATGCGGTCGTCGACTGGCTGGGCTTTTACAATCACAAGCGGCTGCATTCCACGTTGAGCTATCTCAGCCCGATGCAGTACGAGCAACGCTG
>NZ_JBASTH010000038.1:0-197025 GCF_049274795.1 Aquabacterium sp.
CCTGGCGGTCGCCCTTGCCGATGTCTTCGAAGTGCACGCGGGCGCGCATGACCACGCGGCCACGGCCGGTGCGGTAGCCCTCGCGCACACCGCTCAGGCCGTAGATGATGCCGGCGGTGGGGAAGTCGGGCGCCGGGATGATCTCCATGAGTTCATCGACCGAGCAATCCGGGTTCTTCAGCGCGTGCAGGCAGGCATCCACCACCTCGTTGAGGTTGTGCGGCGGGATGTTGGTGGCCATGCCCACCGCGATACCGGCCGAGCCGTTGACCAGCAGGTTGGGCAGGCGCGTCGGCAGCACGTGCGGCTCTTTGTGGCTGCCGTCGTAGTTGGGCCCGAAGTCGACCGTGTCCTTGTCGATGTCGGCCAGCAGCTCGTGCGCGATCTTGTCCAGGCGGATTTCGGTGTACCGCATGGCGGCGGCGTTGTCGCCGTCGATCGAGCCGAAGTTGCCCTGGCCATCGATCAGCATGTGGCGCAGGCTGAAGGGCTGCGCCATGCGGACGATGGTGTCGTAGATGGCCGAGTCACCGTGTGGGTGGTACTTACCCATCGTTTCACCCACGGCCTGCGCGCTCTTGCGGTACTTGGCGTTGTAGGTGTTGCCCATCTCGTTCATCGCGTAGAGCACGCGACGATGGACGGGCTTGAGGCCGTCACGGGCATCGGGCAGGGCCCGGCCGACGATCACGCTCATCGCGTAATCGAGGTACGAACGCCGCATCTCCTCTTCGAGGCTGATGGGCAGGGTTTCCTTGGCGAATTGCGTCATGCGTGATGGTGGGATGCGCTGGGCAACCCCCGATTGTAGATCGCGCGCGCAGGGCGCTTTCCACTCGCTTTTCCAGACAGCCGGGCCTGCGCCTTGTCGCAACACAGCAACAAGTGAGGGCTGTAAGGACCTGTCTGAGGGACTTGACTTGAGCCTTCGTCCGCGTATGGCAGAATGGGTTGTGCGTTATTCGCTAGGGTATACCCCCGTTGGTTGCCCCGGCCAAAAGGGACCCCAGGCAGTTCGGCTGCCGTCAAACGTCGACCAACGTAAGGATTCACACATGAAAAAACTGAACAACATTGCCGCCCTGTTCGCTGTTGCTGCCCTGACCGCTGGCGCGGCCCAAGCCCAGGCGATCGACAACTGGCGCGGCTCCGACGGCACCGTGTGGAAGAACGGCACCAATGAACTGTGCTGGCGCGATGCCTTCTGGACCCCGGCCACCGGCGTTCAAGGTTGCGATGGCGTGCCCGCCCCGGCCGCTGCTCCCGTCCCGGCTGCTGCCCCCGCTCCGGCACCTGCTGCTGCCCCCGCCCCCGTGGTGGTGCCGCCCGCTCCTGCCAGCGAAAAGGTGAGCTTCGCCGCTGACGCCTTCTTCGACTTCGACAAGGCTGTGCTCAAGCCCGAGGGCAAGGCCAAGCTGGACGACCTGGCCGACAAGGTCAAGGACCTGAACCTGGAAGTCATCATCGCTGTGGGTCACACTGACTCCGTCGGCTCCGAGGCCTACAACCAGAAGCTGTCGGTGCGCCGCTCCGAAGCCGTCAAGTCTTACCTGACCGGCAAGGGCATCGAAGCCAACCGCGTCTACACCGAAGGCAAGGGCGAACTGCAACCCGTGGCTGACAACAAGTCTGCTGACGGCCGCGCCAAGAACCGCCGCGTCGAAATCGAAGTGGTCGGCACCCGCGCCAAGTAAGCTGCCTTCGCTGTTCCCCGCAGGCCTGTTAGGGCCTGCCCGGAAAGCAAGCAACGAGAACCCCGCCCCGGCGGGGTTTTTTCATGCCTGGACGGCACTGAGCAGCCCCTGGGCGCCAGCTGTAACGGCACTTGTTGCTTTGTTTCTAGGGGGTTAGCATTGAACGCTTCCCCGATCCTGCGGGAGGATCGCGCTGTCTGCCATGCCTGTCAGACCTGCCGTTCACCATGCCCCAACCTCCATCCATTGAACCTGCCCAGGTGTCTTCCGTGCTGTCACGGCGTTCCACCGTGGCGCTGGTGTTCGCGATGGCGCTGGCGGGAGCGGCCGGGCTGGTGGCCTGGGGGCCGGTGAGCCTGGTGCCACACATGCACCAGTTCGCTGATCAGCGCTCGCTGTGGAGCATGCCGTATGCCGTCAATGTGTGGTCGCACCTGCCGCTGTTGCCCATCGGGGTGTGGGGCATGTGGCGGGTCAGCCGCCTGCCCGGTGATGAGCCCTTGCGCTGGGTGTGGGGCTGGTTCTTTTGCTGCCAGATGCTGGCTACGGTGGGGGGCATGGTCTACCACTGGAAGCCCAGTGACGTGTCCTTCATCTGGGATCAGGTGCCGCGCTCGGCGGCCTGCTCACTGTTCGCGGCGGCCTTCCTGGCCGAACGCATCGACCGGCGCTTTGGTCTGGGCCCGGCCATAGCCACCGCGCTGATCGCCACCTTGCTGGGAGGCATCTGGTGGCTCTACAGCCTGCACGTGTGGGGCGTGGGTGATCTGCGCCCTCTGATCTGGCTGGAGTTGAGCCCCATCGCGCTGGTGGCCACGGGCGCCTGGACGCTGCACGGCCACCTGCTCTCACGCCAGGACTGGATGCGATCACAACTGAGCTTCGTGGTGGCGCAGACGGTGGACTGGGCTGACCGGCCCTTCTTCGATTGGACGGGCCAAGTCATCAGCGGCCACTCCATGCGCCACCTGGCGCTGGCGACCTGCGTGGGCTGGGTGGCCTGGCGGCTGGGCTCGGGCAGTGCGCGGCGTGTGCCGCACAACCAGCCCTTGCCTGCGGGCGTGATCCTGGGTGAGTCGGTGGTGGCTCAGACCAGCGCCACATCCTTCCCGGACAGCCGCTTGGCCAGCTGAGTGGCCAGGCGGTTGGTGGTGCCATAGATCGACAGCTGCGGATTGGCGCCCACGCTGGTCGGGAAGACCGAGCCATCGTGCACCGACAGGTTGGACACATGCCAGTGCACGCCATCGGGCTGCAGCACGCCACGTTGCTCGTCGCCGGCCATGGCGCAGCCGCCCATCACGTGCGCGCTGCCGGCACCGGTCAGGAAGGGGCGCATGTCGAACGCGTTGATGGCCTTCTGGGCCTCGGCCCAACTGGTGTAGTACTTGCCCTGCTGGTGGTAGGGCAGCACCTTCTGTGCGCCAGCGGCGAACTGGATCTCAGCCATGCTCAGCAGCGAGCGGCGGAAGCCGTCGAGCACATAGGGCGTGAGCTGGTAGTGCAGCAGCGGTGAGCCGTCCACGTTCAGGAACACGCTGCCGCCTTCGGATTCCGGGTGGAAGCCGTCGCGCATCAGCGAGAGCAGCATCTGCGTGTGCGGGTAGTGCTTGAGCCGCTCGGCCAGGTCACCGGCGATGCCGCCCAGCAGCACGGCCACCAGGCCCGGGTGGATGGGCGCGGCTTCGATCTTGTAGCCGATGGGGCCGTCGACCGGGCCGGTGTGCAGGAAGTGATCGGAGTAGATGGACTGCGGGGCGCCCGTCCAGCCCTCGATCTTGTCGGCGTAGACGGCCGACGAGAAGGACACCGGGTGCAGGAAGGTGCGCTTGCCGATCAGGCCGTGCGGATCGGGCGTGTCGGAGCGCTTGAGCAGGGCGGGCGAGTTGATGGCGCCACCGGCCACCACATAGTGCTTGGCCGTGATGGTCAGAACCTTGTCCGACACCTTGTCGCCGTTCTGGCGGATGCCCACGCACTTGAGCTGCTGGACCTGGCCATCCTTGATGGTGAAGGACTCGGCGCGGGTCTGGTAGTACAGGCGCGCGCCAGCCGTGAGGGCCGCCGGGATGGTGGTGACCAGCATCGACTGCTTGGCATTGGTCGGGCAGCCCATGCCGCACGAGCCGATGTTCCAGCAGCCGCGCACATTGCGCGGGATCACGTGCGAGGGCAGGTTCAGCTTGGTCGAGCCCGTGCGCAGCAACTCGTTGTTCGGGTTGGGCGGCACTTCCCAGGGGGCCACGCCCAGGCGGGTCTCGGCCTGCTGGAACCAGGGGGCCATGGACTCGACGGTGTAGTCCTTCAGGCCGAAGCGGTCCTGCCAGTACTTGAGGGTGTCGGGCGGCGTGCGGAAGGAACTCGTCCAGTTGATGACGGTGGTGCCGCCCACGCAGCGGCCCTGCAGGATGGCGACGCTGTTGTCGACGTTGGCCCGCGCGGCGCTCTCTTGATAAAGCGTGGTGTAGGCCTCGGTTTCCTTCTGGTTGAAGTCGCTGCTGGTCTTGAGCGGGCCTTCTTCCAGCAGGATCACATCCAGGCCGGCGCGGGTGAGCACCTCGGCCGTGATGCCGGCGCCAGCGCCGGTGCCGACGATCACGACATCGCAGCTCAGCTTCTCGGGCAGGCCTTGTTCACCATTGAAGATCTTCCAGCCATGCTGCTGCATGCCGTCGCGAAAAACATCGGGCTGTTTGCTCATATCGCCATCGGGCCGGGGTAGCCCACATGAGACCAGTAGTCGGGGATCGTGAAGTAGGCCATGCACGTCAGGGCGCGCGCGGCCGCGTAGGAAATGTTGGGCACCAGGGAGTCGGATGACTGCAACTCGCGCAGGGCATGGATCACCTGCTCGTCGCTGGCGTCGGCCCAGGAGGTCCACATGCCGGAGAGCATCCAGCGCGTGGGTGCGTTGGCCAGCATGCCGGCCAGCAGGGCGATCTCGTTGCGCTTGGCCTGGGGCAGGCTATTGATCAGGGCCTCGAGGTTGCCCAGATAGCGCTCCAGCATGGCCTTGCGCTCAGGCGTTTCTGCCGCGGGCAGCATCGGCCCCAGCACGCCACGGGCCACGGCCTTGAAGACCTCGCGGCCGTGCGGCGTGAGCGCCGTGCCTTCAAACCCCTGGCGGAACCAGATGCCGCCGCCAACGGCAGCACCGACGGCCACCACGGCCAGGGTCGTTTTGAGAAACCAGCGTCGCTTTGGCGATGCCGGTGCGGGGGAAGCGGGAGCAGTACTCATGGGCGGGCTCAGGGGGCTGCATGTGAGGCGTGTGACGTTTTTTGGGGACTCCACGCCAGCCGGGGGATCTTAAATGGAAACGTTTGATTTCAGATTGCTCTAAAGTACGGGAAGACCCCAGGGCTCCCCGCGTCTGAATGGCGCCTTAGGTGTGTGGAACTGTTGCAGAATGGCTGTAATTGTTTTGCGGACGCCCCCTGGGCGCTTTTTTTCGTTTCCATAGAGATAGAGGATGACAAGCATGGCAAGCGCGAAGCCCTGGCTGGCCCACTACCAACCTGGTGTGCCCGCCGAGATCGACCCGAGCATCTACAACTCGCTGGCGGACCTTCTGGATGAATCATTCAAGAAGTTCGCGCGGCGTGATTCGGCGGCTTTCATGGGCGGCCGCTGGACGTTCGAGCAGTTCGACGAGGCCTCGAAGGTGATGGCCGCGTGGCTGCAGTCGAAGGGCCTGAAGCAGGGTGCCCGCGTGGCGTTGATGATGCCCAACGTGCCCCAGTACATGGTCGCGATCGCGGCCGTGCTGCGTGCCGGCTATGTGGTCGTCAACGTGAACCCGCTGTACACCCCGCGCGAGCTGGAGCACCAGCTCAAGGATTCGGGCGCCGAAGCCATCGTCATCCTGGAGAACTTCGTTGTCACGCTGCAGGAAGTGATCGACCGCACGCCGGTCAAGCACGTGGTGCTGGCCGCCATGGGCGACATGCTGCCGTGGTTCAAGGGCAAGCTGGTGAACTTCGTGGTGCGCCACGTCAAGAAGATGGTGCCCGAGTTCTCGCTGCCCAACGGCAACGGCCGCCAGGTGATCCGCTTCAACGACATGATGGCGCAGGGCGCGAACGCCAAGTTCACGCGCCCGACAATCAAGTCGAGCGACGTGGCCTTCCTGCAGTACACGGGCGGCACCACCGGCGTGTCCAAGGGCGCGACGCTGCTGCACAGCAACATCGTGGCCAACATCCTGCAGGTCGAAGCCTGGTTCAAGCCCGAACTGGACAAGAATGGCAACGAGCAGTTGGTGGGCGTATGCGCACTGCCGCTGTACCACATCTTCGCGCTGACGGCCTGCTACATGGTGGGCGCGCGCATGGGCACGCTCAACATCCTGATCGCCAACCCGCGTGACATCCCCGGCTTTATCAAGACGCTGCAGAGCTTCAAGGTGAACCAGTTCCCGGCCGTGAACACGTTGTACAACGGCTTGGTCAACCACCCGGATTTCAGCAAGCTGGACTTCTCCGGCCTGCGCGTGTGCAACGGCGGCGGCATGGCAGTTCAGCAGGCCACGGCTGACAAGTGGAAGCAGGTCACGGGTTGCCCGATCGTGGAAGGCTATGGTCTGTCGGAGACCTCGCCGGTGGCCACCATCAACCGCCTGGACAACACCGCGTTCAACGCGGCCATCGGCCTGCCGGTGCCTTCGACCGAGATCGCCATTCTGGACGATGCTGGCAATGAGCTGGCCATCGGCGAGGCGGGTGAGATCGCGGTGCGTGGCCCGCAGGTGATGGCCGGCTACTGGAACCGCCCGGACGAGACCGCCAAGGTCATGACGGCCGACGGCTACTTCCGCACCGGCGACGTGGGCGTGATGGACGCCACCGGCCTGTGCAAGATCGTGGACCGCAAGAAGGACATGATCCTGGTATCGGGCTTCAACGTGTACCCCAACGAGGTGGAGCAGGTGGTGAACATGCACCCCGGCGTGGTCGAGTGTGCTGCTGTGGGCGTGCCGGATGCGAAGTCGGGCGAGGCAGTGAAGCTGTACGTGGTCAAGAAGGACCCGACGCTGGCCGAGGAAGACCTGGCGCGCTTCTGCAAGGAGCAGCTGACAGGCTACAAATGCCCGAAGTACATCGAGTTCCGTGATGACCTGCCCAAGACGAACGTGGGCAAGATTCTGCGGCGCGAGCTGCGTGATGAGCAGAAGAAGGCGGCTTGATCGCTTGCTGGCTTCTTGCTGATGAAAGGCCGCTGTTTTTGCAGCGGCTTTTTTCTTTGGGTCTTTGCTTTGCGTGCAGAGGGGGCGCTTTGTCGGGGTAGCGCGGGCGCGGGATGCGGGGGCTGGCCGGGCTTCAGTGTTGGCAGTCACGCCTTCGGCGTGACTGCTCTTCGGTGCTCGTGGATGTGTCAGATTTTTTGTGTTCGGGGCGGGAAGCTGCTCACGCAGCGGATTTGATAAAGCGCTCTTCGTAGAGGAGCGCAAATTGGTTCATCGCGCTCTTCCAGTCATGCGAGGCATGCCCCCAATCGGCGGTGATGTTGCGCAGCGCCAGCCAGATCAGCTTGGTGGCCGCATCATCGTTGGGGAAGTGGCCCCGGGTGTTGATGATCTTGCGCAACTGGGCGTTGATGCTCTCGATGGCGTTGGTCGTGTAGATCACCTTGCGGATGTCGCAGCTCGATCATCTCGGCCAGCGGCTGGCGGAAGAAGTCGGCGCTGTCGGGCTGGGGCATCGGCAAAACTCCCAGAAATCAAATCGTGATGCAACCGATTCTCGGGGGATCACGCACCCAGCGGTACCGGCGCAAACCCAGTGTTCATGCGGGTTGGCGGGGTTTTGCAGGGCCGACCAGCTAGCGTCGCCAGTTGGCTAAAAGTGCTGATGCTATGACACGCGCGACACTTTTGTCGGAGGTGCGTGTGGACTGAACAAACTCACGGCGACCTGCTGTGCCACGCAATCGCGCCGGCACCGCCAATCGAGCCCACCAGACGCTCCCGCGCTGGAAGAAACCATCCATGTCTTTCGCACTTTGTAGCAGTGCGATGTAGCAGGACGCCCAAAAGGTTAAAGCCCTGAGTCCTTTCGGACTCAGGGCTTACCTGTTGGTGCGGCTGGCAGGATTCGAACCCACGACCCCTTGGTTCGTAGCCAAGTACTCTATCCAACTGAGCTACAGCCGCTGAGAAGTGAAACTATAGCATGGTTTCAATGCATTCGTCCAGCCACCCAATTTTTTATGAATTTTCTTCGGGGCCGTTGCCAGCAGATTAGCGTTCACCGGCCATGGCGGCTGAGCGCCAGTAGCGGGCGGCTTCTTCGGTGCGCTGTTCCTGCTCGGCCAGACGTGCCAGGGTGATCCAGGCCTGACGGCGACGCGGGCCATCCAGGCGCGTGTCATTGGCCGCCGACAGCAGCAGCGTACGGGCCTTGCCCCACAGTTGGCGCTCGGCCAGGGCCAGCCCCACGGCCAGGGCCAGTGATGGTGTACGCAGCGCGGTGGTCGAGACCTTGTCCAGGCGCGGCAGCCATTCGGCCTCCAGGCCTGCCACGCTGTGGCTCAAGGCGTTGGCCATTGCATCGCAGGCTTCGGGTGTGCAGCGCGCGATGTCGTCCCACAGCGGGGCCAGCCAGCGGCGGGCCTCTTCAGGCGCACCCAGTTCGGCCATGCGGATGGAGGCGCGGCTGGCCACCAGCGGATCGGCGCGGTCCTGGGTGTCGAGCTGGCTCCACTGCTGGCGCAGTTGGTCCGCATCGCGGCTGGTGGACAAGGCTTCAGAGGCCAGGGTGCGCAGCAGGCCCTGTGCGGCCACGGGCGTGAAGCCCTGGTGCTTGGCCAGCAGGCGTGCTGTGCGCAGCGCTTCCATGGGCTGGCGGGCCAGGCGCGCGGCGTTGAGCTTGAGGCGCAATGCCTGCACGCGACGGGCCACGCCCGGGGGCAGCTCGGCCAGGTCCTTGAGGGCGCGTGGCGCATCGTGGTCGTCGATGGCGCACTCGGCGGCCAGCAGGCGGGCGCCTTCTTCGGTGGCGCGGGGCTTGCGGGTCAGGCGGCCGATGTCCAGGGCGCGCTGCAGGTGCTCATCGCGGCGGCTGCGGTCTTGCAGGCGGTGCAGGCTGCCGGCCGACAGCAGGTGGGCCAGCGCGGTGAACTCGGCATCGGGCTGCAGATCGGGCGTGTCGGCCTGGATGACCACGGCGCGCTGCGCGGCCTTGTGCGCGCGAGTGAAGCGGCCAGCCAGGTACAGGGCCAGGGCTTCACGCAGGGCCGATTGCGCGGCGCGGTCACGCTGGGTGGTGCGCCACAGGCGGGCACGCTCGGGCAGGTCCAGCAGGCCATCGAGGCCGCGGATCAGTGAGTACACGGCCAAGCAGATCACCACCATGGCCAGCAGGAACAGGTTGAGCGACAGATCGGTGCGCCAACCCAGCCAGTAGATGGTGACGACACCATCGTTGTTGCCCAGGCCGGTGGCAGTGACCACGGCCACCACGGCCAGCACCAGCATCCAGACGATCGTGCGCATCAGGACAGCCTTTCCCGGGAGCCGCGCTCAGCGGCCTCCGGACAGTGTGGCCAGCGCCGCGAGCGTGTCGTCGGGGCGGGGCAGTTGGGTCTGCGGGCTTTGCGCGGCGATGTCGGCCAGCAGGCTCTGCAGGCCCTGGGTGCGGCGCGATTGCACATCGAAGTAGCGCTTGATGGCTTGCTGGGCCGACTGGATGTCGGCGTTGGCCGTGGCCGTCTGGCGGCTGAGCAGGCCCAGGCGCGCATTGAGCAGGCGCAACTTGAGGTTCTCGCGCAGGAAGAAGGCCTGCTCCGGGGCGATGAGCATGCCCTCGGGCTGGGTGATGCGGGTCAGGCGCACCAGCGAGCGGGCTTCCTGCCACACGGTCTGGCCGGCCTTCTGGCTCCAGTCCAGCACGCGGTCGGACCATACGGGGTCGGCATCAGGCGACGACGCTGCCTGGCTGGCTGCGTGGGCGGCTTTGGCGGCCTTGCGTGCGTTCGCACGGGCGGGCGCCGACGCTGCGGCTGCCGCATCTGCCCTGTCGGATTGCTTGCCGGGCTCGCTCAGCAAGGGCAGGGCATCGACCATGCGCACGGCTTCATCCATGCGTACCGCCAGGATGGACAGGTCGGCCACGCGTGTGGACTTGAGGCGGTCCAGATCCTTGGCAATGGCGCGGCGCACGGGCTCCAACCTGGGCTGCTGGGCGCGCAGCAGGCGTTCATCAGCGTTCTGCAGGGCGGACACCAGGGGCTCGGCGCTGCCGGTGAGCGTGGCTTGGCGTACGGCCACGCGCAGGTTGGCCTCGACATCGACCAGCAAGGTCTCGTCGCGCGAACGGCTCATGGTCTTGACCAGGTCGTCGAGCTGGCCGCGCTGCAGTGTGACTTCGGCCAGGCGGGTTTCGAGCAGGGCCGACTTGGCCACGGCGTCGCGGGCGTTGTCCAGGGCCTGCTTGGCCAGCAGGCGGGCCTCCTTGGCCTCGTCCTGGCTCTGCTCCTGGCGCTTGACCAGTTCGGATTCGAGTTGTTGCAGGCGCTGCTGTGCGCTCCAGCCCAGCCAGGCGCCGCCTGCGGCCAGCAAGGCCACGGCGGCCACGATCCAGCGGGTCGCGGAGGAGCGCGCCGGCGGTGGTGCGGCGGGAGGCACAGCGGTGGTGGCAGGTACGGTCAGGGTATCGGTCACGAATCGATTGTATCGACCGGGGGCGCCCTGTGCCGGCAGGGGGGCGCTTCAGGCGGTCTCGGCGGCCCAGGTTCGTCGTGCTTGCGCCACTGCCTCAAGGGTAGGGCGGGTGTCGCGCACATGGGTGAAACCGGCCAGCTTGGCATTCTCGGCCACGCGCGGATGGGTGGCCAGGGCACGGGCGCCGGGGGGCAAGCCGCCTTGATCGGCCCAGGCCTGCCGCAGGTGGTCGATGGCTTCGGAGCTGCTGAGCAGCCAGACATGGCGCTCGGGTTGAGCGTGGGCCTGTGTGGCCAGTTGTTGCTGCGCGGTGCTCCAGCGGGCGGCCTGCCGCTGGTAGACCAGCGTGGCCGATACCTGGGCGCCTTGGGCCTGCAATTGCTGGGTGAGCCATTGGCGGCCCCGGGCCTCGCCCTGGTCGCCGCCGCTGGCGATCAGCACATGCTCATGCTGCCAGGGCAGGGGGGCCAGCAGGGGCCACAGGTGCTCGGAATCGAACTGATCGCTGTCCGGCGCGGGGCTGATGATCTGCGCGTCTTGCAGGCCGGCGTTGTGCAGGCACTGCCGCACGGTGTCGGCGGTGCCGGTGCCAGGCGCGGCGGCCAGCGTGGTGGCGGGCCAGGTGATGCCGGCAGGGCGCTGGCGGGCAAACCACAGCGCCGCATTGGGGCTGACGAACATCACCAGCCGGGTATGGGGCAGTTGGGCCCAGGCCGCGTGCACGGCCGTCGCATCGGGCGGCGGGCCGATCTCGATCAGGGGCAGGGCATCGGCGGGTTCACCGGCGGCCCGCAGTTGCTCAGCCCACTGAGAGGCCTGCGGCTCGGGCCGGGTGACCAGGATCTTCATGCCGGCATGCTGTCCAGCCAATCGCGTGCACCGGCCTCGATCAGCCGGTCGGTGGCCAGCAGGCCCAGCGCTTCGGCGCCTTCGGCCGTGGTGGGTTGGCCTTGCGTTTCAGCGCGCAGCAGGCCGGGACGCTCGGGGTGGCCCAGCAGCACATCCACGGTGAGGGTGTCGCCCGACCAGGTACCGTGCGCCGCCAGGGGCATGGAGCAACTGCCGCCCAGCGTGCGCGAGACGGCCCGCTCGGCCAGCGTGGCCCACAGCGTGGGCGCGTGGTTCAGCGCTTGCAGGGCCTGGTGCAGCTCGGTTTGGTCGGCGCGGATCTCCAGGCCCAGGGCGCCTTGCCCGGCGGCGGGCAGAATCTGCGTGGGTTCGATGACCTGGCGGATGCGGTCGGCCAGGCCCAGGCGCTTGAGGCCGGCGGCCGCCAGCACGATGGCGTCGTACTGGCCGTCGTCGAGCTTGCGCAGGCGGGTGTCGAGGTTGCCGCGCAGCGGCTCTATCCGCAGGTCGGGGCGCAGGGCGCGCAGTTGCACCAGGCGGCGCAGGCTGGAGGTGCCGACCACGGCCCCCTGCGGCAGGGCATCGAGCGTGGCGTGGTGGTTGGAGACCAGCGCATCGCGCGGGTCTTCGCGTTCCATCACGGCGGCCAGTACGAAGCCTTCGGGCAGTTCCATGGGCACATCCTTGAGCGAATGCACGGCCAGGTGGGCGCGGCCCTCTTCGAGCGCTACTTCGAGTTCCTTGACGAACAGGCCCTTGCCGCCGACCTTGGAGAGCGCGCGGTCCAGGATCTGGTCACCGCGGGTGGTCATGCCCAGCAGGTCGACCGAACGGCCGCTCAGCGGGCCCAGCAGGGCGCGCACGTGTTCGGCCTGCCACAGGGCGAGGCGGCTTTCGCGAGTGGCGATGATCCAGGAGGGGGCAGAGGCTTGCATGCGCTGAATGCTACCAGCGCCACCGACCCGGGCGGTCGGCGTGGATCAACCCACGGCCATCGCGTTGCGGCGCTTCTGGGTCTGGTTGATGTAGTTCTGCAGGGCCCGCTCCTCACTGCCGTGCAGGCCTTCGATCTCGCAGCCCAGGCGGGCGCCTTGCGATTCGTTGAGCACGGTCACGTGGTGGATGGACAGGCCGACATCGAGCTGCGTGTCGGCATCGAGCTCGAGCATGCAGCGCCGGATGTGTGTGCCGGCGCCTATGCTGGGGACGTCCTTGGGCACGGCCAGGGCCACGCCGCCGAGGCTCACGTCCAGGATGCGCAGCGACAGCTGCATGTCGGGCATGGCCGGATGGCGGAAGTGCGCGGTGGGCGTGTGGCTCAGCAGCGGCTTGACGCGAAAGCTCGAGCGCCGCTGGAAGCGGTACAGCTCACGCGGGAAATTGGCGTTCAGGGCGGTGTCACCGCCGCGTACCTGCACGGCGCCTTCCAGGTCGAACTGCACCTTGATGCTGTCCAGGTAGGCCACCGCCACGATCTCGTCGGATTCCAGCAGTTGCTGAAGGCGCGGATCGCCCGACTCGGCGCTGAAGCAGATGACGCCGCGGGACGTGTCCACGGCCCACAGCAGGGTGGTGTAGCTGGCGCCGCCCGGGCTGCTGAGGGTGACCATGGTGTGGGTCTCCAGCAACTGGCGCAGGATGGCCTGGATCTCCACGGCTGACACGATGCGGAAGTCGTCCAGGCTGTCATCCTCTCGCATCAGGCCCAGGGGGGCGGGTCGGGTTTCCATAGCGGGGACTGCGGCGTCAGCGTGGCTGGCGGTTCAGTGCAGACGTTCGCCGTCGGGGTGGCCGGTCATGCGGCTGAGCTCGTTGATCCAGGGCTCGGCCAGGTTGCGGATCTCTGCGTCGTTGCGCAGGATGCGCTGCATGATGCGGCCCTTGAGCGCGATCTCTTCGGCGGGCAGCGGGCTCACGCTGGCGGCGTGCTTGAGCTGGGCGATCAACACGGCGCAGGCGCCTTCAAGGCGGACCACGGTGTCCCAGTCGCCGGTGCGGGCGGCTTCCAGCATGTCCTGGCTGGCCTGCTCGATGGCTTCGTAGTAGCCCAGCAGGCTGTGGGTGCGCAGGTCGTCTTCCGCGCTGGCGGTGATGAGTTCGGGGGCGTTCATGCCACCACCTCCTTGTTGATCGGGGTCGTGTTGGCCTCGGAGGCGATGCCCTGCCAGGCGTCGCGGATCGGCGTCATCAGCTGCACGCACTCGTCGATGGCAGCCGTGTCGTTCTTCAGGTTCGCTTGCGTCAGGCGCAGCGAGATGTAGCCGTACAGCATGTTCAGGTTCTGCGCGACCTCGCCACCCATGGCGGTGTCCAGGCTGCACTTGAGGCCTTCTTCCACGATGCGGATGGCGCGGCTCAGGGCGCGTCCCTTGAGCTCGATGTTGCAGGCCGCCAGGGCGCCCTTGGCTTCGGTCAGGGCGTCGAAGTAACCGTTGATCAGGAGCCTGACCAGTTCATGGGGCGAGGCGCCCGAGACGCTGGTCTCGACGCCGACCTGGCGGTACACGCCGGAGAGTGAGCGCGAACCGGCAGAGGGAATGGGGCGGGAGAAGGGGCTGGCTGGTGCGTACATCTCGGATCTCGGCTTGGGCATGTTGGATATACCTGTTATCGGCCGTGGATGCAGGGGCTTGACCCATGGAGAGCGGAAAAAAGCCGCCCTGATTCAGCCAGTTGTGTCAACCCGTGTCTTCAGCTGTTGGTGAGCACGCTCAACTGCTGCGCGACGTAGGCCGACAGGCTGTTGAGCTTGGTCATGTTGTTGTCCAGCGCGGTGTACTGCGCGCGCAGGCGGGCTTCGACCAGCGTCAGGCGGTTGTCGATGTCGTCGATCTTCTTCTCGTTGCGCTTGATGGTGCTCTTGATGCCATCCTGGCGCGCGGCGATGCTGCCGTCGCTGCCCGCGATCTGGTTGGCCATCTTGTAGAAGCGCTGGCCCATGCCGGCGGCATTGGGGTCGGCGTCATTGGAGGTCGAGAAGAACTTGCGCACTTCGTCCAGGTTGTCCTTCAGCGCCTTGTCGAGCTTGGTGCCGTTGGTGGTGAAGGTGCCTTCCTTGCCCATCTGCAGGCCGATGTCCGACAGGCGGCTGTACATGGTGGACGCGGTGGTGCCGGTGCCGGCCATGGAACGCAGCTGGTTGAGCAGGCCCACGGCGGTGGAGTCGCCCTGCAGCGGGCCACCCGTCTTGCTCTCGGCGTCGTACATGGTCTGCGTGCGGATCAAGCCGATGGCGTCGTTGTAGGCCTTGGCGAAGGCATCGATGCCGGTACGGATGGCGGTCAGGTCCTGGTCGACGGTCAGCTCGATCGGCTTGCTCTCGGTGGCGGTGTCCGTCACCTTCTTGAGCGTGATGGTCAGGCCGTCGACCACGTCCTTGAGCGTGTTGGTGTTGGAGTTGACCTCGATGCCGTTGATGGTGGCCTTGGCATTGGCCGCCTTCTGCGACCGGTTCATGCTGGTGATGTCGGCCGACGGGTCGTAGGCCAGGGCGGACAGGCCGGTGCCGTCGCCATTGCCACCGTCGGCATCGGCCACGCTGATGCGAAAACCGTTTTCCTCACCCGAGCTCGAACCGCGCACGACCAGGCGTGCGCCGGAGGCGTCGGTGATCAGGGAGGCGGTCACGCCGGCGTTGGCGGCGTTGATCTTGTCGCGGATCTTCTCCAGCGTGTTGTCGCCAGGGCCGATCGAGATGTTGACGGCGCTGGCGGCGGCCTTGGCCGCGAAGGTGGCGGCGGGCGGTGCGGAGGGGTTGTCCGTGAAGGTGCCCAGTTCGATCGTGAGGGTGCCTTCACCCACGACGTCGGTCTTGGCGCTGTAGGCCTTGCTGGCGATGTACTGCGATTGGGCTAGCGATTGCACGGCCACGCTGTAGTTACCGGCGGTGGAACTGGTGCTGGAGGTGACGGACACGGCGGTGTCGTCGGCCGACTTGGCGGTCGTGGCCTTCCAGAAGTCGTCCTTGTTCAGGGCGTTGGCGGTGTCCCGTACGGAGGCGAAGGCGCTCTGGATCCGGCCCCAGGTGGACAGGTTCGTGCTGAGCGTGCTGTTTTCGGTCTGGACCTTGGTCTTCGGGGCACTCTCGACCGTGAGCAACTGCTTGATGATGGCTTCACCATCGATACCGGAGGCAGAGCCCAATGAACTAATAGCGGCCATGATGGAGTCCCTTCACAAATGCGCAACGGTCCAGGGGGTGTATTTACCCACCTGGACAATCTGTGAATCGGCGCATCGTCGTCAAACTTTAGCCAAATGATTCGTAAGGAAGTGCGTCTGATCCACTGATCAACGTTGGAGCAAACTGAGTACCTGCTGCGGCAACTGGTTGGCCTGGGCCACCATCGCCGTGCCGGCCTGCTGCAGGATCTGGGAACGCGACAGGTTGGCCGTTTCAGACGCGAAGTCGGCGTCCATGATCCGGCCGCGGGCGGCGGCCTGGTTCTCGACGTTGGTCTGCAGGTTCGAGATCACGGCTTCGAAGCGGTTCTGGGCGGCGCCGAAGGTGGCGCGCGTGTCGTTCACCCGGTTCAGGGCTTCGTCGATCACGTTGATGGCCGCGTCGATGTCGGTGCCGTCGATCGCGGTCACGCCGTCTTCCCGGAAACCGCCGATGGCGATGCCGTTGGCGCCGTTGGTCTGGTCGGCGAAGTTCAGGATCACGGTCTGCATCACGACGCTGTCGGCCAGCGCGGCACGCACGGTCGGGTCGGTGTCGGCGACGCTGGCCTTGTTGGCATCAGCCGCGCCGGTGCCGAACAGATCCACTTCCGTGATGGTGATCCGATCGTCGGTGGTGGTGCCGGCGCCCACCTGGAAGTCCAGGTCGCTGCCAGTGCCATTGAACAGTTTCTGGCCGTTGAAGGAGGTGCCATTGATCGTGCGGCTGATTTCAGACTGCACGGCCAGGAATTCCTTCTGCAGGTTGGCTCGGTCGCCTTCGCTGTTCGTGGCGTTGCGGGACTGAACCGCCAACTCACGCATGCGCTGCAGGTTGTCGCCGATCTTGCCCAGAGCACCTTCCGCCGTCTGCGACAGCGAGATCGCATCATTGGCGTTGCGGATGGCGACATTCATGCCGCGTACCTGGGAGTTCATCCGCTCGGCAATGGCCAGGCCGGCGGCGTCGTCTTTGGCGGAGTTCACCCGCAACCCGGAGGACAGGCGCTGCATGGACACCGCCAGCGACCCCTGCGAGGTGTTGAGATTTCTCTGCGCGTTCAACGACACGATGTTGGTGTTGATCGTCTGGGGCATGTTGCACTCCTAACCAAAAGAATCCAAGGATCTCGGCCCGTAAGCCGGCCTGCTGTGATTGCAGGCTAAGGATCCATTTCCAATCCTTTGACCTGTTGGACGGATTGTGGAAAGAACTTGAGTGCGTCAAACCCCGGATGTGCGCCACCGAAAGCGCCCAATTCAAAAGAACAAAGCCGCCCCCGGCCCGAAGGCTGGAGGCGGCTTGAAGACTCGGTTTTCGAAAGGGCGGGAACCTTCGCAATGCGGGATTCCCGGGGCGCGGCCCTTGCGGGGCCGCTGGGGTCGATCAGCGCAGCAGCGACAGCACTTGCTGGGGCAGCTGGTTGGCCTGGGCCACCATCGCGGTACCAGCCTGTTGCAGGATCTGCGAGCGGGACAGGTTGGCCGTTTCGGTGGCGAAGTCGGCGTCCATGATCCGGCCGCGGGCTGCGGACTGGTTCTCGATGCCGGTGTTCAGGTTGGCGATCACGGCTTCGAAGCGGTTCTGGGCGGCACCGAAGGAGGCGCGCTTGTCGTTGACGATGTCCAGGGCCTTGTCGATCACGTCGATGGCGGCGTCGATGCTGTCGCCGACGGCGGTCACATCCGTACCAGCGGAGTCGGTAGCGGCGATACCGACACCAGCAGCGGCAGTCCATTCGCCAGCCGTGGCACCCGTGCCCGAAGTGATCGTGGCCAGGATGTTGGTGGCGGCCGTGGTGCGGGCAGCGTCGTCAGCGGCGGTGTCGTAGGTGTCGGTCAGGGTCTTGGCCGTGGCCTTGTCGGTGGCGGCGGCGGCGGTACCACCGGTCAGCTCGGCGCCAGCCACGGTGATGCGGTCATCGGCGGAGGTGCCGGCGCCCACTTGGAACTCCAGGTCGCCACCGGCGCTGGTGAACAGGGCCTTGCCGTTGAACTTGGTGCTGGTCAGCGTGCGGTCGATTTCCTTCTGCAGCTCGACGAATTCCTTCTGCAGGTTGGCACGGTCGCCGGTGCTGTTGGTGGCGTTGCGGGACTGGACAGCCAGTTCACGCATACGTTGCAGGTTGTCACCCATCTTGCCCAGGGCGCCTTCGGCCGTCTGAGCCAGCGAGATGCCGTCGTTGGCGTTACGCACAGCGACGTTCATGCCGCGCATCTGGGCGCTCATGCGTTCGGCGATGGCCAGACCGGCGGCATCGTCCTTGGCAGAGTTCACACGCAGACCCGACGACAGACGCTGCATCGAGGTGGACAGGGTGCTCTGCGACGAGTTCAGATTGCGCTGAGCGTTCAGGGAAATGATGTTGGTGTTGACAGACTGCGACATGGTGCGCTCCTAATGGTCAAAATTAACTACCCGGCGAATAGCGCCGGCGAACACGTTGAAGTGGTTGCCCACTGCGGCGTTTGCCTGCCCGACGCTAGTCAACCGTGTTTGCCCAGGAGGGTTGTCCCACTTGAACAAGCTGGCCGGCTAACCGGACCCCGGCACCTTTGTCAAGTGCCGTTGCTCAGGTTATCGACCAAGCTGTGGGTCACTTGAGTGACTTTTTTGGCTTGACAGCGGGTTTCTGAAGTTTTCTGAAATCCGCTGACACCTGAGTGCAGTCCCAGTTATCGACGCCACCTGCAGCGACTTGAGGCCCCTGGATCAGTGTGATGAACCGGGTGTGTGAGCAGGTGTGACGACAGGGGGCTGTGTCGAGCGCGACCTGTAGGCATCGGCCTTCTCAGCCTGTCCCAGGCTGTCATAGAAGACCACGAGGTTGTGGGCCGCCAGGTGGCTGCCACGGCCATCCACGGCGCCTTCGAGATCAGGCGTGTCGCCCAGCTCAAGGCAACGCAGCCAGCATGATTCGATCAGCGGCAGCAGGGCTTCGGCCTCTGCTGGCTTGGCCAGGGCCTGGCTCAGCAGCACATCGCCCACGGTGAAGAAGAAGTCGGCTGAATGCGTCCAGTGGGGCAGCTCCGCCTCGGCCAGGGCCACGGCTTCATCGAGATGATCAGTCTGCTTGAGCACGAACAGCCAGCGGATCAGCAGGTCGTGGCGCCAGCCAGCATCCATGGGGCAATGCGGCCAGGCCTGGGCGTAGGCTTGGCAGGCCTCGTCGAAGCGGTCGTGCACCTCGTGGTCCTTGCCCCATTGGTAGCGCAGGTAGGCGTCGTCGGGCTGGGCCTGCAGCGCGGCCTGCAGCAGGCGGGCGTTGCGATCACCCTTGTCCTGCAGAGCCTGGGGGGCATAGCCGTCATGGCCGATCACCACGGGCAGGCGGTGCACAGGCAGCTTGTGGCGGGGCTGTTCGTGGATCAGGCCGGTGTAGTGCACACCGTGGGGCAGCACGCGTGAGATCCAGCTGGTGGCGTGTTGTGGTGCGTCGCTTGCTGAAAGATCGCTACCGAATTCGCTGCACACGGCCAGCGCCCCTACATGATCGGGCTGGCGTTCGCGCAGATCTGCCAGGGCCTGCCCGCCGGACTGCACCCATTCGTCCGCGTCCAGCACGATGTGCCAGTCGGCGTGGCTGTGAGCCAGGGCTGCATTGCGCGCGGCAGAGAAGTCATCGCACCAGGTGAAGTGGTGCACTTGCGCGCCCAGGCTGCGCGCGATCGCCACGGTGTCGTCGGTCGAGCCGGTGTCCAGCACGATCATCTCGTCCACCCAGGGCCTGGCGCTGGCCAGGCAGCGTCCGATGCGCCGCGCCTCGTTGCGCGCGATCATGACCAGGGCGGTGCGGTACATGCGGTGTATGCGGTACTGGCGGTGAAGTGCGGGCTCTGGGCGGGGCTTATCGGCATTTGCGTGCCGGGCTTCCCGCATTATGGTGGGCGGACTTTCCTGGAGTGATCCGAAATGGTGGACAAATCACTGGCTGTCCGAGGGCTGGTCTTCGTGTGCGCGCGCAATGCCGAGCCCTATGTCGCGCGCTGCCTGCAGAGCCTGGCCGCGCAGCGCAGCACGCAGTTCGACGTGCTCTTCATCGACGATGCCTCGACGGACCGCACAGCCAGCGTGGCGCGTGAACTGCTGCAGACGCACTTCCCGGATCGCCACACCCTGGTCGCCAGTGCCGAGCGCAAGGGCAAGGCCCGTCATGCCTTCGAGCAACTGCCAGGCCGCATGCAGGCCGATTTCATCGCCGTGCTCGATGGTGACGACGAACTGGTGGACCCGGACATCCTGGGCGAGCTGGCCCGCGCCTATGGCGATGGCTTCGATGTGGTCTGGACCAACTTCGTGACGGACACGGGGCTGGACGGCGGCAATGGCCCGCTGGACCCCTTCGATTCGCCGCGCGCGCAGGGCTGGCAGAGCAGCCACTTCTTCAGTTGTCGGCAAAGCCTGCTGGCGCGTGTGCCGGCCACCTATTACCAAGACGATCAAGGCCAGTGGTTCGATTGCGCCTGTGATTTCGCTATCGCCTACCCGGTGCTGGACCAGACGCGGCGCTACCTCTACCTGCCGCGCACCAGCTACCGCTACACCACGCTCAACCCCCAATCGCACCATCTGCAAGGCGCAGAGCCCTCGGGCGGCTTGAGTTCGCCACGCCAGCGTGCGGCGGCGGCCACGGTGCTGGCCAAGCCGCCCTTGCCGTGCTGGCGCCCTGCCCATGAGCACCAGCCGGCGATGAACCACGGCCTGGCCGTGAAGCTGCAGCAGGTGCATGTGGACGTGGCGCAGTGCTTCGCACGTGTCGAGTCGCTGGAAAAGCAATTGCACGAGGCACCCTTCGTGCAACTGGCCATGGAGCGGCTGGTGCGCCAGGAGGGCATCCTGCTGGGATGGCTGCGTGAGGCGGGGGCCTGGGCCCTGGATGTGGGCTTGCTGGACCACCTGGCCGACACCTTGAACGCCTACCAGCAACCCCGCGTGCTGGAGTTCGGCTCGGGCAGGGGCTCCAAGATGCTGGCGCGCCTGGTGGGCAACCGCGGTGGCCGGCTGGTTTGCGTCGAGCACGATCCGGCCTGGGCCGCACGCACGCAGGGCGAGTTCGACAGGCATGGCCTGAGCACGAATGCGCAGGTGGTCGCCAGGCCGCTGGTCGAGACCGAGTTCATGGGCCAGCCCGGCCTGTTCTACGACATGTCCTTCCTGACGGAGGCCGATGTGTTCGACGTGGTCATCGTCGATGGCCCGCCCGCGCGCACCTGCCACTTGGCCCGCCTGCCGGCCTTGCCGGCCGTGGCGGCGCACCTGTCGCCTACGGGCTTCCATGTCTACATGGATGACCACGAGCGCGATGAAGAGCAGGAGATCGTGCGCCGCTGGCTGGCAGCCGCGCCCGAGCTTCAGGCCCAGGCCCTGAGCTTTGGCAAGGGTGTCTGCGAGATCACGCCGAGGGCGTGAGCCCTCAGAACAGACGTTGCCCGGTCAGCCGTTCGTGCTCACGCAGCGCGAAGCGGTCGGTCATGCCGGCGATGTAGTCGGCCACGGCCTTGTGCAGGTCCTCGCGCTCGGCGAAGCCGGCCTGCATCTCGCGCGGCTGCGCCACATAGGCCGCGAACAGCTGGCTGATCACCTGCTTGGCACGCACCGTGGTTTCGTTGACCTGAGGATGCCGGTACAGCTCGCGGAACAGGAAGCGTTTGAGCTGGGTGCTGGCTTCGCGCATGCCAGGGCTGAAGCGCACCAGCGGTGGGCAGCGCCGGGCCTGGTCGGCATTGACGGGCATGTGCTCGGCGATGGCGGCGCGTGTGGCGTCGATCACGTCGTACACCTGCTGCGACAGCATCCGGCGGATCGTGTCGAACAGCAGACGCCGGCCGCGCACCTCGGGGTACTCGCGCAGGGTCTCGTCCCGGAAATGCACGAAAAGGGGCACCGCCTCGAACTGCTCCAGCGTGACCAGGCCCGATCGCACGCCATCGTCGATGTCATGCGCGTTGTAGGCGATCTCGTCGGCCAGATTGCACAGTTGGGCTTCCAGGCTGGGCTGCGTGCCTTCGATGAAGCGCCGGCCCACGCCGCCGGGCTCCTGCGCCTCCAGCAGCTCGGCGTTGCGGCGCGAGCAGTGCTTGAGCACGCCTTCGCGGGTTTCGAAGGTCAGGTTCAGGCCGTCGTAGGCGGGGTAGCGCTCTTCCAGGGCGTCGATCACGCGCAGCGACTGCAGGTTGTGCTCGAAGCCGCCGTGCCCGGCCATGCATTCGTTGAGCGTGTCCTGGCCCGCGTGGCCGAAAGGCGTGTGGCCCAGGTCATGCGCCAGCGCGATGGCCTCGACCAGGTCTTCGTTCAGGCCCAGCGAGCGCGCGATGGAGCGGCCCAACTGCGCCACCTCCAGCGAGTGCGTGAGGCGTGTGCGGAAGAGGTCACCCTCATGATTCAAGAAAACTTGGGTTTTGTACACAAGCCGGCGGAAGGCCGTGCTGTGCACGATGCGATCTCGATCACGCTGGAAATCGCTGCGCGTGGGCGCGGCCGGCTCAGGGTGGCGGCGGCCCCGCGTCCTGTCCGGATGACTGGCGTAGGGGGCGAGCCACATGGCGCTTGTCTGCCTCTGCTCAGGTGTGGGCGGCGATCACGTCGCGCACCACGCTGTCCGGCGCAGGCCGCATGCTGGCCTGGCCCAACGGGCCGATCACCACGAATCGGATCTCGCCGGCCTCGGCCTTCTTGTCGACCTGCATCAGTTCGATGTAGCGGTCGGCGCCCAGGGCCGGGCCGCGCACGGGCAGGCCGGTACGTTCGATCAGTACACGGATGCGCTGCGAGGTGGCTTCGTCGATCAGGCCCAGGCGGGCGGACAAGTCAGCCGCCATCACCATGCCGCAACCCACGGCCTCGCCATGCAGCCAGGCGCCGTAGCCCATGCCGGCCTCGATCGCGTGGCCGAAGGTGTGGCCGTAGTTCAGGATGGCGCGCAGGTTCGATTCCTTTTCGTCCTGGCCCACCACCCAGGCCTTGATCTCGCACGAGCGGCGAATGGCGTGGCGCAGGGCGGTGCGGTCGCGCGCCAGCAGCGCGTCCATGTTGGCTTCCAGCCAGGTCAGGAACTCGGCATCGGCGATGGGGCCGTACTTGATCACCTCGGCCAGGCCGGCCAGCAGTTCGGGCTGGGGCAGGGTGTCCAGCGTGACCAGGTCACAGACCACGCGCTGGGGCTGGTAGAAGGCCCCGATCATGTTCTTGCCGGCCGGGTGGTTGATGGCCGTCTTGCCGCCCACGCTGGAATCGACCTGGGCCAGCAAGGTGGTCGGCACCTGCACGAAGGGCACGCCGCGCATGTAGCAGGCGGCCGCGAAGCCGGTCATGTCGCCCACCACACCGCCGCCCAGGGCGTACAGCACGGTCTTGCGGTCAGCCGCTTGTTCGAGCAGTTCGGTGAAGATCTGGTTGAGTGCGGGCCAGTCCTTGTACTGCTCGCCATCGGGCAGCTCGGTGATCAGCACCTTCTTGTGGTGGCCGGCCAGGGCTTTTTGCAAGCGCGCAGCGTAGAGCGGCCCCACCGTGGTGTTGGTGACGATCAGCGCGGTGGAGGACTTGGGCAGGCCGGCGTAGGTGGCGGGCTCATCGAGCAGGCCCTCGCCGATCAGGATGTCGTAGCTGCGATCGCCCAGGTCGATGGGCACGGTGAGTGTGCCGGATCCGGAGGTGGGCGAAAGCTGCGCGGGGGTCGATGCCATGGAAACCTTGTGTGCCCGACCGCGCGCCTGGGGCGGTGCCCGGGCCGGTCAGACCCTGCGGTCCCTGGTGCCGCCACCCAGCGCGCGACGCGTGGGGCATCTGTTGAATAGGGTGACGAGCCTGAACCCCGGCACTGGTGGCTAACGGTTAGGGCTGCTTCGTTCCCGACCTGACCCGGTTGGCCGCGCCCCCATGCGGGGAGGCCCGTCACCCGTGATTGTAGGGCATGACGCAGGGCCCCGCAGAAAGCAGACGGCCCCGGCTGTCGTGAAACAGTCCGGGGCCGTGTGAAACCGCGCGCTGATGGCAGATGCAGGCAGCGCGCAGGCCTCAGGCGTGCTTACTTGGCTTCGCCCAGCAGTGCGGGCTTGAGCGTGGTGTCGGCGGGGCTGGCACCCAGCCAGATCTTCAGGATGGCGTTGTAGAAGGCCGGGTCGGGCAGGGCGCTGCCCACGGTCTTGCCGTTGACCTGGAACACGGTATTGCTGCCGTTCCAGTCGCCCAGGATGACGTCACCCTTCTTGAGGCCACCCACTTCCTGGAACAGATCGCCCAGCTTCACCAACTGGTTCACGAACTTGGCCTTCTCGTCCTTGTCCAGGTTCTTGTTGATGCCGGTCAGGAAGGCGTCGCCGAAGTCCTCGCCGCTCAGGTCGCGCAGCATCACGATCTTGAAGCGCTTGGGGCCTTGCAGCGCCAGGATGGCGTCGGTGGTGTTCTTCTTTTCGGGCAGGTACAGGCCCAGCACATAGACCTTGAAGATGGCCTTGACGCGGGTGCCGGCGCCGTTGAGCACCAGATTCTTGCCGGTGACCGTCATGCTGTCTTCCAGCTTGACGCCGTTGACCTCGACAGCCTGGGCGGGCAGGGCTGCGCCCAGGGCCAGGGCCGCAGCGGTCAGAACGGAAAGGGTGAAGTGCTTCATGGTTTGTCCTTGTCGTGTGTGGTCCGGGGAAACGGGCCATGCCTGGCCCGATGACGGGCGCCGATGTCGGGGCGCCCTGAGTGCATGCGTATTAAACGAGATACTTGCTGAATCGGAGGACAGCCCTGGGCATTTCCCCACCTGGGGTTTGCCCTGGTGAGCAGCCTTGGCTGCCCGCAGGCACCCCGTCAGGCCGGCAGGGCCGGCAGCCGGGGCTCCGCGTCGCTGTCGTACCCGCCGGCATCCTGCGGCGCTTCCAGGCTGGGCTCCAGCTTGAACACGCTCACCACCTGCGCGAGACCGGCGGCCTGGTTCTGCATGGATTCGGCGGCGGCGGCGGCCTGCTCCACCAGGGCGGCGTTCTGCTGCGTTACGCTGTCCATCTGCAGAATGCTGCGGTTCACGGCCTCGATGCCCTCGCTCTGCGAGCGGCTGGCCTCGGTGATCTCGCTGATGATGTTGCTCACGCGCTGAACGCTGGACACCACGTTTTGCATCGTGCTGCCGGCCTTGGTGACCAGTTGGCTGCCCAGTTCCACCTTCTCGACCGACTCGTTGATGAGGGTCTTGATCTCCTTGGCGGCCAGGGCCGAGCGCTGCGCCAGGGTGCGCACCTCGCCGGCCACCACGGCAAAGCCGCGGCCTTGTTCGCCGGCGCGGGCGGCTTCCACCGCGGCGTTCAGCGCCAGGATGTTGGTCTGGAAGGCGATGCCGTCGATCACGCCGATGATGTCGACGATCTTGCGCGACGAGGCATCGATCGACCCCATGGTGTCCACCACGCGCGAGACGACCTCGCCGCCTTGCGTAGCGATGGTGGAGGCTTCGCTCGCCAGATGGTTGGCCTGGCTGGCGTTGTCGGCGTTCTGGCGCACGATGCGGGTCAGCTCGGTCACCGCGCCTGAGGTCTGCTGCAGCGAGGCCGCCTGCTGCTCGGTGCGGATCGACAGGTCCGAGTTGCCCGAGGCGATCTCGGTGGAGGCCGAGGCAATCATCTCCGTGCCCTGGCGCACATTGCCCACGATGCCCTGCAGGCTGCGGTTCATGTGGTCCAGCGCCTGCATCAGCTGGCCGGTTTCGTCCTGGCTGCGCGTGACGATGGTGCTGGTCAGATCGCCCTTGGCCACCTGCTGCGCGATCTTCACTGCGCGGTTCAGCGGCAGGGTGATGCTGCGGGTGGCCAGCAGGGCCACGACCACGCTGATCAGCGCGGCGGCCACGGCCAGCCCCAAGATGAAGGCCATGGTGGCGCGGGCCTGCGTGGTCGATTGCTCGCCGGCCTGCTCCATGCTGCGGTTCTGCTGCTCGATCAGCGTGTCCAGCGATTCGAAGTACTTGGTCTGGGCCGATCGCACCGAGAACAGGAACTTCGTCATCGCGTCTTCCTTGAGGTTCTCGTTGATCAGCTTGACGAAGGAGGTCTGGCCCTTGAGCGCCCTGGCCCGCAGGTCTTCCATCTTCTTGAGCAACTCCTGGCCTTCGGCGTCCGTGATCAACTGCCGCAGCTTGGCCACGTTGGCTTCGTGGATCTTGTTGTACTTCTCGATGTTGGCCAGCTCGCCCTTGATCTGTCCCTCGTCGCTCATCACGAGGATGCTCAGCATGCTGCGCGACATCTCATTGAGGTCGGCCTTCATGTTGTTGGCGACCACGGTGCGCGGATAGGTGTTCTGCGTGAGCGACCCTACTTCGCTGCTGAGGCTCTGGATGCGCATCAAGGCCAGGCCGGCCAGCAGAATGAGCAGGGCGATGACCAAGCCGAAGCCGATGGTCAGTCGTTGTCCGATGCGGATGTTGCGGATGTTCATGCTTCAGTCTGTCGTGGGCACCCTGGGCACGGTCCTGGGGCGCGGTCGAACGAATGGAGAACCAACCGCGGTCGGGGCGAAGCCCTAACGGCGGTATTCGAAGTTATTTCGACGGCGAAATGACAAAACTGAATGCGGGAGGATCCCTTATCGGGTTTCAGGACACTTCGTGAAGTGGCTCACGATGTCATGCAAAAAGGGCCTCGAGCGGGCCCTTTTTGTTTCTATTCCGATCAACGATATCCGTTGACCGTATTTGAGATGTTTACCGAAGCTGCAGCTCGTCGCCTTCGAAGGCCACGCCCAGCGGCTCGATCACCACGCGCTTGGGGCCTTCTTCCACACGGCCGGCCACCCAGGCGTCGATGCCCAGGCCGCGCGAGATCTCGACCCCGCGCTCGGCCTGGTCGGCGGCCAGGTACAGCGCGAAGCCCGCGCCCATGTTCAGCGTGCCGTAGGCCTCGTGGTCGTCGAGCTGGCATTCGCGCTGCATGAAGTCCAGCACGGCGGTCTTGGGCGGCACCTGGGTGATGCGGTAGGTCAGGGTCTTGGCGTGGCGCATCAGCTTGCGCCAGCCGTGGCCCGTCACGTTGGCGCAGTAGTGCGGGGTGATGCCGGCCTGGGCCAGCGCTTCGGTCACGGGCGAGTACAGCACCGTGGGGGCCAGCAGGGCCTCGCCATAGGTCTGGCCATTGCCGATGTCCGTCAGGTAACCCTTGGGCAGACGCTCGGCCAGCTTGCGTGCCAGCGACAGGCCGTTGGCGTGGATGCCGCTGGCCGCCAGGAACACGATGGCGTCGCCCGCGCCCAGCTTGTCGCCCACCGACAGGCGGGTCTTGGGGCTGATGATGCCGGTGCACGATGCCGCCAGGTCCACGCGGCCATCGGCCACGATGCCGGCCAGCGCGGGGGTTTCGCCGCCACCCCAGGCCACCTGGCAGGTGTCGCAGGCCTTCTTCCAGCCGGCCACCAGGGCCTGGGAGCGCTGCGCGTCGTTGAACCAGTCGGAACCGCCAGCGGCCCAGTAAGCCTGCACCACCAGGGGCGTGGCGCCCACGGTGATCAGGTCGTTCACCGCCATGGCGATGGTGTCCTGCGCGATGCCGTCGTAGTAGCTCTTGCCCGTCAGCTTGGCCATCTCGTCGGCCACCAGGGTCTTGGTGCCCAGGCATTCCACGATGGAGGCCAGGTACATCGGGCCCACATCGACCACGTAGGCCGATTCACCGCGCGAGGCGCCCACTTCGCTGAAGCCGTGGCCACCCAGGTGCGCGCCCGTGGCGGCCGCCGCGCGCTGCGCCGCGATCTTCAGCGGGTCGATCAGGTCGTAGTTGACGCCGGCCTGGTCGTAGGTCAGCGGGGTGTTGGTCGGGGGCGTTGAAGAGCTCATGGGCGGGCGTTGGCGTGGGCGGCAGAAAATGGCCGGGTGCGCGGCAAAAGCGAGATTATCCGTTAGCTCGCCCGCCGTGGCATCTGTTCACACCCTCATCCGCCCTGCGTCATGAACATCCCATTGCTGTCCTCCCTGCCGATCCCCATGCAGACCGCCTTGCTGCTGGTGCTCTCCAACGTGTTCATGACCTTCGCCTGGTACGGGCACCTCAAGAACCTGGCCAGCAAGCCCTGGATCGTGGCGGCGCTGATCAGCTGGGGCATCGCGCTGTTCGAGTACCTGCTGCAGGTGCCGGCCAACCGCATCGGTGTTCAGCAGATGAGCGTGGGGCAACTCAAGATCATGCAGGAGGTGATCAGCCTGAGCGTGTTCGTGCCCTTCGCAGTGTTCTACCTGGGGCAGCCCTTCAAGCTGGATTACATCTGGGCGGCGCTGTGCCTGGTGGGGGCGGCGTATTTCATGTTCCGGACCTGAGGTTCTGAACTTGGCGGTGGCGGTGCCAGGAGGGTCATTGGCTGATCTTCAGCGCCTCTTCCACCTGGTACTCGAAGTAGCGCTGGCCCGAGAAGGCGATGGTGGCCATCAGCACGCCGGCGCCCAGGATCAGGGCCAGGATCACCGGGATCACGGCCCCCCAGCCGGCGGCAGGGGCATCGGCGCGGCCCGCCAGCGCCGGGTTGTGGCGGGCGTGCCAGCGTTCGTCGGGTGTCAGGCCGATCAGGATGGTCTGCAGCATGGCAGTGGCGAAGCTCAGGCCCAGCAGGGGCAGCAGCAGCCAGGCCAGGCGGTCGTCCTGGCCGAGCTGGTCCATGCGGTGCAGGCCCCACAGACCCAGCAGCGTGGGCAGCGGGTGCAGCCAGCCCCATACATCGCCCAGGCCGCCCAGGTAGAAGCGGTGCAGGCCCAGGGGGCCGCCCAGCAGGCCCAGCCAGGTGGCCAGCGTCTTGGAGCGGTAGGGGCGAGGTGCCGTGGCGGGCGCGGCGCCGAGGGCGGTGCTGGGGGCGGGGGAAGTGGGCGCGCTGTGCATGGTGGGTGCTGACAGGATTCTGATGATTCTGGGCAGACGTTTGCCACGGATGGCCTTGCCCGCTATAATGCGCGATTTCCCGGCTTGGGCATTCCTTTGAGGATGCACGTATCTAGTCAGGCCGGGAGGCTGGCGTTCAAGTTGAGGGCATTGTCATTCAGGGCATTGTTTTTGGCTTGGCGCCTCATGACGGTCCGTGCGCGAGTGTCTCCCCGTGTTGGCCGTCGCATCATCATCCTGAAGGACACATCATGGTCGTGATTCGACTGGCTCGTGGCGGTTCCAAGAAGCGCCCGTTTTTCAACATCGTCGCTGCTGACTCCCGTAACAGCCGTGATGGCCGTTTCCTGGAGCGCGTGGGCTTCTACAACCCCGTGGCTTCCGGCAAGGCTGAAGGCCTGCGCGTGGCGTTCGACCGCCTGGATCACTGGGTGAGCAACGGCGCTCAGGTGTCGCCCACCGTGGTTCGCCTGGTCAAGGAAGCCAAGGCCAAGGCTGCTGCCGCTCCCGCGGCCTAAAAGCCAAGCCTGATCGATGACCGAGCGCGCGGTGGCGTCCACGCAGGGACTGGTGCTGGCTGACGGCACCCCCTGGCCCGAAGATGCCATCGAGGTGGCCCGTGTCATCGACGCCTGGGGCGTGAAGGGCGGCATCAAGCTGCATCCCTTCTCGTCCGATCCCCAGGCCTTGTTCTGCACCAAGAAGTGGTTCGTGCAACCGGCGCTGCCTCAGGCAGGCGCCGTGCGCAAGCCTGGCGCGCCTGCGGGCGCTGCCGCTGGCGCCTCCTCGGCCGTTCCGGCTCGGAAAACTGCTCCTGCTACTGATGCCCGTACGCCGGCTCGCCTGAGCCAGCCGGCATTGCTGCGCGTCAAATCCGCCAAGGAGCAGGGCGATGTCATCGTGGCCACCATCGATGGCCTGGACGATCGCAATGGCGCTGAGGCCCTCAAGGGCGCGCGCGTGTTCGTGTCGCGTTCCGCCTTCCCGACGCCCGACAGCGACGACGAGTTCTACTGGATCGACCTGATCGGCCTGAACGTCGTCAACCGTGAAGGCCAGGCCCTGGGCACCGTGACCGATCTGCTCGACACCGGCCCGCACTGTGTGCTGCGTTGCGCGCTGCCGGCTGGCGAGGCGCCCAAGCCCGGTGATGCGGCCGAGCGCCTGATCCCCTTCGTGTCCGCCTACATCGACCGGGTCAGCCTGGCCGAGCGCCTGATCGTGGCCGACTGGGGCCTGGACTACTGAGTTCGGGCCGGGCGCCATGCGCTTCGACGTCATCACCCTGTTCCCGGAGATCTTCGAGCCTTTCGCCCGTGTGGGCGTGACGCGCCGTGCCTTCGAGAGCAAGGCCGTGGACGTGCGCCTGTGGCCGCTGCGCGATTTCACCGAAGACACCTACCGTCGCGTGGACGACCGCCCTTTTGGCGGTGGCCCGGGCATGGTGATGCTGGTCGAACCACTGGCGCGTGCCTTGTCGGCCATCCGCGCTGATCAAGATACCGCTGCCGGCCCGCGTCTGCCCGTGATCCTGTTCAGCCCGGCCGGCAAGCCGCTGACGCAGCCGCGTGTGGAGGCGCTGGCCGCTTCACCAGGCGCCGTGCTGTTGTGCGGCCGCTATGAGGGCGTCGACCAGCGTTTCATCGATGCGCATGTCGATGAAGAGATCAGCCTGGGTGACTACGTGCTGTCTGGCGGCGAGCTGCCCGCGCTCACGCTGATCGACGCGGTGGCCCGCCTGCAGCCCGGCGTGCTGCGCGATGCCGCCTCGCACCAGCAGGACAGCTTCTCCGATGGCTTGCTGGATTGCCCCCACTACAGCCGCCCCGAGGTGCTGGACGAAGCCTTGAGCGCGCAACTGCCCGGGGCGGATGCGGCCGTGCCGCCGGTGCTGATGTCGGGGCACCACGCGCAGATTGCTGCCTGGCGCCGCCAGCAGCAACTGTCCATCACCTGGCAACGCCGCCCTGAATTGATCGCGGCGGCACGCAGGGAAGGCCGTCTGTCAAAAGCAGATGAGCAATTCCTGAAGACTCTGCTATAATCTTCGGTTTCGCGATCCTCTGCCTGGCCAGGTTCTAACATTTTAGGCGCAAGCATGATCGTTTTAGGAGCATCCATGGACCTGATCCGTCAGCTCGAGCAAGAAGAAATTGCTCGCCTGAACAAAACCATCCCCGCGTTCGCCCCTGGCGACACCGTGATCGTCAACGTCAACGTGGTTGAAGGCACCCGCAAGCGAGTGCAGGCCTACGAAGGCGTCGTGATTGCCAAGCGCAACCGCGGCCTGAACTCCAGCTTCATCGTCCGCAAGATCTCCAGCGGCGAAGGCGTGGAGCGTACGTTCCAGCTGTACAGCCCCCTGATCGCCTCCATCGACGTCAAGCGTCGTGGTGACGTGCGTCGTGCCAAGCTGTACTACCTGCGTCAGCGCAGCGGCAAGTCGGCACGGATCAAAGAGAAGCTGGCCTAAGCCGTTCTCTCGTGCCTGGCAGCCCTTGCAGCCGCCACACGCAAAAACCGCCTCGGCATCCGCCCAGGCGGTTTTTTCATGCCCGGATTCCCGTGGCGCCAGGCCCCTACCGGGTGCTTTCACCGAGCCCTGCTGCCCATGCGGGATGGCGCCTTTGGCTACCATGGGAGCTTATGGCCTTGCCCCTGCCTTTCGACCCCCGCACTGCGGCCTTGCTGCCCCCGACGGAAGACCTGCCCCTGCTCGATCCGGCCCGCCTCACGCCCGAGGCGCTGCGTGAGCGCTTTGCCAACCCGCCCGAGTGGGAGGCCGACACCGAGGTCGAACGTTTCTGGCGAGCCGCGCAACCGGTGCCGGCTGCCGTGCTGGTGCCGCTGGTGATCCGCCAGGCGGCGGACGGCGGTGCGGCGGTCCTGTCAGTGCTGCTGACGCAGCGCACAGCCCACCTCAAGGCGCACGCCGGCCAGGTGAGCTTTCCTGGCGGGCGCAAGGATGAAGACGATGTCGATGCCCGCGCCACGGCCTTGCGCGAGGCGCAAGAAGAAGTGGGCCTGGCGCCTGAGCGGGTGGAGGTGATCGGCGAGTTGCCGCCCTACATCACCGGCACGGGCTTTGTCGTCACGCCGGTGGTGGGCCTGGTGCAGGCCCATGCTGACGAGGCCGTGGCCCTGGCGCTCACGCCCGAACCCTGTGAAGTGGCCGAGATCTTCGAGGTGCCGCTGGCCTTCCTGATGAACCCGGCCAACCACCAGCAGCGTTTGGCGCAGGCCGCTGGCCTGGACATGCGCTACTTCTCGATGCCCTGGCGCGCGCCGGGGCGTGACGAAGATCATTTCATCTGGGGCGCCACCGCTGCGATGTTGCGAAATCTGTACCGTTTCCTGGCGGCTTGAGGCGAGCGCCGGGCCACCCCGCTATGATCCGGGCATGAGTTTCTTCGCCGTGCTGTTCGCCCTGCTGATCGAACAGCTCAAGCCGCTGCCGAACAACAACCCCGTCCACCAGGGCCTGACGGCCTGGGTGCGCTGGGTGGGCCGCAATTTCGATGCGGGTGCGGCTGTGCACGCCCGCGTGGTGTGGGCCATCACCGTGGTGGCGCCGGCCCTGCTGATCGGCGTGGGCTACGTGGCCGTGAACCGCTACAGCACCGTGCTGGCGCTGGTGTGGGATGTGGTCGTGCTGTACCTCACGCTGGGTTTCCGCCAGTTCAGCCACCACTTCACCGCGATCCGCGATGCGCTGGACGAAGCCAAGGAAGACCGTGCGCGTGAACTGTTGGCCCAGTGGCGCCACGTGGACGCGAGCGACCTGCCGCGCCGCGAGCTGCTGCGCCATGTGATCGAGTATTCGCTGCTGGCCGCGCACCGCCACGTGTTCGGCGTGTTCTTCTGGTTCGTGGCGCTGTCCACCGTGGGCCTGGGCCCGATGGGCGCGGTGATGTACCGCATGGCCGAGTTCACCAGCCGCTATTGGGCCTACCGCAGCCATGTCACTGGCGCGGCCACGCATGATCAACTGCGCATCCTGTCCGGCAAGCTCTTCGACCTGATCGATTTTGTGCCTTCGCGCCTCACCGCCTTCGGCTTTGCCGTGGTGGGCAACTTCGAAGAGGCGATCGAATCCTGGCGGCGTTACGCCAACCTGTGGGCCCAGCCCAATGAAGGCGTCATCCTGTCGGCTGCGGCTGGCGCGGTGGGGGTTCAGTTGGGTGGCCTGTCGGCGCCTGCTGCGGGCCAGGACGTGTCCCGTACCCTCAGCGAGGGTGACAGCGCCGAGGCTGCTGCGGCTGTGGGCAGCACCGCTGGTGTACTGCCGCAGATGGACCACCTGCGCAACGTGGTGGCCCTGATCTGGCGTTCGGTGGTGCTGTGGATGCTGCTGCTGGCGCTGCTGTCGCTGGCCAACCTGATCGGTTGATCCAGGCGGCTCAGCCACCCACCTTGGCGATGGTGCCCTGCGCAGTGGCGCAGAGTTTCTCGGTGCCATCTTCCAGCACGCTGAAGACATCGCAACGGCAGGTGGCCAGGCTCTTGCCCGCCTAGAGCACTTCGGCCCGCGCCACCAGGGTGCTGCCCACGCCAGGGCGCACATAGTTGATCTTGTACTCTGCCGTGAGCACACCGATGCCCATGGCGGCACCGCCTGCGTAGGTCAAGGCGTTGTCGGCCAGGTAGCTGACAACGCCGCCGTGCGCGAAACCGTTCTGCTGCAGCAGTTCAGGGCGCAGGGGCAGGCGCAGCTCGACCCCGTCGGGGCCGTAGGCCGTCATCTCGGTGCCGAGCAGGCGGCTGAAGCCTTGGGTGGCCAAGATCTCCCGGCCGATGGCGAGCATGTCGGACATGGTGTGGTCTCCAGTGCCGGTGGGCCGCTCAAGAAGGCTCAGGCCGCCTTGATGTTCATCGTGATGCGGGCGTGGAAGACCTTGGTGCCCTGCTCGTCGAAGATGTCCACGGGCACTTCGTGGTCGCCAGGCTCGGTCCAGGGCACGTTGCTGCCATCGGCCACGGCGCGCACGCCGGTCTTGGCCTTGGCCAGGTACTGCATCGTCATGCCCTTGGGGATCCAGCGGTGGCCGGCGGGGATGGAGGCGTCTGTCATGGTGCCGGCGACCAGTTCGGCCGCGTTGCACAGCGCGATGGCGTGCACGGTGCCCAGGTGGTTGGTGATCTCTCGGCGGAAGGGCACGGTGGCCTCGGCGCGACCGGCGCGCAACTCGGTGAAGCTGGGCGTGATGGTGCTGAAGTAGGGCGCGAACTGGCAGACGGCGGCGGTGAACTGTTCGGCGCCGGCGCTGTTGTACAGGGCGAGAAGCTGGCTCATGGGAAGGCTTTCAAGATCCAGGGATCTGCTGGACCTCGATTGGTTAAAAGAATAATATTCTGGAATATTATTCGGCATCAAATACAGATCCATGAACCAGTCGTGCGTGAGGTGTGGTCGATGAACGCGGGCGTGTCCGCAGTGCTGGAGCGTGCCTACCCGGGCGCGCGGGCGCAGCTCAAGCGCCGCATCCTGGGCGGGGCGCTGGCCTGTTTCAACGAGCACGGCATCGAGCCCACCACCATCGAGATGCTCAAGGAGCGCTGCGATGCCAGCGTGGGCAACCTGTACCACCACTTCGGCAGCAAGGAAGGGTTGGTGGCGGCGCTGTTCTTCGCGGCGATGGACGACCAGGCGGCGCTGCGCGAGCAGGGGCTGTCCAAGGCCGAGAGCCTGAAGGACGGCGTGGCCACGCTGGTCTACAGCTATGTGGACTGGGTGGTGGCGCAGCCGGAACTGGCGCGCTATGTGTTCCAGGCGCGCTCGGCTGTGGCCAAGGGGCCGCACGGGGCGGAGTTGCAGCAGCGCAATCGCCAGGTGGGCAAGGCGCTGATGGCCTGGTTCATGCAGCCGGAGCGGGTGGCGCAGCTGCGCGAGTGGCCAGCAGAGCTGTTCCCGTCGCTGATCATCGGGCAGGCGGAGAACTACTGCCGCGCCTGGCTGTCAGGGCGGGTGAAATCGTCGCCGATGCAGTACCGGGAGATGCTGGCAGAGGCGGCCTGGAGTTCGGTGGCGCGGCCCGAAGTTTGACGGCTCAGTGCGCGCCCAAGGCCCGTGCCTTGTGCAGCCAATCGCGCAGGGCGCTCAGCATGTCCGCCTGGCTGAAGGAGCAGCTTTCTTCCGTGAACAGAGCGCTCGATTCCAACTGGCTCAGCACGCGGTCCAGCACGTCCAGGTAGCGCGCGGGCAAGGTGGGTTGATGCTGCCGTGCGGCTTCGCGCCACTGTGTGGCCAGTTCGTGCAGCCCCAGCCGGCCCTGGCTGAAGGCATCGAGCGAAGGTTCCAGGGCAGAGAGATGGTCGCTCATGACGTCGGTCCTGATGGGGCTTGGGGGGCTTTCGGAGGTGCTTTGGAGCTTACCAGCGCGGCTGGCTCAGTTCGTCGAACAGGGCGGTGTACAGGCTCAGGCGCATGGGGCTGATCTGGCCCTGCGCCACGGCGGCCTGTACGGCGCAGCCCGGCTCCTGCCGGTGCGTGCAGTTGTGGAAGCGGCAGTCGTTCATGTGCGCGGCGATGTCGGGCATCAGCCGCTGCAGCTCGGTCGGCTCGATGTGGTGCAGGCCGAACTCCTGGAAGCCCGGCGAATCGATCACGGCGCTGCTGCGCGCCTCGTCCAGCCAGTACCAGAGGCTGGAGGTGGTGGTGTGCCGCCCTGAGTTCAGCGCTTGCGAGATCTCGCCCACCTCGGCGCGGGCGTTGGGCAGCAGGGTGTTGATCAGCGTGCTCTTGCCGGCGCCCGAGGGGCCCAGCACCAGCGTGGCCTTGCCGTCCAGCAACGGGGCCATCTGGGTGCGTGCGGCATCGGTTTCCTGCTTGAGCGATAGCTCGACCACCGGGTAGCCCATGGCCTTGTACGGTGCCAGTCGCTCGCGCGCGGTGGGGGTGCCCGGCAGGTCGATCTTGTTGAGCACGATGGTGGCCGGGATGTCGGCCGATCGGGCGGCGATCAGGGCGCGCGTGAGCTGCGCTTCGCTGAACACGGGCTCCACGGCGATCCACATCAGCAACTGGTCCAGGTTGGCCGCGAAGGACTTGCTGCGCCATTCGTCCTGGCGGTAAAGCAGGTTGCGGCGCTCGGCCACGGCGACGATCACGCCTTCGTCGCCACCCTCCAGCGTGTGCTGCCAGCGCACGCGGTCACCGACCACGGCCTCGCTCTTCTTGCCGCGCGGGTGGCAGATCAGACGGCTGCCGTCAGCGACTTCAACCACGACATGGCGGCCGTGGGTGGCCACGACCAGACCTTCTTCACCGACCTCGGCGCCGGCGCCCTTGGCGCCTTTGGCCCGGCCGCCACGGCCTGCTGCGCTCGCGCGCTTCATGAGGCGAGGGTGTCCACGCGGGCGGCGCAGATGAAATCGTTGATCGACAGGCCGTTCACGGAGTGTGTGTTCCAGCGCAGGGTGCACTGGTTGTAGCTCACGGCCATGTCGGGGTGGTGGTCCTGCTCGTTGGCGATCCAGGCCACGGCGTTGACGAAGGCCATGGTGTGGCGGAAATCCGCGAACTTGAAACGCTGCTGCAGCGCGCCGTCGATCACAGCCCAGCCCTGGACCTGCTGCAGCAGGGCGGCCAGTTCGGCCGGGCTCAGGGGCTGGCCGGCCTGGTGCTGGCAGCGCTGGAGGTGCAGGGGCGTGCTCATGGCTTGAACGACAGCAGGAACGGCGTGGGCAGCGACATCAGAGGCATCAAGGGATCAAGGCTGGCTGGGTGCGCAGTGCCGCCAGGCGCTCGGAGGCCGGCGGGTGCGAGTAGTAGAAGCGCACGTACAGCGGATCGGGGGTCAGCGTGGAGGCATTGTCGTCGTAAAGCTTGACGAGCGCACGGGCCAGGTCGCTGCCCTGGGCGTGGGCGCAGGCGTAGGCGTCGGCCTGGAACTCGTCGCGGCGCGAGAAGGTGGCCATCAGCGGCGCGGCGAAGAAGCCCACCAGCGGCACGACCATCATGAAGAGCAGCAGGGCCAGGGCGTCGTTGGGCGCATCCAGGTTGGGGCGCACGCCCAGGCCGACGTAGAAGCCCAGTTGCTGCGACAGCCAGCCCAGCAGCGCGAAGGCGCCCAGGCTGATGGCGAACAGACTGATCATGCGCTTGAGCACGTGCTTGTGCTTGAAGTGGCCCAGCTCGTGCGCCAGCACGGCCTCGACCTCGCCGGGGTTCAGGCGCGCCAGCAGCGTGTCGAAGAAGACCACGCGCTTGGCCGCGCCCAGGCCGGTGAAGTAGGCGTTGCCGTGGGCAGAGCGGCGGCTGCCGTCCATCACGAACAGGCCTTTGGAGGCGAAGCCGCAGCGCTGCATCAGGCCTTCCACGCGGGATTTCAGGGCCTCGTCCTGCAGGGGCTGGAACTTGTTGAACAGTGGCGCGATGAGGGTGGGGAAGATCACCATCATCAGGAGGGAAAAGCCCGTCCAGGCGCACCAGGCCCACAGCCACCACAGGCTGCCGGCCGCGCCCATCAGCCACAGGATCAGGGCGGCGATGGGGCCGCCGATGGCCACGCCCAGCAGCGTGCCCTTGACCTGGTCGCCCAGCCAGAGCTTGAGCGTCATGCGGTTGAAGCCATGGCGCTGCTCCAGGCGGAAGGTGTTCCACAGCTCCAGCGGCAGCTCGATCACGGCGCTGATGACGGAAAACGCGGCCAGCAGGGCCAACTGGTAACCCAGCGGGCCCAGGCTCGGCAGCCAGGCCTCGACCAGCCAGGCGTTCAGGGCATCCAGCCCGCCCAGCAGCGTCCAGCCCAGCAGCACGGCCGAGCTCACGGCGGTGGCCACCATGCCGAAGCGCAGCTTGGCGATGGTGTAGTCGGCGGCGCGCTGGTGGCTTTCCAGCGTGATGGTGTCCGCGAAGGGGGCGGGCACCTGGGCGCGGTGCTGCGCCACATGGCGCACCTGGCGGCTGGCCAGCCAGAACTTGACCAGCAAAGAGGCCACCAGCAACAGGGCCAATGCCAGGGTGACGGCGTCTGCGGGAACAATAGGGGTGTTCATAGGGCGCAAGTGTACGGTCCGCCCCAGCCCGCCTGCGCCACAATCGGGGGTAGGCTAGTCACTATCGAGGTTTCATGAGCACCCCCCAATCCACCACCACCCTGGCCCCCAGCGAGCACAACCTGATCTGGATCGATCTGGAGATGACGGGGCTCAAGCCGGAAAGCGACCGCATCATCGAGATCGCCGTGGTGGTGACCGATCCGCACCTGAACGTGCGCGTGGAAGGCCCCGTGCTGGCCGTGCACCAGTCCAACGAGACGCTGGACAAGATGGACGCCTGGAACAAGGGCACGCACGGCAAGAGCGGCCTGATCGACCGGGTCAAGGCCTCTACCGTCGGTGAGGCGGAGGCCGAGCAGCAGGTGATCGAGTTCCTCAAGAAGTACGTAGGCGCCAATAAGTCGCCCATGTGCGGCAACTCCATCTGCCAGGACCGCCGCTTCCTGGCCAACTACATGCCCAAGCTGGAAGCCTTCTTCCACTACCGCAACCTGGATGTCAGCACGCTCAAGGAGCTGGCACGCCGCTGGAAGCCGGGCCTGAGCGAAGGCTTCAAGAAGGCGCAGAAGCACACTGCGCTGGCCGACATCCACGAGTCGATCGAAGAGCTGGTGTACTACCGCGAGCACTTCCTCGTGAAATGACGCGGGTGAGGTGAGCCGCCGCCTGCGTCGGCAGGCGGGGTGATCAGGCCTCAGGCCGGGCGCAGCAGCAGCTTGGCGTGCAGGCCGTGGCCGTTGGCCGCCGGGCTGACCAGATCCAGCGTGCCGCCCATCTGCCGCGCGATGGCGCTGACGATGGCCAGGCCCAGGCCGTGGCCGGGCGAGGGGCTTTCGCCGCGCTCGAAGGGTTGGCGCACGGTGTCCAGCCTGTCCGGCGGGATGCCGGGGCCTTCATCAAGCACTTCGATGGAGGGCAGCGGCGTGATGCGCACGGTGACCTGCTGCGTCTCGCCGCTGTGCAGCAAGGCGTTCTCGATCAGGTTGCGCAGGGCGATGCCCAGGGCGTCCAGGTCGCCCTGCACCATCACGCTTTCGTTGGCGATGGTGTCGCCCGTCTGTTCATCAGATGCGGCCGTGGGCAGCTCCAGGTGCAGGCGGGCCTGCTGCTCGGGCTGATTGAACTCTTCCAGCACCAGTTGGGCCACGTCGATCAGGTCGACCGGTTCGGTGTGCTGGCCCACGCCGGCATCCGCGCGTGAGAGCTGCAGCAGCTTGACGCACAGGTGGTGCAGGCGGGTGAGTTGGCGCCCCAGGGTGTCGATGCGCTGCAGCATGGCGGTGCGCTCGTCGCCCTGCATGGTGACGCTGTGGGTGAACTCGTGCACCAGGCGCTGCAGCTGGGCCTGGGCGGCGGCGATGGGGGTGCGCAGCTCGTGCGCGCTGTTGGCCGCGAAGGCGCGTTCGGCCTGGCGCACCTGCATCAGGCGCTCGAACAGCTGGTTCAGGCCTTCGGCCAAGGGGGTCAGCTCGCGCGGCAGGCCGGTCACGGCCACGGGGTCGAGCTCACCGCGGTCGCGGGCGCGCAGATCCTGGTTGAGGTCATCCAGGCGGCGGAACACCCGGCGCAGCATCCACGTGAGCGTGAGCGCAGTCAGGGGCAGCAGGGCCAGCAGCGGCAGCAGCAGGGCCTGGGCACCGCTGAGCAGGGCCTCGAGCCGGTCATGCATGGGCGCGGCCACCACGGCGATGCGGTCCAGGTGCGGGGCGGGGAGCACCACGATGTGCCAGTCACCTTCGCTGATTGACAGGTGTTTGGCCAGGGGCGCCAGGGGCTTGTCAGGGGCCTGCTGGGTGCGCCAGACCAGGCGGCCATCCTTGGCGTAGACCTGCATCAGCATGGCCTGGTTGTGCGAGATGGCCGGGTGCGGCAGCACGATGGTGCTGTCGGTGGAAGGCGGCGTGGGCAGCAGCAGCAGCGTGGTGGCGATCTCTTCCTGCGCCGTGTCCAGCACGCGGTTGGTCTCCTTCCACTGGGCGTACAGCGCCAGGCCGGAGCCCAGCAGCCACAGCCCGGTCATCGCGGCGAGCAGGCGGTTGCGAAGCCGCCGCTCGAGGCTCCAGCCTTCAGAGGTCCAGTCGGTAGCCCAGGCCACGGTGCGTGCTGATCAGTTCGGTTCCCAGTTTGCGGCGCAGGCGGCTGATGATGACTTCCATGGAGTTGCTCTCGGCCTCGATGCGGCCGGGCTGGAACAGCGCCGTGCGGATCTGCTGGCGCGACAGCGTGTGGCCGGGGCGCGCGGCCAGGCAGGACAGCAGCGACCACTCCATCGCGGTGAGCGTGACCTGCTGGCCATCGAGGCGGGCCACCTTGTTCTCGAAATCGAGCGCGACGCGGTTGGTGCGCAGCACGGGCGCCTGGCTCAGGCCGACACGGCGGCTGACGGCCTCCATGCGGGCGACCATCTCGTCCAGATCGAAAGGCTTGACGAGGTAGTCGTCGGCGCCGGCTTGCAGGCCCTTGATGCGGTCGCTGATCTGGTCACGGGCGGTGAGCATCAGCACGGGGCGGCGATCACCACGGGCGCGCCAGTTCTTGAGCAGCTCGATGCCATCGCCATCGGGCAGGCGCAGGTCCAGCAGGGCCAACTCGATGTCGGGCTGGGTCATGGCGCGGTCGGCCTGTTCGCAGGTCTTGAGCCAGCTCACGGTGTGGCCCTGGGCTTCCAGGTGTTCGGCCACGGCCTGGCCAAGGTCGATGTCGTCTTCGAGCAGGAGCAGGTGCATGGGGGTGACTTGCGTGCGGGCCAGCGGCTGAGGGGCGCTGGCGAGGCCCGTGGTTGGGATTGTCATCACTTCGAAGGGGTGTTGGTTCATGCCCCGTTCATGCCAGGGTGTTGCGCCATCGGGCAGTGCGGTGCTGCTAGAGTGCGCGGTTTCGCGCCGTGGCGGGCCTGGATCGGGCTCATGGCGTTTGGTGTGGACGGGTGTGAAATGAGTTCCCTCTCGACAACAACGCCGCAGGACGGCGATCGGCTGACACAGCCCCCGCAGGCGCGGGAAGCGTCGCGCATCGTGAGATTCGATGTGCCCTTGTCGGCCCCCGCCATCGACCAGCCGCGCGAGGATCGGCGTGAGGTGGGATGCCCCACGCGCGAGACCTGGACGCTGTATGAATCCGGCCCGGATGGGGTGGCTGCCGGCATCTGGATCTGCGAGGTCGGACGCTGGCGAATCGCCTTTGCGCCCCGTAAACACGAGTATTTCTTCGTGCTGGAGGGGCGTTTGCGCTTGCATGACCAGGCGGGCGGCGTGACCGAGGTGGTGGCCGGCCAGGGCGCCGTGATCCCGGGTGGATTCGAGGGCGCGTTCGAAGTGCTGGAGCCTGTGCGCAAGCACTTCGTGGTGGTCGAGCGCTGAGGTTTTTGAGGTCGGGCTTTGGCTGAACGAAGCTGAATGATCCGGGGCGATCTGAGTGGGTCCGTCAGGCCGTGTTCATGTTCAAGGCTGCCATGGCCAGGCCTTGATGGCTTGGGCGAGCCATTCGGCCGGCGTTGGCGCATCGAGCGGCGGCAGGCCCAGTGCACCACCCGCGTCACGCAGGGCTTGTAGCACCAGGGCGGGGGTGGATGTGTCGAGCGCTGGCGCACCGTGCTGCTTGGACAGCTTCTCGCCACGCGCATCCAGCACCAGGGGCGTGTGCAGGTAGCTGGGCGTGGGGGCGCCCAGCAGGCGCTGCAGCCATTGCTGGCGCGGCGTGTTGTCGGCCAGATCCTCTCCGCGCACGATGTCCGTGATGCCTTGTTCGGCGTCATCTACCACCACGGCCAGTTGGTAGGCCCACAGGCCGTCGGCGCGACGCACGACGAAATCGCCGACTTCGGTGTCCAGGGCCTGTTGCTGATCGCCCAGGCGGCGGTCATGCCAGGGCCAAAGCGCTTGTGGGCCTTGCGGCACGGCGACACGCCAGGCGCGGGCGGGCCGGCCTTTCAGCCCATCCAGCCCTGGCGCGGCGGGGCGGCAGGTGCCGGGGTAGACCAGTTCGCCATGGCGTGGCTTGATCCAGCCCAGGCGGGTATGTTCGGCGGCGATCTCGGCACGGGTGCAGGCACAGGGGTAGGCGTGGCCAGCGGCGGCCAACCAGTCCAGCGCGTGCTGGTAGGCCGCGTTGCGCTGGCTCTGGTAGATCACCTCGCCCTCCGCATGCAGGCCGCAATCGGCCAGTTGCTGCAGGATGATCCGGTCGGCACCGGGCTGGCAGCGGGGCGGGTCGATGTCTTCGATGCGCACCAGCCACTGGCCGCCATGGGCGCGGGCATCCAGCCAGCTGGCCAGTGCGGCCACCAGCGAGCCGGCGTGCAGCGGGCCGGTGGGCGAGGGCGCGAAGCGGCCGATGTAGCGCGCGCTGGTCTGTGGCAGGTCTGTGGCAGCTTGCGCGGGGGCGGTCATGAGGGCCATGTCGGGGGTGTCTGGCATGCCCTGTGCGCTCAACTCAGGCAGGGCACGCTCAGCAGGGCGGCGCGCGTGGTCGGGCTGCCCAACTGGCTCAGCCACCAGGCCAGGGCCTTGCCCGGCTGCTGGCTGGCCTGGCGCCAGGCGTAGTGCGCCCGGATCACGCGCGGCGGCTGGGCCACTTCCTTGCGCTGCAGGCGGCCGGCCTCCGCATCGGGCAGCACCATGTAATCGGGCAGGAAGCCGCAGCCCAGGCCGCGCCGCAGGGCTTCGAGCTTGTCGCCCATGGTCGAGACGGTCAGCACATCTTGCCCCGGCAGGATGCCGACGGTGACGGTTTCCGAATGGCGGGTGGTGTCGGCCACGGCGATCACGCGGTGCGCGGTGAGCTCGGCCGCGCTGATCGGCTCGCTCTGCCGGGCCAGCGGGTGGAAGGGGGCCACTACGAAGACGAACTCGACATCGCCCAGCGTGTCCATGTGGATGTCGCTGATGCCGGGGCGGCCGGCTGTGACGCCCAGGGCCAGATCGGCGTGGCCGGAGGCCAGGGCCTCCCAGGTGCCGGTCAGCACTTCGTCGCGGATCTTCAGGCGGGTGGGCGGCGAGGTCTCATGGAAGGCCTGCACCAGGTCGAACAAGGGGCCGTGGCTCACGATGCCATCGACGGCGATGGTGAGCTGCGTCTCCCAGCCGGAGGCCACGCGCTGCACGCGGTTGGCCACGGCGTCCATCTGGGCCAGCAGGCGGCGGCCTTCGTTGAGCAGTTCCTCGCCGGCGGCGGTGAACTGGGCCTGGCGCGAGCGGCGGTCGAAGAGCAGCACGTCCAGCGCGTCTTCCAGCTGGCGCACGCTGTAGGTCAGGGCGGAGGGCACCTTGCCCAACTCGCGCGCGGCGGCGGCGAAGCTGCCCGTGCGCTCGATGGTGTCCATCATCTCCAGGGCTTCCGGGGTCAGCACGTGGCGGCGGTGGCTCATGGGAGCCGGCGTCCTTCCGAAGGGTTCATGCGGGATTCAAATTAATCGAATGATGCCATCAGCGGTGTGCGATGGTGGGCCGCGCTGCGGCTCCTACAGTGAATCCATCGAGATTGACCGCACACGATGAGGAGCCGCGCATGAAAACCCTGCGACGCAGCGAGGACCGGGGCCAGGCCGACCACGGCTGGCTGTTCGCCCAGCACAGCTTTTCGTTCGCCGAGTACCGTGACCCCAAGCACATGGGCTTCGGGCCCCTGCGCGTGATCAACGAGGACCGCTTCGCGCCCGGCCGGGGCTTCGGCATGCACGGCCACCGCGACATGGAGATCCTGACCTACGTGCTGGAAGGGCAGCTGGCGCACAAGGACAGCCTGGGCCATGGCACCACCATCCGCCCGGGCGACGTGCAGCGCATGAGCGCGGGCACGGGCATCCAGCACAGCGAGATCAACCCCAGCCTGTACGACGAGCTGCACCTGCTGCAGATCTGGATCCTGCCCAGTGCATTGGGTGTGAAGCCCGGCTACGCGCAGCAGCACTTCAGTGCCGAGGACAAGCGCGGGCGCCTGCGCCTGGTGGCATCACCCGATAGCGCCGAGGGCTCGGTGAGCCTGCACGCCGATGCACGCCTGTACGCGGGCCTGTTCGATGGCGACGAGACCGCGAAGCTGGCGCTGGCGCCGGGCCGCAAGGCCTATGTGCAGATCGCCCGGGGCCGCATCACCGCCAATGGCGAGGTGCTGGACCAGGGCGATGCGCTGATGCTGGAGGATGAAGGCCTGCTGACCCTGTCCGAAGGGCAGAGGGCTGAGGTGCTGGTGTTTGACCTTGGTGAGGCCGACCCGTCAGCCCGCGAGATCTGAAGACGCCGCTTACTTGACGTCCGACTCCAGCACGTACGCCGAATGGTCATCGATGCCGATGTTCTCCACCATCCAGGGCAGGGCCTCGGCCAGCGTCTCGTACAGCGTCCATGGCGGGTTGACGATGAACATGCCGCTGCCGTTGAGGCCCAGGCCGTCGCGGCTGTTGGCCTTGACGCGCAGGCTGGCGTGCAGCCATTTGCCGGGTGCCAGGCGTTTGAGCTGGTCGGGCAGCAGATCGGATTCACGCCGTGCCACGATGGGGTACCACACTGCGTATACGCCGGTCGGGAAGCGCGCCAGCGCCTCCTTCAGGGTGCTGATGACGCGCCGGTAGTCGTCCTTCATCTCATAGGGCGGGTCGATGTGCACCAGCCCGCGCTTGGGCGGCGGCGGCAGAATGCCCTTGAGGCCCGCGAAGCCATCGGCCACCTCGATGCTGACGCCGCGCTTCACGTCCGCGAAGTGCGCCTTGAGGGCGCGGCTCTCGGTGGGGTGCAGCTCGTACATGCGCAGGTGGTCGCGGGGGCGCAGCATCTGCGCGGCCAGTTGCGGCGAGCCGGGGTACCAGCGCAGGTCGTCGCCTTCGTTGCAGACCTCGATCTGCTCGATCAGGTCCTGCAGGGCGCGTGGCAGGGCTGGGTCCGAGCGGGAGGCCCAGACCTTGTGGATGCCGCCCTTGGCCTCGCCGCTCTTGGCCGCGTAGCCGGCGGCCAGGTCGTACAGGCCTCCGCCCGCGTGGGTGTCGACGACCCAGAAGGGCGTGTCTTTCTGCGTGAGGTGCTCCAGGAGCTGCACCAGCACCGTGTGTTTGAGCACGTCGGCGTGGTTGCCGGCGTGAAAGCCGTGTCGATAACTGAACATGCCGCAAGGGTAACCGCGAATCGGGAACGGCGGCGTTTTACGCCGCGCTCGCGGGACAATTCACCCCAACCGGATCCGGCAGGGTCCATCTTTTGACCAACGAGGTACCTCAGAGATGTCTTCCCAAGCTCCTGTCAAGCTGCTGGCGATCGCCGGCAGCGCCCGTGATGGCTCCCACAACACGCAACTGCTGGCGCTGGCCGCGCGCAAGGCTCAGGCGCTGGGCGCGCAGGTCACCCACGTGAACCTGCGAGACCTGGCGCTGCCCGTGTTCGATGCGGACCACGTGGCCGCCCACGGCCACCCGACGGGTGCGTTCGAGCTGCGCAAGCTGTTCGCCGAGCACGACGGCCTGCTGCTGGCCAGCCCCGAGTACAACGCGCTGCCCACGCCGCTGTTCATCAATGCCTTCGACTGGCTGTCCACGGTGCCGGCGGCTGATGGCCTGGCCGGCGGCACGGGCACCACGGCCGGCAAGCCGGTGGGCCTGCTGGCGGCATCGCCCGGGGCGCTGGGTGGCATGCGCGCGCTGCCCATCGTGCGCACCTACCTGAGCACCAACTTCGCGATGGTGGTGGTGCCCGAGCAACTGGGCCTGCCGGGCGCCGACAAGGCCTTCGATGCCGAGGGCGCGCTGACCAAGCCGGAACTCGATGCCGTGCTGGACAAGGTGGTGGCCTCGGTGGTGCGGCAGGCCGGCTGGCTGCGCGAGGTGCGCAAGGCCTGACGGCGGTTCAGCGCCTGGGCGCTGTGCAGGCTGTGGCGGCGGCTCAGGCTGCCGTGAAGGCCAGCTCGGGCCGCTCGGCGTGGTGGCGCAGTGGCACCGTGTCGAACACCCGGCACCTCAAGGGCTGGCCCTGGGTGTCGGCGCCCGCCGCCACGGCAAACCGATCCTGCAGCAGGGCCTGGATGAAGCGCCAATGCATGCCCTGCTCGGCGCTGTCGCCATGGAAGGTGGCCGGCACGGCCGCAGGCCCGGCAACGGGCGGCGTAGGCAGGGCAAAGGTGCACTGACTCAGCTCGGCGCTCAGGCCTTCGCCTGTGGCCTTGATCCAGGCTTCCTTGAGCGTCCACACCTGCATGAAGGCCTGGTGCAACTGCTCGGGGGGAATGCCCCGCAGCCAGGCGCATTCGGCGGGGCTGAATTGGCTGTCGGCGATGTCCAGCGCAGCGGTGCGGCGGTCGATCGATTCCACATCCACGCCCAGGCGTGAGTGCGCCGTGCTGACTGCACACACCACCAGGCCGTGGGTGTGGGCCAGGTTGAAGTGCAGCGGCGTTGGCGCCGCGGGGCCTTCGATGAAGGGCTTGCCCCGGGCGGTAGCGCCAAAGCGCCAATCGGCCGGTGGGGTGTTGGCCTGCAATGAGAGCACGGTGCGCACCAGCGCCCTGGCGGCCAGGTACTGGCGCTGGTCCTTCTCGAAGCGAAAGGCCAGCATGCGCTGGCGCTCGCTCGGGGTGATGAGGGCGTCGTAATCGGTGGCTATCAGGGCATCCTGCGCCCAGGCGTCTTCATAGAAGAAGCGCCACAGCTGCACCTCGTCGCCCCTCAGCTGATGCGGGCCGTGATCCTGCAGGCTCATGGCGCCGACAGGAAGTGCAGCACCGGCACCAGCGTCTGGGTGGGCGATTCTTCCTGGGGGATGTGCCCCAGGTCGGGGAAGACCACCTTCTGGCAGACGGTGATGTCGCCGCAGAAGCGGTCGGCGAAGGCCACGGGCGCCATGCCATCCTTGGCGCCCCACAGCACCAGCACGGGTTGCTTGATCAGGCGAATCTGCTGCTCCTTGGCGCCGGAGTCCGCCTGGTCCATGCGCTGGAACAGCGCGCGCCGGTTGCCCACGCGCAGTGCCAGCTCGAAGTAGCGGTCCACCCGGTCCTGCGTGACCTTGTCGGGGTGGCCGAACACGTTGCGCACGCTGGATTCGATCACGCTGCGCGGCAGGATGCGCTCGGATACCCAGCGCAGGCTGCGCGCCCCGGCGATCTGGAACGCGATGGGCTGGGACAGCGGCGAGAGCTGGTAGCCGTCTGAATCGATCAGGATCAGCTTGCGCACGCGGTCAGGCGCCAGCAGGGCCGTCTGCCACGCGATCTCGCCACCCAGGGCATTGCCGGCCAGCACCACGCGCCGCACGCCCAGGTTGTCCAGCAGGCGCAGCACGAAGCGGGTGTAGCCCTCGATGTGGTATTCGCCCTGGGGGCTGGGGCCGGTCAGCCCGAAGCCGGGCAGATCGACCGAGATGACGCGGCGGTTCTTCTCGAGCGCCAGGCGCCAGCCTTCCCAGGTGTGCAGGCTGGAGGCCATGCCGTGCAGCAGCACGATGGGTTGCGGGTCGTCGCGCGGGCCGGTGTCGCGCACGTGCACCTGCATGCCGTCGAGTTCGATGAACATCGACGGCTGCGGCGCCCAGCGGGCCACCAGGTCACCGAGCTGGCGGTCGGGCTCCCACGTGGCCCACACGGCCAGCGCCAGGCCCACCACCATCAGAACGGCGCTCCACCACAGGCGCTTGAGCCACTTCATTTGCCAGAGGGTTCCAGTAAGTAGGAAAGGATCTGGCCGGATTCTCCACTACCTGCTCAGGCGCGGGCGGTGCTGTTGTCGCTCTGGCGCGACTTGGCGTTCATGCGCTTGAGCTGGCGCATTACCAGCGGCTGGTACCACGAGCCCAGCAGGCGCACCATCTTGTCGAGCATGCGGGCGTCGGGGCCGACCAGCACGCGGCGGGCGTTCTTCTCGACGGCGGCCAGGATCTGCAGCGCGGCCGATTCGGCCGTGGTCACGTTGATCAGCTTGTTGGCGCGGCGGCGTTGGGTGTCGGCGCTGACGCCGGTGGCTTTTTCCAGGGCCGGGTCGATCTTGCCGGCCAGCGCGATGTTGGTGGCGATGCCGCCCGGGTGCACGCAGGTGGCGCTGACGGGCGCGCCTTCGAGATCAAGCTCCATGCGCAGGGCCTCGGTGTAGCCGCGCACCGCGAACTTGCTGGCGTTGTAGGTGCCCTGCGTGGGCACGGACATCAGGCCGAACAGGCTGGAGGTGTTGATGATGTGGCCGTCGCCAGAGGCCTTGAGGTGTGGCAGGAAGGCCTGGGTGCCGTAGACCACGCCCCAGAAGTTGATGCCCATGATCCACTCGAAATCGGCGATGGACACGGTGCCGGCATTGGCGCTCAGGGCCACGCCCGCGTTGTTGAAGATCAGGTTGACCTTGCCATGATCCTTGGCCACCTGGTCGGCCCAGGCGAAGACGGCGGCGCGGTCGGCCACGTCCAGGCGCGTGATGGTGACGCGCACGCCGTGGCGGCCGGCCAGCTCGGCCGTCTTGGCCAGCTCCAGCTCGTTGACGTCGCTGAGCGCCAGATGGCAGCCGCGCTTGGCCAGTTCAACGGCCAACGTGCGGCCCATGCCGGAGGCAGCGCCAGTGATGGCGGCGACTTGGTTCTTGAAGTTCTTCATGGTGATTCAGTCCGTGAGCGGTGCGTGAGCCGTTGGGCGTGTGGGCTGCGGGGCGGCGCTTCAGGCGGCGCGGGCTTGCGGCGCGGCGCTGGTGACGCGGGTGACGAAGTCGCCAGACAGCTTCAGGTCCTGGCGGGCCTCGGGCAGCATCAGCATGGTGGGCCACACGTGCGGCAGGCGCTGGCGCAGGGTCAGCGTGCTCTTGACGCCCTGCTGGCGGGCCTTGTCGTGCACGCGCAGCGAATCAGACAGCAGGATCTCGTGCTCGCTGGCGAAGATGAAGATCTCGGGCAGGCCGGTCAGGTCACCGAACACGGGCGAGACCAGAGGGTCTTTGTCCGAGTGGCCCTTGAGGTACAGCGCCGCGGCTTCGGGCAGCAGGTGCGGGTTGAACATCACGTCGTCCTTGGCCTTGGTCTTCATGGTCTCGCCGCTGCACGACAAATCCGCCCAGGGCGAGAACAGCAGGGCACCGGCCGGCAGGGGCAGGCCCCGCTGACGCGAGGCGAGCAGGCAGGCCAGGGCCAGGCCGCCACCGGCCGAATCACCGGCGAACACCACTTCAGCCGGGTCGGTGCCCTGGGCCAGCAGTTCCTTCCACCAGGCCACGGCGTCGTCCACGGCGGCGGGGAAGGGGTTCTCGGGCGCCATGCGGTAATCGACCGACAGCACGCGGGCCTGGGCCGTGCGGGCCAGGTAGGCGCAGGTGGGGCGGTGTGTTTTCAGGCTGCAGAAGAAGTAGCCGCCGCCGTGGAAATACACCACCGTGCGCTTGGGTTGGTCCACGCTCAGCCATTCGGCCGGGCACAGGTCCTTGGCCGCGTTGGCCGGCACGGGGGTGTGCTTGATCTCCTTGGGCGGGGGCGGGTAGCGGTCGGCCAGCTTGTCCACCTTGTGGCGGGCGGCGCCGACGTTCAGCGGGCCCTTGCTGCCGTTCTTGAACTGCCAACGCAGCACGAGGTTGGTGATGATGGACTGGACGCTCATGCTTGCTCCGCGTTGTACTGGCCGATGTCGAAGGATCGCGTGCGCAGGCGGTACGCGAAGGTGAAGCTGGGCCACAGCGAGACGTTGCGGCCCTTGTCGTTGAGGTACCAGCTCTTGCAGCCGGAGTTCCACACGGTGGCCTTCAGGTCTTCCTGGATCTTGTCGATGAAGCGCTGCTGGGCCTGGGGCTTGACGTCCAGGGCCTGGATGCGGCGCTCCTTCATGGTCTTGAGGGCCTCGGTCACGTAGCGCACCTGGGACTCGATCATGAACACCATCGAATTGTGGCCCAGGCCGGTGTTGGGGCCCATCAGGATGAAGAAGTTGGGGAAGCCCGCCACAGTGATGCCCTTGTAGGCCTCGGGCCCTTCCTTCCACAGCTCGGCCAGGTCCTGCCCGCCACGGCCGAACACCGTGCGCGGCGGGATCGGGTCCTGCACCTTGAAGCCGGTGCCGAACACGATGGCATCGGCCGGGCGCTCCACGCCGTCCTTGGTGATGACGCCGCGCGCCGTGACGGCCTGGATGCCCTCGGTGATCACGTCGACGTTGGTGCGGCCCAGGGCCGGGTAGTAATCGTTGGAGATCAGCAGGCGCTTGCAGCCGGGGGTGTAGTCGGGCGTGATCTTGGCGCGCACGGCCGGGTCATTGATGGCGCGGGCGATCTTGTGCTTGGCCACCTTGGCCACCAGCTTCATCCACTCAGGCTTGAACTTGAAGGCCAGGAAGCGTGCTTCCATCAGCCAGTATTGCTTGATGCGCTGCAGGCGCTGACGATAGGGGTGGGCCTTGAACTCGGCCTTTTCCCTCTCGGTGAGCGGGCGGTCGTCCTTGGGCACGACCCAGGCGGGCGTGCGCTGGTAGTAGTCGAGCTTGTCCACCAAGGGCGCAATCTGCGGCACGAACTGGATGGCGCTGGCGCCGCTGCCGATCACGGCCACGCGCTTGCCGGTGAAGTCGTAGCCGTGGTTCCAGGTGGCGGAGTGGAAGATGGTGCCTTCAAACGTTTCCAGCCCCGGGATGTTGGGGATCATGGGGTTGCTCAGGCCGCCCATGCCGGACACCAGCACGTCGCACTCGAAGTGGCGGCCGTCTTCGGCCTGAACCACCCACTTGGCGCGGGCTTCGTCATAGCGGGCGCCGACCAGGTTGGTGTTGAAGCGCACGTGGCGCAGCAGCTCGTACTTCTTGGCGCAGTTGCGCAGGTAGGCGTAGATCTCGGGCTGGGGCGCGTACATGCGCGACCACTCAGGGTTGGCCTCGAACGAGAAGCTGTACAGGTGCGAGGGCACGTCGCAGGCGCAGCCGGGGTAGGTGTTGTCGCGCCAGGTGCCGCCGACGTCGCCCGCGCGTTCGAGCATGAGGAAGTCGTCCTCACCCGCTTCGCGCAGCTTGACGCCCATGCACAGGCCCGAAAAGCCCGTGCCCACCACGATGACACGCGCACGCTCGATGCCCGAGCCGCCGGGCTGGCCGGTGCGGGGCTGGCTGAATTCCTGGGGTTTCATGGCGCTGATGCTCCTGGACGTGACGGCTGGATGCAATTGATTTGTGACAAGAACTCATGTCAGAATATCTTTGACAATGGTTCATGTCAATATAGAGATCCCTATGGACAGCACCAACTCCACCGCCCCCCCCCCGAACCGGCGCCGCTATGGCGGCGTGCTGCCGGAGGAGCGCCAGCGCGCGCGCCGCGAAAAGTTGATCGAGGGCGGCGTCGAAGTCTTCGGGAGCAAGGGCTTTCACGGCACCACGGTGCGCGAGGTCTGCGTGGCCGCGCACCTCACGGAGCGCTACTTCTACGAATCCTTCAAAGGGCTGCCCGAGTTGTTCATCGCGGTGTACACGCACCTGCGCGAGCAACTGATGGCCAAGACGCTGCTGGCGCTGCGCCAGGCCACGCCGACCCCGCTGGAGCTTTTAGACCCGGCTTTGCGCGTGTTCCTGGAGTTCATCCGCGACGACCCGCGCCGCGGCCGCATCATGCTGGTCGATTCACTGGGCGTGGACAGCGAGATGGCGCGCATCAGCGGCGAGACCGCGCGCGACTACTCCGGCCTGCTGCGCGCCCACCTGATCACCTTGGTGCCGCCGCACATGCAGGAAGCCATCGACATCGACCTGCTGGCCGAGGGCATGATCGGCCTGAACATCCTGCTGGCCTCGCGCTGGATGCAGGAGGGCTTCAACACCCCGATCGACAAGGTGGTGCGCACGAACCTGCTGCCCTACCAGGGCATGATCGCGCTGGTGCAGGCGTCCTGATCTGTCTGGGCGCCGTGTGCTTCAGGCGCGGCGGCTCGGGCCCTGGCCCGGCTCCAGGGCTGCATCCACCGATTCACGCCCGTCGAACACGAAGCACTCGCCTTGCCAGTGCGTGCCGTCGGTGAGTTCCAGGTACTTGAGGATGCCGCCGTCGAGCTGGTAGACGTGGTCGATGCCAGCCTCGCTCATCACCAGCGCGGCTTTCTCGCAGCGGATGCCACCGGTGCAGAAGCTCACCACGGTCTTGCCCTCGAACTCGGCTTTGTGGGCCAGCACCTGCTCGGGGAACTCGCTGAACTTGTCGATGCGCCAGTCGATGGCGTTCTCGAAGGTGCCGTAGTCCACCTCGAAGGCGTTGCGCGTGTCCAGCGTGACCACGGGGCGGCCTTCATCATCATGGCCCTGCGTGAGCCAGCGCTTGAGTGTGTCGGGTGACACGGCGGGTGCGCGGCCATCGTCGCCCAGCGCATCAGGGCGGATGGCGGGGTGGTTCATGCGGATGATCTCGCCTTTGACCTTGACCAGCAGCTTCTTGAAGGGCACGCCTTCCGACCAGCTCTCCTTGGGCTCGATGGGCGCGAAGCGCGGATCCTTGTGCAGCTCGGCCACCCAGGCGCGCACGGCCTCGGCGGGGCCGGCCAAAAACAAATTGATGCCTTCTTGCGCCAACAGCACGGTGCCCTTGAGGCCGAGTGCTTGCGCGTGGGCATGCAGGCGCTCGCGCAGTGCTTGCGCATCCTGCAATGTCACAAAACGGTAGGCGGAAATGTTGAGTACGTCACGCATGGCGACATTGTAGAAAACAGGCGCTGCGGGGTTCTTACCTTTGCTTGCGCCTGCGCAAGGGTGGTGCTTTCTAAGATCCGCAGCACATCACGACGGGCCGACACGAGCCCGCGACAAGCTGAGGTTCCGACACACACCCAAGCCGCCTGTGTGAGCCCGATCCCCGGGCAATGAAGGTGGTATCCATGACGACAGAAGACACCGTGCGGGCTGCGCGCCTGGGCGGTACGCACACGAGCGGCACCCCCCGCGAGAACACCCCCGATGCACCCCTCCCGACTTCACGCACCCCTGACGTGCTTGGCGCTGTGCACGGGGCCTTGAGTCGCGAGACGGTTGGCGATGGGACGGCGCCCAGGCACCGAGCGTCACTGCTGGCTTCGCTGGCTGCACCGTTGGCCTTGGCCGCTTGTGGGGGCGGAGGCAGCGGCGCTGATGGCAACGGTTCGGAGGCATCGGCCTCCAGCCGCGCCACTGCCGCCGAAGCGGGCACGGCGCAGGCCTTGGATGCGGGCGGCTCGACCGTATCGGTGCCCAAGGCCGCCGGCCTGACTGTGGCCCTGGGCGTGCTGGCTTCGACTCCGGCTGAGCCCGCGCGCACGTCCATGAGCCGCCGTGATGCCACACGCTTGCTCACGCAGGCCAGTTTCGGCATCCGCACGCCCGACGAGGTCGATGCCCTGGCGGCCGAAGGTGCCGAGCACTGGCTATGGCGCCAGTTCAACATGCCGTACGCGCTGCACACGTCCTATTTGGATGTGCAACGCCAGCGCGATTACTACAAGCGCGCTTTCGACATCATGAGCTTCGAGGCCGTGTGGCGCCAGTGGCTGTTCGAAGATGGCCAGTTGCGTGCCCGCGTGGCCTTCGCGCTGTCGCAGATCATGGTGATCTCCAACGTGTCGGGGGCCTTGCCGGCCTATGCGCTGTCGTCCTACATGGACATGCTCAACCGCCAGGCCTTCGGCACCTACCGCGATCTGCTGGGCGCGGTCACGCTGCACCCGGCCATGGGCTACTACCTCAACATGCTGCGCAGCCGCAAGGCCAACGAGGCCACCGGCACGCACCCCAACGAGAACTACGCCCGCGAGGTGCTGCAGCTGTTCTCCATCGGCCTGGCGCAACTCAATGCGGACGGCAGCACGCGCCTGGGGGGCAACGGCCAGCCTGTACCCACCTACAACGAGGCCGTGGTCAAGGGTTTCGCACGCGCTTTCACGGGCTGGAGCTTCGGTGGGCAGGGCAATGGCAGTGCGGGCCTGTTCGACAGCGCACGCATCGACCTGGAGGCCAACTGGACGACGCCCATGCTGCCCTTCGCGGCCATGCATGAAGCCGGCACCAAGCAGTTGCTCGATGGCAAGGTGCTGCCTGCGGGCCAGTCCATCGACAAGGACTTGAACGACGCGCTCGACCAGATCGCCGCGCATCCCAATGTGGGGCCCTTCATCGGCCGGCAATTGATCCAGCGCCTGGTGACCAGCAACCCCAGCGCGGCCTACATCGCGCGCATCACGGCCGTGTTCAACGACAACGGTGCGGGCGTGCGCGGTGACCTGCGCGCCGTGGTGCAGGCCATCCTGCTGGATCCAGAGGCGCGCGGAGACGACGCTGCCACGCGCGAACGCTTCGGCAAGCAGCGCGAGCCTGTGATCCGTTTCGCCAACCTGCTGCGCGCACTGGGCGCCACCACGGCCAGCACCTCGGGCCGCACCGACCTGCAACGCATGGACCAGGGCGGCGACACGCTGGGCCAGAGCCCGCTGATGGCGCCCTCTGTGTTCAACTTCTTCTCACCCAACTACCGCCACAGCGGCGTGCTGGCACAGGCGGGGCTGGTGGCGCCTGAGTTCCAGGCCACCACCGAGGCCACCGTGGTGGGCCTGTTCAACGCCTTCACGCACCTGATCAACTGGAGCGGCTACGGCTGGGACGAAGGCACGGGCGATGGCGGTGGCCGCGTCAACCTGGACATCAGGAGCTGGGAAACATTGGCCTTGTCCAGCCCGGCGGCCTGCGTCGACAAGCTCAACGTGCAGCTCTTCAACACGCAGATGAGCGATGCCACCCGCGCCACCCTGATCGACCTGATCGCCCCTGGCCCCCGCAACGACTGGGGCGTGGCCGTGCGCATCCGCAAGGCCCTGATCTTCGCGGCCATCGCCCCTGACTTCGTCATCCAGAAATGAGCACCGCTGCCATGAACCCCTCTCGACGCCTCTTCCTGAAATCGGCCGCTGCGGCTGGTGTGGCCGGTGCCGCCTTCAACCCCTGGCTGCAGCTCAACGCCCTGGCCGATGCCTCCAGCGGCTCGGGCGGCTACAAGGCCCTGGTCTGCGTGTTCCTGCACGGCGGCAACGACGGCAACAATCTGCTGCTGCCCTACGAGGCCGATGACTACGCGCTGTATACCCAGGCGCGCGGCATCCTGGGCCTGGCACGTGACCGCGTGCTGTCGATCGCGCCCACCAACACGCAAGGCCGGCGCTTCGCGCTGCACCCGTCGTTCACGCGGCTGCAAGGTCTGTTCGATGGCGGGCAGGTGGCGGCGCTGGCCAATGTCGGCCCGCTGGTCGTGCCCACCACCAAGACGGATTACCAACGCGGCCTGGTGGCCCTGCCGCCCAACCTGTTCTCGCACGCCGACCAGCAGGCCGCCTGGCAGACCGACAGCTTCAGCGCCTCGCTCAAAGGGGGTTGGGGTGGACGCATGCTGGAGCGTCTGGTCGATGGCGGCGCGGCGTACCGGGGCTATGCCTGCGTGTCGCTGGGCGGTGGCGGGCAATGGGGCGCGGGCGATGTCAGCCTGCAGCCCTACCGCGTGCCGGTGTCGGGATCCTTCGGCTTCGAGGGCTACATGCCGGACACGCAGGATGCGCTGTCCTACGCGCTCGACGGCCTGGTGCGCCAGACCCGCAGCGATCCCTTCGAGGCCGCCTGGCTGCAATCGCTCAGCCGTTCGATGGACAACCAGCGCGTGCTGACCCAGGCCCTGGGCGGCAACGTCGCGCCCGCCGGCATCCCTACCAACACCGAGCTGGGCCAACAGCTGTCGATGGCGGCCCGGCTGATCCAGGCGCAGGGCACGCTGGGCCTGTCGCGCCAGTGCTTCTTCTGCTCGGTCGGTGGGTTCGACACGCATGGTGATGACCAGCTCACGACCCAGCGGACCAAGTTCGCCGAGATCGACGAGGCCATTGCCGGCTTCTATGCTGTGCTGCAGGGCCTGGGTCTGCAGGACAGCGTCACCTTGTTCACCGCCTCGGATTTCGGGCGCACGCTGGTGTCCAACGGCCACGGTTCGGACCACGGCTGGGGCAACCACCACCTGGTGGTGGGCGGCGCGGTGAAGGGCGGGCGCGTGCTGGGCACCTTCCCTAACCACACCCTCGGCGGGCCGGACGACATCGGCGGCGGCAACTGGGTGCCGACCATGGCGCTGGACCAGTTCGGCGCGGATCTGGGCCGCTGGTTCGGTGCCGGCCCCAGCGCGCTGGACGAGATCTTCCCGCGCCGCGCGCAGTTCGATGCCTCGCTGGACCTGATGAAGGTGTAAGCAGGGCAGGGGAAGCGCAGACCGCCCGACCCGCTGGCGGGATAATCCCGGGATGGCTTTCGTACACCTGCGTTCCCACACCGAGTTCTCCGTCGTCGATGGCACCGTGCGCATCGACGACCTGGTCAAGGCTGCCGCCAAGGACAACCAGCCTGCCGTGGCCGTCACCGACCTGAGCAACCTGTTCGGGGCGATCAAACTGTATTCATCGGCACGCAAAAAAGGTGTTCAGCCCCTCATCGGCGCCGATGTCTGGCTGGAGCCGGACGAGCCCGGCCGCCCGGTCTCGCGCCTGCTGCTGCTGATCCAGAACCGCAAGGGCTACCTGCATCTGTCCGAATTGCTGGGCGAGGCCTGGACGGCCCCCGGCACGCGCACCCACGCCTCGGTGTTCTGGGAATCGCTGGCGCAGCGCTCCGAAGGCCTGATCGCGTTGGCGGGTGCCGAGATGGGCTGCGTGGGCCAGGCCTTGATGAACGGCGACGCGGGCCGTGCCGAGGCTCTGGCCCGGCGCCTGTCCGCCATCTTCCCAGGCCGCTTCTACATTGAGCTGCAACGCGCCGGCCTGCCCACCAACGAGGTGCACATCCGCGCCGCCGTGCCGCTGGCCGCCAAGGTGGGCCTGCCGGTGGTGGCCACGCACCCCATCCAGTTCTCCACGCCCGATGACTTCGAGGCGCACGAGGCCCGCACCTGCATCGCCGAGGGCGAAACCCTGGGCAACCCCCGCCGCATCAAGCGCTTCACGCGCGAGCAGTACTTCAAGACGCAGGCGCAGATGGAGGCGCTGTTTGCCGACCTGCCATCGGCCGTGGCCAACACCATGGCCATCGCCCGCCGCTGCGCGCTCACGCTGGTGCTGGGCAAGCCGCAGTTGCCTGACTTCCCCACGCCGCTGCTGACAGACGGGCCCGACGCGGGCAAGCCCATGCCCATGGCCGACTACTTCCGCCAGCTCTCCTTCGAGGGCCTGGAAGAGCGCCTGGTGCACCTGTTCCCCGATGTGGCCGTGCGCGACGCCAAGCGACCGGAGTACGTCACGCGCCTGGAGTTCGAGATCAACACGATCCTGAAGATGGGCTTCCCCGGCTACTTCTTGATCGTGGCGGACTTCATCAACTGGGCCAAGAACAACGGCTGCCCCGTGGGCCCGGGCCGGGGTTCGGGTGCCGGCTCGCTGGTGGCCTATGCGCTGAAGATCACCGACCTGGACCCGCTGGAATACAACCTGCTGTTCGAGCGCTTCCTGAACCCCGAGCGGGTCTCGATGCCCGACTTCGACATCGACTTCTGCCAGGGCAACCGCGACCGCGTCATCGACTACGTGAAGGACAAGTACGGCCGCCCCGCCGTGAGCCAGATCGCCACCTTCGGCACCATGGCCGCCAAGGCCGCGCTGCGCGACGTGGGCCGCGTGCTGGGCATGGGCTACGGCCACGTGGACAGCATCGCCAAGCTGATCCCCGCGCCCCCGGGCAAGACGGTGACGCTGGCCAAGGTGCCCGAGAATCCCGATTCCGGCGTGATCTACGCCCGCAAGGAAGCGCCCGAGCTGGAGCAGCGCGAAGCCGCCGAAGAAGAAGTGGCCTCGCTGCTGGCCCTGGCCGAGCGCGTCGAAGGCATGGTGCGCAACATCGGCATGCACGCCGGGGGCGTGCTGATCGCGCCGGGCAAGATCACCGACTTCTGCCCGCTGTACATGCAGCCTGGCAGCGACAGCGCCGTCAGCCAGTACGACAAGGACGACGTCGAAGCCATCGGCCTGGTGAAGTTCGACTTCCTGGGCCTGGCCACGCTGACCATCCTGGAGACGGCCAAGGAGTTCATCATGGCCCGGCACCCGGACCAGAAGGACTTCGACTTCGCCAAGATCAAGCTGGACGATGCGGCCACCTACCGGCTGCTGTCGGAGGGCAAGACGGTGGCCGTGTTCCAGCTTGAATCCCGCGGCATGCAGGGCATGCTGAAGGACGCCAAGCCCAGCGTCTTCGAGGACATCATCGCGCTGGTGTCGCTGTACCGCCCGGGCCCGATGGACCTGATCCCCAGCTTCTGCGCGCGCAAGCACGGCAAGGAAGAGGTGGAGTACCTGCACCCGCTGATGGCCGAGGTGCTGGAAGAGACCTACGGGATCATGGTCTACCAGGAGCAGGTGATGCAGGTCGCCCAGCGCGTGGGCGGCTACTCGCTCGGCGGCGCCGACATGCTGCGCCGCGCGATGGGCAAGAAGAAGCTCGAGGAGATGGTGGCCCACCGCGCCACCTTCGCCGAAGGCGCGGCCAAGAACGACATCAAGCCCGACCTGGCCAACGAGATCTTCGACCTGATGGAGAAGTTCGCGGGCTACGGCTTCAACAAGTCGCACGCCGCCGCGTACGCCCTGCTGGCCTATCACACGGCCTGGCTGAAGGTGCACTACACGGCCGAATTCTTCGCAGGGAACATGACCGTGTCGAGCGACGACACGGACAAGCTCAAGATATTCCACGACGATGCCACGCAGAACTTCGGCATCACCTTCACGCCGCCCGATGTGAACCGCGGCGCCTGGCGTTTCGAGCCGGTGGACGACAAGACCGTGTGCTACGCGCTGGGTGCGATCAAGGGCACGGGGCAGGGCGCCATCGAGGCCATCGTGCGCGAGCGCACCGAGAACGGCCCGTTCACGAGCTTCTTCGATTTCTGCGCGCGGGTGGACCGCAAGTCGGTCAACAAGCGCGTGGTGGAGGCGCTGATCAAGGCCGGCGCCTTCGATGCATTGGAACCGCACCGCGCGGGCCTGCTGGCCAGCGTGCCCCTGGCGTTCGACTATGCCGACAGCCTGGCGGCCAATGCCGATCAGGGCGGCCTGTTCGACTTCGGCGACAGCCATGCGGCCTCGACCAACGAGCCGGACATGGTGCATTCCGAGCCCTGGTCGCTGAAAGAGCAGTTGGGGCTGGAGAAAACCGCGATCGGCTTCTACCTGTCGGGCCACTTGTTCGACGAGGCCGAGAAGGAAGTGCGCCGCTTCGCCAAGCGAGTGGACGATCTGCAGGAAGCGCGTGAGCCGCAGATGACGGCGGGCATCGTGACCGAGCTGCGCGTGATCAACGGGCAGCGGGGGCGCGTGGCGCTCTTCAAGCTCGACGACAGAAGCGGTGTGATCGAGGCCGTGGCCAACGCGGAGCTGCTCGATGCCAACCGGGATCTGCTGAAAGACGATGAGCTGATCGTGGTACAGGGCAAGGTGCAAACGGACCGCTTTGCGGGCGGGCTGCGCCTGAACGTGCAGCAGATCTGGAGCCTGGGCGCGGCGCGCTGCCGCTTCGCGCGCTTCCTGCGCGTGAAGGCCAAGGGCCAGGACTGCCCGGTGGCCGATGTGCTGCGCGAGTTCCCGGCGCGCCGGGTGCCCGCGCCGCAGCCGGATTTGCCGGAGACCGTGCAGGGATTGCCCATCCGCGTGGTGGTCGAGCGCGTCACGGCCGAGGTGTCGGCGCGGGCGGAACTGGAACTGGGTGACGGCGCGCGCTTCTTCCCGAGCGATCAGGCGCTGATCCGCATCAAGGAGTTGATGCCGGGTGGCGTGCCCGAGGTGGTCTACGGCGAGGGCTGAAGCCTCCGAGAAGACGCGATGAAGGGCACGGCCTTGTCATCGGCCGGCCCTTGTCACACACCTACACGCTGATCAGCGCGCCACGATGGCGAATGGTCATCCTGACGCAGGCGCGCCCAAAACGCCGAACGCCGATGGGGCGGCAAACAGCCCCGCAACGGAGAAATCGCGATCTTCCCATTGTCCCAGGGGGTGATCTTGTCACGTTCAATAAGGCGTGTGAAAGTCCCGTTTGTTTACATCGAACGGTTGTTTAAGTCGGGTGTCGTCACTTCATGCGATGTCCGGGTAAATCAGTTCCGCCACGCGAGGCTCCTCGAAGATGAGTTCCGCTTCGGCATGGGCTGCGGCATCCATGGTGTCGTCGTCCTCACCATCCTGGGTATCGGGGTCTGCCCCGGTGGACAGCACGGGCAGCGGATCCATGTTGCGCCACACGGGGGTGGTCACCAGCAGGCTGGTCAGCAAGGTGGCACCGCGTGCGGCCCACCACACCGCGCCCACCGAGAGCACCGTGCCGGTGGTCTGCAGGGTGGTGGGCGCGAGGTCCAGCAGGGCAGGCAGGTCCGTGGTGGCGGTGGCCGCCAGGCGGCCCAGGGCCGAGGCGATGTGCACCGGGGTGTCGCCGCTCAGGGCAATGTTGACCGGGGCCAGCAGGAGGTTGCCGCCCTGCAGCGGGGCGGCTGTGGTCAAGCCCGGCACCATGGCATGGACCGACTGGAAGGCGGCATCCTGCCAGCCTTGCGCAGCGTTCGGCCCGGCCAGCCCCATGCTGAAGAAGCGAGCAGGGCCGTAGGGCGTGTGATCGCGGGACAGCTCGGGGCCGATGTCCATGCCGGGGCGGCCGCCCGGGCCGGGCGAGGGCCGGGTGGGATCGCCCGGCGTTTCCGGGCCGGCCGTGGACGTGTCCTGCTGGCCGCCACCGCCACCAGGGGTGGTGGGTGTGGTGGTGGACGGGCCTCCGTTGTCGCCGCCGCCTTCGCTGCCGGTGCCGCCCTGGCCGGGGGTGCCTGTGGTCGGGGGCGTGACGATGGGCAGGGTGGGCGTGGTCGGGCCGGTAGCCGGGCCCGTGGGCAGCGTGGGGCCCAGGCCACTGCCTGCCGGGGCCTGAACGGTCAGGCGCACGGTGGCGATGTTGCTTTGCCCCATCCCGTCATCGGCCAGGTAGGTGAAGCTGTCGCTGCCGCTGAAGCCGGCGCGTGGGGTGTAGAGCCAGCTGCCGTCGGCCTGCAGGCTCAGCGTGCCCTGGCTGGGGCCCTGCACCAGTTGCGGGGTCAGCGGGCGCAGCTCAGGCGCCTGTGCATTCTGCAGCAACTGTGCCGAGGCCATGCGCAGCGGCGTGCCGAAGGGCATGCTCCAGCCATGATCGACCACGGTGGGCGCGTCGTAGCCATCGGTGATCGCGATGCTGGTGGAGGCCGTGGCGGTGAGCGCGCCGCCTGGCCCCGAGTGGCCCTGGTCGTTCACGACCAGGGTGAGCGTGTCCGAGGGCGGCGGCAGGTCCGTGTCGATCAGATAGCCCAGCGTGGCGCCCTGCAGACCATCGAACAGGGCATTGATCTGCGCGATGGTGCCGGTGAGCGTCAGCGTGGTCGTGCCCGAGCCACTGACCAGCACGCCGGTGCTGCCCGCTGCGGCGTTCAATGCACCCGACACCACCGACAGTGTGACGCGCACCTGGCCCGTGCCGGCATCGACATCCGCCACCACCAGGCCCTGGCCCTGCAAGGCCAGCGGCACCTGCTCGACGGCGCTCAGCCCGATGGGCAACTGCGCCGTGGGCGCGTCGTTGCGGTCGGTGAGCGCGATGGTGAAGCTCTGGCTGCTGGTGGAGCCATCGCTGCTGGTGGCCACCACGGTGATGCTGTGTGAGCTGGCGGATTCGTAGTCCAGCAAGGCGCCGTTGGCCACGGTGACCACGCCGGTGCTGGCGTTGATGGTGAAGCGCCCGCCGGCGTTGTCGCTCAAGGTGTAGGTGATGGTGTTGTTCGTGCCGTCCGCGTCCACGGCCTGGGCGGTGATGTCCACCAGGCTGCCGTTGGCGGTGTTCTCGGCGACCTGGTTCGCGCTGGCGTTCGTGTCGCTCACCGGGCCCACGGCGTGCTCGTTCACGTCGGTGATGCCGATGGTGAAGCTTTGTGTGCTGGTGGCGCCATCGGTGCCGGTGGCCACCACGGTGATGGTGTGGCTGGTGGCGGATTCGAAATCGAGCAAGGTGCCGTTGGCCACGGTGACCACGCCGGTGGCGGCGTCGATGGCGAAGCGGCCGCCTGCGTTGTTGCTCAGCGTGTAGGTGACGGCGTTGTTCGTGGTATCGAGGTCCACGGCGTGGGCGGTGATGCCCACGGTAGTGCCATTGGCCGCGTTCTCCGCGACCTGGTTGGGCGTGGCGTCGCTGTCGCTCACCGCGCCCACGGAGAACTCGTCGACATCGAGCAGGTCGATGGTGAAGCTCTGCGTGCTGGTGGAACCGTCGCTGCTGGTGGCCAGCACCGTGATGGTGTGGCTGGCAGCAGCCTCGCGGTCCAGCAGGGCGCCGTTGAGCACACGCACCACGCCGGTGGACGCATCGATGGCGAAGCGCCCGCCAGCATCCTGGCTCAGGCTGTAGGTGACGGTGTTGTTCGTGCCGTCCGCATCGACCGCATGAGCGGTGATGCCCGCCAGGCTGCCGTTGGTGGCGTTCTCGGCCACCTGGTTGGCTGAGGCGTTGGTGTCGCTGATGGCGCCGACGGCGTGCTCGTTGACGTCGCTCACGTTGATCACGAAGCTCTGGCTGCTGATGGAGCCATCGCTGCTGGCGGCCACCACGGTGATGCTGTGCGAGGTGGCGGATTCGAAGTCGAGCAGCGTGCCGTTGGCCACGGTGACCACGCCGGTGCTGGCGTTGATGGTGAAGCGCCCGCCGGCGTTGTCGCTCAAGGTGTAGGTGACGGTGTTGTTGCTGGCGTCCGCATCCGTGGCCCGCGCGGTGATGCCCACCGTGGTGCCATTGGCCGCGTTCTCGGCCACCTGGTTGGCGGTGGCGTTGGTATCCGTCACGGCACCGACCGGGAACTCGTTGACATCGGTCACGTTGACCGTGAAGCTCTGGCTATTGGTGGAGCCATCACTGCTGGTGGCCAGCACGGTGATGGTGTGCGAGGTGGCGGTCTCGAAATCCAGCAGGCTGCCATCGGCCACGGTGACCACGCCGGTGGTGGCGTTGATCGTGAAGCGGCCGCCCGCATCGTCGTACAGGCTGTAGGTGATGGTGTTGTTGGTGCCGTCCGCATCCGCGGCCTGGGCGATGATGCCCACGGTGCTGCCGTTGGTGGCGTTCTCGGCTGCCTGGTTGGGGGCGGCGTTGACATCGTTCACCGCCCCAACGGCGTGTTCGTTGACGTCGGTGAGGTTGATGGTGAAGCTCTGGCTGCTGCTTGTGCCATCGCTGCTGGTGGCCACCACGGTGATGCTGTGGCTGGTGGCTGCTTCGAAGTCCAGCAGCGACCCATCGGCCACGGTGACCACGCCGGTCGTGCTGTCGATGGTGAAACGGCCGCCGGCGTTGTCGCTCAGCGTGTAGGTGGCGGTGTTGTTGCTGCCGTCTAGATCGACCGCATGGGCGGTGATGCCCACGGCAGTGCCATTGGCGGCGTTCTCGGCCACCTGGTTGGCCGTGGCGTTGGTGTCCGTCACGGCCCCGACGGCGAACTCGCTGACGTCGCTGATGTCGATGGTGAAGGTCTGGGTGCTGGTCGAGCCATCGCTGCTGGTGGCGACCACGGTGATGTCGTGCGAGTTGGCGGCCTCGAAGTCGAGCTTGCTGCCATCGAGCACGGTGACCACGCCCGTGGTGGCGTTGATGGTAAAGCGGCCGCCCGCATCGTCGCTGAGCGTGTAGGTGACGGTGTTGTTCGTGCCGTCGGCATCCACGGCACGGGCGGTGATGCCCACGGTGCTGCCGTTGGTGGCGTTCTCGGCCACCTGGTCGGGGGTGGCGTCGATGTCGGAGACGGCGCCCACGTCGTACTCGTTGACGTCGATCAGGTTGATCGTGAAGCTCTGGTTGCTGGTGGAGCCGTCGCTGCTGGTGGCCAGCACGGTGATGCTGTGCGAACTGGCCGATTCATAGTCCAGCAGGGCGCTGTCGGCCACGGTGACCACGCCGGTCGTCGTGTTGATGGTGAAGCGGCCGCCGGCGTTGTCGCTCAGCGTGTAGGTGACGGTATTGTTGGTGGCATCCGCATCGGTGGCGCGTGCCGTGATGCCCACCAGCGTGCCATCGCCCGCGTCCTCGGACACCTGATTTGCGGCGGGGTTGATGTCGGTGACCGTGCCCACGGCGAACTCGTTCTGGTCGATCAGGCTGATGGTGAAGGTGCGTGAGGTGCTGCTGCCATCGGTGCTGGTGGCCACCACGGTGATGTTGTGGCTGGCAGCGGCCTCGCGGTCGAGCAGGCTGCCATTGGCCACGGTGACCACGCCGGTGGTCGCATCGATGGTGAAGCGCCCGCCCGCGTTGTTGGACAGGCTGTAGCTCACGGTGTCGATCACGTCCGGGTCGATCGCCGAGGCGGTGATGCCCACCGTGGTGCCATTGGCGGCGCTCTCCATCACGGTGTTGGGGCTGGCATCCACATCGGACACCGGGCCTACGCCCGCCTCGCTGCCGTCGGTGGTGGCAATGGTGAAGACCTGGCTGCTGGTGGAGCCATCGCTGCTGGTGGCCAGCACGGTGATGCTGTGCGAGGTGGCGGCCTCGAAATCCAGCAGGGAGGCGTCCAGCACCGTGACCACACCCGTGGCGGCATCGATGGTGAAGCGCCCGCCCGCGTTGTCGCTCAGCGTGTAGGTGACGGTGTTGTTGGTGCCGTCGGCGTCGATAGCCCGTGCGGTGATGCCGACTTCATCGCCATTGGATGCGTTCTCGTTGACCTCGTCGGGCGAGGTGTCCACATCGCTGATGACGCCCACGGCGTGCTCGTTCACGTCCGAAACGGCGATGGTGAAACTCCGGCTGCTGCTGGAACCGTCGCTGCTGGTGGCCAGCACGGTGATGTTGTGCGCGGTGGCGGTCTCAAAATCCAGCAGGCTGCCGTCGGCCACGGTGACCACGCCGGTGCTGGCGTTGATGGTGAAGCGCCCGCCCGCGTTGTCGCTGAGCGTGTAGGTGATGGTGTTGTTGCTGCCGTCGGCGTCGGAAGCCTGGGCGGTGATGCCCACGGTGCTGCCATTGGTGGCGTTCTCGGCCACGGTGTTGGGGGCGGCATTGGCATCCGTCACCGGGCCGACGTTGAACTCGTCCACATCGGTGATGTTGATGGTGAAGTTCTGGCTGTTGGTCGAGCCATCGCTGCTGGTGGCCGCCACGGTGATGGTGTGCGAGGTGGCGGCCTCATAGTTCAGCAGCGTGCCGTTGGCCACGGTGACGACGCCGGTGGTGGCGTTGATGGTGAAGCGCCCGCCGGCGTTGTCGCTCAGGGTGTAGGTGACGGTGTTGTTGCTGGCGTCCGCATCCGTGGCCCGCGCGGTGATGCCCACCGTGGTGCCATTGGCCGCGTTCTCGGCCACCTGGTTGGCGGTGGCGTTGGTGTCTGTCACGGCACCGACCGGGAACTCGTTGACATCGGTCACGTTGACCGTGAAGCTCTGGCTGTTGGTGGAGCCATCACTGCTGGTGGCCAGCACGGTGATGCTGTGCGAGGTGGCGGTCTCGAAATCCAGCAGGCTGCCATCGGCCAAGGTGACCACGCCGGTGCTGGCGTTGATGGTGAAGCGCCCGCCCGCGTTGTCGCTCAGCGTGTAGGTGATGGTGTTGTTGCTGCCGTCGGCATCGACGGCGCGGGCCGTGATGCCCACGGTGCTGCCGTTGGCGGCGTTTTCGGCCACGGTGTTGGCCGCCGCGTTGACATCGCTCACGGGGCCGACCGCGAACTCATTGACATCGGTCAGGTTGATCGTGAAGCTCTGGCTGCTGGTGGAGCCGTCGCCGCTGGTGGCGACCACGGTGATGCTGTGCGAGGTGGCGGCCTCATAGTTCAGCAGCGTGCCATTGGCCACGGTGACCACCCCGGTGGTGGCGTTGATGGTGAAGCGCCCGCCTGCGTTGTCGCTCAACGTGTAGGTGACGGTGTTGTTGCTGCCGTCGGCATCGGAAGCCTGAGCCGTGATGCCCACGGTGCTGCCATTCGCGGCGTTCTCGGCCACGCTGTTGGCCGCGCCGTTGGCATCGCTCACGGGGCCCACGTTGAACTCGTTGACGTCGGTGACGGTCACGGCCAGGGCCTGCGTGTCGGTGAGCGCGCCATCGCTGACCTGCACGATCACGTCGTAGACGTTGTTGCCACCCGCGTCCAGCGGGGCTTCGAAATTGGGGGCGGTGACGAAGCGCAGCACGCCGGTGGTGCTGTCGATGGTGAAGCGGGAGGCGTCCGAGCCGCCCACGATGCTGTAGACCAGATTGCTGCTGTCCACGTCCGTGGCCGTGACGGTGGTGACGGCCGTGCTGTTCTCGCCGACGCTGATGCTGGCCGAGGCCCCGCCGCCATTGCTGGTGATCACCGGCGCATCGTTGACGGCGGTGACGCCCGCGGTGCGCGTGGCGGTGTTGCTGGCCGTGCTGCTGCTGTCCGTCACCGTGAAGCTCACGGTGCGCGCCGTGGTGCTGGGATTCTCGCTGCTGTTGCTGTAGGTGATGCTGCGCAATGCAGTCTGGTACTGCGCCAAGGTGGCCGTGCCGCTCAGCGTGAGCGTGCCGGTGCTGGCGTTCCAGCTGCCGCTGATGCCGTTCTGGTCGGTGAAGGACAGCAGGTCTTGCCCGTTGCTGTAGTTGCCGGTGATGCGGACGGTGGCGCCATTGAGGTTGGTGCTGTCCACGTCGCTCACCGTCAGGCCGCTGTCTACGGCGACGGCACTGCCGTTCTCCGTGAAGCTGCTGCTGCCGCCAGTGGTCGTGACCACCGGGGCATCGTTCACTGCGGTGATGGCGATGTTGCGCGTGGCGGCCGTGCTGGTCAATGCGCCATCGGTCACCGTGAAGCTCACGGTGCGTGCGGCGGTGGAGGGATTGTCGCTGTTGTTGGTATAGGTGATGCTGCGCAGCGCGGCCTGGTATTGCGCCACGGTGGCCGTGCCCGTGAGCGTGAGCGTGCCGGTGCTGGCATCCCACACGCCGGTGATGCCGTTCTGGGTCAGGAAGCTCAGCAGATCCTGCCCGTTGACGTAGTTGTTGGTGAAGCGCACCGTGGCACCGGTGAGGTTGGTGCCGTCCACGTCATTCACCACCACGCCGCTGTCGACCACCACCGCGCCGTCGTTCTCGGTGTAGCCCAGCGAGCTGCCGGTGGTGGAGGCGGTGGGCGCGTCGTTCACGGCCGTGACGGTGATGGTCGAGGTTGCTGACGCCGTCTGGTTGTAGGTGTCCGTGATGGTGACGGTGAGGGTGCGGGCCGTGGTGGAGGGGTTGTCGGAAGTGTTGTTGTAGGTGATGCTGCGCAGCACCTGCTGGTAGTTGCTCAAGGTGTCCGTGCCGCTGAGCGTGAGCACGCCGGTGCTGCTGTTGTAGCTGGCGGTGATGTTGGTGCCGGTGGTCGTGGCCGCCAGCAACTCGGAGGTGCCGTTGGGACGGTTGTTGAGCGTCACGCTCATGCCGTTCAGGTTGTTGGTGCTGCCAGCCGTGATGGTGGCGTTGCCGTTGGTGATGTTGACGGCCGTGCCTTCGGTGAAGGCTCCGCTGTGGCCGGTTCCGCCCGTGCTCGTGTTGAGGTCGATCGACGGCGGCGTGGGCATGGTGTATTCAACCGTCAGCTTGGGGCGGTAGGCCACCGTGCCGTGCTCGGACGAAGCAAAGCTGGCTTTCGATGAGTTGTCGTTGGCGAAGATGTACCAGCCCTGGTTGCTGGAGGGGTCATCGGCCCAGGCCTGCAGCGTCTGGATCATGGCCGAGTTGGCCGTGGTGAAGTTGTAGCTGTAGGGGCCTGTGCCGTTGTCCTTGATGGTCATGTCGGCCGTGCTCAGCGCCTCCGAGCCATCGACGCCGCTGCCCATCGATGTCCAGCTTGCGGTGTCCGACCAACTCGCCAGCATCCGGTACACACTGAATGTGGGGTTGGTGAACGTGGGGCTGGCGGTCATGTAGATCTCCAGCGTCACCCCGGTGATGATGGCGCCCTGCGGGATCTGACCGGCCCCATTGCCGAAGATGTTCTCAAACTTGAGCAGTGTCTGGAAGCCATTCTGGGTCGTGGCCCGGCCCGCCGACAGCGTGGTCGATGAGGCGTTGTTGGCCGTGGGGCTCAACAGGTCCAGGTAGGTGTCGGTGGTACCCGTGTAGCCATTGACACCGTCCTGAAAGGAGACGGTGGCCAGCGTGTGCTGCCAGTTCGTCAAGGTGTCCCCGGCGTTGGCGTTGAGGGTTTCGATGGACCCTGTCTGGTACTCCAGAACCCAGTCGCCGCCCAATGCGGCCCCGCCGGTGAGGTTGGTGCTGGCCGCCACGTCCGCGCCGGAGAGCAGGGCCAGGTCGTTCACCAGGGCCTGGCCTGCGCTGCTGCCGGCCAGGTTGCAGCCGTACAGCAGCAGGTCGCCATCGGTGGCCATGGCAGCCGACCATGAGGCGATGTCCTGCATGTGGGCGGGCAGGGTGGCGGCATCCAGCCTCGCGGTGCCGATGGTCAGGCCCTGGTCGTCACCGTGGCTGAACACGTGCACGGCCTGCACGTCCTGGTAGCGCGCCAGGGTTTCGGTGATGACGCGCAGGCCGTCTTCGCCCGCCTGGATCTGGATGATCTCGATGGTGCGGCCGGCGGATTGCTCGGCGCGCAGGCCGTCCACGATCTCCTGGGCACCGTCGACGCTCATGTCGACGAACGCCAGTTCCTGGCCAGAGGCCTGTCGGTCCTGTGTTGTGGTCGCTTCCTGAGGGGGGCTGGTCTGCGTGCCAGCCGGGGCTGGGGTCACCAGGGCGGCATTGATCGCGGAAGAGGGCGGGGCGCCGGGATCATTTTGCAGAGGCCCCAGCGGGGGCAGCACGCCTGCCGCATCCGACGAGAACAGCAACCGCGGCTCGATCTCTTCAAGGAAGAGCCGAGCGTATCGAGGCAGCGGCGCTGGGCGTCGGGGCTTGTGTTTCAAAAAGGGCCTACCTGACAGGTGACCTGACTATCTGGTCACCTTTGGCGTCAATTTTCCATTTGCGCTCCGTTATATGTTCTCAGAACAAGCCCCTTGAGGCGTGCGTTATTCACGCTTCAAGGGTTGGCCCTGCCCGATGGGCAAGGGCGGACCTCAGTCCCAACCCCTACTCCGCCAGCCGTGGCGGTGCCAGCCACCGTCGTGGCGCCCATCGTCAAAGCGGGTGTCGACCACCACGCCGGGGCGGTAGCCCACCACGGTCACCGGCGAGGGGGCCATGGTCACGGGGGCGTACACGGGTGCCTGCTGCACAGGGGCCGCGACGGCGGGCGTGACCGTCAACTGGACGGGGATGGTGCGGCCAGGCTCGCTGCCCATCTGGGCGGAATAGCGCTGGCCGTTGAGTTCGTAGACCACGTCGTAGGCCACGACCTGGTTCTGGTAGGCGGTCTGCTGGCTGCAGCGGCGCACGGTCTGCGTGCCACCGGGGCGGCCGTCGGTCTCGATGTGGTTGCCCAGCACCGCGCCGCCCATCAGGCCCACGCCGGTGGCGATGGCGTTGCCGGCCCCCTTGCCCACGGCATTGCCCAGGGCTGCCCCCGCGATGGCGCCGATGATGGCGCCTGCACCGGTGCTGCGCGGCGTCGTAGCCTGCAGTTCGTCATAGCAGGCCTGGGTGGGCACGGCCACCTGGGCCACCACCGGGGTGCTGGAGATCACGCGGGCGTTGACGGTGGCGACCGAGGACGACGGCGTGCCCGCGTAGCTGCCCACGGCCGGGCCGGCCCAGACCGAGGCGGTGGACAGGGCTGCCAGCGCAGCGATGGTGGTGCGCAGGGGGATGGGAAGAGGGCGGTAAGACATCTGTCTGCTCCAGTCGGGCTGTTCAGGCGCCCGTGATGCTTCAACGCTTTGATTGCAGCGCATGCCGACACGCCCCTGTGTGTCTGGCTGGTAAAGATGCGTGAAAGCAGGCTGAAAGGCCATGCTCGAAAATTCAGCGCCGGGGCCTTAAAATCCGTGGTTTCGTCCGACTGAACGTTCAACGACCATGTCCAAAACCGCCAAGCCTGCCAAGACCAGCGTCAAGGCCGCCGCCAAGCCCGCCGCGCCTGCGGCCCCCGTGAAGAAGGCTGCCGCCGCCGAGCCCCAGAAGATCAAGAAAGTCGTCTTGGCCTACTCCGGCGGTCTGGATACCTCCATCATCCTGAAGTGGCTGCAGGACGAGTACAACTGCGAAGTCGTCACTTTCACCGCCGACATCGGCCAGGGTGAAGAGATCGAACCCGCACGCGCCAAGGCCGTCAAGCTGGGCATCAAGCCCGAGAACATCCACATCGAAGACCTGCGCGAAGAGTTCGTGCGCGACTTCGTGTTCCCGATGTTCCGCGCCAACGCGCTGTACGAAGGCGAGTACCTGCTGGGCACGTCCATCGCCCGCCCGCTGATCGCCAAGCGCCTGGTCGAGATCGCCAGGAAGTCCAAGGCCGACGCTATCAGCCATGGCGCCACCGGCAAGGGCAACGACCAGGTCCGTTTCGAGCTGGGCGCCTACGCGCTGATGCCCGGCGTGAAGGTGATCGCCCCGTGGCGTGAGTGGGACCTGCTCTCGCGCGAGAAGCTGCTGGCCTACGCCGATGCGCACAAGATCCCCGTGGACTTCAAGAAGCGCAAGGGCGGCGCTCCTTACTCGATGGACGCCAACCTGCTGCACATCAGCTACGAAGGCGGCGTGCTGGAAGATCCGAACTTCGAACCCGAAGCCAACATGTGGCGCCTGACCGTGTCGCCCGAGAAGGCGCCCGCCAAGGCCCAGATCGTCGAGCTGACCTACGCCCAGGGTGACGTGGTCGCCATCGACGGCGTGAAGCTGTCGCCTGCGCAAGTGCTGACCAAGCTCAACGAAATCGGCGGCAAGCACGGCATCGGCCGCCTAGACAAGGTCGAGAACCGCTACGTGGGCATGAAGAGCCGCGGCTGCTACGAGACCCCTGGCGGCACCATCCTGCTGTCGGGCCACCGCGCCATCGAGTCGATCACGCTGGACCGCGAAGTGCTGGCCCTCAAGGACGACCTGATGCCTCGTTACGCCCGCCTGGTCTACAACGGCTACTGGTTCAGCCCCGAGCGTGAACTGCTGCAAGGCCTGATCGACGCCAGCCAGGCCACGGTCAATGGCAAGGTCAAGCTCAAGCTGTACAAGGGCACGATCATGTGCGTGGGCCGCGAATCGGCTTCCGACAGCCTGTTCGATCCGCTGATCTCCACCTTCGACGACGACGGCGGCGCCTACAACCAGGCCGATGCTGCCGGCTTCATCAAGCTCAACGCCCTGCGCCTGCGCATCGGTGCCAACGTGCAGGCCAAGCGCGCTGCCGCCGCCAAGGGTGCCAAGCCTGCCGCGAAGGGCAAGAAAGCCGCACCCAAGGCCAGCAAGCCTGCCGCCAAGCCGGCCGCGGCTTCGTTGCTGAAAGCCGTGCCCGCGCCCAAGAAGGCTACCGCTCCCCGCAAGCCAGCCGCCCGCAAGGCTGCCTGAGCTTGAGCCCGAGAACGTCCCTGAACACTGCATCGAGCATCCTCCAACCATGAGCATCACCTCTACCCTGGCCGGCACCGTCGGCACCCAGGCCAATGTGTACTTCGACGGCAAGTGCGTGTCGCACACCGTGACCCTGGCCGATGGCACCCGCAAGTCCGTCGGCGTGATCCTGCCCGCCACGCTGACCTTCAACACCGGCGCCCCTGAGGTCATGGAAACGGTCGCCGGCAAGGCCACCATCAAGCTGGCCGGCGCCAGCGAATGGCAGACCTACGGCCCGGGCGAAAGCTTCAACGTGCCTGGCAACTCCTCGTTCGAGATCAAGGTGGAAGGCGAGGCCTACCACTACATCTGCCATTTCGGCGGGGAGTGACGCCATGCCCTAAAGGTCTCGGCCATGGCCAGGGCCCCACCCAAGGGCTCTGGTGCGGATGTCAGGAGGACAGCCCCTTCTGGCCCTTGTACACGTACACGCCCGAGCCGACGATCTGCCCGGCTCGTTGATCGAGGCGGTGCTGTTGAGTAGCCAGCCGATGCCCGTGTTGATCAGGCTGTTGAGGTTCACCATGCCGGTGGCCTCGTTGTAGAAATGGGCGTTTTAGACCGAGCCACCAGCGAGTATCGACGCGCCGACCACTTCGCCCTGCTCATTGATGCTGGTGCCGCTGCTCCAGTTGCCGCCCAGGTCCGTCGCGGTGTATCGGACGGTGTGGGCGTTGCAGGTGACCGTCAGCGACAGCAATGGCGAGCCTGATGGTTGCTTTCGATGTGTTGATGCCCGTGTGGTGTGTTCGGCGGCAACAGTATGGGGATGGCGTGACCGGACGTGTTCCCAACGGTTAGGGGGCGATTGCGCCTGTTCACAACGATGGCGTGATCTGTCTGTGCCCGGCAACTCACACCACTACCGGCTCCGGCTCCAACCTGATCCCGAAGCGTCCATAGACGCTCTCCTGGATGGCCCGCGCTAGCGTGACCACCTCGGCGCCACTGGCCCCGCCCCGATTCACCAGCACCAGGGCCTGTTTCTCATACACCCCCGCGCGGCCGATGGATTTGCCCTTCCAGCCGCAGGCATCGATCATCCAGCCGGCGGCCAGCTTGAAGCTGCCGTCGGGCATGGGGTAGTGCACGATCTCCGGGTCGCGGCTGATGATGTCGCGGCACTGCTCCGGCGTGACCACCGGGTTCTTGAAGAAACTGCCGGCGTTGCCGACCACGGCCGGGTCGGGCAGCTTGGCGCGGCGGATGGTGCAGATCCAGTCGAAGATCTGGCGGGCATCGGGGGCTGTGATGCCGGTCTCAAGCACCTTGCGTTCCAGTTCCAGGTAGCCCAGCACGGGCTGCCAGGGGCGCGGCAGGCGCAGGCGCACGCGTGTGATCACGCTCTTGCCGGCCAGGTGCTGCTTGAAGATGCTGTCGCGGTAGCCGAAGGCGCACTGATCGCCATGCAGTGTCACCGTTCGGCCCGTGATCAGGTCGACGGCGTCCAGCGATTCGAGGCGGTCTTTCAACTCGATGCCGTAGGCGCCGATGTTCTGCACGGGCGCCGCGCCCACGGTGCCGGGGATCAGCGCCATGTTTTCCAGGCCAGGCAGGCCGTTGTCCAGCGCCCATTCCACCGTGCCATGCCAGGATTCGCCCGCGCCCGCCTCGATGATCCAGGCGTCGTCACGCGTTTCCAGCAGGCGCCGGCCCATCACCTCCACCTTGAGCACGCAGGCCTGCACATCCTGTGTGAGCACCAGGTTGCTGCCGCCGCCCAGGATGAACTTGGGCGCGCGGCCCAGGGCGGGGTCATCGACCACGCGGCGCACGTCGGATTCGCTGGTGATGCGCACCAGCGCCTGGGCCGCCGAAGGCAAGCCAAAAGTGTTGTACTGCTTGAGATTGGCGCCGTGTTCCACGGCCACGGGCGTGTGCATGGCAGAATTTTCGCAGACAAAGGAGAACAACCATGCCCAGTTTCGACACCAAGCTCGACCCGAACCTCGAATCCGTCGGCAATGCCGTGGACACCACCGCCAAGGAAATCGGCACCCGATTCGACTTCAAGGGCACCAGTGCCGCCGTTGAATTCAAGAAGAAAGACAAGGAAGTCGTCGTCCTTGGCGACAGCGATTTTCAGATCGACCAGGTCCGCGACGTACTCTTCAACAAGCTGACCAAGCAGAAGGTCGACATCCGTTTCATGGACATCGGCAAGGTCGAGAAGATCGGTGGCGACAAGGTCAAGCAGGTGCTCAAGGTCAAGGCCGGCATCGAGAGCGAACTGGCCAAGAAGATCGTCAAGGTCATCAAGGACAGCAAGATGAAGGTCAACGCCAGCATCCAGGGTGAGGAAGTGCGCATCCAGGGCAACAAACGCGACGACCTGCAGGCGGCCATGGCGCTGCTGCGCAAGGAAATTGACGATGTGCCGCTGAGTTTCGACAATTTCCGCGATTGACCGGGCTGGGCCGGGCATGATCCCGGCATCACCGAGACCAGACAGCACAACGACAGACCCAGGGGAGCATCACGACCATGACCGAGGCCGTTACGCGTTCACGCCAGCCATCCACCCTTGCTGCGGCCACCGCCGCACGCGCGGTCGGGTGGGGCCTGGCAGGCCTGCTGGGGCTGGCATCTGCCGTAGCGCAGGCCCAGAGCGTGGCCATGACCGGCGGCATGGGCAGCCGGGCCTTGCTGGTCATCAATGGCGGGCAGCCCAAGGCCATGGCGGCGGGTGACAGCCACCAGGGCGTCAAGGTGCTGTCAGTCTCGTCCGAGCAGGCCGTGGTGGACATCGGCGGCAAACGCCAGACGGTCCACTTGGGCGAAGGGCCCGTGAGCGTCGGCGGTTCGGGCGGTGGCGGTGGTGGTGGTGGTGGTGGTGGTGGCAGCCAGATCGTGCTGACGGCAGGCCGCGGCGGGCATTTCCACTCGCTGGGTTCCATCAACGGGCGTTCGGTGAACTTCGTGGTCGACACGGGCGCCACGCTGGTGGCCATGAGCGTGGCCGAAGCCAAGCGCATCGGCCTGAAGTACGAGGATGGCCAGCCGGGCTACACCAGCACGGCCAACGGCGTCATCCGCGCCTACCGGATCAAACTCAACAGCGTGCGCATTGGCGATGTTGAACTCCATAACGTGGAGGGCTCCGTTTCCGAAGGCGCCATGCCCTATGTGCTGCTGGGCAACAGCTTCCTGGGCCGTTTTCAGATGAAGCGTGAAAACGATCAGCTCACCTTGACCAAACGCTATTGATGGGTTTGATGTTCTGCATTTCAGAACATTGTTCTGCCTAATGATGCTGTGTGGCCTGAAAAAGGATGCGTAGAACCGCTAGGTGATCCGATGTTCTGATGCTGCTATCATCCGCCGCGATGAATGGGCGTCCGTGGGCGTTGAAGTCTTTCGATGTTCTGCAATGCAGAACTTGATGCCGATTCTTAATTGTTTCTGCACGCGATGAGGACTTTGTATGCTGAATGCGTTTCTCTATGACGGTCTGCGCACCCCCTTCGGGCGCCACGCAGGCGCGCTGGCCCCGGTTCGTTCTGACGACCTGGTCGCCGAGGTGATCAAGGCCCTGGTGGCCCGTTCTCCCTGGAAGGCCGAGCAGATCGAGGACGTGATCCTGGGCTGTACCAACCAGGCCGGCGAGGACGCCCGCAACGTGGCCCGCAACGCCGCCCTGGCCGCCGGCCTGCCTGTGAGCGTGCCCGGCCAGACGGTCAACCGCCTGTGCGCCAGCGGCCTGGCCGCCGTGATCGACGCGGCCCGCGCCATCACCTGCGGCGAAGGCAGCCTGTACCTGGCGGGCGGCGTCGAGAGCATGAGCCGCGCACCCTTTGTGATGGCCAAGGCCGAATCGGCCTTCAGCCGTGACATCAAGGTCTACGACACCACCATCGGTTCGCGCTTCCCCAATCCGCGCGTCACCGCCGAGTACGGCAACCACTCCATGCCCGAAACGGGCGACAACGTGGCGCACGACCTGGGCATAACCCGTGTCGAGGCCGACACCTTTGCTGCGGCCTCGCAGGCCAAGTTCGCCAAGGCCCAGGCTGAGGGTTTCTTCAAGGGCGAGATCCACGCCATCGACGTGCCCACCGGCCGCAAGACGCCGCCGCTGCACGTGGACACCGACGAGCACCCGCGCGCTGAATCGACGCTGGAAACGCTGGCCAAGCTGCGCCCGCTGTTCGAGGGCGGCGTGGTCACCGCCGGCAATGCCTCGGGCATCAACGATGGCGCCGCCGCGGTGCTGATCGGCAGCCGCGAGATCGGCGAATCGGTCGGTGCCAAGCCGCTGGCGCGCCTGGTGTCGGCCGCTGCTGCGGGCGTGGCCCCGCGCGTGATGGGCCTGGGCCCGGTCGAGGCGATCCAGAAGGCCGTGGCCCGCGCTGGCCTCACGCTGGCCGACATGGACATCATCGAGATCAACGAAGCCTTCGCCAGCCAGGTGCTGGGTTGCCTGAAACAGCTGGGCGTGGCCTTCGACGATCCGCGTGTCAACCCCAACGGCGGTGCCATCGCCGTGGGCCACCCGCTGGGCGCCTCGGGCGCGCGGCTTGCCCTGACCGTGGCGCGGGAACTGCAGCGTCGCCAGGGCCGCTACGCCGTGGTCAGCCTGTGCATCGGCGTGGGCCAAGGGCTGGCGCTGGTGATCGAGCGCGTCTGAGCGCCATCCCGCACTGCCATTGCTGTATCCGCCCGCATCTTCAAGATTCCCTGAGAAAGACACACACCATGAGCTCGTCCGCCAAAGCCGCCTTCCACTGGGACGACCCCTTCATGCTCTCCGAGCAGCTCACCTCTGAAGAGCGCCAAGTGCAGCAGGCCGCATTCGACTACTCGCAAGGCTGCCTGTTGCCGCGCGTGCGTGACTCCTTCCGCAACGAACAAACCGATGTCGCCATCTTCCGTGAGATGGGCGAGTTGGGCCTGCTGGGCGCCACCATCCCCGCCCAGTACGGCGGTGCCGAGCTGAACTACGTGTGCTATGGCCTGGTGGCCCGCGAGGTGGAGCGCGTGGATTCGGGCTACCGCTCGATGATGAGCGTGCAGTCGTCGCTGGTGATGGTGCCCATCAACGAGTTCGGCACCGAGGCGCAGAAGCAGAAGTACCTGCCCAAGCTGGCCAGTGGCGAGTGGATCGGCTGCTTCGGCCTGACCGAGCCCGACCACGGCTCCGACCCCGGCGGCATGATCACCCGCGCACGCAGCGTGGCTGGTGGTTACGAGCTGACCGGCGCCAAGATGTGGATCACCAACTCGCCCATCGCCGACGTGTTCGTGGTCTGGGCCAAGAATGATGAAGGCAAGATCCGCGGCTTCATCCTGGAAAAGGGCTGGAAGGGCCTGAGCGCCCCGGCCATCCACGGCAAGGTGGGCTTGCGTACCTCGATCACGGGCGAAATCGTGATGGACAAGGTGTTCGTGCCGGCCGAAAACGAGCTGCAGGTCGAAGGCCTGAAGGGCCCCTTCACGTGCCTGAACAGCGCACGCTACGGCATTGCCTGGGGTGCCATGGGCGCGGCCGAGTTCTGCTGGCACGCGGCGCGCCAGTACACGCTGGACCGCAAGCAGTTCGGCCGCCAGTTGGCCGCCAACCAGCTGATCCAGAAAAAGCTGGCCGACATGCAGACCGAGATCTCGCTGGGCCTGCAAGGCGTGTTGCGCCTGGGCCAGATGAAGGACCAGGGTATCGCTGCCCCCGAGATCACCTCGCTGATGAAGCGCAACAACTGCGGCAAGGCCCTGGACATCGCCCGCGTGGCGCGCGACATGCACGGCGGCAACGGCATCAGCGATGAATATGGCGTGATCCGCCATGTCGTGAACCTGGAGGTGGTCAACACCTACGAAGGCACGCATGATGTGCATGCGCTGATCCTGGGCCGTGCCCAGACCGGCATCCAGGCCTTCAGCGCCTGAGTTGCGCCTGCTTCCGCCCCCGCTCACGTTCACACAGAGACAGGACCACCCGATGGATCTGCAATTCACCCCCGAACAAGAGGCCTTCCGCCAGGAGATGCGCACCTGGGTGCGCGCCAACCTGCCAGCCGACATCTCGCACAAGGTGCACAACGCCCTGCGCCTGAGCAAGGACGACATGCAGCGCTGGGCCAAGATCCTGGGCGCCAAGGGCCTGCACGGCTACGGCTGGCCCAAGGAGTTCGGTGGCCCGGGCTGGGACGCCATCCAGCGCCACATCTTCGAAGAAGAATGCGCCATGGCCGGCAGCCCGCGCATCGTGCCCTTCGGCCCGGTGATGGTGGCCCCCGTGATCATGGCCTTCGGCTCGCCCGAGCAGCACGAGCGCTTCCTGCCCGGCATCATGAGCGGCGAGGTGTGGTGGAGCCAGGGCTACAGCGAGCCGGGATCGGGCTCTGACTTGGCCTCCGTGAAGACCCGTGCCGAACGCCAGGGCAACAAGTACATCGTCAACGGCCAGAAGACCTGGACCACGCTGGGCCAGTACGGCGACTGGATCTTCTGCCTGGTGCGCACCAACAGTGAAGTCAAGCCGCAGGCCGGCATCTCCTTCCTGCTGATCGACATGACCTCGCCCGGCGTGACCGTGCGCCCCATCATCACGATGGACGGCGAGCACGAGGTCAACGAGGTGTTCTTTGACAACGTCGAAGTGCCGGCCGAGAACCTGGTCGGCCAGGAGAACCAGGGCTGGACCTACGCCAAGTACCTGCTGGCCCATGAGCGCACCAACATCGCCGATGTGAACCGCGCCAAGCGCGAGCTGGAGCGCGTCAAGCGCATCGCCCGTGCCGAAGGTGTCTATGACGACGCCCGCTTCCGTGACCAGATCGCACTGCTCGAAGTCGACGTGATCGCGCTGGAGATGATGGTGCTGCGCGTGCTCAGCGCGGAGCACGGCGGCAAGAAGGCGCTGGACGTGGCCGGCCTGCTGAAGGTGCGCGGCAGCGAGATACAGCAGCGCTACAGCGAGCTGATGATGCTGGCCGCCGGCCCCGCCTCGCAGGTGTTCCTGCAGGAGGCGATGGAAGCCGGTTGGCAGGGCGACCAGTTCGCCGGCGGTTTCCCGGGCGGCAACATCACCTCGGCCCCACTGGCGGCCACCTACCTGAACTACCGCAAGACCACCATCTACGGCGGCTCCAACGAAGTGCAGCGCAACATCGTGGCGCAGACCCTGCTGGGCTGAAAGGCAAGACACCATGGATTTCGATTTCACTTCTGATCAGGAGCAGCTGCGCGACGTGGTGCGCCGCTGGGTGGACAAGGACTACGACATCGAGCACCGCCGCGCGCTGGTCAAGGCCGGTGGGCATGCCGGTGCCGATTCAGGCTCCGCATGGCAATCGCTGGCCGAGCTGGGCCTGCTGGGCCTGGCCGTGACCGGCGAGCACGGCGGCATGGACATGGGCCCCGTGGAGGCGATGGTCGTGATGGAAGAGCTGGGCCGTGGCCTGGTGATCTCTCCGTATGCTGGTGCCGCGCTGATGGGCGCTGGCGTGCTGCGCGATCACGGACCTGCTGAGCTGCAAGCTGCCTGGCTGCCCCGCGTGGCCGAAGGCACGGCACGCATCATTCCCGCATTGCAGGAGCGCGCTGCGCGCTACCGCCTGAACCATGTCAGCGCGACCGCACAGCAAGGTGCTGACGGTGCCTGGCGCGTGAGTGGTGTCAAGAACCTGGTCGCCATCGGCGGTGACGACGGCGTGGCTGAAGCCTACGTGGTGCCGGCCCGTGTGAGTGGTGCCGTCGATGCGTCAGAAGGCATCGCCCTGTTCCTGGTGGAGCGCGGTGCTGCTGGCCTCAAGGCCCAGACCCACGCGCTGCTCGATGGCTCACGCGCGGCCGAGCTGACCTTCGACAATGCCCCCGCCGCATTGATCGCCAAGGACGGCTTCGCGCCGCTGGAGCACATGGTCGACATCGGCATCGCCGCGCTGTGCGCTGAGGGTGTGGGCGCGATGGAAAGCCTGCTGGCGCTGACGGTGGAATACCTCAACACCCGCAAGCAGTTCAACGTGCTGATCGGCAGCTTCCAGGCCCTGCGCCACCGCGTGGCCGACATGAAGATGCAGCTGGAGCTGGCCCGCTCGATGAGCTACTACGCCACGCTCAAGCTCACGGCCCCGGCCGCCGAGCGCCGCCGCGCGCTGTCGCAGGCCAAGGTGCAACTGGGCCAGTCGATGCGCTACGTGGCGCAGCAGGCCGTGCAACTGCATGGTGGCATCGGCGTGACGGAAGAGTACGCCGCCGGCCACTTCTTCAAGCGCCTGACGGTGATGGAGCTGAGCCTGGGCGATACGCTGCACCACCTGGGCGAGGTGTCCGACCGCATGCAGGACAGCGCGGGCGTGTTCGCCTGATGCTGTCTCGTCTGCACTGATGTCCATGTGACCAGCGCAGACGCCGGCCTGGATCCGGCTGATCCAGGCATGTAGCGCGGCCATAAGCACGCGCCAGGCGCCCGGGTTCAGGCCGCCGCCATCGCGGTGCTGAAAGGCTGCTCCAGCGCCTGCAATTCCACCGGGTCGTGCGCGCAGAACAGCGTTACCTCGCGCCCGTGGTCACGTTTGAGCTCACGCAGCCGGCGCTGGTTGTCCAGGCGCTGCGGGCCGTTCATCTGCACCAGTGACTGGAAGATGCGCAGGCCGACAGGGCAGTGCGGATCAGCCTCCAGCTCACCGCGGAAGAAATACGCATCTCCGCAGTGCAGCAGCCAGCCACTGCCGGTGCGCACCGCCACCCCGACATGGCCGCGCGTATGGCCAGCCAGCGGTACCAGCAGCACTTCTTCATCGGTGTCCGGCAGGGCGCGCACGGCGTCGAAGCCCAGCCACTTTTCACCCTGCACGCTGTGCGATGCCCACTGCGGCCCGTGCGCCCATTGCGCCGGGATGTAGCGGCTTTTCTCGTGCAGGGTGGGGCGCTCCAGCGCAGCCTTCAACTCGGGCGCATGCACGTGTACCTGCGCCTGTGGGAAATCGCCCAGGCCCCCCGCGTGATCCAGGTCCAGGTGGGTGGGCACAATGTGCTGCACGTCGTTCGGATCCAGCCCCAGCGCGCGGATCTGGTGCAGCGCGGTTTCGTCCATCAGCAAACGGGGCCGCACCACGGCGTTGAAGGCGGCGCCCAGCCGTGAGGGGTTTGCCACATCGGCCGTGCCCAGGCCGGTGTCCACCAGGATCAGGCTGTTGCGCCCCTCGATGAGCAGGCAGTGACAGCACATGTGGCCTGGCGCCAGCCAGCCGCCTTCACCGTTGATCAGGCGGCGCCCCAGGGGGCACATGGAGCCGCAATTGAGGTGGTGAACTTTCAACGTGCGGCTCCGCGCTGTCGTGGGGGGGCCATCATCGCAGCACAATGGCGTTTTTGCCAGAAAGCCTCAGGCCCCGCCATGCCGCCCCGTTCCAGATTGCCCGCCGGCCACGCGCCGCTCAGCCAGATCCTCTTCGCCCAGGGCTTCGGTGCCCGCCGCGAGTGCGACGGCCTCATCCTCAATGGCCTGGTCAAGGTGGATGGCACCGTGGTGGATGACCCCGATGCACCGTTCATGGAAGACCGCCTCTCGCTGGAGATCGAAGGTCAGCCCTGGGTGACGCATGTCAAGGCGCTGGTGATGCTGCACAAGCCGGCCGGCTATGAGTGCTCGCTCAAGCCCGGCGCCTGGCCCGGCGTGCACAACCTGTTGCCCGTGGCCCTGCGCCGCCGGGGCCTGCAACCGGTGGGCCGCCTGGACCAGGACACCACTGGCCTGCTCCTGATGACGGACGACGGCCCGCTGCTGCACAAGCTGACCTCGCCCAAGCACCACGTGCCCAAGGTGTACGAGGTGACGTGCAAGCACCCGGTGAGCGACAAGCAGCTGCAGCAGTTGCTGGCCGGTGTCGTGCTGGACGACGACCCGCTGCCCGTGAAGGCCGATGCCGCCGAGCGCGTCGACGCCATCGGCGAGACGCACCTGCGCCTGACCCTGCTGCAGGGCAAATACCACCAGGTCAAGCGCATGGTGGCCGCCGTGAGCAACCGCGTGGAAGCCCTGCACCGCAGCAGCATCGGCCGGCTGGTGCTGCCCGAAGACCTGGCGCCCGGCCAATGGCGCTGGGTGGAAGACCCCGCCATCGTGCTGCCCTGATTTCCCGAGATGTGAATCGGCAAACATGGCATAAATTGCAAGTTACAAGCTAAACCGTGACTTATTTCACGGTGGTGCGGCGAAACGATTTGTAGGGAGACATCAAGCCTGGTGGGGCCTTGTCGATGATCCGTTTGGCGTGGTTTCACACGTCACAAACAGATCACAAGGAGTCCATCTTGAACAGAGTCAGTTCTCGTGTCGTCAAGCCCTTGTTGGGGGCTCTCGTTTCGGTCAGCGCCCTGTGGCTCGGAACCGCGCAAGCGGTTCGGGCGCAGACCACGGTCCAGGTTGATCAAGGCTGGCTGGCGGGCCAGTCGGTGTCCGGAGTGCGGCAGTTCCTGGGCATCCCCTATGGGCAGGCGCCCGTGGGGCCCTTGAGATGGAAGGCGCCGCAGCCAGCACCGGCCTGGGTGGGCACCCGCAGTGCCACGCAGTTCGGTTCGGCCTGCCCGCAGTACCCCGGCCTGTTCGCGCAGGCCTCGGTGGATGAAGACTGCCTCAGCCTGAACGTGTACGCACCGCCGGCGCCTGCCCATGGCAAGCGCCCGGTGATCGTGTGGGTGCACGGCGGGGCCTTCCAGGTGGGCACGGGCAGCCAGTACGACGGCAGCATCATGGCCCTCAAGACCGATGCCATCGTCGTCACCATCAACTACCGCCTCGGGGCGTTCGGCTTCCTGACCACCTCCGGCATGGGCGGGGAAGGTCCGGGCGTGAACTTCGGCCTGCAGGACCAGTGGCTGGCGCTGCGTTGGGTCAAGCGCAACATCGAGGCCTTCGGTGGCGATGCGGGCAAGGTGACCATGGCGGGTCAGTCGTCCGGCGGCACGGCGGGTTGCCTGGCGCTGGCCTCGCCCAAGGCGCATGGCCTGTTCGAGCGCGTCATCATGCAGAGCGCCTCATGCGGGATCGCCTCCAAGCCTTTGGCCACAGCACGCGCCTATGGCGATGCGCTGGGTGATCGCCTGGGTTGCGCCGCCGGCAGCGGGCAGATGGCCTGCCTGCGCAGCAAGTCGGTGGAGGACATCCTGGCCGTGTCACCGGTCTATGAGGACTCGGTCACCAAGTTCGACATCTGGTCGGCCACGGAAGATGGCGTCACCCTGCCGATGGCCCCGCTCAAGGCCATGGCGCTGGGCCGCGTCAACCGTGTACCCGTGATGGTGGGCGCCAACCGCGATGAAGGCCGTGGCTTCATCCTGCCGCTGTTCCACCTGGGCTATGGCCGTGTGATGACGCAGGCCGACTACGACAGCGTCGCGGGCTACCTGCTGGGCAGTGCCGCGCCGGTCTACACCAGCCTGTACAGCGCGGCCAATCTGGGCAGCGTGGATGTGGCGGCCTCATCGCTGATCACCGACAAGGTGTTCAGCTGCGTGGCACACCGCATGGCGCGTTCCCTGTCGCGCGTGACGCCGACCTACGCCTTCGAGTTCGCCGATCGCACCGCGCCGCAGTTCGCGCCCGATCCCTTCATCGACTGGCTGGCGTTCCATGGGGGTGACCTGCAGTACGTGTTCCAGTCGACGGTGGCGGGCATCCCGCAGGATCCGCTCAATGCCCAGCAACAGGCCTTGGGTGATCAGATGCTGCGCTACTGGAAGGCCTTCATCACGACGGGCAACCCCAACCACACGGTGGGCCCGGCCCCGCTGCCCACCACGCCCTGGCCGGCCTTCAACGGGCTGACATCGCCTGTCCAGCGGCTGCAAGCCACCGGGGTGAGCACGCTGGGGATCGGCGCCTTCCAGGCGGAGCACCGCTGCCTGGCCTGGTCCCTCGAAGGGTTGTTCTGAGCGTTGTTGAAAGCACCTGGCTGAGCCCGGCCTGCGCCGTGGCTCAGCCCAGGTGCTGTAGTGACTCAGCCCAAGTGCTGTGTGGCCACGCGGTTGCGACCGCGGTGCTTGGCGTGGTACAGCGCCTGATCCGCGGCCTCGACGAGGGCCGCGCTGTCACGTGTGGGTGTGGCCTTCGACATGGCCACGCCCACGCTGACGGTCACCACCGGGGCGGTGTCTGACGCGCCATGGGCCAGGCCCAGTTGTTCAACGGCCTGGCGCATGCGCTCGGCGGCCTGGGTGGCCTGCGCCGCATCGGCCTGGGGCAGCAGCGCAATGAACTCTTCGCCGCCGTAGCGGGCCACCAGATCGGTCGGTCGACGCAGGCTCTGGCTCAACGCCTGGGCCACCTGCTGCAGGCACAAATCACCGGCCTGGTGCCCATGATGATCGTTGTACTTCTTGAAGTGGTCCACATCCACCAGGATCACGGCCATGGTGCTGCCATCGTGGGCGGCGCGCCGCCAGGCGTGTTCCAGTGTTTCCTGGGCATGGTGGCGGTTGAAGACGCCCGTGAGCCCATCCACCCGTGAGATGCGCTGCAGCTGCGCATGCACCCCGTCGAGCTCCTGCAGCAGATGGCGACGGCGCAGCGACAGCAGGAACTGCCGCCGCTCATCACGCTCCAGCGCGTAGTTGGCGACCAGGGTGAAGAAGGCCGTGGCCAGCAGCACCGTCATCAAGGGGGGCAGCAGGCGGGGCTCCGGTGCGGCGATGTAATGGGCGCACCACAGGTGCATGGCCATCACGGCCGCTGATGACGCCATCGCATACCAGAAGCGCTGGCGCTGCACCACATTGCTGTAGGCCAGCACCACCAGGAAGCCTGCGTGGTAGAAGACCCGCCCATCGCTCTGCGTGATCGACAGGATGTAGGCCACGGCCGCCGCAGCGCACAGGCTGCTCATCAGCACAATACCTTCGATGAACCACATGGGCAGTTGCCGGATCACCCACTGGAAGCACAAAGCGGCAAAGCCCAGCACCAGCAGGAAAAGCGGTGTGAACAGGCCCAGGCGTACCTTCACGGCCTCCTGCAGCACATCGGGGGCGACCAGCCAGTCTGCCACCAGAAAGCCATTGAAAACCAGCAGCGAGAGGGCGCCGCTGACCAGCAGGTGCCGAAGGCGCTGCGCCGCGCCATGCTGCTGGAAGGCACGCTCCATCCTGGCCGGGAAGCGCATCCACGGAAATCCCCGGGCCAGGAGCTGGGCGGCGAGCGCGGCATCCGGGTGCTCCGGTGAGGCGCTCGGATGGTGGGCGGGTGGTGGTGTGCCTGCGCCCAGGCCTTGATCCATCGGGACGGCGCTCATGGCATGGCCTCCAGCGGGGCTTCGGGCTCGGTGGCCACCACTCGGTTGCGGCCTTGCGATTTGGCCTGGTAGAGCGCCGAATCGGCCGCGGCGATCAAGGCTTCGGGTGACGCCACCTGTTGCGGCGCGCATGAGCTCACGCCCACGCTGAGCGTGACCTGGCGGCTGCCCACAGCCCCCTCGTGGGGCAAGGCCAGTTCCTGCACGCCCAGGCGCACCCGCTCTGCAGCGGCCATGGCCTCAGGCAGCGGGGCATCGTGCAGCACGGCCACGAACTCCTCGCCGCCGAAGCGGGCCACCAGGTCACCGGGGCGGCGTAACTGTCGGCGCAGCACGGCGCCAAGCTGCCTCAGGCAGGTATCGCCTTGCGGGTGGCCATAGTGGTCGTTGTAGGCCTTGAAGTGGTCCACATCCATCATCAACAGGGCGATGGCGCGCCCGCTCTGGCGGGCTCGCTGCCACAGCTGGGCCAGGAACTCGTCGAAGTGGCGGCGGTTGGCCAGGCCCGTCAGCGCGTCGGAGCGCGACAGGCGTTCAAGCTGGTGGTTGGCGCGGTTGAGCGCCTGCACCAGTTGGTGCTCCTGCCCCTGCATGAGCCAGTTGGTGCGGTCCTCATGCTCAAGCACGTAGCTGCTGTACAGCGTGAAGAAGGCGGTGGACACCAGGATCAGCGACAGCGCGAGCATCACGTTCCACTGCGGCGCCTCCAGCAGGAACAAGGAGCCGAAGAACATGCCGATCACCAGGGCATCGATCAGCAGCGCCTTCCAGAAGGGGGTGCGGACGATGCTGCCGTTGAAGAGCAGCACCATGACCAGGGCCATCAGGTAGGGCGGTGCCAGGTGGTCGGTGCTGTTGAGGCACAGCACGACGTTGATGCTGGCGGCCAGCACGCTCATGCCCACCACGGACCACTCACGCCAGCGGGGCGTGAAGTAATCGCTGAGCAGCAGGCCGACGATGTTGATGCCGGTGAAGAAGAACACCCGCAGCCCGATGGCCAGGCCCATCTGGTCGGGCACCATCATCCAGTCGGTGACCAGCAGCAGGTTGAACATCACCACCAGCCACAGGCCGCCACGCTCCAGCGTGCGGCGGCGCTCGGGGGCCTTGTCGCGCTGGTAGGCAGCCTCAAGCGAGGGTGAAAAACGCAGCCATGGATAGCCCTGCTTGAGGGCCTGGTCCAACTGGGCCTTGAAGGGGTCTGAAGGCTCGCCCGAGCCTTGCATGAACAGCGAATCACCCCCGTCCGAAGGTATCAGTCGGTCGGGGGGGGCTAAAGGGGCATGGTCCGTTGGGCGATGGGTGTGCACCCTCGGAGTATCGGCTGGCCCGCATCAAGATGTAGCGATGGCCCCGTTGCAACGGGACGCATGGCCGGTAAAGGCTGTCAAACAGGCCGATGGCGTGATGGATTGCTCAGTCGGCGCGTGGCTGCGCGGCGCCGGTCTGCGCGCGTGGCGCACGTGCCTCGATCAACAGATAACCGCCCGTGGCCAGCAGCAGCGGCAGCAGGTAGTACAGGGCCCGGTACACCAGCACGGCGGCCAGCACCGTGGCCTCCGGCAGGCGCGAGGCCAGCACAGTCACGAACACGGCCTCGACCACACCCAGGCCGGCGGGCAAGCGGGCCAGCACGCCGGCCACCGCGGCCACCAGCGAGGTGCCCAGGACCAGCCCGAAAGGCACTTTGCCTTGCAGCAGCAGGTACAGCATCGTGGCGATGGCCAGCCAGTTCAGGCTGGACAAGGCCAGCTGGACCAGGGCCATGCGCAGGCCGGGCAAGTGAACCTCATGCCCCCTGACGGTGAAGCTGCGCCGGCTGGACCAGCCGCACAGGGCCAGGTAGCCAGCCACCACCAGCCACAGCGCCGCACCCACCGCCTGCAGCACGGTGCCACTCACATGCCAGTCGGCCGGCGGGCTGATCTGGCGGAACAGGAACACGCCCCCTGCCAGCAGGCCATAGCCCAGCCAGTTGGTGGCCACGCTCATGCTCAGGATGCGGCCGATCTGGCCGCCGCGCAAACCCAGGCGCGAATAGAGCCGATAGCGGATGCCCAGGCCGCCGACCAGCATGCCCAGGTTGAGGTTGAAGGCATAGCTCACCGCCGTGACCGACAGCACACGCCACCAGGCCAGCTTGTGTCCGATCCAGGCGCGGCCGATCAGGTCATAGGCGCTGTAGAGCAGGTAGCTCAGCAGCGACACACCGGCGGCCATGGCCATCACATCCACCGGCATCGACTTCAGAGCCTGCAGCACGGCCTGCCAGTCCACCCGGCGGGCCGCCCAGGCCAGCATGCCCACCACGGCCAGCGCGAAGACGACGCCCAGCCAGCGGGTCCAGGGCTTGGTGGGGGAGGCGGCGGTTTGGCTGCCTTCTTCGGCCCCCGGCTCATCGGCCCGGGCTTTGTGCTGGGAGTGCTGTTGCGCGCGCGGCGAAGGGCTGCGCAGGGCCAGGGGCAGTGGGCGGGCCATCATTGGGAGGCCCCGCGAGGCATCAGGCGGCTGGGACTCAGCCGCCGCCAGGACCAGGCCTTGGCCGTCTCATCGGCCGGTGCACTGGCCACCACCGAAGTCTCGGCCATGGGCAGCACCTTGGGGCGGTGATCAGGCAGCTGCGCCATCCATTGCGGGAAGTGGCGCACCACGTGGTAGACCAGCGCACCCACACCCAGGCGCCACCACCATCGGCGGGCCACGGTGTGTTCCATGCGCACGTGCACACAGCTCTCCTGGATCAGGCGCATCAGCTTGTCGCGCAGGCTGGCGTTGAAGGCCGTGTCGCGGATGACCAGGTTGGCCTCCAGGTTCAGCGACAGGCTCAAGGGATCGAGGTTGCTCGAGCCGATGGTGGCCCAGTCGTCATCGACGAGTGCCACCTTGCCGTGCATCGGGCGGTCGCAGTATTCGTGGATGCGCACGCCGGCTTCGATCAGGCGGTCATAGACCATGCGGGCTGCCCAGGTGGCTGCGGCGATGTCGGGCTGCCCCTGCAGGATCAGGTGCACACGCACGCCCCGCTGCGCCGCGCGCTGCAGGCTCTTGAGCAGGCGGTAGCCGGGAAAGAAGTAGGCGTTGGCGATGATCACCTCGTGCTTGGCCGCCTGCAGGGCCAGGCGGTACTGGCGCTCGATGTCGTCGCGGTGCTTGTGGTTGTCTCGGGTCACCAGGCGGGCCTGGGCCTCGCCTTGCGGCGGGCAGGCTTTGGGGGCCAGGGCCGGCAGGGGCTGGTGCGGCCAGCGCTGGCCGACGGCGCTGGCCACCGTGCGCTGGGCCTCCAGCCGCAACTGCTCCACGATGGGGCCGCGTGCCCGCACGGCGTAATCCTGCTTGGCCTCGGGGCCGAAGTCGGCCAGGTGGTCGGCAGAGTAGTTGATGCCGCCAATGAAGCCCACTTGTCCATCGACCACCACGATCTTGCGGTGCAGCCGCCGGAACAGCTTGAGGCGGCGGGAGATCTTGGGTGCGGGGTCGAACACGTGCAGCCGCACGCCTGCCTCGATCAGCGGCTCGACAAACTGCGTTGACAGCGACGGTGAGCCGAAGCCATCCACCGTGACGTCGATGCGCACGCCGCGCTTGGCTGCGCGCAGCAGCACCTCGTGCAGGGCCAGGCCCACCTTGTCCTCGAACAGGATGAAGGTTTCGATCAGCACTTCATGCTGTGCGCCTTCGATGGCCTCGAACACGGCGGGGAAGAATTCCTCGCCGTTTTCCAGCAGTTGCAGGTCGTTGCCGCGCGTCCAGTCGGCGGGGCGTTGCATAGGGGCGGTGGGGGAGAAGGGTGGTGGATTCACAGCGATACCTCCGCAGCCAAAGGGGCGTGATCAGACAGATGGGACCAGGGCCGACGCGGCAGCGTCATCGGCTGGTGGATGCGGGCGCCGCGCACATAGATGCGGTCCAGCCGCAGCAGCGGCCAGCGGGCCGGGAAGGTGCGGGCAGCGCGGCCCTGGGCGTGCACGAACACCTCGCGCAGGCCGGCGCAGCGGCCCAGTTGTTCATGGGCCTTCTGTTCCCAGTCGTTGAAGTCGCCCGCCACCACCACGGGCTCCTGGGGCGACAGGCCGTTGACCAGCCGGCACAGTCCGTCGACCTGCTGGCGCCTTTGAGAGGCGCGCAGGCCCAGGTGCACGCAGATGGCGTGCATGGCCCGCCCACCCGGCAGGCTCAGCACGCAATGCAGCAGGCCGCGCTTCTCCTCGGGGCCGCTGGTAGACACGTCATGGTTGTGGTGCTGGGCGATGATGAACTTGGACAGCAGCGCGTTGCCGTGGTGCCCCTGCGGGTAGACGGCGTTGCGGCCATAGGCGTAGTCACTCCACAGCGTATCGGCCAGGAATTCGTAGTGCGGCGTCTGGGGCCAGTTGGGCACGTGGGCGGCATGCAGTTCATGCTCGCCCATCACCTCCTGCAGGAACACCACATCGGCCGAGACGCTGCGCACCGCCTCGCGCAGTTCAGGCAGCACGAAGCGCCGGTTGAAGGCGCCGAAGCCTTTGTGCAGGTTGATGGTCAGGACAGTGAGGTTCATACCCCAATACGGCAATCGGTGTGCCGTATGGGCGGGGCGGAACGTGGCTGTCGGCGCCGGCCGACAAGGGGTCAGCGTTGGCTGGCGTCAGGCAGCAGGTTGTCGAGCAGCGGGCCCAAGGTACGCCCCAGATGTGTGCGTACGCTGTCTGCCGCGGCCTTGGCCTGTTCAGGGCCCATCGCCTGGGCCATGTGGTGCGTTTCCAGGTAGTGCATCACCAGCAGCCCGCGCAAGGTCTTGAAGGCCACCGGGTTGTCCTGTCCGCACACGATGGTGTCGTCCTGCAGCACGCGTTCGACCACGCCCGGGGCCAGCAGGCGCACCCGGCACGCCAGGGCATGCCGCACGATTTCCCGGTCGATGCCCTCGAGCTGGGTTTCCCATTCATCAGTCGTGAAACGGTTGGCTTCGCTCATGGCCGGGGCTCCAGCAGGTCGATGTCTTAGTATAGGGACGGATATTCGAACCAGCGACATGGCACTCACCTACCTGTACCTTTTCATGGCCATCGTGGCCGAAGTCATCGCCACGTCATTGCTCAAGGGTGCCGAGAACTTCACCCGCCTGTGGCCCAGCGTGTTCACGGTGGTGTTCTACGCGATCGCGTTCTTCTTCCTGTCGCTCACCTTGCGTACCATGCCGACGGGCATCGCCTATGCGATCTGGTCGGGCGTGGGCATCGTGCTGATCTCGGTGGTCAGCTGGCTGTGGTTCGGGCAGCACCTGGACGCGGCCGCCCTGATCGGCATGGGGTTGATCATCGCGGGCGTGCTGGTCATCAACCTTTTTTCACGGTCGGTGGGGCATTGAAGTCGCACGGCGGGCAGGGGCTGGCGTTTTTGGCCGGAGCGCGTTACAAATAACGCATGCGGGCAGTTCCGCGAGGTTCGTGCCGCATCCGCTCGTCCTGGGCAGGTGTCAGGACGCCATTCACCATGGTTGTTCGACATGTCCGAAATGATGAAGCTGCAACTTCTGCGCGTCAGTTGTGCCCATTGCGGGCAGGATTCGACCGTGTCGGTCATGCCCGATGGGGTCCATGGTCAGTTCGTGCTGCGCAGTGAGACCTCGCTGGACGAGGCTTTCCTGGATGCCGTGCACGACCCCACCTTCGACGAGGTCGACACCCTGCTGAACCAGAGCCAGCGCATGCTTGGCAAGGACAACTGGTTCCGTGCCCATGCGCTGCAGCGCACCTATGGCGAGATCGCCTGCGATCCGGACAGCACCGGGCATGCTTTCCGCATCGGCAAACTGCCCAACTGCCCCCATTGCGGGCGGGCCGTGCTGAACTGGCAGGCGATCAGCCCGCCGCAGTTTGTCGACCGCGAGATCCCGCCTGCCACCCACAAGGTGTGGGAGCACCTGTCCACCCTGCAGAAAGAGTTCCGGGTGGACGATGTGCTGGAGCGGCAGGGGTTCTGAGGCAGGAACGTCGATTGCCCGTTGAAAGCATCGGCAAACCCGCCGATGCTTTCAACGAACAGGAGAAAGACCATGACCCAACAGAACCAAAACCAAAATCCGAGCAAGCAGAACCAGCAGCAACAGGATGCCGGTCAGCAGCAGCAACCCAATGCGGGGCAGCAGAACCGTCAGTCTGGTCAGCAGGAGCAGGCTGGTCGTCAGAGCGGTCAGCAAGGCAGCAACCAGAGCAACCAGCAGCCTGGTGGGCAGCAATCCAACAAGTCGCAGCAGCAACAGCGCTGATGCCTTGACTTGAAGGCGCCTTGATCACGGCGAGGCTGAGTTGCCATAGTGATCACTCCGGCGGGCCGGTTCGAGAGAGCCGGCCCGCTGGCGTTTGAGCAATCCACCAGCCCTGGCGCCAGGCCAAGTGTGCTGGGCTCAGTGCTGCAGGATGCGCGCGAGGAACTGCTGCGCCCGCTCGGAGCGTGGGTTGTCGAAGAAATCCGCCGTGGGGCGGTCTTCCACGATGCGCCCGGCGTCCATGAACACCACGCGGTCGGCCACGCGGCGGGCGAAGCCCATCTCGTGCGTCACGCACATCATGGTCATGCCTTCCTTGGCCAGTTCGCTCATCACATCCAGCACCTCGCCGACCATCTCGGGGTCGAGCGCGGAGGTCGGCTCGTCGAACAGCATCACGATCGGGTCCATGCACAGCGCGCGTGCGATGGCCACGCGCTGCTGTTGACCGCCCGAAAGTTGCCCGGGCGATTTGGCGGCATGCGCCCTCAGCCCTACGCGGTCGAGCAGGGCCATCGCCTTGGCCGTGGCGGCTTCCTTGTCGCGGCCCAGCACATGCCGCTGGGCCAGGGTGAGGTTGTCGATCACGCTCAGATGCGGGAACAGCTCGAAATGCTGGAACACCATGCCCACACGGCTGCGCAGCCGGGGCAGATGCGTGGCCGGATCGCCCACCGAGGTGCCATCGACCAGGATGCGGCCCTGCTGGAAGGGCTCCAGCCCATTGACGCACTTGATCAGGGTGGATTTGCCCGAGCCCGAGGGGCCGCAGACCACGACCACCTCGCCCTTGGTGACGGTGGTGCTGCAGTCGGTCAGCACCTGGAAGGTGCCGTAGTGCTTGGAGACGTTGTCGATCTGGATCATGGCTCTGGGTTGGGATCAGAGGATCAGGCGGTCAGCTTGCGCTGCAGGCGCTGCACCAGGCGCGAGAGCGCGAAGCACAGCACGAAGTAGACGGCACCGGCGAAGAGCAGCAACTCCACCAGCCGGCCGTCGCGGTCACCGACCTTGTAGGCCGTGCCGAAGAAGTCGGCCAGGGCCGACACGTACACCAGCGAGGTGTCCTGCAGCAGCACGATGGCCTGGGTCAGCAGCAGCGGCACCATGTTGCGCAGGGCCTGCGGCAGGATCACCAGGCGCATCGCCTGGGCCTTGCTCAGGCCCAGGGCCGTGGCGGCCGACAGTTGCCCCTTGGGCACGCTCTGGATGCCGGCGCGGATGATCTCGGCGTAGTAGGCCGATTCGAACAGCGCGAAGCCCACCAGGGCCGAGGTCATGCGCACATCAGTGCCCGGCGGCAGGTTGAACAGGGCGGTGAGCAACTGCGGGATCACCAGGAAGAACCACAGCAGCACCATCACCAGGGGCACGGCGCGGAACAGGTTGATGTAGCCCGCGGCGAACCAGCGCAGCGGCGCCACGGCTGAGAGCCGCATCAGGGCCAACAGCGTGCCCCACACCAGGCCCACCACCAGGGCGACGAGGGTGATCTCCAGCGTGACCAGCAGGCCCTGCGCCAGGAAGGGCAGGGCGCTGGGAATGGACGACCAGTCGAAATCGTGTGCCATGGCTGCCCCTTATCCCAGGTAGCCCTGGACCTTCACCTTGCGTTCGAGCAGGTGCATCAGGCCCATGACGACGACGTTGATCAGCAGGTACATCAGGGTCACCGCGATGAAGGCCTCATAAGGCTGCGCGGTGTAGTCCACCAGTTGGCGGCCCTGGGCGGCCAGCTCCAGCAGGCCGATGGTCGAGCACACGGCGGAGTTCTTGAACACGTTGAGGAACTCCGAGGTGAGCGGCGGCACCACCAGCCGGAAGGCCATGGGCAGCAGCACCAGCCGGTAGGCCTGCGGCAGGCTCAGCCCCAGCGCCAGGGCCGCGCGAGTCTGGCCCACGGGCAGGCTCTGGATGCCGGCGCGCACCTGCTCGGCCACCCGGGCGCTGGTGAACAGGCCCAGGCAGATGATGGCGGCGCCCAGTTGCTGCCATTCAGGTGGCCATTGCTTGATCGTGTCGCCCCAGGCCGTGGGCAACAGTTCGGGCACGATGAAATACCAGATGAACAGCTGCACCAGCAGCGGGATGTTGCGCAGCACTTCCACGTAGGCCGTGGCCACGCGCTGCAATCCACGCGAGGGCACGGTGCGCAGCACGCCCACCACCGTGCCCAGCGCCAGGGCCAGTACCCAGGCGCTCAGCGAGATGGTCAGCGTCATCTTGAGGCCAGCCAGCATCCAGCCCCAGTAGGTGCTGCCGTCGCCCATGGCCGTCTCCTGCGAGAAGATGGCCCAGTTCCATTGGTAGTCCATCGCGCGGGCGCCTTGGCTGGGGGGTTACTGGAAGGGCTTGTCGTTGGGGGCCTTGAACAGCGCCTGCACGTCGTCGGACATGGGCCAGTTCAGGTTCAGGCCCTTGGGCGGAATGGGCTGCTGGAACCACTTGGCGTAGATCTTGGCGGCCTCGCCCGAGGTCATCGCCTTGCTGATGGCGCCATCGACCAGCTTCTTGAAGGCCGCATCACCCTTGCGCATCATGCAGCCATAGGCCTCTTCTGACATCGGCTTGCCCACCACCACCCAGTCGTCCGGGCGCTTGGACTTGGCCCGTTCGCCGTAGAGCAGGGCGTCGTCCATCATGAAGGCGGCGGCGCGGCCGGTTTCCAGCATCAGGAAGGATTCGCCGTGGTCCTTGGCCGAGATGATGCGCATGCCCAGCTTGTTGTCTGTGTTGTAGCGGCGCAGCAGGCGCTCGGAGGTGGTGCCGGCCGTCACGGCCACGTTCTTGCCCTTGAGATCGGGGAAATCGTTGATGCCGGCGCCCTTGCGGGTCATCAGGCGGGTGCCGACCACGAAGATGTTGGTGGAGAACGCCACCTGGCGGGCCCGCTCGGTGTTGTTGGTGGTCGAGCCGCATTCGATGTCCACCGTGCCGTTGAGCACCAGGGGGATGCGGTTCTGGGAGGTGACGGGCACCAGCTTGACGGCCAGGTTGGGCTTCTTGAGCTCGGCCTTGATGGCTTCGACGGCCTTGAGCATCATCTCCTGGGAGTAGCCCACCACCTGCTGCTTGTCGTCGTAGTACGAGAAGGGGATGGACGATTCGCGGTGTCCCAGGGTGATCGAGCCGGCGGCCGAGATCTTCTGGAGGGTGGGAGAGGCTGCCTGGGCGTGTGCTTGAGTCTGGGCGAGGGCCCCGATCAGGGCCAGGCACAGGGCGACGGGGCGAATCGACATCATTTTGTTCATCTCGTGCGTTCCTTCTTGGGGCTTCTTGAGGCAATGGGCGGATCCTAAACGCAGGAGTCGTGCCGCGGGGGATAATCCCCCGTCATGCAAGTCTTCCGAGGCGTCCACCACGCCGCCCTGGCCCCCGCCTGCGCCCTGACCATCGGCAATTTCGACGGCGTCCACCGCGGACACCAGGCCATGCTCGCCCTGCTGCGCAGCGAGGCCCAGCACCGTGGCCTGCCCAGCACCGTGCTCACCTTCGAGCCGCACCCGCGCGACTACTTCGCGGCCCTGGCCGGCAAGCCCGAGATGGCCCCGCCCCGCATCGCCACCCTGCGCGACAAGCTGTTCGAGTTGGAGCGCTGCGGCATCGACCAGGTGGTGGTGCTGCCCTTTGACCAGGCCCTGGCGTCCCTGAGCCCCCAGGATTTCGTGGACCAGGTGCTGGTGCAGGGGCTGCATGCCCGCTACGTGCTGGTGGGCGATGACTTCCGCTTCGGCGCCAGGCGCGCGGGGGATTACGCCCTGCTGGACGCCCTGGCCGCCGACCGCGGCTTCGACGTGGCCCGCATGCTCAGCTACGAGGTGCACGGGGTGCGGGTCTCGTCTTCCGTGGTGCGCGATGCGCTGGCCGCTGGCGACATGGACATGGTGGCCCGCCTGCTGGGACGCCCCTACAGCATCAGCGGCCACGTGGTGCATGGCCGCAAACTGGGCCGCACGCTTGATTGCCCGACCATGAACGTGCGCTTCGGCCATGAAAAACCGGCCACCCAGGGCATCTTCGCGGTGCGCACCCACGGCCTGAGCCCGGAGCCGCTGGAAGGGGTCGCCAGCCTGGGCGTGCGCCCCACGATCGAAGAGTCCGGCCGGGTGCTGCTGGAAGTCTATTGCCTCGATTGGCCCTCCGAGTTGGGCAGCGAAGGGGGCTACGGTAAAATCGTGCGCGTGGAACTCCTGCACAAACTTCGCGATGAAGCCCGTTTCGACGGGCTGGAGGCTTTGCAGGCCGCCATCCACCAGGACATTGCCGACGCCAAGGCCTTCTTCCAGGCCCAGGGCCGCCAGACCACCCGCGACCGAATTTGACGCGGGCTGACCGATCCGCGGGCCTTGCGCCAGCGGACAGCCCGCACCCCGTCGCCCCTGCACACGCCGAGTCGGTCGGCGATGCCCCCCCAGATGCCCGCAGACCCACGGCACCCGCACATGCAACGCCGGATGGGTCTGGTTTGACCGAGATCGACATGAGCCAAGACAAGCCCGCCAAGCAAGACGGCCAGAACCAGAGCGCCTACCGCGCGACGCTGAACATGCCCGACACGCCCTTCCCGATGCGGGGCGACCTGCCCAAGCGCGAGCCGGGCTGGGCCAAGGCCTGGGAAGACCAGGGCATCTACAAGAAGCTGCGCGATGCCCGCTGCGGCGCGCCCAAGTTCGTGCTGCACGACGGCCCGCCCTACGCCAACGGCCAGATCCACATGGGGCACGCCGTCAACAAGATCCTCAAGGACATGATCGTCAAGGCGCGCCAGCTCAAGGGCATGGACGCCATCTACGTGCCCGGCTGGGATTGCCACGGCCTGCCCATCGAGAACCAGATCGAGAAGACCTTCGGCCGCAACCTGAGCCGTGACGACGTGCAGGCCAAGGCCCGCGCCTACGCCGGCGAGCAGGTCGATCTGCAGCGCACCGACTTCAAGCGCCTGGGCGTGCTGGCCGACTGGGACAAGCCTTACCGCACAATGGACTTCGGCAACGAGGCCGGCGAGATCCGCGCGCTCAAGCAGATCATCGAGCGCGGCTTCGTCTACCGCGGCCTCAAGCCCGTGTACTGGTGCTTCGACTGCGGCTCGTCCCTGGCCGAGTTCGAGATCGAGTACGCCGACAAGAAATCGCAGACGCTGGACGTGGCCTTCCTGAGCGCGGAGCCCGCCAAGCTGGCCGCCGCCTTCGGCTTGAGCAGCCTGGACAAGGACGCCTTCGCGGTGATCTGGACGACCACCGCCTGGACCATTCCCGCCAACCAGGCCCTGAACGTGCACCCCGAGCTGAGCTACGCCCTGGTGGACACGCCCAAGGGCGTGCTGCTGCTGGCCGAGGCCCTGGTCGAGAAGGCCACCGCCCGCTACGGCTTCACGCCGGATCAGGTCAAAGTGCTGGCCACCACCACGGGCGCCAAGCTCGAAGGCCTGACCTTCAAGCACCCGCTGGCCCATGTCGACAAGGGCTATGACCGCATCGCGCCTGTCTATGTGGCCGACTACGTCAGCGCCGAAGACGGCACCGGCATCGTGCACTCGGCCCCCGCCTACGGCGTGGACGACTTCAACAGCTGCGTGAGCAACGGTCTGAAGTTCGACGACATCCTCAACCCCGTGCAGGGCCATGGCGTCTACGAGGCCGAGCTGCCCCTGTTCGGCGGCCAGCACATCTGGAAGGCCGCCCCGGTGGTGCTGGAGACGCTGCGCGAGCATGGCCGCGTGCTGGCCTCCAGCGAGATCACCCACAGCTACCCGCACTGCTGGCGTCACAAGAAGCCGGTGATCTTCCGTGCCGCCGCGCAGTGGTTCGTGCGCATGGACGAAGGGCAGGGCGTGTTCACCACGAACAAGGCCGACAAGACCCTGCGCCAGCTGGCCCTGGACGCCATCGACCAGACCAGCTTCTACCCCGAGAATGGCCGCGCCCGCCTGCGCGACATGATCGCCAACCGGCCTGACTGGTGCATCAGCCGCCAGCGCAACTGGGGCGTGCCGCTGCCGTTCTTCCTGCACAAGATCACGGGCGAGCTGCACCCCGACACGCTGGCCTTCATCGACCGCGCGGCCGATCTGGTGCAACAGGGCGGTGTCGAAGCCTGGTCCAAGCTGGACGTGGCCGAGTGGCTTGGCGCCGAGGCCGAGGAGTACAGCAAGTCCACCGACATCCTCGATGTGTGGTTCGACTCCGGCTCCACCTTCTTCCACGTGCTCAACCCCGAGCAGGGCAGCCACCCCACGGCTGGCCACGCGCAAGGCCCCGAGGCCGACCTGTACCTGGAAGGGCACGATCAACACCGCGGCTGGTTCCACAGCTCGCTGCTGGTGGCCTGCGCCATCTACGGCCGTGCGCCCTACAAGGGCCTGCTGACCCACGGCTTCACGGTGGACAGCCAGGGCCGCAAGATGAGCAAGTCGCTGGGCAACGGCGTCGATCCGCAAGAGACCAGCAAGAAGCTGGGCGCCGAGATCATCCGCCTGTGGGTGGCCTCCAGCGATTACTCGGGCGACATCGCCGGAGACGACAAGATCCTGGCCCGCGTGGTTGATGGCTACCGCCGCATCCGCAACACGCTGCGCTTCCTGCTGGCCAACACGGTCGATTTCGACCCGGCCGTGGACACGGTGCCCGCTGCCGAGCTGCTGGAGATCGACCGCCACGCCCTGGCCCGCGCCGCCGAGCTGCAGGCCGACATCCTGGCCCACTACGAGCGCTACGAGTTCCACCCCGTGGTCGGCAAGCTGCAGGTGTACTGTTCCGAAGACCTGGGCGCCTTCTACCTGGACGTGCTCAAGGACCGCCTCTACACCACCGGTGCCAAGAGCCTGGCGCGCCGCAGCGCCCAGACCGCGCTGTGGCAGATCACCCAGGCCATGCTGCGCTGGATGGCGCCCTTCCTGAGCTTCACGGCCGAAGAGGCCTGGCAGGTGCTGGGCCTGGGCGAGACCATCTTTACCGAGACCTACAGCGATTTCGCGGGCGCCGAGCAGCAGACCGAGCTGCTGGCCAAGTGGGCCCGCATCCGCGAGATCCGCGAGCTGGTCAACAAGGAGATCGAGGCCGTGCGCACCACCGGCCAGGTCGGTGCCTCGCTGCAGGCCGAGATCGAGCTGACGGCGTCCAGCCAGGACCATGCCCTGCTGGCCTCGCTGGGCGATGACCTCAAGTTCGTGCTGATCGTCTCAAAGGTGACGCTGCGTGAGGGCGAGGCCCTGGCCGTCAAGGTCACGCCGTCCGAATCGGCCAAGTGCGAGCGCTGCTGGCATTATCGCGACGACGTCGGCAGCGACCCGCGCTACGTGGGCGTGTGCGGCCGTTGTGCCCTCAACCTGGGCGGCGCGGGTGAAACCCGCGTGGTGGCGTGATGGCGGCGCGCGGTAAAGCGGGCACCTCCGCCAGCCTCTGGCCCTGGCTGGGCTTGGCGGCCATCGTCATCTTGCTGGATCAGATCACCAAGGTCGTCACGATACGGGTCTTCGAACTCGGTGATTCACGCTACGTGACCAGCTTCTTCAACCTGGTGCGCGTGCACAACGAAGGGGCGGCGTTCTCCTTCCTGGCGCAGGCGGGGGGCTGGCAGCGCTGGTTCTTCGTGGGGCTGGGGGTGGTGGCCGTGGGCTTCATGACCTACATGCTCAAGCAGCATGGCGGCCAGCGCATGTTCTCGCTGGCGCTGGCGCTGATCATGGGCGGCGCTGTCGGCAATGTGGTCGACCGGCTGATCCACGGCTACGTGGTCGATTTCCTGGATTTCCACTGGCGTTTTCTTGAGCCGGTGTTCCACGGCGGGCATTTCCCGGCCTTCAACATCGCCGATTGCGCCATCAGCGTGGGCGCCGTGCTGCTGATCCTCGACGAGATCCGGCGCGTGCGTCGCGGCAGCTGAGCAGGGAACTTCGCACAACATCCAGACACAGAACGCGTCTGTTTTACGATGCGGGGGCCTTCGCTCGGGTGTCCTGCCCGGTGTGGTCAGGGCATGCAGCGAGAGGTGGTCGTGATGGTTTCGAGACGATGGGTGTGGAGTGGCCTGGCTTTGTCGGCTGGCCTGCTGGCCTGGCTGAGCACGGCCTTGTCGCCGAAGGTGCAGGCCTCCAGCCCGCCCAAGGCTCCGCCTGCGGTGCCGGTGCACGTGGCCCGGGCCAGCCTCCAGAACCTGCCGACCTCGCTCACCGCCGTGGGCCAGGTGCAGGCGTTGCAGCAGGTGCTGGTGCGCCCCCAGATCGAGGGCGTGCTCACCGAGGTGCTCTTCAAGGAAGGGCAACCCGTCACGCGGGGCCAGGTGGTGGCCCGGCTGGATGACCGCGCCCTGCGTGCCCAGGTGGACCAGGCCCAGGCCGAGGTGCAGCGCCTCAAGGCTCAGTTGCAGATCGCCCAGCTTGACCTGAAGCGCTACGAAGGCCTGGCCTCGCAGGCGGCCGTGCCCGTGCAGCAGCGCGACCAGCAGGTGGCCCTGGTGGCCCAGCTGCAGGCCCAGGTCCAGTCGCAGCAGGCCTCGCTGGAGGCGGCCAGGGTGCAGCTGTCCTATGCCACGATCACCTCGCCCGTGGCTGGCCGTGCCGGCCTGCGCCAGGTCGATGTCGGCAACCTGGTGCGACCCAGTGACACCAATGGCCTGGTCACAGTGGTGCAGACCCAGCCGGTGGCGGTGCTGTTCTCGGTGCCCCAGGGGCGCTTGAGTGAGGTGCGGCAGGCCCTGAAGCAGCAGGGCCCGGCCCTGGTGCAGGTGGCCGATCAGGAGCAGGGCACGTCCCTGGCCGAAGGCCGCCTGGCCACGGTGGACAACCGCGTCGACCCGGCCAGCGGTTCGCTCAAGCTCAAAGCCGAGGTGCCCAACGCCAAGGAAGCGCTCTGGCCCGGCCAGTTCGTGGCCGTGACCCTGCGCACTGGCGCCATGGACCAGGCGCTGGTCGTGCCCACGCAGGCGCTGCAGCGCGGGCAGAAGAACGCGATCCATGTCTGGCGCGTGCGTGACAACGCTGCCGAGATGGTGCCCGTGACCGTGCGCTGGCAGGATGACCAGCGTGCCGTGATCGCTTCGGGCCTGCAGGCGGGCGACGCCGTCGTCGTGGACGGCCAGTCCCGCCTCAAGCCCAAGGCCGCCGTGAAGGTGCTGCCGGCCAGCGGGGGCTGAGCCATGAGCATGCCGCCCCCCGTTCCCGCGAGCGCGCCGGCCGAATCCTCGCGCCGCAACCTGTCCGCCTGGTTCATCGCCCACCCGGTGGCGACCACGCTGCTCACGCTGGCGCTGGTGCTGCTGGGCCTGCTGGCCTTCCCGCGCCTGCCGGTGGCGCCCCTGCCGCAGGCCGAGTTTCCCACCATCCGCATCTCCGCACGCCTGCCCGGCGCCAGCCCGGACACCATGGCCGCCGCCGTGGCCACGCCGCTGGAGGTCGAGCTCAGCAGCATCGCCGGCATCACCGAGATGACTTCGGCCAGCGCCCTGGGCTCCACCAGCATCACGCTGCAGTTCACGCTCGACAAGGAGATCAACACCGCCGCGCAGGAGGTGCAGGCCGCCATCAATGCCGTCTCGGGGCGGCTGCCGTCGGACATGCCCTCGCTGCCCACCTGGCGCAAAGTCAATCCGGCCGACGGCCCGATCATGGTGCTGTCGATGCAGTCGGACACCATGCCCATCACCGAGCTGAGCGACCTGGCCGAAACCGTGCTGGCGCGCCAGATCAGCCAGGTCGATGGCGTCTCGGAGGTGGATATCACCGGCCAGCGCCGGCCCGCCATCCGCATCCAGGCCTCGCCGGCCAAGCTGGCCGCGCATGGCCTGACCCTGGCCGACATCCGCGCCGCCGTGCAGCGCGCCAGCGTCAACCAGCCCAAGGGGGCGCTGGTCGGGCCGGACCGTAACGCCACGCTGGCCACCAACGACCAGCTCTTCAAGCCCAGCGAGTACGCCGAACTGGTGATCACCGACGTCGGTGGCGTGCCCGTGCGCGTGGGCGATGTCGCCCGCATCACCGAAGGGGCCGAGAACGATTACGTCACGGCCTGGCAGAACGGGCGCGAGGGCCTGAACATCATCATCCGCCGCCAGCCTGATGCCAACATCGTCGCCACGGTGGACCGCGTCATGGCCGCCATGCCCCGCCTGACCGAGCGCCTGCCGGCCAGTGTGGAGGTCAGTGTGCTCAACGACCGCACGCGCACCATCCGCTCATCGCTGCACGAGGTCGAGATCACGCTGGGCCTGACAGTGGCATTGGTGGTGGCCGTGATGGGCTTCTTCCTGCGTCAGGTGTCGGCCACGGTGATCGTCACAGCCGTGCTGGGCGTGGCCATGATCGCCACCATCGCGGCCATGGACGTGCTGGGCTTCAGCCTCAACAACCTCACCCTGGTGGCCTTGATCATCGCGGTGGGCTTCGTGGTCGACGACGCCATCGTGGTGGTGGAGAACATCCACCGGCATCTGGAGCACGGTGAGTCCATGCGCGTGGCCGCGCTCAGGGGCTCGGCCGAGATCGGCTTCACGGTCGTGTCCATCAGCCTGTCGCTGATCGCGGCCTTCATCCCGCTGCTGTTCATGGATGGCGTGGTGGGCCGCCTGTTCCGCGAGTTCGCCGTCACCGTCACGGTGGCCATCCTGATCTCGGTGGTGGCCTCGCTCACGCTGGCGCCCATGATGGCCTCGCGCTTCATGAAATCCGCGCCCAAGCACCAGGAGGGCGGCATGGTGCAGCGCCTGATCGATGGCTACGGCCGCAGCCTGGACTGGGCCCTGAAGCACCAGGGCCGCATGCTGCTGGTGTTCTTCGTGACGCTGGGTGTGGCCGTGGCCGGGTATGTGTTCGTGCCCAAGGGCTTCTTCCCGCTGCAGGACACGGCCTTCGTGCTGGGCACATCCCAGGGCCCGCAGGACGCCTCCTACGAGCAGATGGCGGCCAAGCACAAGGCGCTGGAAGCCATCGTGGCCAAGGACCCGGCCGTGCAGAGCTATGCGCATTCGGTGGGGCCCACCGGCGGCAGCCAGAACATGTCCAGCGGCCGCTTCTGGATCGTGCTGAAGGACCGCGGTGACCGCGACGTGTCCGCCGAGGGCTTCATCGACCGCCTGCGCCCGCAGCTGGCCCAGGTCCCCGGTGTGATGCTCTACCTGCGTTCGGCCCAGGACATCAACCTGGGCACCGGCCCCTCGCGCACGCAGTACCAGTACGCGCTGCAGGGCAGCGACAGCACCGAGCTGGCCGAGTGGGCCGACAAGCTCACCGCGCGCCTGTCGTCGCAGGCGCAGTTCCGCGATGTCTCCAACGACCTGCAGATGGGCGCGGGCGTGGCCCGCCTCACCATCGACCGCACCGCGGCCGCACGCTACGGCCTGAGCGTGGACGACATCAACCAGCTGCTCTACAACGCCTACGGCCAGCGCCAGATCAGCCGGATGCAGACCGAGGTCAACCAGTACCAGGTGGTGCTGGAGATCGACCCCGCCCTGCGCGGCCGCACCGACAGCCTGGACTGGCTCTACCTGCGTTCGACCAAGACGCAGCAGATGGTGCCGCTGTCCGCCGTGGCCCGCCTGGAGGCGCCGCAGACCGGCCCCCTGGCCATCAACCACTACGGCATGTCGCCGGCGGTGAACCTGTCGTTCAACCTGGCGCCCGGCGTGGCGCTGGGCGATGCCGTCAAGCTGCTGGACCAGGCCCGCGCCGACATCCAGATGCCCGAGAACCTGGCCGGGCGTTTCCAGGGCGCGGCCCAGGCCTTCCAGCAGTCGCTGGCCTCGCAGCCGCTCTTGATTCTGGCGGCGGTGCTGGCGGTCTACATCATCCTGGGCATGCTGTACGAGAGCTTCGTGCACCCGCTCACCATCTTGTCCACCTTGCCGTCGGCTGGCGTGGGGGCGGTGGCGCTGCTGTGGCTGGGCGGGTTCGACTTCTCGGTGATGGCGCTGATTGGCGTGGTGCTGCTCATCGGCATCGTCAAGAAGAACGGCATCCTGCTGGTGGACTTCGCCATCCAGGCCCAGCGCGATCAGGGCATGAGCCCGCACGACGCCATCCGCGAAGCCTGCCTGGCGCGTTTCCGCCCAATCATGATGACGACGATCGCGGCGCTGCTGGCCGCCATCCCGCTGATGCTGGGCTTCGGCACCGGCGCGGAGCTGCGCCAGCCGCTGGGCTTTGCGGTGGTGGGCGGGCTGCTGGTCAGCCAGGTGCTCACGCTGTATTCCACGCCCGTGGTCTACCTGGGGCTGGACCGGCTCTTCCATCGTCGCAAGGGTGAGGCGCCGCAGCCCGCCTCGCCTGTGGCATCGTCCTGAGCGGATACAGGTCTCGGGCCACACGCCCGTCCTGAAACCCGCGGGCGGGCTGTCCGGTTTTCGCTCTGCTTTAATGGCGGCTTTCCCGACTGGTTCGGCCCCGCCTTGAAGCACCTCGACGCCCGCACCCTGTTCTTCCTGACCCTGCCGCCGCTGATGTGGGCGGGCAACGCCGTGGTCGGCCGCCTGATGGTGGGCCACATGCCGCCAGTGCTCACCAACGCGCTGCGCTGGATGCTCGTGGCCGTGCTGCTGGCGCCTTGGGCCTGGCACGTGCTGCGCCAGCGCGAGGCCTTGAGCCGCCGCGCGTGGTACCTGGCCATCATTGGTGCGCTGGGCGTGGGCAACTACAACGCGCTGCAGTACCTGGCGCTGCAGACCTCCTCGCCGCTCAATGTCACGCTGATCGGCGCCAGCATGCCGGTGTGGATGATGCTGGTGGGGGTGATCGGCTTCGGGCAGCGTGTCACGGGCCGCCAGGTGGGTGGCGCGGTGCTGTCCTGCGCGGGCGTGGTGCTGGTGATGTCGCAGGGCAGTTGGGTGATGCTGCGAGAGGTGCGCCTGGTGCCGGGCGATCTGCTGATTTTGCTGGCAGCCCTGTCATGGTCGATCTACAGCTGGCTGCTGGTGCGCAAGCCCGCCGCCATGGAGGGTGAACCGGATTGGAACTGGGTGGAGTTTCTGTGGCTGCAGGTGCTGTTCGGTGCGCTGTGGGCCATGGCCTGCTCCGGGGTCGAATCAGCCATCGTTGGCACCGACCATGCCTGGCCGGCGGATGCGCAGGCGTGGGGCTTCGTCGCAGCAGGCCTGCTCTTCATCGCCATCGGGCCATCGATCCTGGCCTACTGGGGCTGGGGGCAGGGCGTGCGTGCGGCCGGGCCCACGGTGGCGGCCTTCTTCAGCAACCTCACGCCGGTGTTTGCCGCGGTGTGGGCCTGGGCCCTGTTGGGCACCGCGCCGCAGTGGTATCACCCTTGTGCGCTGGTGCTGATCGGCGCAGGCATTGCCCTGTCGTCGGTGCGGCCTGCCAACGCCCCTGGCTCAAAAACGTCCACGTGAGCCGCGCGTGCGCGGCGGGAAGGGCGGCTTGCCCGCCCAGTAGCGCAGCATCAGCCAGCCGCCCACCAAGCCACCCAGGTGGGCAAAATGCGCGACGCCTGATACGGTTCCGGTGACGCCGGTGAACAGTTCGAATGCGCCAAACACCAGCACCAGATACTTGGCCTTGATCGGCATCGGAGGAATCAGCAGTACGATGGTTCTGTCCGGGAATGTCATGCCGTAGGCCAGCAGGAAGCCGACCAATGCGCCCGACGCACCGACCATGGGATTGCCCCAGCCAAACACCATCGACATGATCAGTTGGAAGGCGGCGCCCGCGAGCACGCCTGCGGCGTAGAACTGCAGATAGCGTCGCGGCCCCCACAGCCGTTCCAACTCTCCACTGAACATCCACAGGCCTAGCATGTTGAGCAGCAGGTGGGTGGCCGAGCCGTGCATGAAGGCGTAGGTCACGATCTGCCAAGGCAGGAAGAACTGGCTGCCCAGCGGCCACAGGGCCATCCATTGCGCCAGAGCTCCGCCCATGGAAAAGTCAATGCAGTACAGCGCGACGTTGAGCAGGATGATGGCCTGGGTGATCGGTGGCAGCGGTGGCATCTTCTCGGCAAGGGAAGGTCGTGACAATGGACATCATCATAGAGCCCTTGACGCTGCCCCCGCCCCATGGTGTCATCAAAGCCCGTGGCGCGCCTTGGTACGGTCCTCGCTTGATGCTGCCCGATTGTTTTTTGATTGTTGATTCCCGGAGTACCCGCTGATGCCGCTTGAATTTCCCAACCTGACCGTCGTGACCCATCCGCTGATCCAGCACAAGCTGACCTGGATCCGCGCGGAGGAGACGAACACCGACAGCTTTCGCCAGCTGCTGCGTGAGGTCAGCCAGTTGCTCGCCTACGAGGCCACCCGTGCCCTGCCCACCGAGCGCATCACCATCAAGACACCGCTGACCGAGATGGAATCGGCCGTCATCAGCGGCAAGAAGCTTTGCCTGGTGTCCATCCTGCGTGCCGGCAACGGCATGCTCGAGGGCTTTCTGGACATCCTGCCGCTGGCCCGCGTGGGCCACATCGGTCTGTACCGTGATCCGGCCACGCTGGAGCCGGTGGAGTACTACTTCAAGGTGCCCTCCGACATCGCCGACCGCCAGGTGCTGGTGGTCGACCCCATGCTGGCCACAGGCCACTCGGCGGCTGCCGGCATCGCACGCCTGAAGGCCGCCGGCTGCACCCAGATCACGCTGATTTCGCTGTTGTGCTCGCCCGAAGGCGTGCGCCATCTGTCCGAATCGCACCCCGACGTGCCCATCTTCACGGCCGCGCTCGACAGCCACCTCAACGACCATGGCTACATCGTGCCGGGTCTGGGGGATGCTGGCGATCGCCTGTACGGAACGCGCTGAGCGGGCCTGCCCGCAAGGCATCTGAAAAATCTGAAAATTGCGGGCAGATTCCGCTGTTCACCTCGTTTTTGCGCCAAGCGGAACCTTGCACACTCCTTTGTCGGCGGCATGCTGTGCACTCGCCTGCCTCATCTTCCCAGGAGAACAACAATGCAATGGTTCGCCAACCTTCGGCTCAAGCCCAAGCTGATCCTGTCCTTCGCCATCGTCATGGCCTTGGCGGCCATCATGGGCCTGCTGGCCGAGCGCCGCCTGACCGGCCTGAACACGGCGACGCACGACATCGCCGACAACTGGATGCCCAGCGCCCGGGCTGTGTCCGACATCAGCGCCCGCATGGGCCAGTTCCGGGTGTCCGAACTGCAGCACGTGCTGTCCACGGACCAGGCCTTCATGCAGCGCTACGAAGGCGCCATGGCCGATTCGCTCAAGGCGATCGACGAGCGCAAGGCCCAGTACGCCAAGCTGATCAGCAGCCCAGAAGAGAAGGCCCTGTGGGATACCTTCAGGCAGCAGTGGGATGCCTTCTTGGTCGAACACAACAAGGTGATCGACCTGTCCAAGCAGAATCTCAACGAGGAGGCCCGCAACCTGGCCAGCCGCGAGGCGCAGGACCGTTTCGTGCAGGCCAGTACAGCGCTTGACAGCATCGTCAAGCTCAATGTGAAGGGCGGCGACGCCTCGCGTGACAGCGCCCAGGCCACCTACGAGAACGCCCGCTGGGCCATCCTGGCGTCGGTGCTGATCATCGTGGGCCTGGGCATGGCCGTGGCGCTCTATGTCAGCCGCATCATCGCGGCGCCGGTGCAGGACACGGTGGGCGTGCTCAAGGCCGTGGCCGGCGGTGACCTGACCCAGTCCGTTCGCCAGGACCGCAAGGACGAGATCGGCGAGATGCAGCAGGCGCTGGCGCAGATGATCGACAGCCTGTCGACCATGGTGCAGCAGGTGCGCATGGGCGCTGATTCGGTGGCCACGGCTTCCACGCAGATCGCCCAGGGCAACACCGATCTGAGCGGCCGCACCGAGGAGCAGGCCTCCAGCCTGGAAGAGACTGCCGCGTCCGTCGAGGAAATGGCCGGCACCGTGCGTACCAACGCCGACAACGCCCAGCAGGCCAACCAACTGGCCAGCGCCGCCTCCAGCGTGGCGGCACGCGGTGGCGAGGTTGTCAACCAGGTCGTGCAGACCATGAACGGCATCCAGTCGTCCAGCCAGAAGATCGCCGACATCATCGGCGTGATCGATGGCATTGCCTTCCAGACCAACATCCTGGCGTTGAACGCGGCCGTCGAGGCGGCCCGAGCCGGGGAGCAGGGCCGCGGTTTTGCCGTGGTGGCCGGTGAGGTGCGTTCGCTGGCCCAGCGCAGTGCCGAGGCTGCCAAGGAGATCAAGACCCTGATCAACGACAGCGTCGAGAAGGTCAACTCCGGCAGCGATCTGGTCGGCACCGCCGGCGTCACGATGAACGACGTGGTCATGCAGGTGCGCAAGGTGACGGATCTGGTCGGCGAGATCGCCCATGCCAGCACCGAGCAGAGCCAGGGCATCGGGCAGATCAACCAGGCCGTGACGCAGCTTGACCAGATGACGCAGCAGAACGCCGCGCTGGTGGAAGAGAGCATGGCCGCCGCTGAGAGCCTGCGCCAGCAGGCCCAACGCCTGACCGAAGCTGTGGGCGTGTTCAAGACGCGCCATGTGCACGAACAGGCTGCGGCACATACCCATCAGGCCATCAAGCAGGCCAAGACGGCTGCCTCTGTGCGCCTTGAGCCTCGGCCCGTCAGTTCCGCGCCCAAGGTGACTGCCACGCCGGCCCGCCCGGCCGTGACGGCAGCCGCCAAACCGGCCGCGCCGCAAGCCTCACCCCAGTTGCCTTCGCCGCCGCCGGCCCGCGCCAAGGCGGGTGCCGACGATGATTGGGAAACCTTCTGATCACCGGCTGATCAAGCCCCTCTGGCCTGATCCCTGCTAGGCTCCTGGCACCCCTTGCCAGGAGCCTTTTTCGTGTTTGAACTGATCCTTCGCCATTGCACCTTGCCCGACGGGCGTCAGGACCAGGACATCGCCATCGCGCAAGGCCGCATCGCTGCCATCGAGCCGCGTCTTCAGGGCAGCGCTGCGCAGGACATCGACGCCGCAGGGCAACTGGTCACCGCGCCTTTCGTCGATGCGCACTTCCACATGGATTCGACGCTGAGCTACGGCCAGCCGCGCGTCAACCAGTCTGGCACCCTGCTCGAAGGCATCGCGTTGTGGGGCGAGCTCAAGCCCCTGCTCACGCAGGAGGCCCTGGTCGAGAGGGCCCTGGCCTATTGCGACTGGGCCGTGGCGCGCGGCCTGCTGGCCATCCGCTCGCACGTCGATGTGTGCGACCCGCGCCTGCTGGCCGTCGAGGCGCTGCTGCACGTCAAGCAGAAGGTCAAGCCCTACATCGATCTGCAACTGGTGGCCTTTCCGCAGGACGGCGTGCTGCGTGCCCCCGGCGCGCTGGACAACCTGCGTCGCGCGCTCGACATGGGCGTGGATGTGGTCGGCGGCATCCCGCACTTCGAGCGCACCATGGCCGATGGCGCCGAGTCCGTGCGCCTGCTGTGCGAACTGGCGGCCGAACGCGGCCTGCGCGTCGACATGCACTGCGACGAGACCGACGATCCGATGTCACGCCACATCGAGACGCTCGCCTTTCACGCCCAGCACCTGGGTCTGCAGGGCAGGGTGGCTGGCTCGCACCTCACGTCCATGCACAGCATGGACAACTACTACGTCAGCAAGCTGCTGCCCCTGATCAAGGAAGCCGGCGTGGCCGCCATCGCCAACCCGCTGATCAACATCACCCTGCAGGGCCGGCACGACACCTATCCCAGGCGCCGCGGCATGACCCGCGTGCCGGAGATGCTGGCCCAGGGCATCGACGTGGCCTTCGGGCACGACTGCGTGATGGATCCCTGGTACGGCCTGGGCAGCGGCGACATGCTGGAGGTGGCCCACATGGGCCTGCACGTGGCGCAGATGACGGGCCAGCAGGCCATGCGCCAGTGCTTCGAGGCTGTTACCACCACGCCGGCCCGCATCCTGGGACTCGAAGGGTATGGGGTGGCCGTGGGCTGCAAGGCCGATCTGGTGCTGCTGCAGGCGCGCGATCCGGTCGATGCCTTGCGCTTGCGGTCCACGCGCCTGGCCGTGATCCGGGGTGGGCAGGTCATTGCGACCGCGCCGCCGCAGACCAGCCAGCTGAGCCTGCCGGACCGTCCGGCCTCCGTGTCGTTCTGCTTGAACTGAACCGTGTCTGCAGCCAGGGCATGGCGGGCCCCTGTGCTAACATTTCGGTCTTCCCGACCAGTGCCCTGGTGGTGAAATTGGTAGACGCGCCGGATTCAAAATCCGGTTCCGCAAGGAGTGCCGGTTCGAGTCCGGCCCGGGGCACCAGCGCTGACTGCGCTGTCACGGGCGCCGCCCGCCGTGGCCAGCGCCTCCGCCATGGCGGACAACGCCACCACCCCCGCCCCCTGAACGCCGCCGCCCGCCGGGTGGCCGCAACCCTGCTCAGGCATCCAACGCCTGACACAATAGCGGGATGATGAATTACCCAACGCTCGAAGACGTCATCGGCAAGACGCCCCTGGTGCGCCTGCAGCGCCTGCCCGGGCAGGACAACGCGGACCGCGGCAACGTGATCCTGGCCAAGCTGGAAGGCAACAACCCCGCCGGCTCCGTCAAGGACCGCCCGGCGGCCAGCATGATCCGGCGCGCCGAAGAGCGGGGCGACATCAAGCCCGGTGACACCCTCATCGAAGCCACCTCCGGCAACACCGGCATCGCCCTGGCCATGGCCGCCGCCATCCGTGGCTACCGCATGGTGCTGATCATGCCGGAGGACCTCAGCATCGAGCGCGCCCAGACCATGAAGGCCTTTGGTGCAGAGCTCATCCTCACGCCCAAGAGCGGCGGCATGGAATACGCCCGCGACCTGGCTGACCAGATGGTGCGCGAAGGCAAGGGCGTGGTGCTCGACCAGTTCGCCAATGCCGACAACCCGCGCATCCATTACGAGACCACCGGTCCCGAGATCTGGACGGACACCAGCGGGCAGGTCACGCACTTCGTCAGCGCCATGGGCACCACCGGCACCATCACCGGCACCTCGCGCTACCTGAAGGAGCGCAATCCCTCGGTGCGCATCATCGGCGCCCAGCCCTCGGAAGGCTCGCGCATCCCGGGTATCCGCAAGTGGCCCGAGGCCTACCTGCCCAAGATCTACGATCCGAGCACGGTCGATGAGCTGATCCTCGTCAGCCAGGCCGATGCCGAGGACATGGCCCGCCGTCTGGCGCGGGAAGAAGGCTTGTTTGCCGGCATTTCCGCTGCGGGCGCCTGCTGGGCGGCCCTGCAACTGGCCCGCAACGTGAGCAACGCCACCATCGTCTTCGTGGTGTGCGATCGCGGTGACCGTTACCTGTCTACCGGCGTGTTTCCCGCCTGAGCATCCAACGCACCGCCTACAATCCTGCGCAAGAACCTGGGGACACACACATGGAAGCTCAAACGGAACTCGACACCCGCGGCCTGACCTGCCCGCTGCCCATCCTCAAGGCCAAGAAGGCCTTGTCCGGCATGCAAAGCGGTGAGCTCTTGCGCGTGGTCGCCACCGACCCGGGCTCCGTGCGTGATTTCCAGGCCTTCGCCCGCCAGACGGGCAACGACCTGGTCGACCAGCAGGCCAGCCAGATCGGCGGGCAGGACGAGTTCGTCCACGTGCTGCGCCGACGTTGACCCAGGCAAGCGCGTCAGCCAGCCAGAAAAAGAGGCCCCTCGGGGCCTCTTTGCATATCTATATAGACAAGGCCTGATTCAGGCTTCAGATCAGGCCACCCTGAGTATCGTCGCCAGGAGGCGTGAGCCCCACATGGCGGAACGCCTGGGCCGTGGCGATGCGTCCGCGCGGCGTGCGCTGCAGGAAGCCTTGCTGGATCAGGTAGGGCTCGATCACGTCCTCGATCGTGTCCCGTTCTTCACCGATGGCCGCGGCCACGTTGTCCAACCCCACCGGGCCGCCGTCGAAGCGGTGGATGATGGCGTCCAGCAGCTTGCGGTCCATCACGTCGAAGCCCAGCGGATCGACGTCCAGCATGGCCAGGGCCTTGTCGGCCATCTCCCGGGTGATGCGGCCGGAGCCCTTTACCTCGGCGTAGTCCCGAACGCGGCGCAGCAAACGGTTGGCGATGCGAGGCGTGCCACGCGAACGCTTGGCCACTTCCAGGGCGCCATCGGCGTCGATCGGGGCGCCCAGCAGCCCGGCCGAGCGGGTGACGATGCGCGTGAGTTCCTCGGCCGTGTAGAACTCCAGCCGTGCCACGATGCCGAAGCGGTCGCGCAGCGGGTTGGTCAGCATGCCGGCGCGGGTGGTGGCACCTACCAGCGTGAAGGGCTGCAGGTCCAGCTTGATCGAGCGGGCGGCCGGGCCCTCGCCGATCATGATGTCGATCTGGTAATCCTCCAGCGCGGGGTAGAGGATTTCCTCGACCACGGGGCTGAGCCGGTGGATCTCGTCGATGAAGAGCACATCGTTGCGCTCCAGGTTGGTCAGGATGGCGGCCAGGTCCTTGGGCTTTTCCAGCACGGGGCCGGAGGTCTGCCGCAGGTTCACGCCCAGTTCATTGGCGATGATGTGGCTCAGCGTGGTTTTGCCCAGCCCGGGCGGGCCAAACAGGAGCACGTGATCCAGCGCCTCGGCCCGCTTCTTGGCCGCGCCGATGAAGATTTCCAACTGCTCGCGCGCCTTGCCCTGACCGACATAAGTGTCCAGATCCTTGGGGCGCAGGGCCCTTTCCAGGGCATCTTCCTGGGGAGACGCCACTGCGCCACCCACCACGCGTTCGCTGTCGGCGGCAGGGCGGACGGGGGCTGACCGGCGCGGCGACAGGTCATCGGTCTGGATACTCATACAGTGATTATCACAGGTCCGAGCTTGTTGTCAGGGCGCAACAACAATCCAAGAGGATCAGGGTATGCGACAGGGTTGTCACACAGCCGCTCGCAAAAACCTGTTGCAATCCCTCCCTGTCAGCAGCATGTCAATCATGGTTCGACGGACAGGTTTGTGATTTTTCCGGACTATGGATAGTCATAAATCTTCTTTGGACACCCCCGGTTGGCTTGCTGATACTCGCGTCAGACATCGAGGGCTCGCGGCCCGAAGTGCACTGAACTTGCAATGATTTTGGAGAAATTCAATGAAAAAGACCGTTCTGGCTCTGGCTGCTTTGGCTGCCGTGTCGACTTCCGCCCTGGCTCAATCGTCCGTTTCGTTGTATGGCGTGCTGGACGCATCGCTGGAAAACCTCAAGGGTGACGATTCGGTTACCCGTGTTTCGTCCGACAACCTGGCGATTTCTCGCTTCGGTGTGCGCGGTCTTGAGGACCTGGGTGGTGGCCTGAAAGCCAAGTTCAATCTTGAAGCTGGCGTGAAAGTGGATACTGGAGCGTCGGACAGCAGCGCTTTTTGGGGACGTTCCGCTTGGGTGGGCATCGAGGGTGGCTTTGGTGAACTGCGCTTAGGCCGTCAGGAATCTTCGATTGGTCTGTTGGCTGGCGACACCAGCATCCTGGGTGCTCAGCCTTACGACGACCTCAAGATTGCCGACACCTTCTCCGGTGAAACCTATCGTCGCGTTAACAACGGCATTACCTACATCTTGCCGACCTTCGTCAATGGCCTGTCCATTCAGGCCCAGTATTCGACCCGCACCAGCGGTGAGGAAATTGCCAATGACGACACGGGGCAGGCGTATGGGTTCAATGTCCAGTACTTCGCAGGTCCCTTCGGTGCAGGTTTGGGCTATATCAACGCCAAGCAGAACGCATCTGGCAGCAACAAGGCTCAAGGTTGGCTGGCTTTCGCTGCTTACGACTTCGGTCTTGCCAAGTTGACGGGCTATTACGAATCGGATGACAGCGATGCTGCTTCCGTAGCAGCTACCTACGACAAGCGTGAAGTTATCGGTGTCCGCGTGGGGGTGCCCTTTGGCTCCAACTTCAACCTGAGTGCAGGCGTTTCGAAGGTTTCTAACGTGGGCTTTACACAGAACAATGATGCCACCATCGTTGCCGTTAAGGGCGTGTATTCACTGTCCAAGCGAACCGCGCTGTATGGCCTGATAACCAATGTCAGCAACGACAATGGTTCACGTTTGGCTGTTGCCGGTTCGCCCGCCAGCCCTAGCGCAGCGCCTGTGACAAGTGATCGGACCTCGCGCGGTATCGCCTTTGGTGTTCGTCACCAGTTCTGATCAAAACAAGAAACATTCGTTTCTCGTTTGAAAAGGGGCCTTCTGGCCCCTTTTCTTATTTCTGTGTCCGTTTGAATCATCCGCATTGTTGCGATGTTGCGACATTGGGTGGAAACCCGAAATGAGCATCTGAGGGGGCAGGGCAACAATTTGCCGGTCCCCCATCCCGGGGGGGTGTTCACAGGAGCCCTCATGAAAAAAACCGCAATGACCAAGGCAGCACTGCTGGCCCTGGCAACCTTCGGCGCCAGCGCAGCTTTCGCACAATCCAGCCTGACCATTTACGGCAACATCGACATCGGCCTGGACAATGTTAATAAGGGGCAAGGCAACGTATCCGGCACGACGCTGGGTGCGGTACCTGCCCTGTCGGCAGCCTTCTCGAACAAGAGCACTGTCACGCGCCTGAGCTCCAGCATTTCGTCTGTCAACGCCCTTGGCTTTCGTGGTGTTGAAGATCTCGGCGGCGGCTACAAGGGTGGCTTCGTGCTCGAAGGTCAGTTCCAGGTGGACACCGGCGCCCAAAGCGGCCAAGACGGCCGTATGTGGGGCCGCCAAGCCTTCGTCAGCCTGACCACGCCGGGTGGTGAAATCCGTCTGGGTCGCCAATATGCCCCGATGTTCTTTACCTTTGCGTTCACCACGGTGGAAGCACTGGGTGGCGCTGACATCCAGGGTTCCGGCCTGATCGTGAACAACCTGCAGGTTCGTCAGGACAACCAGGTCAGCTACTGGCTGAAGACCGGTGGGCTGACGGCTGCGCTGTCTTACGCGACCAACGCTGGTGTTGATGCCGCCGTCAGCAGCTCGCGTGGTCAAGCAGCCGGTTCAACTAGCGGCCAGATCATTGGTGGTCAGACCGCTGGCAATGAAACCCCCAACTCTGGCAACCGTGGCCAGACCTTCGGTCTGTTCGTGAACTATGCGTTCGATCCTGGCTTCCTGATCAACGGTTCGTACCACTCCAACAAGTTCGGTGATGCTCGGTTGGTCAGTGGTGCGCTCACCTGGGCTGATCTGGACAAGTACGAATCCTTCGCGATTGGCAGCAAGTACACCATTCCTGGTGCTGGCACGATCCTGTCGGGTATCTTCCATCAAGGCAAGTTCACCAACGATTCCGGCAACAACGAAGGCCCGAAGATCAACACTTGGGCCCTGGGTGTGAAGCAGCCGATCGGCAACTTCGCTGTTGGTGCTCAGTTCGCTCAGTCCAAGTTCGCTAATTTCACCGAGGGCAAGGACACCTCGCTGATGCTGATTGGTGACTACAACTTCTCCAAGCGTACCAAGCTGTACATCCGCGCCGGCTATGCCAAGGACGAGGCTGGCAACACTGCTGCAACCGGCCGCGCTACCCCAGGTGGTGGTGTTCGTGGTGGCCCGCTGCCTCTGCTGACCGGCTTCGGGTCGCTGGAAACCCCGTTCTTCTCGGGCGGCGGTGCCAACGTCGATGCCACCACCCGCGTGGTCGCTATCGGTGTCCGCCATCAGTTCTGATCCCTCCGGATCCGAGCCAACAAAAACCGCCCCTCGGGGCGGTTTTTTCATGGGCTGTGCATAAAGAGCCCCGACAGAGGCGCCTTCTTTCGAAGGCGACTTGTCAGCCCGCGGGCAGCAACCGCTCCTGCTTGAACAGTTCGGCCACGGTCTCCCGCTCGCGGATCACCCACACTTGGTCGCCATCGACCATCACCTCGGCCGCGCGGCCGCGCGTGTTGTAGTTGCTGGCCATGGTCATGCCATAGGCGCCTGCCGACAGCACGGCCAGCACGTCGCCGGGCTGCGCGCTCAGTGAGCGGTCGCGGCCCAGCCAGTCGCCCGACTCGCAAACCGGCCCGACCACATCCCACACGGTGGCGGTGGCGGGCTCGGTGCGCTGCTGCACGTTCACGATGCCCATGTAGGCTTCGTACAGGGCGGGGCGCATCAGGTCGTTCATGGCGGCGTCCACCACGCAGAAGTTCTTTTGCTCGCCGGGCTTGAGGAACATCACTTCTGTCAGCAGCACGCCGGCATTGCCTACCAGCGAACGGCCGGGCTCGAACATCACCTCGCGATGGCCGTGGCCGCGCGCATCGATCTTGCCCAGCAGCAGGCCGATCAGTTCGTCGGCGGCGGGGGGCTTTTCGTCGGTATAGGTGATGCCCAGGCCGCCACCCAGATCCAGGTGGTGGATCTTGACGCCGGCAGCCTCGATGGCTTCGACCAGGTCCAGCACGCGGTCGAGTGCGTCCAGGTAGGGGCCGGTGTCTGTGATCTGCGAGCCGATGTGGCAATCGATGCCGACCACCTCGATGCCGGGCAGCGAGGCCGCGCGCTGGTAGGTCTGCACCGCCAGTTCGTGGGCGATGCCGAACTTGTTGCCCTTGAGGCCGGTGGAGATGTAGGGGTGGGTGCCGGCGTCCACATCCGGGTTCACGCGCAGGCTGATGCGGGCGTTCAGCTTGAGGGCGGAGGCCACGTCGGAGAGCACCTCCAGCTCGGCGGTGCTTTCCACGTTGAAGCACTTCACGCCGGCCTTCAGGGCCTCGGTCATTTCGTGACGGGTCTTGCCTACGCCCGAGAACACCACCTTGGCCGGGTCGCCGCCGGCCGCCAGCACGCGGGCCAGTTCACCGGCCGACACGATGTCGAAGCCGCATCCTGCGCGGGCAAAGGTCTGCAGCACCGCGATGTTGGAGTTGGCCTTCACGGCGTAGCACACCAGGTGCGGGCGGCCTTGCAGGGCTCGCTGGTAGGGGGCCAGGGCGGCCAGCATCGCCTGGCGGGAGTAGACATACAGCGGCGTGCCGTGGGCCTGGGCCAGTGCCTGCAGGGAGACGTCTTCCAGGTAGAGGTCAGGCCCGCGGTAGGCCAGGAAGGGGGATCCGGGGAGGGCGGTGCTCATGGTCGTGTGGGCGAAGATGTGGGGGACGATGCCGCATTCGCGGACGATGGTGCGGGGGCTGCGGCCGGGGCGGCCTTGGGTGCCGCACCGTGACGGTGAGAAGCAGGGGCGTTTCCGGGCAGGTACAGCGCCCCCTTCTGCCCACAGGCCGCCAGCAGGGTCAGGCACAGGCTCAGGGCTGCAATCCGGGGGGCGCGCCAGGCCTGTTGGGGGGGCGTAGGCGCAATCCCCAGGTCACCCGGGCGGGCATTGCCGGCGTGCCGATGCGCGCAGGTCACTACAATTTTTGGCTGGCTGTTCATTGTTCCAATTTTAAGGATTGCTTTTCATGTCTGAGACCCCCACGCCATCGGGCCATTCCGACGCGCTCTACGACCAGGCGGCGCAAACGGCCCTGTCGCGCATCGAAGCCCGGATCGATCAATGGCTGGAGGACGACGTGATCGACATCGACAGCGCCCGTTCTGGCGGCATGATCACCCTGACGCTGCCCAACCGTACTCAACTGATCATCAACACCCAGCCGCCCCTGCATGAACTGTGGCTGGCGGCCCGCAGTGGCGGCTACCACTTTCGCTTCGCCGGCGCGCCAGACGGTGAAGGCCGCTGGCCGGACACACGCACCGGCGAGGACTTCTTCGCGGCCCTGTCGCGCTGCGCTTCCGAGCAGGCCGGCAAGCCGCTGCAGTTCTGAGCGGCCTGGGCGCGGCAGGCCGTGAGGCCGTGCCGCTGACACCCGGAAAGGCCGAGCTCAAGGATTGCCGGGCAGCCCGCCGTGCGCGTTGCTGTTCGAGCTGCCCGTACCGAACAGATCCAGGATATTGCGCTTCTCGTCCTCGTTGGCGGGGGCCGGGGCATGCGGATCCTCGCCAGACAGCTCCCGCACGCCAGTGGCCGGGGTGTATTCCTCGTAGTACCACTCGCCACCGATGTTCACGACACCTTCTGGCGCGGTGGGTTCTTCCACAGGGGTGCCCTTGAGCGCCGTGCGCATGTAGTCGATCCACACCGGCAGGGCCAGTCCACCGCCGGTTTCGCGGTCGCCCAGCTTGCGCGGCTGGTCGTAGCCGATCCAGACCACAGCCGCCGTGCGCACCGTGTAGCCGGCGAACCACGCGTCCATCGAATCGTTGGTGGTGCCTGTCTTGCCATACAGGTCAGGACGGCCCAGTTGTGCCTGCGCCTTGGCGGCGGTGCCTGAGCGGGTCACCTCCTGCAGCAGGCTGGACATGATGAAGGCATTGCGCGCGTCGATGGCGCGCATGGATTCGTCCAGCACGGCCGGCCGGCTTTGGGCCAGCACGCGATCGCGTGCGTCGGTGACCTTTGTCACCAGGGCCGGGTTCACGCGGTAGCCGCCGTTGGCGAACACGGCGAAGGCATCGGCCATCTGCATGGGGGTGACCGAGCCCGCGCCCAGGGCCATGGTCAGGTAGGCCGGGTGCTTGGCGCCTTCGAAGCCGAAGCGCGTCACCCATTCCTGGCCGTAACCGGCGCCGATGGAGCGCAGCACGCGGATCGAGATCATGTTCTTGGACTTGGCCAGGCCACGGCGTAGCGTCATGGGGCCTTCGAACTTGCCGTCGTAGTTCTTGGGCTCCCAGGGTTGGCTGCCCGTCACGCCCGAGTCGAAGAACAGGGGGCTGTCGTTGACCATGGTGGTGGGCATGAAGCCCTTTTCCAGCGCGGCCGAGTAGATGAAGGGCTTGAAGCTCGAACCCGGCTGGCGCCAGGCCTGCGTCACGTGGTTGAACTTGTTGCGGTCGAAATCGAAGCCGCCGGCCATGGCCTTGACGGCGCCGGTGTGCGTATCCAGCGAGACCAGGGCGCCTTCCACCGTGGGCAGCTGGGTAATCTGCCAGCGCTCCTTGGCTTGCACGACACGGATCACGGCCCCGCGGCGGATCTGCAGCTTGGGCTGGGCTTTTTCGGTCAGGGCCTGTGCCACGAACTTCAGGGTGTCGCCCTGGATGTCGACCGATTCGCCGGTCTGCAGCAGCGCAACCACGCGCTTGGGCTCGGCCGACAGCACCACGGCGGCCTTGATGTCATCGCTGTCCGGGTGGTCTTCCAGGGCCTCTGCCACGCGCACGTCGATGTGCTTGGGGTCGGCGGGCAGGTCGATGAAGGCCTCGGGGCCGCGCCAGGGCTGGCGGCGGTCGTAGTCGAGCAGCCCCTTGCGCAGTGCGCGGGTGGCGGCGATCTGCTCGCTCATCTTGACAGTGGTGTAGACCTTCAGGCCGCGGGTGTAGGCATCGGCGCCGTACTGCTCGTACATCAGCGAGCGGGCGGCCTCGGCCACGTACTCGGCCTCGGGGGCGATGGGGGCCTTGACGTGGTAGTTGAGCTCTTCATCGCGGGCTTCTTCGTACTGCTCCTGCGTGATGAAGTTGTTCTCGAGCATGCGCTGCAGGATGTACTGCTGGCGTACCGTGGCGCGCTTGGGGTTGCGCAGCGGGTTGTAGGCCGAAGGCGCCTTGGGCAGACCGGCCAGCATGGCCGCTTCGGCCAGGGTGACCTTCTGGAGCGGCTTGCCGAAGTAGGTTTCGGCCGCGGCGGCGAAGCCGTAGGCACGCTGTCCCAGGTAGATCTGGTTCATGTAGAGCTCCAGGATCTGGTCCTTGCTCAACAGGCCTTCGATCTTCAGGGCCAGCAGGATCTCGTAGATCTTGCGCGAGAAGGTCTTCTCGGTGGAGAGGTAGAAGTTGCGCGCCACCTGCATGGTGATGGTGGAGGCGCCCTGGCTGCGCGATTCACCGAAGTTGGCCAGGCCGGCGCGCAGCACACCGATGTAGTCCACACCACCGTGGCGATAGAAACGGGCGTCTTCGATGGCCAGCACCGCGTCCTTCATCACCTTGGGCATCTGGCCGATGGGCTGGAAGTTGCGCTTTTCCTCGCCGAACTCGCCGATCAGGGTGGCATCGGCCGAATAGACGCGCAGGGGCATCTTGGGCCGGTAGTCCATCAGCCCGTCGAGCGGCGGCAGGTTGGGGTAGATCACGGCCAGGCCGATGCTGATCACCATGGCCAGGCCCAGGGCGCCGGCCACACCCAGGCCGATCAGCCAGGCAATGGGCCGGACCAGCCACTGGATCCACCAGGAATCGGCACTGAAGACCCTACTGCGGGACGACGTTGGGGGGCGGGTGTCAGGGGCGCTCATCAATCCAGGGGATCCGAAAGGAGCCCTAATTATAGGAACCCAGGCCTGTCGCACCGGCGTGCCGGGGCACCCCTTACGGGGGAGTCTGAATACCTGACACACCCTGTTGTTTACGTTTGAAACTGCTTGTAATACGTGTGGAACGCGCAACGACTAGGTGAAAAGCCGGGCAACTTTGGCGTTCAACCACAAAAACTTTACTGCTAGCATTGAAGTGGTTTATTAACTTCCCAGCGCCCTGACTGGGTGCATGGAGGAATTTGTGAGCTTTTTAGACACGCTGCTGGGCCGCAAGCACCCGCCCATGGTCGGGCTTGACGTCAGCTCGTCCAGCGTCAAGCTTGTCGAGCTCAGCCAGAATGCAGCAGGAGAATTGACGCTTGAGCGGTTCGCGTCGGAGCCCCTGGACAAAGGCTGGATCGCCGACGGGCAGATTGAGAAATTCGACGAAGTGGCCGAGGCCGTCCGCAAGGTCGTGACCAAGAGCGGCACGCGCACCAAGTTCGTGGCCATGGCCATGCCCCAGTCGGCGGTGATCACCAAGAAGATCATGCTGCCGGCCGGCCTGCGCGAAGAAGAAATGGAAATGCAGGTCGAGGCCGAAGCCAACCAGTACATCCCGTTCTCGCTCGATGAGGTCAGCCTCGACTTCTGCGTCATCGGCCCCGCGCCGCAGTCGGCTGGTGATGTCGAGGTGCTGATCGCCGCATCCCGCAAGGACCGCGTGCAGGATCGCCAGGGCCTGGCCGAGGCCGCAGGCCTCAAGCCGGCCATCCTCGACATCGAGTCCTACTCCTCGCGTCTGGCCATGCAGCGGCTCGTCTCTGCCCTGCCCGGTGGCGGCAAGGATGCCCTGGTCGCACTGTTCGAGATCGGCGCCGAGAACACCAGCCTCAAGGTGCTGCGCGATGACGAGTTGCTCTATGACCGTGACCAGGCCTTCGGTGGGGCGCAGCTCACGCAGTTGATCTCGCGCCAATACGGCTTCTCCTTCGAAGAAGCCGAGTCCAAGAAGCTCTCCGGTGACCTGCCCGAGGATTTCCAGTCCTCCCTGCTGGCACCGTTCGTCGACAGCCTCTCCCAGGAAATCGGGCGGGCGCTGCAGTACTTCTTCACCAGCACGCCGCACCACAAGGTGCATTACGTGATGCTGGCGGGTGGCACGGCCTCGCTGCCGGGCCTCAAGGAGCGGGTGACCGAGCTCACCGGCTTCGCATCGATGGTCGTCAACCCCTTCGATGGCATGAAACTGGGATCTGCCGTGCGTGAAAGCAAGCTGCGCCGAGAGGCGCCCTCCTACCTGACGGCCTGCGGGCTGGCCATGCGGAGGTTCCTCGCATGATCCTGATCAACCTGCTTCCTCACCGCGAAGAAAAGCGCATCCAGCGCAAACAACGCTTCTTCGTGGGGCTGGGCATGGCTGCCCTGGTTGGCGCGCTGCTCGTGGCCCTGTGGTATGGCGTCCAGCAACAAATGATCGGCTCGCAGCAGGCGCGCAACGAGTTCCTGAAATCGGAGATCGCCAAGCTCGACGAAGAAATCAAGGACGTCTCTACCCTCAAGGCTGAAATCGAGGCGCTCAAGGCGCGTCAGAAGGCCGTGGAAGACCTGCAGACCGACCGCAACATGCCGGTACACATCCTCAACGAGCTGGCCCGTCAGACACCCGAAGGCATCTACCTGAAGTCCATCAAGCAGGACGGTCAGTTTGTGCTGGTCTCTGGCGTGGCGCAGACCAACGAACGCGTGTCAGCCTTCCTGCGCAACACGGGCAACAACTCGCCCTGGCTGGAGCGCCCTGAACTTCAAGAGATCAAGGCCGCGGCGGTGACGCTGCCGGACACCAAGGATCCCAAGCGCCTGTTCGAGTTCTCGGTGCGTGTGGGCCTCAAGCGTCCTCAGGACCCCAACGCGGCGCCGGGCGGCGCATCCGCCCCGGCCCATGGTGCGGCCCCTGGTGCTTCTGCGCCTTCTCCTGTCTGAGCGCGCGGAGTCAGCATGGCCAAAGCCAATCTCAACATCGATTTGAATGCCTGGTTCGCGGATGCGCAGGATCAGTTCCGCGGTCTCAATTTCAATGAGCCGGGCCAGTGGCCCATCCTGCCCAAGATCGCCGCGGGTATTGCCGCCGGTCTGCTGGTGCTGCTGCTTGGCTGGGTGCTGCTGCTGTCGGACCAGGCTGATGAGCTGCAGGCCGAGCGTGACCGCGAGCCCCAGCTCAAGCAGGAGTACCAGGGCAAAATGCTGCAGGCCGTCAACCTGGTCGAGTTGCGCAAGCAGCGTGTTCAGGTTCAGGAGTACGTCACGCAGCTCGAGAAGCAACTGCCTGGCAAGGCGGAAATGGACGCCTTGCTCTCTGACATCAACCAGGCGGGCCTGGGGCGTGGTCTGGATTTTGAGTTGTTCAAGCCGGGGCAGGTGGTGGTCAAGGATTACTACGCCGAGCTGCCGATCGCCATCAAGGTGTCTGGCCGCTACCACGACATGGGTGCCTTTGCGGCGGATATCGCCAACCTCTCGCGTATCGTGACCCTGCATGATCTGAACATCAGCACCGTGCAGTCGGGCAGTGCGGGCAAGAGCGGCGCTGCCGCCAGTGGTGGTCCGCTGGCGATGGAGGCCACGGCCCGGACCTACCGGTACCTGGACCAGGCCGAGCTGGATCAGCAGCGGGCCGATAAGGCCAACAAGAAGGGTGAGAAAAAATGATGTCCAGACTCTCGCATGGGGTGCTGCTGGGCGTCGTGGCCATCCTGTCCGGCTGCTCGGGGCAGCAGGAAGAACTCCAGTCTTGGATGGCCCAGGAGCGCGCCCAGGCTCGCCCCAATGTCCAACCTATTTCGGCCCCGCAGAAGTTCGATCCGCAGGGCTACGAGACGGGGGAAACGGTCGAGCCATTCAGCGCGCAGAAGCTGATCGTGGTGCTCAAGCAGGATCGTTCCCAGCCCAACTCTGCCGTGGCATCGGAACTGAGTCGCCGCAAGCAGCCGCTGGAGGCTTTCCCCCTGGACAGTATGTCCATGGTGGGCAGCGTGAACCGCAGGGGCGTGCAATACGCATTGCTGAAGGTCGACAACCTTCTTTATCAGGTCAAGGTGGGTGACTACCTTGGGCAGAACTTTGGGAAGATCATGAAGGTCACGGAGACGGAAATCGAGCTGCGCGAGATCGTGCAGGACGCAGCTGGCGAATGGATCGAGCGGCCTGCCGCCTTGCAACTCCAGGAGGGGGCGTGATGACCATGAACACCATGTTCAAGTGGGTGGGTGGCTGTACGGCAGCTTTGGTGGCCACATGCGCCATGGCGGCCCCAGCTATTCAGTCAGTCACTGCCAGCCAGCAGGCTGGCACCGATGTCGTTCGCATTGAACTCAGCGAGCCCCTGGCCTCACTGCCGGCGGGCTTTGCCGTGCAGGCTCCACCCCGTATCGCTGTTGATCTGCCCGGTGTCAGCAATGCGCTGGGCCGCAATTCGGTGGATGTGAACCAGGGCAATCTGCGCACGGTGAGCGTGGCACAAGCCGGGGAACGTACCCGTCTGGTGCTCAATCTGCGTCAGCCCTCATCCTACCGGGCAAGCCTGCAGGGCAAGGTGCTGCTCCTGACGCTGGACAATGGCAACGCGCCTTCGGAGGCTGCTCCTGTCGCGCCACCGGCCGCGGCGGCCGCCAAGCCTCTGGGTGAGGCGCAGACCGTGCATTTCGCTGAAAACCGCAATGCCGTCACGTTGGACCTCAAGGACATCGATTTCCGCCGCGGCAGCGACGGTGCGGGTCGCGTCGTCGTCGAGCTGCCCAACAACCAGGTCGGTGTGGACATCAAGCAGCAAGGGCAGAACCTGGTGGTGGAATTCCAGCGCGCCAACTTGCCTGATCGACTGCGCCGCCGTTTCGACACGACGGACTTTGGTACCCCTGTGCAGGCGATGACCGCGTCGCAGGTGGGCGAGCGTGTCCGCCTGGTGGTCGAGCCGCGTGGCACGTGGGAGCATTCGGCCTACCAGAGCGACAACCAGTTCGTGCTGGAAGTGCGTCGCCAGAAGGTCGATCCCAACAAGCTCACCCAAGGCCCCGGTTACTCCGGCGAAAAGCTGTCGCTGAACTTCCAGAACATCGAAGTGCGGGCGCTGCTGCAGGTCATCGCAGACTTCACCAACTTCAACGTGGTGACCAGCGACACCGTGACGGGTACCGTTACCCTGCGCCTGAAGGATGTGCCATGGGATCAGGCGCTGGACATCATCATGCAGGCCAAGGGGCTGGGGGTACGCAAGAGCGGCAATGTGCTGTGGATCGCGCCCAAGGACGAGATCAACGCCAAGGAGAAGATGGACCTGGAAGCCAAGGTCGAGGTGGCCAAGCTCGAGCCGCTGCGTACGCAGGCATTCCAGCTGAACTACGTCAAGGCTGCAGACATTGCCAAGGGTCTGACAGGGCAAAGCCTGACGGGCAGTGGCGGCGGCAGCGGCTCGACGGTCACGAAGATGTTGTCCGAACGTGGCAGCGTGCTGTTCGAGACCCGTACCAATCAACTGTTCGTCAGTGACATCCCTTCCAAGCTGGAAGAAATCCAGCAACTGATCACCAAGGTCGACATTCCTGTGCGGCAGGTGTTGATCGAGGCGCGGATCGTCGAGGCCGATGATCGCTTCGGTCGCACCCTGGGGGTGCGCCTGGGGGCGGTGGACATGCGTGGCATACAAGGTGGTACGCCGGGTTATGGGGTGGGTGGTGACAACCGCGTCACCATTGGCGGCAACTACCAGGCGGTGGGCCAGCAGACATTGCAGGTGACTGGCGCGACTGGTGCAACGCTCTACCCCAACAGCAACTTCGTCAGCCTGCCGGCCAATCCGATCAATTCGGTGAACCCGACCACGTTTGCGGTCTCGCTGTTCAGCGCTGGCGCCAACCGTTTCCTGAACCTGGAACTGTCGGCCCTTGAGGCCGATGGCAGGGGCCGCATCGTGTCGAGTCCCCGCGTGATCACCGCGGACCAAGTCAAGGCTTTGATCGAGCAGGGTACGGAACTGCCCTACCTGGTGTCTTCGTCCAGCGGTGCCACCTCGATCGCCTTCCGCAAGGCCAACCTCAAGCTGGAGGTCACGCCGCAGATCACGCCCGAGGGCGGCATCATCCTCGATGTCGATGTGAACAAGGACAGCGTGGGCCTGCTGACCACGGCAGGTTATGCCATCGACACAAAGCATGTGCAGACGCAGGTGCTGGTGGAAAACGGCGGCACGGTGGTGATCGGTGGCATCTTCGTGCAGACCGACAGCAAGAGCGAGAACAAGGTGCCGCTGCTGGGCGATCTGCCGGTGGTGGGGCATCTGTTCAAGAATACCTCGCTCACGTCCAACAAATCTGAACTGCTGATCTTCTTGACACCCAAGGTGGTGAGTGAGCGCTCCGCGCTGCGTTGATGATGGTTTAGGGATTGATTCAAATGACTATCTTGAAATATCGGGCTGCGGCCTTGGCGATGTCTTGCGCAGCCTTGCTGAGCGCTTGTGGTGGTGGCGGCGGCGGCGGTACACCACCGTGGGGCGGTTCAACCCCCGAGACCCCGGATGCCAGTACGACGGCATCGAGCTTGCTCATGACATTGAGCCAAGCCAGTATTCAGAACGGAACCGTCACACCGGTAACTGCCACCGTGACTGCGGTGAATAGCCGTGGGCAGACCTTGAGCAATGTGCCCGTGACGTTCGAAGTATCCGGTGCGCTCTTCTCGACCGCCGGGGCTGTCACCGGGACCGATGGGAAACTGGCAGCCAGCGTGGACGTGACCAACAAGAAGGACAACCGCGTTGTCACCATCAAGGCCACATCGGGCAGTGTCAGCGTCACGAAGAACCTGGTGGTGTCTGGGGTCAAGGTAGCGGCTACGCCTAATCCGGCGATTATCTTGCCGGGCAACTCCGGAACCATTGAGTTCACGGTGCAGGACGCGAACTCCGATCCGATCGATGACATGGCCGTAACGGTCAATAGCCCGTTTGGTTCAACCTCATCGTCGGCCCGGACGGACGCATCCGGAAAGTACACATACAGTTATTCCGTTCCCAGCAACTACGGTGGCTCCGAGTTCATCGCAACCATTTCTGCGGGGGGCGTTTCCTACAATCAGACGGTGGTGGTTCAGCAAGGTGGCGGCGGTGTCACCATTCCTCCTGCCACGTCAGTGAGTACCAGGCGCGTTGAAATCAACCCGTCAGTGGTTGGTACAAACACAGGTGGCTCCACCTCGCAGTCGGCGACTGTTCGCTTCAAGGCCTTTGGTCCCACATCGCTGCCTGTCCCCAATGTGCGGGTGAGCTTTGACCTTGCGGGAGACCCTTCCGCGATCGGCGGGACGCTGACTTCTGGTTCAGGTGTCGTGTACACCGACTCCAATGGCATTGCCACGACCACTTATATTCCGGGCCCGACGGCAACCTCCACCACAGGGCTGACGATCCGCGCGTGTTACTCGTCCACAGATTTCACGCCGTCCTCGAGCGGTAATGCGACATCTGGGACAGCGGCGTGTCCTGCATCCTCCACCGAGCAGATCGTGATCAACAACGAGGCTCTGAACGTCACCATTGGTCCTGACGACACGATCAGCGAAACGGCTGATGGCCTGCGTTATTTGGTGAAGTATGTTGTTCAGGTTGTGAACGCTTCTGGTCAGGCCAAGGAAAACGTGACGATCACGCCGACACTGGACATCATCGGCTTTGAAAAGGGCCGCTTTGAGTATGACGATGCGAATTCCAAGTGGGTGCAGTTGGTCACCTCCACTGGAACCTATCAGGATCTCGATACTCCTTCGATCTCCTACGATGGCTGCGCCAATGAGGACTTGAACCGAAACGGCATCAATGATGTCGGGGAGGACAGGGACGGCGATGGGGTTCTGGAGCCGAGAAAGTCCGACGTGGCCATTTCGTTTGTGGAGGCAGGTGTCAACAGGACTGATGCGACCGGCGCTGTTGCCCTGCAGATCACCTACCTCAAAAATGTGGCGCAGTGGGGACGTATCAAGATCTACGTGAAGGGGGCGGTCTCTGGTACGGAAGGCGTTGGCACTTTCGAGACCGTTCTGCCGGCTCCGACTACGGTGATCAACCGCGAGGCTACGCCGGCTTTCGCGACCAATCCCTATGGGAACGCTGCAAGTTGCACCGCACATTGATTGTTTTGGTCGGCTTGCCCGGCGGTGGTAAATCCACCGTCGGGCGTCAGTTAGCCAGACGCCTGGGTGTCCGCTTTCTCGATGCGGACACCGTGCTCGAAGAGCGGATCGGCATGCCGATCCGTTCTTTTTTTGAGCTTCATGGTGAGCAAGCGTTTCGAGACATCGAAGAGCAGGTGCTCGATGAGCTCACGCGGTCGCCTGCGGTCGCCGCTGCGGGCGAAGCTGAAGATGGCAAGGTCCATGGGCTGGTGCTGGCCACGGGTGGTGGTGCCGTGCTGCGGCAGGCCAACCGTGAACGCCTGCAATCACGCGGGACAGTGGTTTATCTGCGCTCCACCCCGGAAGAGCTGCACAGGCGCCTGCGCCATGACACGCAGCGCCCGCTGCTGCAGGTGGCTGATCCAATGGCCAAGCTCAAGGAGCTTTACCAGCAGCGCCACCCCTTGTACGAGCAGACCGCGCATTACACCGTGGACACAGGCCGTCCCTCGGTGGGCTCGCTGGTGAACATGATCGCCATGCAGCTCGAAATGGCGGGCGTGATTCCCCGGCCGGAAGGCGGCGCTCCCGGCGCATGAGGTGATCAGCCGTCGCGGCCCGTGGCATCAGGCCATGGCCGCCGAGGCCGTGTCAGCGTGTCTCCGCGATGGGGGACCATCGGCCATGAGCCTCGGCCTGGAACAGCGGGATATAGCCTGCCGCATGCACATCGTCAGCGCCGTGCGGCAAGAGCGGTGACAGGGGCTCACGCCAGGCGTGCCCTTCCGTGAGCGCCACCACCAGGCCGCAGACCTCGGCACCCGCACGCTGCAGCAGGCGGATGGCCGCGGCCGCACTGGCCCCGGTGTTGATGACGTCGTCCACCAGCAGGACGCGTCGACCCGCCACACGGCTGAGCAGCGCAGGATCCAGATACAGCCGCTTGGCCTGGTCCGGGCTGGTGGAGGACACCACGGGCTCGCTCAGGGCTTCGTCGTACCAGAACTTGCGGGACAGGCCCAGGGACACGTAGTGGGGCAGTTGCAAGCTGCGGGCGACGCGGCGTGCGTAGTCGAGCCCCATGGTTGGCACGGCGGCCACCATCTGCGGCTTCAGTGGCCGCGCCAGCGATGTCATCTGGTTGGCCAGGGTATCCTCCACCTCGAACGGTGTCTGGTTGGACATCAGCAAGGCGATGGCCTGCTGCCCGCCAGGCAGGGCGCGCAGCGGCAGTTCGAGCACACCGCCCTGGTGGAGCGGCACGGGGTAGTGCGTCTGGAAGGCGGTGACTTGGGCAGGGGGCTTCGCGCCGGGTGGATGCCAGTGGACCTCGTAGGGGGGCAGCATGGTGTTCATGTTTCAGGCAGGGCGTGTTCGTCATGATCGCCATGACCCAGGTGGCAAAAGCCCGCCGGAAAGTGCGCGCACACGCGTTGAAAGACGGCGGAATCGAGCTTGCCCAGGTGCACGCGGCGTACCCTGGAGCGCAGGCCCTCGGGTGTGGGCTGCATGTCGGAGGCGAGCAATGTCTTGACGGTGACGCCAGCAGCCGCCATCAACCGCTGTCGCCCGGTGTTCTCCAGCTTCTCGCCGATGGTGAAGATCTCGACCACCTGAGCGCCTGCCTGGCGCACGGCCCGCACCAGGGCGGCCAGCGTGCCGCCGGTGCTGATGAGATCGTCGACCACCAGCACGCGGTCGTCAGGCCGCACGCCGTTGAGGTAGACCTGTGTGCTGCCCTCGGCCAGGTACTCGTTGGCCAGAGGCACGGCCACCTCGCCAGGGGCGCCGGAGGGTGTCCAGCGTGCCAGGGTGCGGGGCAGGTGGTACTGGCGAAGGATGTCGGCGGTGATCATGGCGCCGCGGTCTTCCTCACCCACACCCAGGGTGGGCTGGAGCGCAGGGTCGATGTGCAAGCGCGAGAGCAGGCACACGGCTTCGGACAGCGCATGCGAGAGCGGCGGGATGTTGTCGGTGATCGCCGTGGGGAAAAACTCGAAGCGCTGCCCACCCATGCCTTGCACGACATGGGTGGGGCGTCCGTCGAAATCCCGCACCACGAGCCGGATGGCCTCGACCAGCTCACCCACATCGCCGGGGAGCGATGGGGCCTGGCTCATTGCGGCATGCCTCCGATCACGCCCTTGACCAGCCAATTCATTTTGAGTTTGTCGGCATCGGGCATGTCCTTGCCGGCGGCCACGCGGGTGGTGCCGGCCTGGTCGATCAGCGGGCCGTTGAACACGGGCCTCTTGCCGGAGATGATGTCCTTGGCGCGCTGCTCGACCAGCTTGCGCACGTCGGCGGGCAGCTTGGGGCTGTAGTGGTCGTAGATGATGGCCTTGTCCTTCAGGCCCAGCCACACATTGCCGGGCTTCCAGCGCTTGGCCAGCACGTCGGCGACGACCTTGTTGTAGTGCACGCTCCAGTCCAGGCGGGCAGCGGCCAACTGGGCCTCGCCGCCCCATTCGGACATGTCCGTGTCCCAGCCGAAGCCCCAGGCGCCGACTTCCTTGGCGGCTTGCAGCGGGGCGGCCGAGTCGGTGTTCTGCATCAGCACGTCCACGCCCTGGCCGAGCAGGGTCTTGGCGGCCTCACGCTCCTTGGGCGGGTCGTACCAGGTGTTGACCCAGACCACGCGGGTCTCGATCTTGGGGTTCACGGCCTGGGCGCACAGCGTGAAGGCGTTGAGGTTGCGCACGATCTCGGGGATGGGGAAAGGCGCGACCACGCCCAGCACGTTCTTGCGCGTCATCTTGCCGGCGATGGTGCCATTGAGGCAGGCGCCTTCGTAGGTGCGGATGTCGTAGATGCCCAGGTTGGGGGCGGTCTTGTAGCCGGTGGCGTGCTCGAAGGCGATGCCGGGATTGTCGCGCGCGGCGTTGACCATGCCGTTCATGAAGCCGAAGGCGCCGCCGAAGATCACCTTGGCGCCCTGGGCCGCCAGGTCGCGCACGACGCGTTCGCTGTCACCCTCGGCCACCTTCTCGACGAAGATGGTCTGGACCTTGTCACCGAAGGTTTTCTGGACCTGCTGGCGGCCCAGTTCATGCGCATAGGACCAGCCCGCGCCGCTGGCGGGGCCGATGTAGACGAAGCCGACCTTGAGGGGCTCGGCCGCCTGGGCGAGGCTGGTGCAGGCCAGCAGGGCTGCGCTGGCACACAGGCGCAGCGAGAGGGTGGATGCGAGGGGGTGTTGGGTGGTGCTCATGGGGCGGACTGTCGGGACACGATGACGATGCCCCAGCTTAGGAGTGCCCCTGCGCGGGCGCCATCACACCTTGGTATAGGTGTGGGCGGGGGCGGGCGCGAGGCTCAGACCGATTCACCGCCTGGATGCACGATGCCGGTGCGTTCGGCATCGCCCAGGCGTGTCATGCAGCGCACCAGGTCGGCCAGGGTGGCCTGGCCCATCTTGCGCATCACCTGGGCGCGGTGCAGCTTGACGGTGACCTCGCTGAGCCCCAGGTCGCCCGCGATCTGCTTGTTGAGTCGCCCGGCGACGATGAGGTGCAGCACCTCGTGCTCGCGGCGCGTGAGGCTGGCGTAACGCTGGCGCCATTCGGACAGCTCCTGGCGCTGGGCGTGGCGTTGGGTGTCCTGGCGCAGGGCTTCCTCGATGGCGCGCAGAAGGTCGGCCTCCTTGAAAGGCTTGCTCAGGAACTCGGTGGCGCCGGCCTTCATGGCCTGCACGCTCATGGGGATGTCGCCGTGGCCGGTGATCAGGATGGCGGGCGGCAGTTCGGCATGCGCGGTGCGGGCGGATGCGCGCAGCAGGTCCAGGCCGCCCAGGCCGGGCAGGCGCACGTCGAGCACGAGGCATTGCGGGAGCGGTGTGCTGGTGTCTCTGGCCAGGAAGGACTCGACGTCGGCGTAGGTGCGTACCTGCAGGCCTACTGAGCGCAGCAAGCTGTCGAGGGCGGTGCGCACGGCGGTGTCGTCATCGACGACGTGCACGGTACCGGTCAGTGGATGCAGCACGGATCAGGTCTCCTGCAGGGGCAGCTGGAAGCGCGCCCGTGTGCCTCGGTCGGGGAGGTCTTCGATCCAGATGCGGCCCCCGTGGGCTTCCAGCAGCGAGCGCACGATGGACAGACCGAAGCCCAGGCCGTCTGGCTTGCTGCTGTGGAAGGGGTCGAAGAGGTGGGGGCGCTGGTCGGCGGGGACGCCGGGGCCGTTGTCGATGACCTGTACCTCTACGCCGTGGATGGGGGCAGTGCAAGGCTGCAGCCGCAGTGAAATCTGCCGCGGGGCCCCCTCGGGCAGATCCTGCAGGGCGTCCAGCGCGTTGACCAGAAGATTGAGCATGACCTGCTGAACCTGTGTGCGATCGGCAAGCACCAGGGGCACGCCGCTGGCCAGGCGTGCTCGCAGCCGTACCTGCTGGCGCTGGGCCCGGGCGGCGACGAGCTGCAGGCTGTCCCAGGCGATCTGCGCCAGCGCGACGGGTTGGCGTCGGGCGGGCTCGCGATGCAGAAAGCGCCGGATACGAGCCACCACCTGGCCCGCGTGCTCACCACTGCGGGCGATGCGCTGGGCCGCGGCGCGGGCTTCAGCCAGGTCGGCCGCCGGGTTGTTCAGCCAGCGCAGGCAGGCGTTGGCGTCGAGCACCATGGCTGTGAGCGGCTGGTTGACCTCATGGGCGATGGAGGTGGCCAGTTCGCCCAGTGTGCTCAGGCGGGTCAGCTGGGCCAGCTCGGCCTGTGCGAGTTCTGCGGCCTGCTCGAGGGCCAGGGTGTCGGTGAGGCCCTGGCCGATCTGGGCGGCCACCAGCTCCAGGAAGGTGCGGTAGTCGGCGTCCAGCCGCTTGTAGGGGTTGAGGCCGGCGAGCAGCCAGGCGGCACGGCGTTCAGGGCGGGGGGAGGGCACGGGCACCACGGCGATCTGTTCGGGGGGCAGGCCCCAGAAGCACGGAGTGTCGGGGGGCAGAACCTGACCAGCCTCCAGCATCTGGAAGATGCCGCTGTGCATGGCGGTGTGCAGCGCGGTGTACGGCACGGCCCACGGCATGTCGGCCGATGCATCGGCCAGCATCCGGGGGGCCGCCGCGGTCTTGGGCGATGGCTCAGGCGTGAGCGCAGCAGGCCAGGGCGCTGTGGCCGGCGCCATGGCCCAGCGCTGCAAGGTCTCCGTCTGCGCGGTGCCATCGCCCTGGGCCAGGTACAGCGCCGCCAGGGGCAGATCATGTGGATGCCGCGCCAGGCATTCGGCCAGTGCCTGGTGGTACTGGGCCTGCGTCCGTGCCGATCGCGTGCTGGTGGCCAGATCGGCCAGCGTCGCCATGCGGCGCTCGTAGAGCACGCGGGCCGTGGTGTCGTAGATGGGGCAGATCACGCCCTGCACGTGCCCTGCGGCGTCCAGCAGCGGGCTGTAGGAGAAGATCTCGTGGATCTCCTCGGTGTAGTCCTTGCGCTGGTAGAGCAGTTGCAACTGGTCGCAGCTGACCGCGCGGCCAGTGCGCTGCACCTGCTGCAGCAAGGGGTGCAGCGTGTCCATCACGTCGGGCTGCACCACGGCCAGGGGCTTGCCCAGGTCGTGCGGATGCTGGCCTTCGAAGAAATGGCGGGCCGCGTCGTTCCAGAAGGTGTGCAGCGCCTCGCCCCAGTAGACGATGTGCGGGAAGTCGGAGTGCAGGGTGACGCGCAGCACGTCGTGCAGGGCCTGGGGCCAGGCGCTGGGCGGCCCCAGCGGTGTGCTGCCCGTGGCCTGGGCCAGCAGGCAACGGCCGACCTCGCCGCCGTCCCGCAGGTAACCCAGAGGGGTCGCGGGGGGCGACAAGGTGGCCCTGTGGTTCACACCAAGGTTATGCCAAGATCACGCCAGGCGCTGGAACTGCGAGCGCACGCGTTCGAGCGCGGTGCTGAAGTCGGCCATGCGCTGCTTTTCCTGCTCCACCACGGCGGCCGGGGCGCGGGCCACGAAGCTTTCGTTGCCCAGCTTGGCCTGCGCCTTGGTGATCTCGCCTTCCAGGCGCTTGATCTCCTTGCCCAGGCGCTCTTTCTCGGCCTCGACGTCGATCTCGACGTGCAGGGCCAGGCGTGCATCACCCTGCACGGCCACGGGGGCAGCGGTGGTGGCGGCGGCGAAGGCGGCCTCGTCGAGCACCTGCACCTCGCCCAGCTTGGCCAGGGCCTTGAGGATGGGCGCGGCCTGCGTGAGGAAGGCGGCGTCGCCCGTGGTCAGCAGCGGCACGCGCTCGGCGGGCGAGAGGTTCATCTCGCCACGCAGCGTGCGCACGGTGCCCACCATGGCCTTAAGCTTGGCCACCCAGGCGTCGGATTCTTCGCAGATGCGGCCCAGATCGGGGCGTGGGTAGTCGGCCAGCATCAGGAAGGCCTCCTCGTCGGCGGCCTTGCGGCCAGCCACCGGGGCCACGGTCTGCCACAGTTCTTCGGTGATGAAGGGCGTGATCGGGTGCAGCAGGCGCAGCACGGTTTCCAGCACGCGGATCAGGGTGCGGCGGGTGGCGCGCTGCTGGGCCTCGGAGCCGGTCTGGATCTGCACCTTGGCGATCTCCAGGTACCAGTCGCAGTACTCGTCCCACACGAACTGGTAGATGGCGTTGGCCACGTTGTCCAGGCGGAACTCGCCGAAGCCTTGCTCAACCGCTGCCTCGACGCGCTGCAGCTCGCTGACGATCCACTTGTCGGCCGGGCTGAAGGCCAGGTACTCGCCGGTGGCGCAGACGCCCGCGGTGTGCGCCTTCAGGCCACAGTCCTGGCCTTCGCAGTTCATCAGCACGAAGCGCGTGGCGTTCCAGAGCTTGTTGCAGAAGTTGCGGTAGCCCTCGCAGCGCTTGCTGTCGAAGTTGATGCTGCGGCCCAGGCTGGCCAGTGCCGCGAAGGTGAAGCGCAGGGCATCCGCGCCGTAGCCGGGGATGCCTTCCGGGAACTCCTTCTCGGTGTTCTTGCGCACCTTGGGCGCGGTCTCGGGCTTGCGCAGGCCGGTGGTGCGCTTGTCGAGCAGCGGGGCCAGCTCGATGCCGTCGATCAGGTCGACCGGGTCGAGCACATTGCCTTCGGACTTGGACATCTTCTGGCCCTGCGCGTCACGCACCAGGCCGTGGATGTACACGTGCTTAAAGGGCACCTTGCCGGTGAAGTGCTTGGTCATCATGATCATCCGGGCGACCCAGAAGAAGATGATGTCGTAGCCGGTGACCAGCACGCTGGAGGGCAGGAAGAGGTCCTGCTCGATGGTCTTTTCAGGCCAGCCCAGCGTGGAAAAGGGCACCAGGGCCGATGAGTACCAGGTGTCCAGCACGTCTTCGTCACGGGTCAGATCGCCCGTGTAGCCGGCGGCGGCGGCCTTGGCGCGGGCTTCTTCTTCGGACGTGGCCACGAACAGCTCGCCGCCCGTGCCGTACCAGGCCGGGATCTGGTGGCCCCACCAGAGCTGGCGGCTGATGCACCAGTCCTGGATGTTCTTCATCCACTGGTTGTAGGTGTTGACCCAGTTCTCGGGCACGAACTTGACCTCGCCGCACTCGACCACGTCGATGGCCTGCTGGGCGATGCTCTTGCCGGAGGGGCCTGGCTTGGTCATGGCCACGAACCACTGGTCCGTCAGCATGGGCTCGATCACCTGGCCGGTGCGGCCGCAGCGCGGCACCATCAGCTTGTGCTTCTTGACCTCGACCAGCAGGCCGTCGGCCTCCAACTGGGCGACGATCTTCTTGCGGGCCACGAAGCGGTCCAGGCCACGCAGATCGGCGGGGATGTCGGCCAGGTCATCCACCACCTTCGCTTCGAGCGTGAAGATGGTGATCATGGGCAGGCTGTGGCGCAGGCCGACCTGGTAGTCGTTGGTGTCGTGCGCGGGCGTGACCTTGACGACGCCGGTGCCGAACTCTTTGTCGACGTAGTCGTCGGCGATCACGGGCACCAGGCGGCCGGTGATGGGCAGACGCACCTGCTGGCCAATGAGGTGGCTGTAGCGATCATCTTCCGGGTGCACCATCACGGCGGTGTCACCCAGCATCGTTTCGGGCCGTGTGGTGGCCACGACCAGGGTGTCGCTGCTGCCATCCACCGGGTAGCGGATGTGCCACAGCGAGCCGTCTTCTTCTTCGCTCTCGACTTCCAGATCGGACACGGCTGACTTGAGGATCGGATCCCAGCTGACCAGGCGCTTGCCGCGGTAGATCAGGCCCTGCTCGTACAGCTTGACGAAGGTGTCGTTGACCACGTTGGACAGCTTCTCGTCCATCGTGAAGTACTCGTGCTCCCAACTGACCGAATCACCCATGCGGCGCATCTGGCGGGTGATGGTCGAGCCGCTTTCTTCCTTCCACTCCCAGATCTTGGCGACGAAGTTCTTGCGGCCCAGGTCGTGGCGGCTCTGGCCCTTGTCCTGCAGCTGGCGTTCCACCACGATCTGCGTGGCGATGCCGGCGTGGTCGGTGCCGGGCACCCACAGCGTGTTGAAGCCGCGCATGCGGTGGTAGCGCGTCAACGAGTCCATGATGGTCTGGTTGAAGGCGTGACCCATGTGCAGCGTGCCCGTGACGTTGGGCGGCGGCAGCTGGATGCTGAAGGAGGGCTTGGCCGCGTCCAGCGTGGGCTCGTACAGGCCGCGCTGCTCCCACAGGGGGCCGTACTTGGCTTCAATGGGGGCGGGATCGAAGGATTTGGCGAGTTCGGTCATGTTCAATGGCGGGCGCTGCGGCAGCGCTGGGGATCGCGGTCACGGTCAGCGGCCGTGCGCGAAGGTGTTCTGGGCGGGATCCCGTGATTTTAGGCGGCGATGGCGCTTCCTGGCGCTCTTCGGCGCATTACCACCTGATTGCGATGCCTCAAGGAATCAAAAGGTTCATCCGCGCTGTCAAGGTGGGTTTTACACAGGGGGATCCCATGGCACTAAGATGGGCTTGCAACGTCAATCAAGAGGCCCTGCGCCGCAGCAAGATCTTCAGAAGGAGACACAGCCCATGTTCGAACACATCCTGGTTCCGGTGGATGGCGGCGATCTGTCGGACAAGTGCATCGAGCACAGCATCGGCCTGGCCAAGATGCTGGGCGCCTCGATCACCGGCTTCACGGTCGAGCCGCCCCTGCCGCCGCTGGTGGTCGAGCAGATGGCCGTGCCTTATTACGTCGAGACCTCCAAGGAGCACCAGGAGCGCTGCGAGGCCCATGCGCGCGAGGTGCTCAAGGCCTTCGCAGACCGCGCCGTGGCTGCTGGTGTGCCCTTCGACGGGCAGTTCATGGTCTCGGACAACGTGCAGCAGGCCATCGTGGACATCGCCCAGCGCCAGAAGTGCGACCTGATCGTGATGGCCACGCACGGCCGGCATGGGCTCGATGCATTGATCAACGGGTCCCTGACCAAGAGCGTGCTGTCGCACAGCCAGGTGCCCCTGCTGGTGCTGCATTGAGCACCGGTTTCAACTTCCAACGTTTTATTACCCTAGAAAAAGGAGCTTGAGATGAGCGATACCGCCGAACACCGCGAAAAGCTGATGGCTGATCTGAAATTGGTCGTGTCCGATGCCGAGGCCCTGCTGCAGGCCACCGCTGGCCAGGCCGGCGAAGGCGTGGCCGAACTGCGCGCCCGCGTGCAGGCCAGCCTGAGCCAAGCCAAGGATGGCCTGATCCATGTGCAGCATGCGGTGGTTGAAAAAGCCAAGGCCACGGCCAAGGCCACCGACGAGTACGTGCACGAGAACCCCTGGTCCTCCGTGGGCATCGCCGCCGGCGTGGGCCTGCTGGTCGGCCTGCTGATCGGGCGCCGCTGACCGTGGCGGGAGAGACCCCTCCGCCGATCTCGTCCCCGCCCTTGACCGGTGGCCTGTGGGCCTCTGCCCAGAACCTGCTGGCCACGGTGATCGCCATCGTGCAGACGCGGGTGGAGCTCGCTGCTGTCGAACTGGAAGAGGAAAAGCGCCGTCTGCTGGCCGTGATGGGCTGGGGGGCGGTGGCCGTGCTGATGGCCTGCTTCAGCCTGGTGTTCCTGGCCTTGTTCATCACCGTACTGTTCTGGGATGACCGCGTGGCGGTGCTGGGGTCGATCACCGTGCTGTTCCTGGTGATCGGCGGCCTGGCCTGGCAGCGGGTGGGCAAATTGCTCACCGGCTCGGGCGGCCTGCTGTCGGCCAGCATCGCCGAACTCGACGGTGACCGCAAGGCCCTGGCCGAAGCGGCCGCGCGCGTGTCCGGTCAGGCCAAACCGCCAACGCAGGAGTGAGCCCATCATGTTGACCGATGAGCAACTGGCGCTCAAGAAGCGCTACCTGCAACTGCACAGCGCGCTGCTGCGCCACAACCTGGCGGAGCAGGTCACCCAGACGCTGTCACCGGTGGCCACTGTCCAGCAGCGGCTGCATGTCGCCAGCACCTGGGCGCGTGCGCACCCTATGCTGTTGGGCGGCGCGGCGCTGGCGCTGATGTTCTGGCGGCCACGTAGCCTGAACCTGCTGGCGCAGCGTGGCCTGTGGCTGTGGCAGACCTGGCAACGGGTGCAGGCGCTGCGCGGGCCGCGCTGATCCATCCAGGCCATTTCAGGCTGCCATGACAGCCTGCGGCGGGCCAGCGTGCTTCAGCGCTGGTCCGCCTCCTTGAAGCGCGCGATGCGTTCGGCATCGGCCGGATGGCTGCTGAAGGCGATGCCGAAGTCATCCTCGTCGTCGCTCTCGTCTTCCGTGTCTGACGAGGTCTCCCGGGGATCCTGGGGCTTGTCCTTGGCCTTCTTGCCATCCTCGTCAGGGGGCGGGCGGCGTCGGTACGCCGCCAGTTCATCGAACAGGCCGGCCATCACGGAGGGGCGAATGTTGTTGGCCCGCAGCAGCTCGATGGAGGCGTCATCCGCCTCGCGCTCGAAATCGCGTGAGTAGGCCATGTGGCCCAGCAGGGCCGGCGTGGCCGCCAGCACCTGGCTGAAATCCCCGAAGGCCACGCTGGCCGCCGCACCCAACAGGCCTGATTGCACCAGCAGGCGCATGGAGTGTCGGTGCTGGACATGGCCCAGCTCGTGGGCGAACACGCCCACCAGCACCTCGTCGCGCCCCTTGAAGAGCTTGACGAGTTGATCGGTGAACACCAGGCTGCCGTCGGGCAGCGCAAAGGCGTTGGGGCCGATGCGCGCATGGCGGAAGTGGATCTTGACGGGCAGGGTCGGCGTGCCGGGGGGCTGAGCGGACTGCCATCGCGCCTGCGCCTGCAGGAACAGCGCGCGCAGGCGCTCCTGCTCGGCCTTGGGCAGCTTGCTGGGGTGTAGCCAGGTTTCTTCCACCGAGCGCATGGCGATCTCGCCGACCTGCTGATCGACCGAGCGGGGCATCACGGCCATCACGCCGCGGCTGGCCAGCGGCAGCCCCCACAGGTAGCCGGCCGCACAGAGGGCCAGCAGCACGACCACGGCCACACCGACCAGGCGCCAGCTCTGCTGCACCTGCACCACCCAGCCTTCGCCGATGTTGTGGCGGCGGGTCCATTGGTCCCATTCGGCGGGCGTGCGGGCATGCAGGGCCCCGCCATCCGGCAGCTGGGCGATGCGGGCGCCGTGCCGGGTGCGCTCGGGCCAGTGGATCTCCCGCAAGGGAATCTGGTTGTTCACCGCAGTGCCAGTGAGCTGCAGCATGTCGCCATGCACGCTCAACGCGACAGGGATGGCCTGCGCGTGCTGGCCGTCGAAGTAATCGGCGATCAGGGGTGTGTCGGCCATGTCCTGCTCAAGTGGCGCACCAACAAGGGTTCACAGGCCGAAGTCGATGCCGGCCATGTCCACGGCCGCATCGCCCGCGCCTTCCCGGTGCTGCGCCGCCTTCTGGCGCGACACCAGGGTGTCCAGATCGATCCGGGCGTGCACGGTCAGGGCCTGCAGGCGCAACCGGGCCATGGCGATGGCGGCAAAAGGCCAGTAGAACCCCAGCGTGAGCACCATCAGCGTCCAGTTGATCAGCGTCTGCTTGAACAGCGGGCCGAAGCCCAGGTGGCTCTTGAAACGCAGGTCGCGGCTGCCGGTCTGTGTCCAGACCAGGTTCTGCATGCGCGATTGCCAGTAGGGGATGGGCACCGCGTAGATGGCCACGATCACGGCGAACACCACCGGTGCGAGCAGTGGCGAGGCCATCCAGGAGGCGCCGGGCCGGCTTCCCTCTACGATGCCTGCCGCCAGCAAGACGGCCACCAGCGTGCTTCCCAGCACCGCCACGGCGATGGTCACGCCCGCCGTCTTGGCGAACACCTTGAACACATCACCAAAACTGACGCGGAACTCCGTGTGCACCTGGCCGTACACGTAGTTGTCGTGCTGGTACTTCTTGAAGCGGTAGAAGATGTAGGGGCCTGCGGCCACGTAGGCCAGGGTCATCAGGACGGCGCCGCCGATGATGCCCGCGGTGTGGCGGGTGACGACCAGCCCGATGCCTGCGGCAATGGCCGCGATCAGGATCAGCGCCGGAATGGCGAAGGCCAGGTAGACGCCCTTCATGGAGCCCGTGAACTGGAAGCGCAGCCCGCGCCAGCTGGTGTTGGACAGCCGGAACTGCAGCGAGGCACGCAGCAGCGCCGGCCACACGGCCATGAAGATCAGGCCAGCGATGCCGCCCGCGGTGGGAGACACGCTGGACGCCATGTTGTAGGCGATGAACAGCGCGCCCACCAGCAGGAAGCCGCGCAGCATGCGCTTGGGATCGCCGTGGAAATCCAGCGCGTGGCCGGCCACGTGCGTGTTGCCGTAGAAGTAGCGGAACTTGCGTACCCGGGCCCAGGGGTAGTACAGCCCGAAGGTGACGAGGGTGAGCAGCAGGTTGACGATCCAGATGCGGAAGTACTCGCTGCCCGAGCCGGTGAACTCGACCGGATAGCGCTCGGTGGTACGCGCCTGGCCTGGGTTGTCGGTGATGAGGGGCGACGCCTGAGCGTCACCCAGAGCGCCTGGCTGGCTGGGGTGCGGCATGAACAACTCTCCCTTGAGTGCCTGTGAATATTTGTGTCCGGTGGCGAAATTTACCCCAGGCGGCCAGGGCGCCTACAATTTTTGGATGAATTTCCCTGACGATGACCGCTCGCCTGACCTCCTGGGCGCCCCTGCCTCCGCCTTGCTCAAAGGGCTCAACCCTGAACAGCTGGCCGCCGTGACGGCGCCGCCCGGCCCCTGGCTGATCCTGGCGGGCGCCGGCTCGGGCAAGACGCGCGTGCTGACCACCCGCATTGCCTGGCTGCTGCAGACGGGGCAGGCCTCGCCGGCTGGCATCATGGCCGTGACCTTCACCAACAAGGCCGCCAAGGAAATGCTGACCCGCCTGTCGGCCATGCTGCCCATCAACGCGCGCGGCATGTGGATCGGCACCTTCCACGGCCTGTGCAACCGCTTCCTGCGGGCGCACTACAAGCTGGCGGGCCTGCCGCAAGCCTTCCAAATCCTGGACACGCAGGATCAGCTCTCCGCCGTCAAGCGCGTCATCAAGGGCCTGAAGTACGACGAGGAAAAGGTGATCCCCAAGCAGACCACCTGGTTCATCGCCAACGCCAAGGAAGACGGCCTGCGCCCCCGGGACATCGCACCGCGCGACGAACTGGGCCGCCTGCAGCTCAGCGTCTACGAGGCCTATGAAGACCAGTGCACCCGCGAAGGCGTGGTCGATTTCGCCGAGCTGATGCTGCGCACCTACGAGCTGCTGCGCGACAACGCCGAGCTGCGCGCGCATTACCAGCGGCGCTTCCGCCACATCCTGGTCGACGAGTTCCAGGACACCAACAAGCTGCAGTACGCCTGGCTGAAGATGTTTTCCGGCCGTCCCGAAGAAACCGGCACCAGCGTGATGGCCGTGGGCGACGACGACCAGAGCATCTACGCCTTCCGTGGCGCGCAGGTCAGCAACATGGGTGATTTCGAGCGCGAGTACAAGGTGCCCGGCGTGATCAAGCTGGAGCAGAATTACCGCAGCTTCGGGCACATCCTGGATTCGGCCAACGCGCTGATCGCCCACAACAGCCGCCGCCTGGGCAAGACGCTGCGCACCGATGCGGGCGCGGGTGAGCCGCTGCGCGTGTACGAGGCCAGCAGCGACTACGCCGAAGCCCAGTGGCTGGTCGACGAGGCCCGCCAGATGCACCGCGAAGGCCAGGCCTACAAGGAAGTGGCCGTGCTCTACCGCAGCAATGCGCAATCGCGGGTGATCGAATCGGCGTTGTTCAACGCCGGTGTGCCCTACAAGGTGTACGGCGGCCTGCGCTTCTTCGAGCGCGCCGAGGTGAAGCACGCGCTGGCCTACCTGCGCCTGATCGAGAACCCGAACGACGACACCAGCTTCCTGCGCGTGGTGAACTTCCCGGCGCGTGGCATCGGCGCGCGCACGGTCGAAGTGCTGCAGGACACGGCCCGCACCAGCGGCCGCAGCCTGGCCCAGAGCGTGACGGCCGTGCCGGGCAAGGCCGGCGCCAACCTGCAGGCCTTTGTGGCCAAGGTGGACGGCATGCGCGAGGCCACACGTGGCCTGACCCTGCGCCACATCATCGAGCACGTGGTGGAGGCCTCGGGCCTGGCTGATTTCTACCGCACCGAAAAGGAAGGCCAGGAGCGCCTGGAGAACCTGGCCGAACTGGTCAACGCCGCCGAGGCCTTCGTGACGCAGGAGGGCTTCGGCAAGGACGCCGTGGCCATGCCGGTGGACGAGCCTGTGGGCACCATCGCTCAGGGCCTGCCCGCCGCCGTGGCCCGCGTGGACACCTTGCCCGATGCCGAGACGGGCGAGATCATCTCGCCGCTGGTGGCCTTCCTGACGCACGCGGCGCTGGAGGCGGGCGACAACCAGGCCCAGGCCGGCCAGGACGCCGTGCAGCTGATGACGGTGCATGCAGCCAAGGGCCTGGAGTTCGACAACGTGTTCATCACCGGCCTGGAAGAGGGCCTGTTCCCGCACGAGAACTCGAAAGACGGCGACAGCCTGGAAGAAGAGCGTCGCCTGATGTACGTGGCCATCACGCGGGCGCGCAAGAAGCTGCACATCAGCTTCTGCCAGACGCGCATGCTGCACGGCCAGACACGCTACAACCTCAAGAGCCGCTTCCTGGACGAGTTGCCGGAAGAGGCGCTGAAGTGGCTGACGCCGCGCAACCAGGGCTTCGGCTCGGGCTATGCGCGCCAGTACCAGGAGGCCTGGGCCAGCGGACGCGGCCTGGGCTCGATGGTGGGCGCGGGGGCGCAGCCCTGGCGTGGTGGTGGTTCCACCAGCGGCGCACCCTATGGCGGCAAGGCCCGTGGCGAAGACAACTTCAAGGACCTGACTGCGCCCTTGCCCAATGCCATGGCCCAGGCCAAGACCGAGAACGGCTTCAAAGTGGGCCAGGGCGTGTTCCACAACAAGTTCGGCGAGGGTGTGATTCTGACGCTGGAAGGGCAGGGGCCCGATGCGCGCGTGCAGGTCAACTTCGGGCGGCATGGCACCAAGTGGCTGATGCTGAGCGTGGCCAAGCTGACCCCGACGGATTGATGGCGACATCGGCAGCGGCCTCTGCCGAATGGGTGATGCCGACCAGCTTCTTCGGTACGGTATTGATCTACCTTGCATCGGTGGCGCCTGCAAAGGCGCTACGATGAAGGCTCAAGCCAACCCCTAGGATCCAGGAGTCATCGCACCATGGCGAAATCCGACAAGAAACCTGCCGCCAAGACGGCTGCCAAGGCCACCAAGGCTGTTGCCTCGATCGACATCGGCATCTCAGGCCCGGACCGCGCGGCCATCGCCAAGGGCCTCAATGGCCTGTTGGCCGACACCTTCACGCTCTACCTGACCACGCACAACTTCCACTGGAACGTGACGGGTCCGATGTTCAACACGCTGCACGTGATGTTCATGGACCAGTACACCGAACTGTGGAACGCGGTGGACCCGATCGCCGAGCGCATCCGCGCGTTGGGCGTGTGCGCCAGTGGCTCCTTCGGTGATTTCCGCAAGCTCAGCACCTTGCCCGATGCGCCCAGCGAGCCGCCCAAGGCCAAGGAGATGATCCGCACGCTGGTGGCCGGTCACGAGGCCGTGGCGCGCACGGCGCGTTCGCTGTTCCCGCTGGTGGACAAGGCTTCCGACGAGCCTACCGCCGATCTGCTGACCCAGCGCCTGGATGTGCACGAAAAGGCTGCCTGGATGCTGCGTTCGCTGCTGGAAGAGTGATATTCCCGCAACGTAAAAACGGGCCTTCGGGCCCTTTTTCATGCCGGAACAGACTGGTCAGACCAGGCCGTTCCTGATGGCGTAGACCGTCAGCTCGGAGTTGTTGGTCAGCCCCAGTTTCTCCAGGACCCGGGCGCGGTACACGCTCACGGTCTTGGGGCTGAGCAGCAATTGCTCGGCAATATCAGACAGCCGCTTGCCCGAGGCGATCATCACCAGCGTCTGCAGTTCCCGGTCAGAGAGTTTCTGGTGGGCATCTTCCGGCGCTGGCGTGGTCAGGTTGTCCACCAGCATCTGCGCCATCTCGGGCGTCACGTACTTCTTGCCCTGCGACACTGTGCGCACCGCTGCCACGATCTGGGCCGCATCGCCGCCCTTGTTCAGGTAGCCGCTGGCGCCGGCTTTGAGCGCCCGCATCGCGTACTGATCCTCCGGGAACATGGACACCACCAGCACCTTGAGCGGCGTGCCTTCTTCCTTGAGCACGTGCAGCACGTCCAGGCCGCTGCGGCCGGGCAGGTTGATGTCCAGCACCAGCACGTCGCAGGAGCGCTCGCGCAGCAGGGTGCGCAACTCGCCGTAATCCCCCGCTTCGCCCACGACCTCGATGTCGCTGGCATCGGCCAGGGTGTCGCGGATGCCGCGGCGGATCAGGGCATGGTCGTCGCAAAGAATGACTTTGATCATGGTTGCCCCCAGATGGTGGGGTCGTCAGGGTCCAGGTCGGAGGCGGCCGGCATGGGGATCAGTTCGGAGCCGAACAGATCGATGAAACCGTTTTCGGGGCCGGACAAAGGCACGGACAGGATCAGGGTGGTGCCCTGCGGGCTGCTGCTGATGTCGACCCAGCCGCCCACGGTCTCGGCGCGCTCGCGCAGGCCGCGGATGCCGAAGGAGCGGGCCTTGGCCAGATCGTCCTGGCTCAGGCCCCGGCCATTGTCGGAGACCTCCAGCGACAGCACGCCGCCCGCCTGGGTCAGGTCGACCGTGACGCAATCGGCATGCGCGTGCTTGGAGATGTTGGTCAGAGCCTCCTGCGCGAAGCGGTAGGCCACCAGCGGCACGGCGTTGGGCAGGTTCAGGGTCTCGTGGCTGGTGCGGAAGGTGGTGTCCACACCGGTGCGCTTGCCGAAGCGGTCGGTCATCCACTGCAGGGCGGCGATCAACCCTTGCTCCAGGATGGCCGGGCGCAGGTTGTGCATGATGCGCTGGCTGGCCTCGTGGGCCATGTTCACGGCTTCCATGGCCTGCAGGGCCCGGTCGGCCACCGGCGTGCCATCAGCATGCCGGACGATCCAGGCCAGGTCCAGCTTGACAGCGGTTAACGCACCCCCGACATCGTCATGGATTTCGCGTGCGATGGCTGCTCGTTCCTGTTCAATGCTGGTTTGAAGGTGCTGTGCGAGTTCGCGCAACTGCTCGCGCGATTGGGTCAGGGCCAGATCGGCCTTCTGCTTGGCGATGCGGGTGCGGTTGGCCTCGATGGCCAGCACGGCCGCCGGGGCCAGGCGGGCCAGGTTGCTCTTGAGCAGGTAGTCGTTGGCGCCGTTGCGCATGGCCTGCACGGCGATGTCCTCGCCGATCTCGCCGGACACCAGGATGAAGGGCACGAGCTTGCCGGTGGCGCGCACCTTGTCCAGCGCCGCCAGGCCCGAATAGCCCGGCAGGTTGTAGTCGGAGAGGATGAGGTCCCAGTCGGCCTCGAGCGCCTCGGTCAGGGCCGCTTCGGTCTCGATGCGTTCGATGTCCGCGTCGATGCCGCCACGGCGAAGGTGGGCGGCAACCAGGGCATGGTCGGCCTCGTTGTCCTCGATGTGAAGGACACGAAGTCGGCGAGGGGTCAGGGCATCGGATTGGGCGTCATCCACTTAAGGGCTCTCAATCTCCGGATTTGCGCCAAGTTTTACCGCGTCATCGGCACGACTTGACGCGCTACAAGATGAAAAATTCTAACAACCATGCACATCATGTGCGTTGATCCGGACCAGGGGATTACACAGGTGTGTATCCCATAAGACGTCTGGGTCTTGGAGCCGCCATGCAGACTCACCAAGAAACCCCAGATTCGCTGGTCGTACGCGAGATCCCCTTGTTCGTCGCTGCCGAGTTGCAGGATCACTTGATGATGGCCACGAACGACCTGGAACGCCTGCAAAGGCTGCTCGACGACGCCTATGGCGTGCTGCAGGAAGGGTTTCATGGCACCGCGCACCAACTTGGACAGGCCATCGACGGCGGGCAGGGGGACATCACCTCCATGCAGACCGCCCTGCAGACCCTTTACAAGGCCGTGACCGCGCTGCAGTTCCAGGACATGGCCACCCAGCTCATCCACCACACCAGCAAGCGCCTGCGCAACTGCGCCGACCAGATTGCCCGCGATGCCATGGGCGATGACCCCGATGGCGAGGCCATCGTGGAGATGGAGCCCCTCAAACCCAACCCGGTGACCCAGGACGAAATGGACGCCGGTTCCGTGGAATTGTTCTAAAGCCTGGCGGTTTTTGGCCGAAAAAGTCGCAAATCGCCCCCCGGCCAGCCATACCAACAGATCTTCGCCTCTCACCTATAAAGCACCGGAGAGAACCATGCATTCGATTCTTGCCGTCGACGATTCGGCTTCCATGCGCCAGATGGTGACATTCACCCTCAAGAGCGCTGGCTACAACGTGGTGGAAGCCGTGGATGGGCAGGATGCCTACGAGAAGGCCCAGGGCCGCAGCTTCGACCTGGTGCTGACCGACCAGAACATGCCCCGCATGGATGGCATCAGCCTGACCAAGAAGCTGCGTGAGACGCCCCAGTTCAAGACCACGCCGATCCTGATGCTGACCACCGAGTCCAGCGATCAGATGAAGCAGGCCGGCCGCGCTGCCGGCGCCACGGGCTGGCTGGTCAAGCCCTTCGATCCGAACAAGCTGATCGAGGTGATCAAGAAGGTGATCTGAGCGCAAGAGGCCCCGGGGGCCCCTTTCAAGCCGAGCAGTAACGAGTTTTTCCCAGGTTTAGCAGCAGGAGCCAGTCATGGCAGAGATGAGCACGGACAGCGGACAGATGGATGCAGGCATCGATCTGAGCCAGTTCTACCAGGTCTTCTTCGAGGAGGCCGGTGAGAACCTGGAGCAGATGGAGCAACTGCTGCTGGAGCTGGACCTGACCGAGGCGGACGACGAAGAGCTCAACGCGATCTTCCGTTGCGCCCACTCGATCAAGGGCGGCGCCGCCACCTTCGGTTTCGCCGACGTGGCCGAGCTGACGCACCAGATGGAGACGCTGCTGGACAAGCTGCGCCGCCATGAACTGGCGCCCAACAACTCCATGGTGGATGTGCTGCTGGCCTCGGGCGATGCGCTCAAGGCCATGCTGGGCCGCCACCAGGGCCTGCACAGCGATGTGATCGACACGACCGAGCTGCTGAGCAACATCCGCGCCTTTGTGGCCGGCGAGACTCCGCCGCCCGCAGCGCCTGCCGTGGCCGCCGCGCCCGTCAAGGCCGAGCCTGCACCGGTGGCCGCACCCGTGGCTGCCGCACCCGCTGCTGCCGCTGCCGCACCCACCACCGGCCAGCGCACGGTGGAGTTGCAGGTCGGCCCGCTGAGCAACCCGGCCCAGGCCGACAACCTGATCGACTTGTTCAAGGAAATCACCGATCTGGGCACCATCGAGCCCTTGCCCGATGACCCCGCCCTGGCCGGCGTGCGACGCTTCACCGTGAGCACCGCCTCGGCCGAGTCCGATCTGCTGGACCTGTTCACCTTCCATGTGGCCCGCGAGCAGGTGAAGTTCGTGGCGCTGGGCTCTGCACCCCAGGTCGCGGCGGATCCTGGCTACGGCTTCTACGAGGCGGATGAGGACCGCCCGGGCCCGCCCGTGGAGTCCCCTGGCTATGGCTTCTTCGACAACGCGCCGGGCGCGCCGGCCCAGACGGCTGCAGCCGTCCAGCCCAGCGGTGCCGAGCCGGCCGCTTCGGCCAAGCCCGCGGCCCCCAAGCAGCCCGCAGCCAAGGCCGAAAAGCCCCAAGCCGCGCTGGAAGCCTCCACCATCCGCGTGTCGGTCGAGAAGGTCGATCAGCTCATCAACCTGGTGGGCGAACTGGTCATCACCCAGGCCATGCTGGCCCAGAACAGCCGCTCGCTGGATCCCGTGGTCTACCAGCAGCTGACCAGCGGCCTGACCGACCTGGACCGCAACACCCGCGACCTGCAAGAGGCCGTGATGTCGATCCGGATGATTCCGATGTCGACGGTGTTCAGCCGCTTCCCGCGCATGCTGCGCGACCTGGCCAACAAGCTGGGCAAGAAGGTCGAGCTGGTCACCCAGGGTGAAGCCACTGAGCTGGACAAGGGCCTGGTCGAGAAGATCACCGACCCGCTGACCCACCTGGTGCGCAACAGCTGCGACCACGGCATCGAGATGCCCGCCGACCGCCTGGCCAAGGGCAAGTCCGAAGTCGGCACGATCACGCTGGCGGCCTCCCACCAGGGCGGCTCCATCGTGATCGAGGTGCGCGACGATGGCCGCGGCCTGAACCGCGAGAAGCTGATCAAGAAGGCTCGCGAGAAGGGCATCGACGCGCCCGACACGATGACCGACTCGGAGGTCTGGAACCTGATCTTCGCACCGGGCTTCTCCACCGCCGAGGAAGTGACCGACGTGTCCGGCCGCGGCGTGGGCATGGACGTGGTCAAGCGCAACATCGCTTCGCTGGGCGGCACGGTCGAGATCGACTCCGCCGAAGGCTACGGCATGCGCGTCTCGGTGCGCCTGCCGCTGACGCTGGCCATCATGGATGGCATGAGCGTGGGCGTGGGCGAAGAGGTCTACATCCTGCCGCTGTCGTCCGTGGTCGAGAGCTTCCAGGTCAATGCCGACATGGTCAAGACCATCGGCGGCTCGGGCCGCGTGGTGGAAGTGCGCGACGAGTACATGCCCGTGGTTGAGTTGGAGAAGGTCTTCCAGGTGCCGCGCTTCGACTGGGAGCACAACAGCGGGATCATGGTGGTCGTCGAGGCTGAAAGTGGCCGCGTGGCCATGCTGGTCGATGAACTGCTCGGCCAGCAGCAGGTCGTGGTCAAGAACCTCGAATCGAACTACCGCAAGGTCAATGACGTCTCGGGTGCGACGATCATGGGTGACGGCCGCGTCGCCCTGATCCTGGACGTGGGTGCCCTGGTGCGCCGTTCGCGCCACTGATCAGCATTAGGAGAACACAAGCCATGGGCATGATGGAAAAGATCGACGTGCAGACCAGCCTGGCGCGCGAGTACCTCACCTTCCGGCTGGGCGACGAAGAGTACGGCATCGACATCCTGAAGGTGCAGGAGATCCGGGGCTACGAGAACCCGACCCGCATCGCCAATGCGCCGCACTTCCTCAAGGGCGTGGTCAACCTGCGTGGCACCATCGTGCCCATCGTGGACCTGCGCATGCGCTTCGGCTGCTCGTCCAGCGAGTACAACAGCTTCACGGTGACTATCGTGCTGCACATCGGGCAGCGCACCATCGGCACCGTGGTCGATTCCGTCAGCGACGTGATGGAGATCCCGGCCGATGCGATCCGCTCGGCGCCGGAGATGTCCTCGGCCATCGATGCCACCTACATTCGCGGCCTGGCCCAGGTGGGCGAGCGCATGGTGATCCTGCTGGACATCGAGAGCATGCTGATGAGCCCCGACATGGGCCTGATCGACTGATCGACCATCAACACAAGGGCCCGGCAACGGACTTTTTTACGTTTGTACCCCGCAGGAGAAAACACATGAAGATGCTTTCTGGTGTGGCTGGCGCGGCCTTGTGCGCCTGGGTGATGTCGATCGGGTCGATGGCCACGGTGGGCGTGGCCCGCGCGGCCGATGGTGGCGCGAGCAAGGACGATGCGATCGCCATGGTCAAGAAGGGCGTCTCGCAGATCAAGGCGCAGGGCGCGGACAAGACCTACGCCGCCATCATCGACAAAGAGAACAAGGACTTTCACGACCGCGACCTCTACCTGGTGGTCTACGGCCTGGACGGCACGGTGAAGGCCCACGGCGCCAACACCAAGATGGTGGGCAAGAACCTCATCGACCTCAAGGACATCGACGGCAAGCCCTTCGTCAAGGAGCGTGTCGAGATGGCGCAGAAGCAAGCCAGCTTCTGGCAGGACTACAAGTTCACCAACCCTGAGAGCAAGAAGATCGAGCCCAAGAGCATGTACTGCGAACGGCTTGATCAGACCGTCGTCTGCGGCGGCATCTACAAGTAAACCCTTGCGATTTAGGGCTTCAGCTTAGGTGATCGACCTGTCGGAACAGGTGGATGCCGGTCAACGCCCGCACCAGGCGTGGCAAGATCCCCGTTGTTGTTTAGTTGACGGAGATCGTTGTGTCCAAGAACGTCATTGCCGCCTTGTTGCTGGGCGTGAGTCTGAGTGCCGGTTTGGCACAGACCCAGCAATCACGGCCTGACGAGGGCCGCGAAACCGAGGTGCGTGTGGCGGCCCTGCGGGCGCTGTGGCCCGCCGACTTGGTGCAGGCCACCAGCGAGTACCTGCTGCAATACCCGCGTGGCCCGTGGGCCGATGTGGCCCGCAACTGGCAGCGTCGCGCCACTGATTCTGTGCGTGTGCTCGAGCGCGGTGATGTCCACCTGTACCGCAGTGCCTTCCAGGGCACGGGCGAGGCTGCCCATATCAACGACGAGATCCGTGAGGCCGCCCTGGGTAGCCAGGCCGCTGCCGTGCGCCTGGCCCACCGCTATCAGAAGGGCGAGGGCGGCCTGACTGCCGATGAGAACCGTTATGTGGGCTGGATGCAGTTCGCCTCGGTGCTGGGCAGTGCCTCTGCTTCGTACGAACTGGCGCTGCACTACCGCAAGGAGGGTCAGCCGGCACTGGCCTCGCAATATGAGGCGCGGGCCGTGAGCCTGGGCTACAACCCCCCCCTGGCGCTGGACCACGTCCGCAAATAGTCACGGAAAACGGCCCTGTCAACAGGCAGTGGCCGGCAAAGCGGTACTAGTACCGCCGCTGTAACCCCCATTTACGTGGAGATCTGCAACACTGCGTCCATCGACAAACCCTTCTGGGGGATTGCCATGACGATCAAAACTGTTGTTGCATCTTGTGTTCTGGGCCTGGCCTTCGTGGCCGGTGTGGCGCACGCCGCCGCGCCTGCACCTGAGCAGACCACGGCGGAAACCACGCTGCGCCAATCGATGCAGGAGGCCCTATGGCCCGCCGACATCGTCCAGGCCGCTGGCGATTACCTGCGCAGCTACCCCAACGGGGCCTGGGCCGATGCTGCCCGCGCCCTCTACGAGCGTGCCTCTGGCAGTGCCCAGGCGCTGGCCCGCAAGGATGTGCGCCTGTACCGTGGCGCGTTCCAGGCCGACCTGCTGCCCCAGGGCGTGAAGGACGATCTGCGCAAGGCCGCGCTGGGTGACCAGGACGCCGCCGTGCGCCTGGCCCATGCCTACAAGCAGTCTGGTGGCGACAAGGCCGGCAGCCGCTACGTGGGCTGGCTGCAATATGCCGCCGTGCTGGGCAACGAGAAGGCCGCCTACGAGCTGGCGCTGCACTTCCGCACGCAGGATCAGCCGGTGCTGGCCTCGCAGTACGAGGCCCGTGCCCTGGCGCTGGGTTATGTGATGCCCACGGTGCTGGACCACGTGCGCAAGTGAACCCAGGGCGTCAGCGCCCGCCCCATGACAAAAGCCCCCGCGGGGGCTTTTGTCGTTTCAGGCCGGGAAGAAGGCCGTTAGCTGTGGGCTTACCCCAATTGCAGCTGGATCTGCCGGTCCAGTTCCAGCAGCTTGCCCACCTCGAACAAGGGCTCGGTGGGGGCCTCGCGCTGTTGCGTGGCCCAGATGGGCTGCGGGAAGTGGGGGTCGTCGCGGTAGCGGGCGATCAGGTGCCAGTGCAGGTGCGGCACCATGTTGCCCAGGCTGGCCAGGTTCACCTTGATGGGCTGCAGGTGCATGCGCATCAGGGATTCGACCAGGGCCACCGCGTCCATGCAGCGCATGCGCTCGGCCTGGGGCAGGTCGCTGAACTCGGCCACGTGGTCGTTCCAGATCACGCGGTAGAAGCCCGGGTGCAGCGCATCGTTCACGCGGATCACGCGCAGCTCGGTGTTGCGCACCACCAGCACACCGCCCGGCTGTTCGCACAGCTCGCAACTGGCGCGGCGGGTGGTGTCCAGCTGTCCCATGGCCACTGCGTCGACCCGGCTCACACCAGCACGCGCTCGATGCCGCCTTCGTTGGCGCGCTTGACGTACGCGGGCATCCAGTCTTCGCCCAGGATCTGGCGGGCCATCTCCACGACGATGTAGTCGGCCTCGAGCAGGCCGTTGCTGGTGTCCTCGCCGTAGCGGCTCAGGCCCTGCAGGCAGGCGGGGCACGAGGTCAGGATCTTGACGTTGTCCTTGGCGCCCAGCAGGCCCTGGTCGCGCAGCGCGGCCTCGCCCTTGCGGATCTCTTCTTCCTTGCGGAAACGGATCTGCGTGGATACATCCGGGCGGCTGACGGCCAGCGTGCCGGCCTCGCCGCAGCAGCGGTCGGACTTGAGCACGTTGTCGCCCACCAGCGCCTTCACCGTCTTCATCGGGTCCTGCAGCTTCATGGGCGTGTGGCAGGGGTCGTGGTACAGGAAGGCGTCCTTGCCCTGCAAGGTGATGCCCTTTTCCAGCAGGTACTCGTGGATGTCGATGATGCGGCAGCCCGGGAAGATCTTCTCGAACTGGTAGCCCTGCAGTTGGTCGTAGCAGGTGCCGCAGGACACGACCACGGTCTTGATGTCCAGGTAGTTCAGCGTGTTGGCCACGCGGTGGAACAGCACCCGGTTGTCGGTGATCATCTTCTCGGCCGTGTCGAACTGGCCGGCGCCGCGCTGCGGGTAGCCACAGCACAGGTAGCCCGGCGGCAGCACGGTCTGCACGCCCGCATGCCACAGCATGGCCTGCGTGGCCAGGCCCACCTGGCTGAACAGGCGCTCCGAACCACAACCGGGGAAGTAGAACACCGCCTCGGTGTCGGCCGTGGTCTTGAGCGGGTCGCGGATGATGGGGACGTAGTTCTTGTCCTCGATGTCCAGCAGGGCGCGGGCCGTCTTCTTGGGCAGGCCGCCCGGCATCTTCTTGTTGATGAAGTGGACGACCTGTTCCTTGATCGGCGCGGTGCCGACCGAGGCGGGCGGCGCATTGGTTTGCTTGCGCGCGGCCAGCTTGAGCACCTCATTGCCCAGGCGCTGCAGCGGCATGGCCACGTCCACCAGCGCCGAGCGGACCACCTTGATGGTCTGCGGGTTGTTGGTGTTGAGCATGAGCATGCCGGCCTTGGCGGCGGGGCGGAACGACTTCTTGCCCAGCTTGTTGAGCAGGTTGCGCATGTTCATCGACACGTCGCCGAAGTCGATCTTGACCGGGCAGGGCGTCAGGCACTTGTGGCAGACGGTGCAGTGGTCGGCCACATCCTCGAACTCGGACCAGTGCTTGATCGACACGCCACGGCGCGTCTGCTCTTCGTACAGGAAGGCCTCGACCAGCAGCGAGGTCGCCAGGATCTTGTTGCGCGGGCTGTACAGCAGGTTGGCGCGCGGCACGTGGGTGGCGCACACGGGCTTGCACTTGCCGCAACGCAGGCAGTCCTTGACGCTGGCGGCGATGTCGCCGATGTCGCTCTGCTGCATGATCAGCGACTCGTGGCCCATCAGGCCGAACGATGGGGTGTAGGCCTCGGTCAGGTCGGCCGCGTGGACATCATCGCCCAGGGCCTTGAGGTGCGCGCCGCGCAGCAGCTTGCCCTTGTTGAATCGGCCCTGCGGGTCGACCTTGAGCTTGTAGGCCGTGAAGTTGGCGATCTCGTCGTCGGTCAGGAATTCGAGCTTGGTGATGCCGATGCCGTGCTCGCCCGAGATCACGCCGTCCAGGTTGCGCGCCAGCTTCATGATGCGCGCCACGGCCTCGTGGGCCGTCTGCAGCATCTCGTAGTTGTCGCTGTTGACCGGGATGTTGGTGTGCACATTGCCGTCACCGGCGTGCATGTGCAGGGCCACCCACACGCGGCCGCGCAGCACCTTCTTGTGGATGCGCTTGAGCTCGTTGATGACCTCGGCCATGGCGTTGCCATTGAACTCCTTGGCCAGCTCGTCGCGGATCTCCTTCTTCCAACTGACGCGGATGCTCCACGTCTGCAGCAGGTTGAAGACGGTGTCGCCATCCTGCGGGGCATAGGTGCCGTCGCGGTGCTGCTCGTAACCCAGCGCGACCAGGTGATCGCCGGCCACGCTCAGCGGCGTGTCGATGCGGTCGTGCAGGAACTGCCAGCGCTCGCGCACACGGGCCAGGTGGGCCAGCGCGAACTGCACCTTCTCGCCCAGCTGTTCGGGGCTGGGCAATTCGGCGGAATCCTCCACCTTGCCCAGGGGCAGGTTGCCGGTCTTGAAGAAGGCCTCGAAGGCGTCGATCAGGGCCAGCTTGTTGCGCAGGCTCAGTTCGATGTTGATGCGCTCGATGCCCAGGGTGTACTCGCCCATGCGCGGCAGCGGGATCACCACGTCCTCGTTCACCTTGAAGGCGTTGGTGTGCTTGGCGATGGCGGCCGTGCGCTTGCGGTCGGCCCAGAACTTCTTGCGGGCGTCGGCGCTCACGGCCACGAAGCCTTCACCGCTGCGGCCATTGGCCAGGCGGATGACCTCGCTGGTGGCGCGGGCCACGCGGTCTTCATCATCGCCCACGATGTCGCCGATCAGCACCATCTTGGGCAGGCCCGAGCCGCCGGCGTTGCGCTTGCTCTTGGTGGCATAGCCCACGGCGCGCAGGTAGCGGTCATCAAGATGCTCCAGGCCTGCGAGGATGGCGCCGCCAGGCTGCTTCATCTCGTCGAACATGAAGTCCTTGATCTCGACGATCGAAGGCACGCAGTCCTTGGGGTTGCCGAAGAACTCCAGGCACACGGTGCGCGTGTGCTTGGGCATGCGGTGCACCACCCAGCGGCAGCTGGTGATCAGGCCGTCGCAGCCTTCCTTCTGGATGCCGGGCAGGCCGGCCAGGAACTTGTCGGTGACGTCCTTGCCCAGGCCTTCCTTGCGGAAGATGCGGCCGGGGATGTCCAACTGCTCCGTGCGGATGTGGGTCTTGCCGTCGGCCTGGAAGTAGCGCAACTCGAAGTGCGCCACGTCCACGTCATGGATCTTGCTCATGTTGTGGCCGATGCGGTGCACCTCCAGCCATTGCGCGTCGGGCGTGACCATGCGCCAGCTGGCCAGGTTGTCCAGCGCGGTGCCCCACAGCACGGCCTTCTTGCCGCCGGCGTTCATGGCGACGTTGCCGCCCACGCAACTGGCTTCGGCCGAGGTGGGGTCCACCGCGAACACATAGCCTGCGCGCTCGGCCGCATCGGCCACGCGCTGCGTGACCACGCCAGCGCCTGTCCACACGGTGGCCACGGGGTGGTCCATGCCGGGCAGGGTGATGTGCTCGACCTCGGTCATCTGCTCGAGCTTCTCGGTGTTGATCACCGCGCTGCGCCACGTGAGGGGCACGGCGCCGCCGGTGTAGCCGGTGCCGCCCCCACGCGGGATGATGGTCAGGTCTAGATCGATGCAGCCCTTGACCAGGGCGGCCATCTCTTCCTCGGTGTCGGGCGTGAGCACGACGAAGGGGTACTCGACGCGCCAGTCGGTGGCGTCGGTCACGTGCGAGACGCGGCTCAGGCCGTCGAACTTGATGTTGTCCTTGGCAGTGACCTTGCCCAGCACCTTGGCCGTGCGCTCGCGCAGGGTGCCCATCTGGTCGAAGGCCTTGGCGAAGCGGTCCACGGCGCCACGGGCGGCGGTGAGCAGCTCGCCGACCAGCGTGTCGCGCGAGGTGTCGCCATCAGGGGTGCGGCGCTTGTCGACCTCGCCCAGGCGGTGGTGCAGGGCCTCGATCAGCTGGCCGCGGCGCTTGGGGTTGTCCAGCAGGTCGTCCTGCAGGTAGGGGTTGCGCTGCACCACCCAGATGTCGCCCAGCACTTCATAGAGCATGCGGGCAGAACGGCCGGTCTGGCGCTCGGTGCGCAGCAGGCTGAGCAGTTCCCAGGCGCGCTGGCCCAGCAGGCGCTGGACGATTTCCCGGTCGGAGAACGAGGTGTAGTTGTACGGAATCTCGCGCAGGCGGGGTTGGCCATCGCCGTGGTCGGCGGCGGCCTGGGCGGTCATGTGGGTCAGCTCGGTGGGTGCGTTCATGAGGGCGCCAGACGCGAAAGGGGCCTGAAAACTGAAAAGATCAAGCGTCCGGAGACAGTTTTTGCGTCCGGACGCGATGGGGAGGTGGTTTTTCGCGGCTGAGGCGTGATGGTACCGCAGCGGGGCATGTCCTGACCGGAAATGGGGCATCGGACGCCCCGGGCGTGGGGTGCCGGATGCGCGTTTGCGGACGCTTTTCCGCCCTGTGCGGCCAGCGTGGTGCGTGGGCGCGACGCCGGCCCGGCGCGTGGGGGCGGTTTTGCTAAGCTGGGGTGTCCGAACATGCCCCTGAGATGAGGTTTTTGATGCAGGCCACAAGGGATCCGCTCGCTGAATCCGCCCCGGCAGGGCCCTGGCCGTATCCGCGCTGGATCGCGCACCGGGGGGCCGGCAAGCTGGCGCCGGAGAACACCCTGGTGGCGTTCAAACGGGGGGCGTCATACGGCTATCAGATGTTCGAGTGCGATGTGAAGCTCAGCGCCGATGGCGAGGCCTTCTTGCTGCATGACGCCGAACTGGCGCGCACGACGAGCGGGCACGGCTTGGCCGGTGCGATGAACTGGGCAGAGCTTTCCCGCCTGGATGCTGGGGGTTGGCACAGCCCGGCTTTCGCGGGCGAGCCTTTGCTGCACCTGGACGCGCTGGCCGCCTGGCTGCAGGCCGAGGGCCAGGCGGTGAACCTGGAGATCAAGCCCACGCCCGGCACGGACAGGCTGACGGGTGAGGTGGTGGCGAAGCGGGTTGAGCAGCTCTGGGCGGGCAGCGAGGTCAAGCCCCTGCTGAGCTCCTTCCAGTCGGAGGCGCTGGCGGCGGCGCGCGATGCGGTGCCGTCGCTGCCCCGGGCCTTGCTTCTGACGGAATGGGTGCCCAACGCGGTGGCCTTGGCGCTGGACCTGGGCTGTATTGCCCTGGTGGTGCAGCACGCTGGGCTGGATGCACCCCGTATCGCCGAAGGGCACCGCGCGGGGCTGCGCATGCTGACCTACACCGTCAATGAGCCTGAGAGGGCGCAGGCGCTGTGGTCTGCGGGACTGGACGGCCTGATCACGGACCGCGTGGACCTGTTCGATCCGCGGTCCGTTCCCGGCGCCTGATCAACCCAGCGCCTTCAGCAGCTTCTCGTGGATGCCGCCGAAGCCGCCATTGCTCATGCACAGGATCTGATCGCCCGGCTTGGCGGCCTTGATCACCTTGGTCACCAGCGTGTCGATGTTGTCGGCCACGACGGCCTTGTCGTCCATGGGCGCCAGGGCCTCCTGTGCGTCCCAGCCCAGGCCACCACTGTGGCAGAAGGCCAGATCAGCCTCTTCCAGCGACCAGGGCAGCAGGGCCTTCATGGTGCCCAGCTTCATGGTGTTGGAGCGCGGCTCGAACACGGCCAGGATGCGCTGGTCCGGGCCCACCTTGCGTCGCAGACCGTCCATGGTGGTGCGGATGGCGGTGGGGTGGTGGGCGAAATCGTCGTAGACGGTGATGCCGTTCACCTCGCCGCGCAGCTCCAGCCGGCGCTTCACATTCGCGAAGCGGCACAGGGCTTCGCAGGCGGCCTGGGGCGCCACACCGGCGTTCTCCGCCGCGGCGATGGCGGCCAGCGCGTTCATCTGGTTGTGCTCGCCCAGCAGGGGCCATTCGACACGGCCGATCAGCACGCCGGCCTTCATCACGTCGAAGGCGTGGGGCTCGCCCCGGGCGCGGAAGCCCGGCGTGTCACCGCGCACGCCGAAGCGCGCCACGTCGCTCCAGCAGCCGCGCTCCAGCACGCGCTGCAAGTTGTCTTCACGCGCATTGACGACCAATCGGCCGCCGCGCGGCACCGTGCGTACCAGGTGGTGGAACTGCGTCTCGATCGCGGCCAGGTCCGGGAAGATGTCGGCGTGGTCGAACTCGAGGTTGTTGAGCACGGCCGTGCGCGGACGGTAGTGCACGAACTTGCTGCGCTTGTCGAAGAAGGCGGTGTCGTACTCGTCCGCCTCGATCACGAAGGGGTGGCCGGTGGTGGGGCGGCTACTGTCATCGATACGGCCCAGGCGGGCCGACACGCCGAAGTTCTCGGGCACGCCGCCGACCAGGAAGCCGGGCTGGTGGCCGGTGTTTTCCAGGATCCAGGCCAGCATGGAGGTGGTGGTGGTCTTGCCGTGCGTGCCGGCCACGGCCAGCACATGACGGCCGCGCAACACGTTCTCGCTGAGCCACTGCGGGCCGCTGGTGTAGGGCAGGCCGGCGTCCAGGATGGCTTCCATCAAAGGGTTGCCACGCGAGACAACGTTGCCCACCACGAACAGATCGGGTTCCAGATCGATCTGTTCAGGGCCGTAACCTTCGATCAGGTCGATGCCCAGGGCCCGCAACTGGTCGCTCATGGGCGGGTAGACCCCCGCATCGCAACCCGTGACCTTGTGGCCTGCCTCGCGTGCCAGGGCGGCGACACCGCCCATGAACGTCCCGCAGATGCCGAGGATATGAATGTGCATGAGGCGGATTCTAAGCCGCTCACCCGCGCCGGCAATGCGCCTGTTTGGGTGAACCCAGAGGGTGGGCGGGAAGGGCGCCAGGCCCCTCGGCCGATCAGCCCGCGCTCAGCGCCTGGCGTGCGGCGTCCACCGTGGCGGCGATGTCGTCGGCCGTGTGGGCGGCGCTGACGAAACCGGCCTCGTACAGGGCTGGCGCCAGGTACACGCCCGCATCCAGCATCTGGTGGAAGAAGCGGTTGAAACGGTCCTTGTCGGTGGCGAGCACGGCCGGGTAGTTCTGCGGCAGTTCGGGCCCGAAGAAGAAGCCGAACATGCCGCCTTCGCAATCACCGGCCATGGGCACGCCGGCCTCGCGGGCCACCTGGGCCAGCCTTTGCGACAGCTCGCGCGTACGCTGGCTCAGGGCCTCAAAGAAGCCGGGGCGCTGGATCAGCTTGAGCGTGGCCAGACCACAGGCCGTGGCCACCGGGTTGCCCGAGAGCGTGCCGGCCTGGTAGACCGGGCCCAGCGGTGCCAGTTGCGACATGATGGACCGGGGGCCGGCGAAGGCTGCCAGCGGCATGCCGCCGCCGATCACCTTGCCGAACACCGACAGGTCGGGCTTGAAGCCTGGAATCTGCCGGGCGTAAATGCTCTGTGCGCCGCCCAGGGCCACGCGGAAGCCCGTCATCACCTCGTCGAGCACGAGCAGAGCGCCGTGCTGGGTACACAGCTCGCGCAGGCGCGTCATGAAGGGGATGCTGGCGCGCACGAAGTTCATGTTGCCGGCGATGGGCTCGATCATCACGCAGGCGATCTCGCTGCCTTGCTCGGCAAAGGCTTCTTCCAGCTGGGCGACGTTGTTGTACTCCAGCACCAGGGTGTGCTGCACCACCTCGGGAGGCACGCCCGCGCTGGTGGGGTGGCCGAAGGTGGCCAGGCCCGAGCCGGCCTTGACCAGCAGCGCATCGGCGTGGCCGTGGTAGCAGCCCTCGAACTTGACCAGCTTGGCGCGGCCCGTGGCGCCGCGCGCCAGGCGGATGGCGCTCATGGCGGCCTCGGTGCCGGAGCTGACCAGGCGCACCTGCTCGGCGCTGGGCACCAGCTTCAGGATCTCTTCGGCCAGCTCGATCTCGCGCTCGGTGGGCGCGCCGAAGGAGAAGCCTTCTTCCACGGCCTTGCGCACGGCTTCGAGCACCTCGGGGTGGCCGTGGCCCAGGATCATCGGGCCCCAGGAGCCGATGTAGTCGATGTAGCGCCGGCCCTCGGCATCCCACATGTACGCGCCCTGCGCGCGGGCGATGAAACGCGGCGTGCCGCCTACGGCGCGGAAGGCGCGCACGGGCGAGTTCACGCCGCCGGGGATGACGGCCTGGGCGCGTTCGAACAGGGCCTGGTTGGTGGCAGAGGGTGAGGAGATGCGGGAATCAGTGGACATGACGCGGGTTGGGCGGGGAGGTGGGCTCGTCGGTCCCGAGGCCTTCGGCACCATCGGGATCGCCTTCGCCCTGTCCTTCGGGCGGCAGTGCCCAGAAGAAGCGGTCGGGGATGACGCCGCCCATGCCGGGGCGGAAGCCCGCGTCGAGCGACTGGTCCAGGAAGCTCAGGGCCTCGGACACGGCCTGGTCCACCGCCTCGGTGGTGGCCAGGATGGCGGTGAGCGCGGCGGACAGGGTCTCGCCGGCACCCACGAAGCTGGTGTCGAAGCGCTCGAAGCGCTCGCCGGCCAGGGCGCCCTGGGGCGAGGCCAGCACGTTGTCGATGAACTGGTCGGGCAGCTGGATGCCGGTCACCAGCACGAATTGGGTGCCCAGGCCGTTGGCGGCCACGGCCAGCTCGCGGGAGGAGGGCGGGCGCTCGGATTCCCAGTCGGGCAGCAGCAGGTCGGTCAGCGTCTGGTGGTTGCCCACCAACACGGTGGCCGAGGGCAGGATCAGTTCCTTGAAGGCGTCCAGGTAGGACACCTGGCGCTCTTCGTCCAGGAAGGACACATTGCCCAGGTAGGCCACCAGCGGCACGTCGGAGTAGTCGGCCAGGATCTCGGCGACGGCGCTCACGTTCTCGGCGTTGCCCAGGAAGCCCACCTTCCAGGCGGCGATGGGCGCGTCTTCAAGGATCGTGCGGGCCTGCTCGACCACGGCGTCCGGGTCGATGTCGTAGCTGTCCAACACCTCGGCGGTGTCGCGCACCAGCACGCCGGTGAGCACGGGCAGCGCGTGGGCACCCATGGAGGCCACGGTGGTGATGTCGGCGGCGATGCCGGAGGCACCGCTCGGATCGTTCACGTTGAACGTGAGCACGCAGGCCGGGGAGCTCAGTTCTTGCGCCTGATCATCGGGGAGACCGGGATCCTGAGGGGTTGCGGAGATGGGCGTCATGTAGTCTGCCAGTGTGATTCCGTGATGGAAGGCCCTGTGTGCACAGAAGAGTTGTATTGAATCGTTACACCAGGGAGCCCGAGGGTAGAAGTGCCCAGAAACCCTGCGTTTCGTGAGGGTTGGCGTGGCTACAATGGGTCGATTGTATTCATGCTGGCCCTGAAAACGTGAAAGCTTCCCGTACTTGGATGTGTCTGATTTGTGGGTGGATCTATGACGAGGCAGCCGGGTTGCCAGACGAGGGCATCGCGCCGGGCACTGCCTGGGAAGACGTGCCGATGAACTGGGTGTGCCCGGAGTGCGGCGCCCGCAAGGACGATTTCGAGATGGTGCAGATTTGACGCATCGTGCCGGCCTGGGCTCGGCCATCGCAGGAGGATTCGTTTCGTGAGCGACATGGGATCTGACGCAGGGGAACGAGGGCCCGCCCGGGTGCTCGTGATCGATGACAGCAATACCATCCGGCGCAGCGCCGAGATCTTCCTGAAGCAGGGGGGCTACGAGGTGCTGCTGGCCGAAGACGGCTTCGACGCCTTGTCCAAGGTCAATGACCACGCCCCGGACATCATCTTCTGCGACATCCTGATGCCGCGGCTCGATGGCTACCAGACGTGCGCCATCATCAAGCGCAACCCCAAGTTTGCCGGCACGCCCGTGATCATGCTGTCGTCCAAGGACGGCCTGTTCGACAAGGCCCGTGGCCGCATGGTGGGCTCGCAGGATTACCTGACCAAGCCCTTCACCAAGGACCAGTTGCTGCAGGCCGTGGCCGCACACACCGCGGGCCGCACGGCCACCGAATCGCCGGGCGCCTGAGCGTTCGAGCGCCTGAAGAATCCCAAGGATGTAGAAACATGCCGATTCAGAAGATTTTGTTGGTCGACGATTCCAAGACCGAACTGCACGTGCTGTCCGAGCTGCTGACCAAGCGCGGCTACCAGGTGCGCACCGCCGAGAACGGCGAGGACGCGCTCAAGCGCCTGCAGGAAGACCGCGCCGACCTGATCCTGATGGACGTGGTGATGCCCGGCCAGAACGGCTTCCAGCTGACCCGCGCCATCACGCGCGATCCGCTGTACGCCGATATCCCCGTGATCATCTGCTCCAGCAAGAACCAGGAGACCGACCGCGTGTGGGGCCTGCGCCAGGGCGCGAAGGACTACGTGGTCAAGCCCGTCAACCCCGAAGAGCTCTTGTCCAAGATCAAAGCCTTCGGCTGAGAGCACAACTGAGCGCCGCGCCACGGGAGGGGCATCGACGACATGGCCAACAAGGAAGCATTGCGCGAGCTGCAACAGCGGCTGGCCGAACGCCTGCGCCTGGCACGCGAAAGCGCGCCCACGCGCAGCTGGCTGGCGGTGGAAGCCGGCTGCCACGGGTTCCTGCTGCCGCTGGAGCAGGCTGGCGAGATATTCTCGCTGGTCGGGCTGCAGGCCGTGCCGCACAGCCAGCCCTGGTTCCTGGGCGTGGCCAACCTGCGCGGCCAGTTGCATGGCGTCATCGACCTGGCTGCCTTCATCGGGCTGCCGGCGCGCCCGGCCTCGCCGCTGGATCTGGCCAGCAAGGACGCGGGCCGGCTGGTGGCGTTCAACGCGTCGCTGCAACTGAACTCGGCGCTGCTCATCGACCGCCTGCTGGGCCTGCGGCGCCCGCAGGACATGAGCGAAGCCCCGGCCACCACGGCGGGGCGCCCGCACTTCATCACGGCCGAACTGGCCGATGCCCAGGGACGCCCCTGGTACGAACTCAATCTCGCCGCACTGGCCTCGGACGAGGCCTTCCTGAAGGTGGCGGCATGAGGGGCCTGACGGCCTGCCGCACCCTCGGGATCTGAAGAATCACTGGAGCACCTAGCAATGAGCTTTCTGAGCCGTATCAAGGATCTGGGCAAGTCGCGCGACGAGGACGAAGTCCAGCCCGACGCGCTGGTGGCCGATGGCCTGGTGACGGCCAATGGCGCCCAGACGGTGGACACGCAGACCGCCCATTCGGGCCTGCCCACCACCTCGGTGCAGGAAGAATCCATCATCTCCGAGGCAGCGCCCTCCGAGTTCCCGGCCGATTACCACGACACCAGGCTCAAGCCCGAGCTCGATCTGCTGGGCGACCAACTGCCCCCCGAGCCCAAGACCAGCCTGCCGCTGATCGGGCAGCAGCCCCTGGAGCGCCAGCAGCGCCTGCTGGTGGGCGGGGTGGTGCTGGGGGTGATCGGCCTGGTGGCCAGCGCCATCTTCGCGGTGAACGCCGCCGACCGCCGTGCCACGCAGGCCGCGGCCACCGGTCAGGCGCTGATGCAGTCGCAGCGTCTGGCCAAATCGGTGTCGCAGGCCCTGGTGGGCCGGGCGCAGTCCTTCGATGAAGTGGCCGACTCGGCCAAGGTGCTGGCGGCCAATGTGCGGGGCCTGACGCAGGGCGATGCGGCCCTGGGCATTTCCGCGGCGCCCACTGGCGTGCAGAGCGTGATCACGCCCTTGCTGCCCTTTGTGGACCGCGCCGAGAAGAACGCCGGCTTCGTGCTCAAGCAGAAGGACGTGCTGACCAAGGTGAGCACCTCGCTGCGCGAGGTCAACGGCCACTCGTCGGACCTGCTGGACTTGGCCGAGAGCATCGCCACCACCAAGATCGAGAAGGGCGGCGTGACGCCCGATGAGCTCAAGGCGCTGAACCAGCTGGTGATGCTGACGCAGCGGATCGGCAAATCCGCCAACGAGTTCCTGACCGTGGAAGGCGTGTCCACCGAGGCCGTGTTCCTGCTGGGCAAGGATTTGAACTCCTTCAAGGAACTGGCCGAGGGCCTGACCAAGGGCAATGCCGAACTGCGCCTGCCCGGCACGCGTGACCCGGAGGTGCGCGAGCAGCTCGAAGCGCTGCTGGCCCTGTTCGAAGAGATGCGCACGCAGTCCAGCTACATCCTGGGCTCGCTGCAGGGCCTGGTGGCCGCGCGTGATGCGCAGGTCAGCATCGTCGATGACAGCGAACCGCTGCGCAAGGGCCTGGAGCAGGCCCAGAAGCAACTGGCCGAAGGCGCCGGCATTGGTGGTGTCAACGTGGCCCTGCTGCTGGTGTTCCTGGCGCTGGCCGGTGCGGCCGGTTACGGCCTGGTCAACGTCTACCTGGCCGAGCAGCGTCATCGTGCGCAAGTGGCTGAGTTCCAGCGCCAACAGGCCGAGCGGCAGGAGCACGAAGCCAAGCGCGTGAACGACGCCAACCAGGCGGCCATTCTGCGCTTGATGAACGAACTGCAGATGGTGGCTGAAGGCGACCTGACACAGCAGGCCACGGTGACGGAAGACATCACCGGCGCCATCGCCGACTCGGTGAACTTCACGGTGGAAGAGCTGCGCACGCTGGTGGCCCAGGTGCAGGGCACGGTGTCGCGGGTGTCGGACACCACAGGTCAGGTGGAAGCCACGTCGACCGAGCTGCTGGCCGCTTCCGACGAGCAACTGCGCGAGATCCGCGAAACCGGCGAATCCGTGCTGAACATGGCGGGCCGAATCAACGAAGTGTCGGCCCAGGCCCAGCACTCCGCCGAGGTGGCACGCCAATCGCTGAGCGCCGCGGATTCGGGCCTGAAGGCCGTGCAGGACGCCATCGGCGGCATGAACACGATCCGCGAGCAGATCCAGGAAACCTCCAAGCGCATCAAGCGGCTGGGTGAATCCTCGCAGGAGATCGGCGAAATCACCGAGCTGATCTCCGACATTACCGAACAGACCAACGTGCTGGCGCTGAACGCTGCCATCCAGGCGGCCTCCGCCGGTGAAGCGGGCCGCGGCTTCTCCGTGGTGGCCGAGGAAGTGCAGCGTCTGGCTGAACGTTCGGGCGACGCGACCAAGCAGATCGCGGCGCTGGTGCGTACCATTCAGACCGATACGCAGGATGCGGTGGGCGCCATGGAGCGCTCCACGCAGAAGGTGGTGGAAGGGGCTCACCTGTCCGATGCGGCCGGTGCGGCGCTGAACGACATCGACCGCGTGTCGCGCCAACTGGCCGAGCTGATTCAGGAGATCTCCTCGCAGGCGCTGCGTGAGGCCGAATCGGCCAACGTGGTGGTGGCCAACATCCAGCACATCTTCGCCGTGACCGAGCAGACCGGTGATGGCACGCGCTCGACCGCCCAACTGGTGCGCGAGCTGTCCAAGACCGCCGATGAGTTGCAGCAATCGGTGGCCCGTTTCAAGATCGCCTGAGCCTGCTGACGCACGCCGACGACCGCCCCCTGGACGAACCCTTCGATGGACGATCTGATGGACAGCCCGCAAGCCTCTCCCGTGTCGGACGACCTCAGTGCCCTGGCCTGGGTGCACGATGAAGTCCGCAAGTCGCTGGAGGCCGCGCACAAATCCCTGCACCGCTGCCTCAAGGAGGCCGAGGCCACCGGCTTCTCGGATGTGGATGCGCTGGATCCGGCCGTGCTGCGCACCGCCCGCCAGCAGATCCACCAGGGCGTGGGGGCGCTGGAGCTGGCCGGCTTGCCGGCCGGTGCCATGCTGCTGCGCGCCAGCGAGGCCGTGGTGCAGAAGATCGTCGCGCGCCCGCAATCCATCAATGCCCAGGCCATCGAGGCCGTGGAGGCCGCGTCGTTCGCGCTGCTAGACCTGATGCGCCGCCGCCTGGCGGGCAAGCAGGTGTCGGCGCTGGCGCTGTTCCCGCAGTACGAGGCGCTGATGGCCTTGTCGGGCTCCGAGCTGGCCCGCCCTTCGGACCTGTGGGTGCAGGAATGGCCGCCGCTGTCGCTGGATGTGCCGCTGGCCGCGCCGGCCGACGCCACGCCGCGCGGGGTGGATGCCCAAGCGGTGGCCGCGTTCGAGACCACCTTGCTGCAGCTGCTCAAGGGCGCGCCGGTGTCCCAGGCGCGGCCGCTGGTCGAGCTGTGTGGCCAACTGGCCGCTGATGCCGAGGGCCGCCAGGCCCACCGTGAGGCCGCCACCTGGGTGCTGGCCTGCGGCTTCCTGGAGGCCCTGGCTGAAGGGCGCCTGCCGCTGAGCCTGCATGTGAAGCGCGTGCTGTCGGCTCTTTTGAGTCAACTGCGTACGCTGGCACGCCAGCCCGGCATGCCGTCCGATCGGCTGGCGCATGAGCTGCTGTTCTTCTGTGCGCAGGCCGAGCCTGCCGCATCGGCTGCGTCGCCGGCTGGCGGGGTGCTGGACCGCCTGCGAGAGGCCTTCCGACTGGGCGGGCATGAGCCGGTGGACCTGGTCCAGTCGGCGCTGGGGCGTTTTGATCCGGCGTGGGTGGCCCAGGCCGTCAAGCGTGTGGCGTCGGCCAAGGAGGCCTGGTCGTCCGTGGCCGGTGGCGAGTTGCTGCGCCTGAGCGGCCTGCACGAGCCTTTCTCGCTGGTGGCCGATTCGATCCGGCGCCTGTACCCCGATGGCGAAGCCCTGGGCACGGCCCTGCTGGCCGCGGCCGACGGCACGGTCAAGTCGGGTGCGGCACCCGAGGCATCGGCCGCCATGGAAGTGGCCACCAGCCTCCTGTACCTCGAAGCCTCGCTGGACGAGGCCGAGTTCGAACACCCGCAAGAGCGCCAGCGCGCGCAGCGCCTGGCGCAGCGTCTGCAGGCCGTGCTGGCTGGCCAGCCCGCCGAGCCGCTCGAGCCCTGGATGGAAGCGCTGTACCGCCACGTGTCTGATCGTCAGACCATTGGCAGTGTGGTGCAGGAGTTGCGCAGTTCCCTGGGCGAGGCCGAAAAGCGCATCGATCAGTTCTTCCGTGACCATGAGCACGTGACGCCGCTGGTCGAGGTGCCTTCGCAGCTGCAGTCCATGAAGGGTGTGCTGGCCGTGCTGGGCCTGGACGCGGCGGCGCAGGCCGTCTCGCGCATGCGCGGCGATGTCGAATCCCTGCTGGCCCCGGGCGCTGATCTGTTGCAGGCCGCGCACAGCGGCGTGCATGACCGGCTGGCCTCCAACCTGGGGGCCGTCGGCTTCCTGGTGGACATGCTGGCGGTGCAGCCCGGCCTGGCCAAGAACCTGTTCGTGTTCAATGCCGACACGGGCGTGCTCTCGCCCATCATGGGTCGCGCACCGCAGCCTCAGCCTGATGTCGATCCCATCGAGGTGATGGCCCGCCCGGCCGAGCAGGTCGAGCGCGTGCGCACCCAGGAAGTGGCCGAGACGCTGGCCGAATCCGTCGGGCGCGAAGACGTGCCCCTGGCCACCCTGTCCGACGAGATCCAGCACCTGGCCGACACGCCGCTGGTGCAGGACCAGCCTTCGCTCGCTGCCAGCCTGGCCAACGCCCAGGCCGCGCTGGACCGCGCCGCCGCCACCGACGACCAGTCCGAGCAGCAGCAGGCCCGTGACGAAGCCGTGGCCGCACTCAACGATTTCGTGCAGTCCGTGACCGAGCCGGTCGGTGTCGACGAGCCCATCGACCTGTTGCCCGAGCCCGTGCCGCAGGCGCCGCTGGTGCCAGAGAAGCCCGCTGCGCCCGAGGCCACCGGCCTGGAAGAAGACGATGAGATGCGCGACATCTTCATCGAAGAGGCGCGCGAGGTGATCGGCGATGCCCGCACGGCCCTGGCCGGCCTGTCGCGCCAGCCTGATGACGTGACCTTGCTCACCACGGTGCGCCGCGCCTTCCACACGCTCAAGGGCAGCTCGCGCATGGTGGGCCTGGGCGATTTCGGCGATGCCGCCTGGGGCTTCGAGCAGCTCTACAACGCCTGGCTGGCCTCGCAGAACCCCGCCAACGATGAACTGATGGGCCTGAGCATCGAGGCGCTGACCCATCTGGAGCGCTGGGTGGACGCCATCGCAGCCCGCCAGGCCCAGGGCTGGTCGCCCGCCAGTTTGGTGCAGGCGGCCGAGGCACTGCGTCTGCACAACCGGCGTGAGGCCGTGGTGCCGCCGGACCGGTTGTCGGTGGCGTCGGCGGCGATCGCTGAGCCGGCTGAGCCGGAGCCTGCCGCGCTGGCCGATGTCATCGAGCCCATCGAACCGGCTTTGTCGGTGCAAGCGCCTGTCGACGCCACGGCCGATCTGCCTGTGGCCGAGGCTGTACAGATCGCGGAAGCCGCCGAGCCGGCTGCCGAGCCAGTGGCGTCTGAGCCTGAACTGCGCATCGAGTCCGGCGAACTGCCCGCCGAGATCGATCTGATCGAGGTGTCCCTGGTCGACGACGATGCCGTGTCCCGCGAAGCCGAGGCCCAGGCCCTGGCAGCGGCCGCCGCCAAGAACGAGCCTCCGCCCCTGGATGAAACGGTGGCCGACGTGCTGTCGCCGCCCGAGGTCGAGTTGCCTGCGCATGCGGGCGATCCCATCGAAGCGCCGCCCCTGCTCGAAGAGGCGCTTGACCTCATCGTGCTGGACCTCAAGGAGGACGAGGCCTTCCGTGAGGCGCCTGCTGCCGCTGCTATCGAGACCCTTGTGCCCGAGGCTCCGCAGCCCTTCCTGGATATGGCGCCGCCAGCGTTCGAGGACACTGCGCCGCCCGTGCTGGACGTGCCTGAGGCATCGCCTGACGCTGCTTTGACGCAGGGCGATTCTGCACACCCCGTCGCTGACATGGCACTGCCGGAGTTGCATGAACTGGCCGAGCTGCCGCTGGACAGCATCGAAGTGATCGAGGCCGGTGCCGATCTGAGCCTGCCCGAGCCGGATGTGTTCACGCTGCCCGATGACTCGCAAGCCCCCGCTGAGCTGTCGCTCGACTTGTCGTCGGTGTCCTTGGCTGAGCCATCACCAGAGCCTATCGCCGAAACCGACCTGAGCGACGATGATCAGGTCAAGGTGATCGGCCCGCTGCGCATCAGCATCCCGCTGTTCAACATCTACCTCAACGAGGCCGATGAGCAATCGCGCCGCCTGAGCATGCAGCTGGGCGAATGGGCGCTGGAATGGCAGCTGCCCGTCAGTGACGAGGCCGTGGCGCTGGCGCATTCGCTGGCCGGTAACTCCGGCACGGTGGGCTATACCGAGCTGTCGCGCCTGGCGCGTGCGCTGGAACATGCCCTGGCCCGCTCGCAAAGCGCTGGCCGTGGCGACGAGGCCTCGGCCGCGTTGTTCAACGATGCGGCCGAAGAAATCCGCCGCCTGCTGCACCAGTTCGCCGCGGGCTTCCTCAAGTCGCCGAACGAAGAACTGCTGCACCGCCTGGAGCACTACGAGCCGCCCGAGCCCTTGCGCGCGGACGTGGCTGCCCGCCAGCACCTGCGTTTGGTTCGCGCTGAAGACGAAAACCCCGAGTTGACGGGCGAGAGCGCCGAGGCGCCTCAGTCGCTTGCTGGCGACGATGCTGTCCAGGTCACCGTTGACGAGTCTGCGCTGGCACAGCCGCTGGACGACGCTTCCATCGATCTCGCCATCGAGCCTGCCGCTGATGAGCCGCTGCCAGAGCCCGAAGCCGCCCAGGTGAGCGCGGAGCCCGTGCTGGATACGCCCGCCGAGGACTTTGCGCCTTCCGTGGTGACGCCTGCCATCACGCTGGGCCTGCCCGAGGTCAAGCCCTTCGAGCCCTTGCCCGAGCAGCCCGCCAGCGAGCACCTGGTGCGCGCCGTCGGCACCGATGTGGACCTGGGCGCCGATGCCGACATCGAGGCCGTCGATGCCATCGATGCCGACCTCTTCCCCATCTTCGAAGAAGAAGCCCTGGAGCTGCTGCCCCAGTTGGCCGCCGACATGCGCCAGTGGGTGCAGCACCCGCAGCGCCGTGATCTGGCCGATGCCTGCATGCGCACGCTGCACACCTTCAAGGGCGGTGCACGACTGGCCGGGGCCATGCGTCTGGGCGAACTGGCGCACCGCATGGAATCGGCCATCGAGCGGCTGATCGCCAGCGACCATATCCAGGCCGTTGACCTGGAGCCGCTGGAGGCCCGTGGCGACGTGCTGGCCGAGGTCTTCGAATCGCTGCAAAAGCGTGATCAGAGCACCCAGCAGGACCTGGCCCAGCGCCCGGCATCGCTGGTGGCTGCCAGCGCCCAGGATCAGCCTGAGGCTGTATCTGGTGCCGTGCCCAAGGCGACCGACAGCGAACTGGCCGCTTTGCCATCCGCCCAGGTCGCGCCAGCACAGCAGGCTGTGGCGCCGGTGCCGGGCGATGCGCCTTCATCCAGCGTCACGCCGATCGACTGGTCCAGGGTGCGCGCAGACTTCCAGCCCGGCGGTGCCCAGGCCGGTGCCGAAGCGGCCACCGCGTCCAGCATTGCAGCGGTGCGCGTGCGTCCGCGCCTGCTCGACCGCCTGGTCAACCATGCGGGCGAGGTGTCCATCGCGCGCACGCGCCTGTCGGCGCAGATGCAGCAGATGCGTGGCTCGGTGGGCGATCTCACCGAGAACCTGGACCGCCTGCGCCAGCAACTGCGTGACATCGAACTGCAGGCCGAGACACAGCTGAGCACCCGCATGGAAGCGGCGCGGGCCCAGCAGCAGAACTTCGATCCGCTGGAGTTCGACCGCTACACGCGCTTCCAGGAACTCACCCGCATGATGGCCGAGTCGGTGAACGACGTGGCCACCGTGCAGCGCGGCCTGATCCGCAACCTTGAATCGGCCGAAGACCAGTTGGCCGCCCAGTCCCGTCTCACGCGTGATCTGCAGGACGACCTGCTGCGCACGCGCATGGTGGAGTTCGAAGGCCTGTCCGACCGTCTGTACCGCGTCGTGCGCCAAGCCGCCAAGGAAACCGGCAAGCAGGTGCGCCTGGACCTGGTCGGCGGCCATACCGAGGTTGACCGTGGCGTGCTGGACCGCATGGCCGGCGCCTTCGAGCACCTGCTGCGCAACAGCGTCACCCACGGCATCGAGGATCCGGCCACGCGCCAGGCCCAGAGCAAGGACCCCACGGGCACCGTGATCGTAGCCGTGCATCAGGAAGGCAATGAAGTGGCCATCGAGTTCCGCGACGATGGCGCGGGCCTGGATCTGTCGCGCATCCGCGCCAAGGCCGAGGCTCAGGGCCTGCTGGCTCCGGGCGTAGAAGCCACCGAGGCCGAGTTGTCGCAGCTGATCTTCACGCCCGGCTTCTCCACTGCGGAGGCCGTGACCGAACTGGCCGGCCGTGGCATTGGCATGGACGTGGTCCGTGCCGACGTGAACGCCATGGGCGGCCGCATCGAAACCGCCACGGCGGCGGGGCAGGGCACCAGCTTCAAGCTGATCCTGCCGCTGACCACTGCTGTGACCAAGGTGGTGATGGTGCGTTGCGGCGATCTGGTCGTCTCCATCCCGACCAACCTGGTCGAGCTGGTGCGCCGCGCGCGTGCCGAAGAGATCGAACACGCCTACGTCACCGGCACGATGCCCTATGCGGACCTGACGCTGCCCTTCTTCTGGTTCGGTGCGTTGCTGCAGCACAGTGCGCGCGGCCTGGCCGAAGGGCGCACGCTGCCGGTGGTGGTGGTGCGCTCGGCCCAACAGCGCGTGGCCCTGCACGTCGACGAAGTGCTGGGCAACCAGGATGTGGTGGTTAAGAACCTGGGCCCACAGCTCTCGCGCGTGCCTGGCCTGGCCGGTATGACGCTGCTGGCCTCGGGCGCCGTGGCCCTGATCTACAACCCCGTGGCCCTGGCCACCGTGTACGGCAACGAAGCCCAGACCTGGGCCCGCCAGGCCCGCGTGGCCGATGCCGTGGCAGGGCAGGGTGATGCGCAGGCCCAGGCACCACGCATTCAGGCCCCGCTGGAAGCGCCCGCGGCGCCGCTGGTGCTGGTGGTGGACGATTCCCTCACTGTGCGCCGGGTCACCCAGCGCCTGCTCACGCGTGAAGGCTACCGTGTCACACTCGCCAAGGACGGCCTGGACGCGCTGGAAAAGATGGTCGAGGAAATCCCGCTGATCGTGCTCTCCGACATCGAGATGCCGCGCATGGACGGCTTCGATCTGGTGCGCAACTTGCGGGGTGACGAACGCTGGAAGGATGTGCCGATCGTGATGATTACGTCACGGATCGCCCAGAAACATCGCGATTACGCTGCGGAGCTGGGTGTGAACCATTACCTCGGCAAGCCGTACAGTGAGGAAGAATTGGTCAGCCTGGTGGCACGCTACACGCATGCGGCTTTGTCGCAGCAGGGTGCCCAGGGATGATCGTATTGGCGGACGCCCACGCGCGGGGCGGCCGCCTTGGCCTTAGCAGGAGTGGCATGAACAGCGCGATAGAGCACCTGGTCTCCCTGACCGCGCTGCGCGACCGCGAGCAACTGGACCTGTCTCTGGCCCAGGCGCTCGGGTCGATGATGCAGGCCCGCTGCGCGGGCGTGTACCGCGTGGTGCTGGACAAGGACGCATTGCCGCGTTGGCTCAATTGCGGTGTGTCGCGTCCGGGCACGCTGTTGTCCGCCGATCCTGGCTGGATCGATCCGCACGACCTGCCGGAGATCGATGCCTACCCCTTGCGCCAGGAGGTGCTGGAACTGCAATCGGTGCTGCAGGTACCCTCCCAGCAGCCGCAGCTCAATGGCTGGATCACCTTGCTGCCCCTGATGGGCGACTCACACCAGCCCGGCGTCATCGAGATCGAGACCACTGAGCCCCTGACGCCTGTCGAGATCCGTCAGGTCGAAACCCTGCTCAAGGTGTTCGACAACTTCCAGCGCTTGCTCGATTCCAGCCAGCGTGACGCGTTGACCGCGCTGCTCAACCGCCAGACCTTCGACACCACCTTCATGGCGGCCTCGCTGCCGCGCACGGCGGGCATCTCCGAAGAGCACGAGGACCGTCGCCGGCAGGTGGGCGACACCTGGTGGCTGGGCGTGATCGACATCGATCACTTCAAGTCGGTCAACGACCGCTTCGGCCACCTGATCGGCGACGAGGTGCTGGTGCTGGTGGCGCGCATCATGCGTCAGACTTTCCGCCACTACGACCGCCTGTTCCGCTTCGGCGGGGAGGAGTTCGTGGTGATGCTGCGCTGCAATGAGAAGGATGGTGCGATTGCAGCCTTTGAACGCATGCGGCACAACATGGCGCACTACGCGTTCCCGCAGGTGGGACAGGTCACCATCAGCATCGGCATGACGCAGGTGCTGGGTTCGGACACGCCCAGTGCGGCTTTTGCCCGGGCTGACGATGCGGTGTACGAGGCCAAGCGCCAGGGGCGCAACCGGGTGCTGAACCATGAGGCGCTGGTGGCGGCTGGTGCCGTCGAAGAGGCGAAACACGAGGGCGACGTCGAGTTGTTCTGACATCGCTGCTGCTGCCGCTGTGGTGGTGCGTTTGGCGGCTCTACTGCATGCATCGGGTTGATGCGTTTTGTCGGGCAGCGCGGGGCGCGGGATGTGGGGTGGTCGTCCGGGCTTCAATGTTGTCGGTCCTGCCTGCGGCAGGACTGCCTTGCGATGCTCGCGGAGAGGTGGCGCTGCCCAACTCACTGCGTGCCCTGTGGGCACTCCGTTCAAACAAGGGCAGCGAGTCAGTTGACGAAGCATGTGCTGCGCACATGCCCACCTCGCCGCTGCGCTTCTCAGCGCCAACAAGGCGCCCGACCGCCCACCCCACATCCCTGTTTCGCCCCGCTGGTGGCATGCCTGAAAGGGGGGCGCGATGCCTCTGTGGCGCACCTTTGATCACCGCTGATTGCCGTTGATGGTGGTGACCGCCGCACTGGTGATGGGACGGATGACGGTGGCCAGTCGCAGTGCTTCGTGTAGTTAGGCCTACCCAAAGCCAGAACAACGAAACGCAAACCCAGGGCTATTTACCCGACCCTTTGCGGCCAGATGAAGGCGATGCCTTGCCATCCTCTCTCAGCACCCCATACCGATCCAGCGTCTCCTTGCGCGCCTGATCATGGTCCACAATGGGCTTGGGGTAATCACGACCCAGCACGAACCCCTCAGGCAACGCGTCGCTACGAGCCGCCCAAGGCGCATGCAAGGCCCGATCCGGCAACGCTTCCAACTCCGGCACATACCGCCGGATGAACTTGCCCTGCGGATCGAACTTCTCGCTCTGGTTCACAGGGTTGAAGATCCGGAACCACGGCTGCGCATCACACCCGGTCGATGCCGCCCACTGCCACCCGCCGTTGTTGGCCGCCAGGTCGAAATCCAGCAGCTTCTCGGCGAAGTAGGCCTCGCCCCGTCGCCAGTCGATGCCCAGGTCCTTCACCAGGAAGCTGGCCACCACCATGCGCAGGCGGTTGTGCATGTAGCCCGTCTGGTTGATCTGGCGCATGGCCGCGTCCACCAGCGGGTAGCCCGTGCGGCCCTCGCACCAGGCCTTGAAGTCGGCCTCGGCCTCCTTGCCGCGCCGCCACTTGATGCGCTCGTACTCGCGCTTGTAGGCATGGCCCACCACGTGCGGGTGGTGGAACAGGATCTGATGGTAGAAATCGCGCCAGATCAGCTCCGACAACCACACCTGCGCCCCGCGCGAGCCTTTCTGGCCATGCTCCCAGGCCAGCCCGGCCAGATGGCGGATGCTCACGGTGCCGAAGCGCAGGTGAGTGGACAGGTAGCTGGGGCCCTTCACGGCAGGGAAGTCCCGCGTCTCGTCATAGCGGTCCAGGCGGGGCAGAAAGTCATCGAGCAGGGCTTCGGCGCCGCTCATGCCGGCCGGCACCTTCAGGTCGTCGCAAGGCTCGAAGCCGATGTCGGTCAGCGTGTGCACGCGCTTGTCTCCGGCGAGCTTTTCCGGGATGGCGGCCAGGTGCGCCGCGTACCGCTCAACCGGGTAGGGCTTCACATAGAAGGGCTCAATCTTGCGCAGCCAGGCGTTCTTGTAAGGCGTGAAGACGCCGTAGGGCGTGTCGTTGCCGGTGAGCACCTCGTTGCGCTCGAAGATCACGCAATCCTTGGTGGTGTACAGGGCTGCGCCCAGGTCGCTCAGCTTGCCGCGCACGGCGGCGTCGCGCTGCAGGGCGGCCGGGTCGTCGTCGTGGTTGGCGTAGACGGCCTGCACGCCCAGTTCGGCTGCCAGTCGCGGGATTTCCCTGGGCGCGCTGCCGTGGCGCACGATCAGGCCGGCGCCGCGCTTGAGGCTCGCCAGGCCCTGGTTCACCTCGGTCAGGCTGGCCAGGATGAAGGCCACCCGACGGTCCTGGCGAGGCAGGGCGTCCAGGATGTCCGTGTCCAGCACGAAGGCGCACCACACCCGGCGGGCATTTTTCAGGGCGTGGTACAGCGCCGCATGGTCTGTGTGCCGCAGGTCTCGTCGAAACCAGACCAGGGCAGCGTCGATCTGTTCACTCATTGCGTTCCATCGTCTGCGGAGGGGTACGCCGCAGGACTTAAAATCCCGTCCATGTCCGACAGCCCCCCGATCAACCTCACCAACCAGTTCTTGATTGCCATGCCGGGCATGTCCGATGGCAATTTCGCAGGGGCGGTGGTGTACATGTGTGAGCATACCGAACGCGGTGCGCTGGGCCTGATCATCAACCGCCCGATCGAGATCGGCGTGCAGCAGTTGTTCGAGAAGGTCGACCTGGTGCTCGAGCGTGATGACCTGCTCTCCACCCCCGTCTACCTGGGGGGCCCGGTGCAGACCGAGCGCGGCTTCGTGCTGCACGAGCAGTTGGATGAGGAAGGCGGCCACTACAGCTCCACCCTCAAGATCGACGGCGGCCTGGAGATGACCACCTCCCGCGATGTGCTCGAAGCCATGGCCAATGGCGCCGGCCCTCGCAAGGTGCTGATCACCTTGGGCTATTCGGGCTGGAGCGCCGGCCAGCTGGAAGAAGAGATCGGCCGCAACGGCTGGCTCACCGTGGCCGCCGACCGCGAGATCATCTTCGACACCCCGGTGGAAGACCGCTACGACCGGGCCTTGTCCCTGCTGGGCATCGACCGGGGCTTCCTGTCGTCCGAGGCCGGTCACGCATGAGTGCCGCGCGCGCCATGCCCAGGATGGAGGCCCCCCAGTGAGCGCCACCTTCCTGGCTTTTGACTACGGCCTCAAGCGCGTGGGCGTGGCCTGCGGCAACGATCTGCTGCGCCAGGCCCAGCCCTTGCGCACCATCGCGGCCGAGGGCGATGCCCGCTTCAATCAGATCAAGAAGCTGATCGACGAATGGCGCCCCGACGCGCTGGTGGTGGGCGTGCCCTTCCACCCTGATGGGGCCGAGCACGAGATCACGCGGCGCGCGCGCCGCTTTGGCCGCCAGCTCAACGGGCGCTTTCACCTGCCCGTGCACGAGGTCGACGAGCGCTACTCCAGCGTCGAGGCCGAGCGCGACGACCCGGATGACCTGGATTCGGCCTCGGCCGCCATCATCCTGCAACAGTATTTCGACGAGACTGCCGCGCGCGGCCTCGCGTCTTCAACATCTCCATCGGAGGATCCCGCCCCATGAGCAGCACCTCCCAACCCTCGCTGAGGCTCGACGCCGAGCAGCTGTACGACGTCCTGCTCAAGGGCGTGCGCAAGCTGCTGGACCAGGACACGGCCCTCGTGGGTGTGTGGTCCGGCGGCGCCTGGCTGGCCGAGCGCCTCAGCAAAGATTTGGGCCGCAGCGAGCCGCACGGCACCATCTCGTCGGCCCTGCACCGCGACGATTTCAGCCGCCGCGGCATGGCCGTCTCGCGTGACGCCACCCAACTGCCCTTCGAGATCGAAGGCCGCCACATCCTGCTGATCGACGACGTGCTCTACACCGGCCGCACCACGCGCGCCGTGGTCAACGAGCTGTTCGATTTCGGCCGCCCGGCCAGCGTCACCCTGGTGGTGCTGGTGGACCGTGGCGGGCGCGAGCTGCCCATCGAGCCGGCCTTCTCGGCCGCGCGCATCACCCTGCCCGCCGAAGAACGCGTGTCCCTGGGACGCGATGACGCCACCGGCCAGTTCACATTCCAATTCGAGAGGGTTTGATGCAACGACGCAACCCCCAGCTCAACAAGCACGGCGAGCTGATCCACCTGCTGAGCACCGAGGGCCTGCCCCGCGACGTGATCCACCAGATCCTGGACACGGCCGGCACCTTCGTGAGCGTCAACGACCGCGAGGTCAAGAAGATCCCGCTGCTGCGCGGCAAGAGCGTCTTCAACCTGTTCTTCGAGAACAGCACGCGCACGCGCACCACCTTCGAGATCGCGGCCAAGCGCCTGAGCGCCGACGTGATCAACCTGGACATCGCGCGCTCGTCGGCCTCCAAGGGCGAGAGCCTGCTCGACACCATCGCCAACCTCAGCGCGATGCACGCCGACATGTTCGTGGTGCGCCACGCCGAATCCGGCGCCCCCTACCTGATCGCCCAGCACGTGGCGCCGCACGTGCACGTGGTCAACGCCGGTGACGGCCGCCACGCGCACCCCACGCAGGCGCTGCTGGACATGTACACGATCCGGCACTACAAGCAGGACTTCACCAAGCTGACCGTGGCCATCGTGGGCGACATCGTGCACTCGCGCGTGGCCCGCTCGAACATCCACGCGCTGACCACCCTGGGCGTGCCCGAGGTGCGCGTGGTCGGCCCACGCACGTTGGTGCCCGGTGATCTGCGTGAGATGGGCGTGCGCGTGTGCCACGACATGGCCGAAGGCATCCGCGATGCCGACGTCGTGATCATGCTGCGCCTGCAGAACGAGCGCATGTCCGGCGGCATGCTGCCCAGCGCAGGCGAGTTCTTCAAGGAGTTCGGCCTCACGCCCGAAAAGCTGGCGCTGGCTAAGCCCGACGCCATCGTCATGCACCCCGGCCCCATCAACCGTGGCGTGGAGATCGACTCCGCCGTGGCCGATGGCAAGCAGAGCGTGATCCTCCCGCAGGTCACCTTCGGCATCGCCGTGCGCATGGCCGTCATGTCCATCATCGCCGGCAACGACGCTTGAGACGAGTATGAAGATCCTGATCAAGAACGGTCGCCTGATCGACCCCGTGGGTGGCCTGGACACCGTCGGTGACCTGGCCCTGGCCACCGGCCGCATCGTCAGCATCGGCCAGGTCAACGCCGACTTCGACGCCGACCGCGTGATCGACGCGACTGGCTGCATCGTCGCCCCCGGCCTGGTGGACCTGGCCGTGCGCTTGCGCGAGCCCGGCCACGAACACGAAGGCATGCTCGAATCCGAGCTGGCCGCCGCCGCCGCCGGTGGCGTGACCAGCGTGGTCTGCCTGCCTGACACCGACCCCACGCTGGACGAGCCCGGCCTGGTCGAGATGCTCAAGCTGCGCGCCCGCAAGCTCAGCCGCTGCCGCCTGTTCCCGCTGGGCGCGCTCACGCGTGGCCTCAAAGGCGAAACGCTCACCGAGATGGCCGAGCTGCACGAGGCCGGCTGCGTGGGCTACTCGCAGGCCGAAGCCCCCGTGCGTGACACCCAGGTGCTGCAGCGCGCGCTGCAGTACGCCGCCACTTTCGGCTACACCGTCTGGCTGCGTCCGCAGGATGCCTGGCTGGGCAAGGGCGTGGCCGCCAGCGGCGCCATCGCCACGCGCCTGGGCCTGTCGGGCGTGCCCGTGGCCGCCGAGGTCATCGCGCTGCAAACCATCGTCGAACTGGTGCGCGTTACCGGCGCGCGCGCGCACCTGTGCCGCCTGTCCAGCGCCGCTGGCGTCGAGATCGTGCGCCGTGCCAAGGCCGAAGGGCTGCCCATCACGGCCGATGTGAGCATCAACTCGCTGATGCTGACCGACATGGACATTGGCTTCTTCAACTCAGCCATGCGCGTGGTGCCGCCGCTGCGCCAGGGCCGTGACCGCGACGCCCTGCAGGCAGCCCTGAAGGACGGCACGCTCGACGCCCTCGTGTCCGACCACACCCCGGTCAGCGAAGACGAGAAGATGCTGCCCTTCGGCGAGGCCGAACCCGGCGCCACCGGCCTGGAGCTGCTGCTCAGCCTGGCGCTCAAGGGCGCCGGCCTGGAAGCCGGCCCGGCCGCGTCGCTCGACGGCAAGCGCCTGGCTGCGGCCCTGGCCACCGTCACCAGCGGCCCGGTCAAGGTGCTGGGCGAGGCCATCGGCTCGCTGGCGTCCAGCGCCGGGCGCCTGGTGCAGGGCGGCGTGGCCGACATCTGCGTGTTCGATCCGGCCGTGAGCTGGAAGGTCGAGGGTAGCCAACTGCTCAGCCAGGGTCGCCACACGCCTTTCGCCTACGAATCGACCGGCTTCGAGCTGCCGGGCCGCGTGCGCCTCACCCTGGTCGCGGGGCAGCTTGCCCACGAGGCGCTGGAGGCCGACTCGGCAGACGCAGCCCAGGGCTGATCCAGCCGCGTCCATCTCCCCGCAGTTCAAGATGTCCGATCAGTCCGCCGCCACTCCCAGCACCATGCATCGCCCCGACACCGACACCGACACCGACATCGGCTGGGCGCGGCGCTTGCGCGCGGTTGGCCGCATCGTGCACATGGCCATCTACCTGTGGCGCGTCTCGCTGATCATGCGCTGGCGTTTCGAGACCATGGACCACGCCACGCAGCAGGCCAACGTACGCAAATGGTCAGCCGCCGTGTTTCATTGCCTGGGGGCCAAACTGGTGGTCAAGGGCACGCCCCGCCCAGGCGCCAAACTGATCGTCGGCAACCACGTGTCCTGGATGGACATCGCGGCCATCAACGCCACGGTGCCCAGCCGCTTCGTCTCCAAGGCGGAAGTAGGGCAGTGGCCCATCGTTGGCCGCATGGTGACGCTGGCCGGCACCATCTATCTGCAGCGCACCAGCCGACGTGACGCCATGCGCGTCATGGCGCAGCTCACCGAGAGCCTGCGCGATGGCCACACCGCCGCTGTCTTCCCCGAAGGCACCACGGGCGATGGTCATCGCCTGCTGCACTTCCACGCCAACCTGCTGCAATCGGCCATCGATGCCGATGTGCCGGTGCAGCCGGTGGCCATCCGCTACAGCGATGCGCAGCACGCCATCAGCCCGGCGGCGGCCTATGTGGGCGACACCTCGCTGGTCCAGTCCCTGTGGTGGATCGCCTGTGCGCAAGACCTCACCGTCAACGTGACCGTGCTGCCGCCCCAGCGGGTGGACCACGCCGACCGCCGTGCCCTGGCCACCCGCCTGCATGATGAGATCGCCGAGGCCTTGCCTTCGGAACTTTGAGCGCCACATCAGGTCTGTCCTGCCATGTGAATTGGTGCTGAGCGGGTGAAATCGGACAATCCCGTGAATACCGCGCATTTGATGGGCCTTACCTTGACATTGCGCGACCCTCGCGGCCCCAAACTGGCGACGGAGTGCGGTGCGCCCCTGCCACCACTCCTTCAGGTGATCTTGCGTTGCCGCAAGTGGAAGAACGTCGGGGCTCTAATACAATCGCACGTTCTCTGTGAGGTCTTTTAGATGCTTGATTTCCTGACGTCCTCGGCTCTGCTGGATTCCGTGGTCAGCTGGCTGTCCGATGGGCTGCTGGACGCCGCTTGGTGGCAGGTGGTGCTCTACACCCTGGTGCTGACGCACATCACCATCGCGTCCGTTACGATTTTCCTGCACCGTTGCCAGGCGCATCGCTCGCTGGACCTGCACCCGATCGCCTCGCATTTCTTCCGCTTCTGGCTGTGGCTGACGACCGCCACTGTCACCAAGGAATGGGTGGCCGTGCACCGCAAGCACCACGCCAAGTGCGAGACCGAGGAAGACCCCCACAGCCCCGTGGCCCACGGCATCAAGACCGTGCTGCTGCGTGGCCGTGAGCTGTACGCCGAAGAGGCCGCCCGCCAGGAAACCCTGGCCAAGTACGGCCACAACACCCCCAACGACTGGCTGGAGCGCAATGTCTACACGCGCTTCTCGGCCAAGGGCGTGTTCCTGATGTTCCTGATCGACATCGCCCTGTTCGGCGCCATCGGCATCACCGTGTGGGCCGTGCAGATGCTGTGGATCCCGATCACCGCCGCCGGCATCATCAATGGCCTGGGCCACTGGTGGGGTTATCGCAACTTCGAGGCGGCCGACGCGTCGACCAACATCAGCCCCTGGGGCATCCTGATCGGTGGCGAAGAGCTGCACAACAACCACCACACCTACCCGACGTCGGCCAAGCTCTCGGTCAAGTCCTACGAGTTCGACATCGGCTGGGGCTACATCCGCGGCCTGGAGATGCTCAAACTGGCCAAGGTGCGCAAGGTGCCGCCCCGCCTGATGCTGGGCGAGGTCAAGCCCGTGGCCGATGCCAAGACGCTGGAAGCGCTGGCGGCGCACCGTTATGAATTGATGGCCTCGTATGCCCGTGAGGTGCGTGCGGCTTGTGCGGCCGAGATGTCTCGCCTCAAAGCCAATGGTCAGCAGGCCGCTGCAGAGAAGCTGCAGAAGGTGCGCCACTGGATGCACCGCGATGACGAGAAGGTGCCGCATGCGCTGCGCATCGACATCGAGAAGGCGCGGGCTGAGCACCCCAGCCTGGACAAGCTGCTGACGATGCGGGAGGAACTGCGCCAGGTGTGGACGCGCACGAACGTGTCGGGTGAGCAACTGGTGGCGGATCTGCAGGGCTGGTGTCAGCGGGCCGAGGGCAGCGGGATCAAGGCGCTGCAGGAGTTTTCTTTGAAGCTGCGGGCTGCACACGCCTGATCTCGAGAGCGTTTCTTCCTTCTTTTTAAAGAGCCTCGCTAGTTTTAGCGGGGCTTTTTTGTATTCGGGCATGCCTTTTTAGGGGCTCCGGGGCGAGGCTGCGCTGGGCAGGGCTCCACGGGTGGCGGTCCTGCCGTAGGCAGGACTGCTCTGCGGTGCTCAGGCCGGGCAGGCGGCTGCGGAACTCGGGCCCTTCAGGCCCTCAGACATCCTCGCCGTCCCCTGGGGCCATAGGCCAGGGGCAACCTGCCCGTCCTTGCGCTCCTCGACGCCACCTGGTCGCCCTGCCCAGCGCAGCCTCGCCCCTTCGGGGTGGCGGCATGCGGAGGGTGCGGCATTGCGCGTCTGCACCATCGTCATCTATTGAGGGCGGGAAGTTGTGGCTGCAGAAAACAGGAATGCCCAAAAACAAAAACCGCCGAGGCGTTCGCCAGGGCGGTTTTTTGAGAAAGCAGCAGAAGGATTACTTCAGCTTCACTTCCTTGTAGGCCACGTGCTTGCGGGCCTTGGGGTCGAACTTCATGAATTCCAGCTTTTCGGGCGTGGTCTTCTTGTTCTTGGTGGTGGTGTAGAAGTGGCCGGTACCCGCAGTGGATTCCAGCTTGATCTTTTCGCGTCCGCCTTTAGCAGCCATGGTTCACCTCTCCAATCACAGTTCGCCGCGAGCACGCAGATCCGTCAGGACCTGGTCGATGCCCACCTTGTCGATCAGTCGCAGAGCGGCCGTGCTGATGCGCAGACGCACCCAGCGGTTTTCGCTCTCGACCCAGAAGCGGCGGTACTGCAGGTTAGGCAGAAAACGACGCTTGGTTTTGTTGTTGGCGTGGGAAATATTGTTCCCCACCATCGGGCCCTTACCCGTGACTTGACAGACGCGTGCCATGACGCTTCTCCGTTCGCTGATTAGGCGTTGTGTTGCGAATCGGTGGGCAGAGCAAGGACCGATCAAGAGACCTGTGCTTGGTGCTCACCCTTCCGGCTGCCTCGAAGCGGCATGAAAGCCGCCCCAAAAGCCGGGACGAATTTGGGAAAACCAAGATTATAGCCAGAAACTTGGCCAACGCCAAGCCACTACGTGAAGAGCTTGTGCCGGATCTATTCTCGCCCCTCTGTATGCAGGGGAGTAAGGCGGATGTGAAGGCCGAAACTTGCCAAGCAGACGGTGTATTCTGCATCGCAAACAATCAGGGAACTGCGAGGGAGCACATGGCTGGGTCGTCAATCAAGCAGGAGAGCGCTTTTGCCTGGCTTTCCGGATGGAACAGGCAGTTGTCGGATCCGCGTTCTCGTCTAGGAGGCGGAAAGGTTGGGCTCTACGAGTTGGCCTCCACGCCTCAGGCTCCGGCACAGTGTCTGTGCCTCAGTCCCCAGGCGCCTGCAGCTCGTTACATGGACATTGTGGGTGATGCGGTTCAGCGGCGCCTCGTTCTGACTGAAGATCTGCTTCGGGCAACTGTGCCAAGCCTCAACACCGTGCGTCGGCTGGCTGCCTTCCTGGAGCAGGTCATCGTCGAATCTACGTCATTCAGCCGTGTGACAGAGGGCCTGTATTACTCTTCTGCCGAACGTTTACATGCGGTGTTTCCCAGCAAGTTCCCCACGGTCAAGAGCGCGGAGGGCTATACAAAGAACCCGGAGAAGCTCGCGAACCACGTCTATGCAAACAAACTTGGCAATGGCGATGAGGCGGGCGAAGAAGGTTGGAAATATCGAGGCCGAGGGCTGATCCAGCTGACCGGAAAAGCAAACTACGAAGCCTTCCAGAAGGCCACAGGGATCGATGTCGTTACATCGCCTGAACTGCTGGAGCAACCAGGCTACGCAGTGTATTCGGCCACATGGTTCTGGCACAGCAGGGTGCTCAATGGCTTGGCCGACAGCCAAAGTTATCTGGCGCTGACCAAGCGGATCAACGCGCCGGCACTGCATTTCTCCGAGCGTGAGGCAGCCCGCAAGCACGCGGAAAAGATCTTGGAGCGGGCCCAGTTGTATGGGCTGGGAGTGGCAACGCCATGAGTCGTGTCAGCTTCTACGGTCTTGCAGCGCTGGTGTTGGTTTTCCTCGCGGCGGATGCCTGGGCTATGTCAGCACCTTCGCCATGTGACACCCCTCAAGCGCATGGCCCCCAGGTGGATGCGAGCGCGGTGTTTTCAGTAGAGCTAGCGCCCTACGGGCACGTATGTTTCGTGGCCCGCAAGGTGCCAGTGCCGGTCTATGCCGAAGCAGACTATTTGCAATTCGAACTGCTGCGCGGCCCCCAGGCCCCAGCGGTCAAGCTGCCGTGGCCCGAGCGCTATCTGTGGAACGGCGCTTGTCGGATCAGGGCTGTCTCGTTTCCGCTGCTCGACAAGGGGCCTCAGCGCAGCATCCTGATACTGGGGCGCTGCAATACGGCCGGCGATGAGCTCGATCAGGCCTTGATCTATCGAGGCAGCCCCCAGGGGTTCAAGCTGGACACGCCTTTGAGCGTCGATGCGACGGGCTTCGACACGATCGCCAAGGCGGAGGCCTGGGTCCGTGAGCGAATCCGTCAGCAGCCCTCAGGCCGTGCACGGTAGCTTGCCAGCCTGAGGCGCAAAGGCCTGTCAGCCCCCGTTCTGCTCCAGGAAGCGCTGCGCATCCAGCGCGGCCATGCACCCCGTGCCGGCGCTGGTGATCGCCTGGCGGTAGATGTGGTCCTGCACGTCGCCAGCGGCGAACACGCCCGGCACGCTGGTCATGGTGGCAAAGCCTTCGGAGCCACTCTTGGTCAGGATGTAGCCATCCTTCATCTCCAACTGGCCCTTGAAGATGTCGGTGTTGGGCTGGTGGCCGATGGCGATGAAGCAGCCCTTGACCTCCAGATCCTTGGTCGAGCCGTCGGTGGTGCTCTTGAGGCGCACGCCGGTCACGCCGCTTTGGTCGCCCAGAACCTCGTCCAGCGTCTGGAACAGGTGCAGTTCCATCTTGCCGGCCTTGACCTTCTCGGCCACCTTGTCGATCAGGATGGCCTCGGCGCGGAACTTGTCGCGGCGGTGGATCAGGTGCACCTTGCTGGCGATGTTGGACAGGTACAGCGCTTCCTCGACGGCGGTGTTGCCACCGCCAACCACGCAGACCACCTGGTCGCGGTAGAAGAAGCCGTCACAGGTGGCGCAGCCGCTCACGCCGCGGCCCATGAAGGCCTCTTCCGAGGGCAGGCCCAGGTACTTGGCCGAGGCGCCGGTGGCGATGATCAGGGTGTCGGTGGTGTAGGTGCCGGAGTCGCCCTTGAGGGTGAACGGGCGCTTGGACAGGTCGACCTCGTTGACGTGGTCGAACACCATCTGGGTCTGGAAACGCTCCGCGTGCTCCAGGAAGCGTTGCATCAGCTCGGGGCCCTGCACGCCGTGCACGTCGGCGGGCCAGTTGTCCACCTCGGTGGTGGTCATCAACTGGCCGCCCTGGGCCATGCCGGTCACCAGGGTGGGCTTGAGGTTGGCCCGGGCGGCGTAGATGGCGGCAGTGTAGCCGGCAGGGCCGGAGCCCAGGATCAGGACGTTGCTGTGGGTCGTGTCGGACATGATCTAGAGGAGCCTTTCAGGCACGAATTGTGCGCCAGGGGCGTGTTTCACAAGGGGTGTGAGGGCATCAATTCTTTTAATGGCCTTCTTTGACGGTGCACCTTCGGACATGGTCTTCGTACGCAAAACGAAAAAATGTCTAAAAATTCCGGCACCGATGCCGAAAATTGTAGGGACTGGTGACGGACTGCACGTCGCACGGGCTGGTTTGGCCGTGTTGACTGCGTCGCGGAGCCACCCCAAACCCGATTGCACCCCGCAACCGCAAGGCACCAAAGAGGAGCTGCCATGGCCATGTTGTCCAACCTCGATCTGATCCGGCGCGTGCCGCTGTTCTCCATGCTCACGCAGGCGCAGGCCGAGTCCATCGCCGAGAGCGTGGTCAAGCGCCGCTACCGCCGGGGCGAACTGATCGTCGAACGCGGCCGCAAGACGAACTCCCTGTTCATCCTGCTGACGGGCCGTGCCCGCGTGGTCGCCGCCGACGAGCGGGGCCGCGAGGTCATCCTGGCCGTGCTGGAAGCCGGCGACTACATCGGCGAGATGAGCCTGATCGACAACGAGCCGCATTCGGCCACGGTGCGCGCCGAGGTGCAGACCGATGTGCTGATGCTGGGCCGCCAGGAGTTTGCCCGCTGTCTGCCGGAGAACTCTTCGCTGTCCTACGCCATCCTGCGTGGCCTGGTGCAGCGCCTGCGCAATGCCGATCGCCAGATCGAATCCCTGGCCCTGCTGGACGTCTACGGCCGCGTGGCCCGCGCCCTGCTGGACATGGCCGACGAGGACCACGGCGCCAAGGTGATCCGCGGCAAGGTGTCGCGCCAGGATCTGGCCAAGCACGTGGGTGCCTCGCGCGAGATGGTCTCCCGCGTGATGAAGGACCTGGAAGAGCGCGGCCTGATCGAGACGCAGGACACCGGCAGCGTGGTGCTCAAGGAGCGCCTGGTCGCCACGGCCTGAGGCCGATCCCTTTTTGTTTGGCTGTCTTGGCGCCTGCGGGCGCCAGCCGCCGCCACCGTGGGTCGCCCGCGTGGCGGCCATTTGCGTTGTGTGGCGTGAAGGCGGGACGGGGCTGGGCGGTTTCAGCTTGTTTCAAAAGGCCTGGCCTCTCGCGCCTGTTGACCGAAGTGCCCAGGCCAGGGCGATCAGGGCGTTGGGCACGGGTGTTCTCCCGGTGTTTTGCCGCGCAATCTCCCGCACAATCGGGCCATGACCTATCCCTTGGGCTCTCTGAACGCGGATGGCGGCGATGACCGCCGCCACGATCCGGCCACCTCTCTGCGCCTGACCGGGCGCCTGCACCGCCAGCCTGCATCTGCGGCCGCCGTGCCTTCCACACCGGTCGAGACCACGTTCCGCTTCCAGGCCCTGCTGCTGATCGGCGCGTTGGCTTGGATCCTGATACTGCTGGCCATGGTCAGCCATGACCGGCTGGATGCGGCCTTCAGCACCTCCGGGCTGAACCGTGAGGCCACCAACTGGGTGGGCCACCTGGGCGCGTTGGCGTCCGACCTGCTGTACTGCCTGATGGGCTTTTCCGGCTGGTGGGTGCTGATCGTGAGTGGCCGCGCCTGGCTCAGCGCCTTTGCGCGCTGGCTGCGCCGTGATCCGGCCCTGGCCCATCTGTCGCAGAACGCGCCGGGTGTGTCCTACCCCCGCTGGCGTTTCTGGCTGGGCGTGGTGCTGCTGTTGTCGGCCAGCTGCGCGCTGGAATGGACGCGCCTGTACCGCGTGGAGCCCGCCATCGCTGGTGAGCATGCCGGCGGCATCCTGGGCCTGCTGCTGGGCCCGCTGAGCACCAAGTGGCTGGGTTTCAATGGCTCGGGCGTGCTGTGGATCGCGATGCTGGTCACCGGCATGGCCATGGCGCTGCGCTTCTCGTGGCTGGACGTGGCCGAGCGCATCGGCTCGGTGGGCGATCTGCTCAAGGAGCGCCGCGAGGCCCAGCGCGAGGCGCATCTGGACCAGGTGCTGGGCCAGCAGGCCGCCAGCGAGCGCGCCCATGAGCGCGAGGTCGAGGTGGTGCGCCACCACATGCCCACGCCCGATCTGGAGATCAATGGCGATCCCGACGCGGCGCCACCACCCATGCCGCCGCAGGCTCCGATCCCGCTGGTCATCGAGGCCCCGGTGATGGAGGTGCCCAAGTCCGACCGCATCATCAAGGAAAAGCAAAAGCCCCTGTTCAGCGACATGGCCGACACCAAGCTGCCGCAGATCGATCTGCTGGACACCGCCGGTGGCCGCATGGAGACCGTCACCGCCGATTCGCTGGAGATGACCTCCCGCATGATCGAGAAGAAGCTCAAGGACTTCGGCGTTGAGGTGCGGGTGGTGGCGGCATCGCCCGGCCCGGTGATCACGCGCTACGAGATCGAACCGGCCACGGGCGTGAAGGGCTCGCAGATCGTCAACCTGGCCAAGGACCTGGCACGCTCGCTGTCGCTGGTGTCCATCCGCGTGGTCGAGACCATCCCCGGCAAGAACCTGATGGCGCTGGAGCTGCCCAACACCAAGCGCCAGATGATCCGCCTGACCGAGATCCTCGGCTCTCAGGTCTACAACGATGCGCAGTCGATGCTGACCATCGGCCTGGGCAAGGACATCATCGGCGCGCCCGTGGTGGTCGATCTGGCCAAGATGCCGCACTGCCTGGTGGCCGGTACCACCGGCTCGGGTAAATCGGTGGGCATCAACGCCACCATCCTGAGCCTGCTCTACAAGGCCGAGGCGCGCGATGTGCGCCTGATCCTGATCGACCCGAAGATGCTCGAAATGAGCGTCTACGAAGGCATCCCGCACCTGCTGTGCCCGGTCGTGACCGACATGAAGCAGGCCGGCAATGCGCTGAACTGGGCGGTGGGCGAGATGGAACGCCGCTACAAGCTCATGAGCAAGATGGGCGTGCGCAACCTGGCCGGCTTCAACAAGAAGATCGACGAGGCCAAGGCGCGCGGCGAACTGATCCCCAACCCTTTCAGCCTGACGCCGGAAGAGCCCGAGCCGCTGGAGCGCCTGCCCTTCGTCGTGATCGTGATCGACGAGCTGGCCGACCTGATGATGGTGGTCGGCAAGAAGATCGAAGAGCTGATCGCCCGCCTGGCCCAGAAGGCCCGCGCCGCTGGCGTGCACCTGATTCTGGCCACGCAGCGCCCCAGCGTGGACGTGATCACTGGCCTGATCAAGGCCAACATCCCGACGCGGATCTCGTTCCAGGTCAGCAGCAAGATCGACAGCCGCACCATCCTCGACCAGATGGGCGCCGAGGCGCTGCTGGGGCAGGGCGACATGCTCTACCTGGCGCCCGGCACCGGCCTGCCCGTGCGTGTGCACGGTGCCTTCGTGAGCGACGACGAGGTGCACCGCGTCGTCGAATACCTCAAGACGCAGGGCGAGCCTAACTACATCGAGGGCATCCTCGAAGGCGGCTCGCTGGGCGACGAGGGCAGCAACCTCGATGGCTCGCCTGCCGGTGGTGGTGATGGTGAATCCGACCCGATGTACGACCAGGCCGTGGCCATCGTGCTGCAGCATCGCAAGGCCTCGATCTCGCTGGTGCAGCGCCACCTGCGCATCGGCTACAACCGCGCGGCGCGCCTGCTGGAGCAGATGGAAAAATCCGGCTTGGTGTCCAGCATGTCCACCAATGGCAACCGCGAGATTGTCACGCCCAACCGGGGCGGCGAGGGCGGCGCCACGGCCGCGCCCTGGGACACCTGATCGCTGCAAACTGGGGGATGCCATCCGCGTCTAGGGATGGATGCCTCGCCGGGCTCGATCCTAGGATGCCGTTCACGCCCAACAAGGGGAACGAGCATGAAAGCATCCTGGATGACGGCGCTGGCCTTGAGTGCTTCGATGATGGGCAGTGCCTGGGCCGACCTGAGCGCCCATGTCTACGACGGCTGGGGATTCGACTGCTCGGGCAACATCTCGACAGCGGGCTTGACCCCCTTGGGCAGTTTCATCGATCCGCAGATCGATCACTGGGATGGCAGTTCCACGTACAAGTGGAACCTGCTGGGCGAGGTGAGTCCTACACCGTGACCTGGGCTGGCTACCTGCTGGCCCCCGCAGCGGGCGAGTACCATTTCCGCACCGTGTCCGATGATGGCGTGCAGGTGTTCATCGACGGTGCGCGGGTGATCCACAACACGGCCGAGCAGTGGCTTGGCGCAGCGCAACGCTCACGGCGGGCGCCCATGCGCTGGATGTGCGCTTCTACGAGGCCTATACCTACGACGGCATCATCTTCCAGTGGATGAAGCCGGGCGATGCGGACTGGTCCATCGTGCCCGCCTGCGTGCTGGTGACGGCGGTGCCGGAACCTGAGTCGCTGGTGCTGGCCCTGGCTGGCCTGGCCGTGGCGGGCGCCATGACCCGCAGCCGCAAGGGCAGGCCACACGCCTGAACGCCGCTGCCGGCGAGGGGCGCTGGCCAAGGGCAGGACAAGGTGGCAGGGTCATGCGGGCCTGCCCCTGCAAGGGGCCTGGGAACCCATGGAACAATCGGAGCTCCAACCTTGCAGGAGGCCCCGATCCGATGATGAAGCCCAGGTACACCGCTGCCATAGCCGCCAAGGCGATGTTCACCCTGCCGCGCGCGGCCTTGCTGGCCGCCTGCCTGTTCCAGTTCGGCGCCATGCCGGCGTATGCCGATGCCGTGGCGTCGCTGCGTGCGTTCGTGAAGGATGTGCAGAGCGGCCAGGCCAGTTTCAAGCAGACAGTGACCTCGCCCGATGGCAAGAAGGCGCGCACCTCGACCGGCACGCTGGAGTTCCAGCGCCCCAACCGCTTCCGCTTCGCTTACGACAAGCCGATGGAGCAGTTGATCGTGGGGGATGGCCAGAAAGTGTGGCTGTACGACGCCGACCTGAACCAGGTGACGGAGCGGCCCATGAGCCAGGCCCTGGGCGCTACGCCCGCGGCCCTGCTGTCGGGCTCCTCACTGGAAAAGGATTTCACGCTCAAATCCGTGCCACCCACGGCATCACAAGGTGCGGCGTCCGCGACCCCGGCGACAGCGCAGGCGGCAGGTTTGATCGAATGGGCCGAAGCCCTGCCGCGCTCGAAGGACGGGCAGTTCCAATCGGTGCGTGTCGGCTTCAAGGGCAACACGCTCGTGGCCCTGGAAGTGCTCGACAGCTTCGGGCAGAAGTCGCGTCTGGACTTCACCCGTTTCGACACGAAGGCGGCGGTGCCGGCTTCGCGCTTTGTGTTCACACCCCCGGCGGGGGCGGATGTGCTCAAGCAGCCTTGATGCGCGCGCGATGGTGCGCGTGACAGGCTGGCTCGATCAATGATCTGGGGCAGGGCCGGCGACGACGATGCGTCGGCGGCCTGCCAGGCCCTCACGGGAGGTCAAGCCCGTGAGGTGGCTGAATGATCAGCCTTCGCGCTTGCCGAAGCCGCTGCGCTTGCCGCCGCCGAAGCCCGGCTTGGGGCCCGACTTGAAGCCGGGCTTGTCGCCGAAAGGCTTGCGGTCACCGCTGAAGGACTTGCCTGCGTAGGGCTTGCCGCTGCCTGCCGGCTTGCCGCCGAAAGGCTTGCGGTCACCAAAGGGCTTGTCACCGAACGAGGGCTTGTCGCCGTAGGGGCGCTGCTCGCGGTCACCACGCTGGGGGCGATCACCGAAGGGGCGGTCGCCATGGGCGCGGTCACCGAAAGAGCGCTCGCCGTGCGGACGGTCGCCATGACGGGGCTTGAAGCCGCCGCCATCACGGCCTTCACGCGGGCCTTGGCTGTTGTCGCCTTCGACCGGGCGGAAGCGCGGATCATGCTGGTCGTTCTTGCCGAAGCCACCAGCGCGCGGGCCGCCGAAGCCGCCACGATCACCGCCACCAAAACCACCGCGGTCGCCGCGGTCGTTGAAGCTGCGCTCGCCACGGTCACCACGATCGAAACCGCGGTCGCCAAAGTTGCGATCACCGCCGCGATCGCCACGGTCTCCACCGAAGCCGCCGCGCGAACCGCCGCCGAAGCCGCGGTCATCGCGGTGGCGCTGGCCGGGCATCGGCTTCTTGCCGCGTGCGGGGGCGCCGCGTTCGGCCTGCAGCTTGGTCTTGGGCTCCAGGCCTGCGATCACGGCTTCAGGGATGCGCTGCGTGGTGAAGCGCTCGATGCGGCGCACCATGGGAATGTCGCGGCGCTCGGCCAGCGTCACGGCCAGGCCGCTGCGACCGGCACGGCCCGTGCGGCCGATGCGGTGCACGTAGTCTTCCGGCTTCATCGGCATGCCGTAGTTGATCACGTGGGTGATCGTGGGCACGTCGATGCCGCGGGCGGCCACGTCGGTGGCGACCAGCACGCGCAGCTGACCCATGCGCAGGCCCTGCAGCACGCGGTTGCGGCGGCCTTGCGGCATGCCTCCGTGCAGCGCGGCCACGGCGTGGCCCATGTCGGCCAGGCGGTCGGCCAGGATGTCGGCGTCACGCTGGGTGCTGGTGAACACCACGGCCTGGTCCACGTCCTTGGTTGTCAGCAGGTGGTCCAGCAGGTCGTTCTTGTGGGCCAGAGTGTCGGCTACGTGCAGACGCTGCTCGATGTTGTCGTGGCTGTCGGTGTGCGAGGCCACTTCGATGTTCAGCGAGTTGCGCGTCAGGCGCTCGGCCAGCTTGCCCACGTGGCCCGCGAAGGTGGCGCTGAACATCAGCGTCTGGCGGTTCTCGGGGGTTTGCTGCGCGATGGCTTCGATGTCGTCGATGAAGCCCATGTCCAGCATGCGGTCGGCTTCATCGAGCACCAGCGTTTCCAGGTTGCTCAGCACGGCGGCGCCGGTGCTCAGGTGGTCCAGCAGGCGGCCGGGGGTGGCGATCAGCACATCCAGCGGGCCCTTCAGGGCCTTGAGCTGGTAGCCATAGGGCACGCCGCCCACGACGGTAGCCACGCGCAGGCCTTGCATGTGGCGGCCATAGGTGGACGCGGCCTTGGCCACTTGCAGGGCCAGTTCACGGGTGGGGGCCAGCACCAGCACGCGCGGACCGTGCACCTTGCCCTTTTCGCGGCGCTTGGTGTTGTCGCCACGGGCGGCGATGATGCGTTCCAGCGCGGGCAGCATGAAGGCGGCGGTCTTGCCGCTGCCGGTGCTGGAGGCCACGCGCAGATCCTTGCCTTCCAGTGCAGCCGGGATGGCGCGCATCTGCACGTCCGTCGGGTTGCTGTAGCCGGAATCGGCCAGGGCCTGGATCAGCAGGGGGCTCAGGCCCAGGTCAGCGAAGCCGGCGCCATCGGCGGGAGCTTCTTCGCCTTCGAGTTGTTCGTCATCGCCAAAAGCGGCGTCGGCGCGGGCTTCGGCCTCCAGGCGACGCGACAGCGCATCCAGTTGCGATGCGGTGTGCTCGTCGATGGCGGGGGCGCCATCCTGGGTCAGGTTGGTGTTGTCGTGATCGTTGTTCATAACTTCTTTCAAGCCAAAGCGCGGCGCTGGCCCGTCGACCTCATGGGGTCGCGAAAAGGCCAAAGCCGCAAAGCCCGTGCGGCTCGTTGCCGGCACAGGGCTCAGGTTAGGTCGCTGTGGTATCCCGCTAGGGAGTTCGTGTCCGTACCTCGTGACAGGCGCGCTCGGCGCTGTGGCATCACGGTGAGTCGGTTTGAGAGCGACGGCATCGCCGCCAACCGGAACTCAAGACACGTTGTGTTGGTTGGCACCCGACGGCGCAACCCGGCTTGAAAAAGGTCAGAGGGGATGAACTTGCATCCGCTTCATAACAAGCGAAGACCGCCATTATGGCGGGTTTGTACGGATTTGTCCATCCCCTCACGCTGGCAGGGGCGCCAGGCGGTGAGAACAGGCGCGGTGGCCGCCCCTGTCGGTCGTGGGGAAGGGGCCTTACTCGGGGCGCTTCATCGACAGATCGTTGGCAGTGCGGAGGCCGCGGACGCCAAGGAACAGCAAGGCAGGCACGGCGACAAGGCAAAGGATACCAATGGTCAGCATGACGAAACCTCTGTGCAAGGGTGGATGAGAGCCTCAGCATGCGCCGATAGAACGGTGGGCAATAGCGGGTAAACGTGATGAATTAGGCGTCTTCTGGGGGGGCTTCAAGGGTTATTCCTGGGGCTTGAAGGGGCTGCGACAATCAGGGTATGCAGGAAAGCCTCGATTTGCCCCTCGATCCGCCTGGTGACGATGGCCATACGCCGCAAACCCAGCAGGCATCGGGTGATTTGCCAAAACGTGCCAGCCGGCCCGCTCCTTCGGCCCATGCACCATTGGCGGAGCGGCTGCGCCCCAAGGTGCTGGATGACGTGGTTGGTCAAGCGCACCTGCTGGGGCCGGGCCAGCCGCTGCGCGTGGCGTTCGGCTCGGGGCAGCCGCACTCGATGATCCTGTGGGGCCCGCCTGGCGTGGGCAAGACCACGCTGGCGCGCCTGATGACGGGCGCGGTCGATGCGGAGTTCGTGACCATCTCGGCCGTGCTGGGCGGCGTCAAAGACATCCGTGAGGCCGTGGACCACGCGCAGATGGCGCAGCAGCGCGGACGGCGCACCATCGTGTTTGTCGACGAGGTGCACCGCTTCAACAAGGCGCAGCAGGATGCTTTCCTGCCGCACGTGGAATCGGGGCTGTTCACCTTCATCGGTGCCACCACCGAAAACCCGTCGTTCGAGGTGAATGCGGCGCTGTTGTCGCGTGCGACCGTGCATGTGCTGCGCTCGATGGACGAGTCCGCGATGCGCGAGATTTTGCAGCGTGGCCAGGCGGCGCTGCATGGCCCTGCATTGACGCCTTCCGCGGCTGAACGGCTGATCGCCTATGCCGACGGCGATGCGCGCCGCCTGCTCAACACCTATGAAACGCTGGTTGGTTTGCTGCGTGGCCAGGCCGAGATTGATGAAACGGCGCTGGAGCGCTCGCTGGGCGAGCAACTGCGCCGCTACGACAAAGGCGGCGACCAGTTCTACGACACGATCTCGGCGCTGCACAAGTCGGTGCGAGGCTCCGACCCGGATGCGGCGCTGTACTGGTTCGTGCGCATGCTCGATGGCGGTGTGGATCCGCGCTACATCGTGCGGCGCCTGATCCGCATGGCCAGTGAGGACATCGGCCTTGCTGATCCGCGGGCGTTGCGCCTGGCACTCGATGCCGCCGAGACCTACGAGCGCCTGGGCAGCCCCGAGGGCGAGCTGACGCTGGCGCAGTGCGTGATCTACCTGGCCATGGCGCCCAAGAGCAATGCGGCCTATGTGGCCTACAAGGCCGCCAAGGCCTGGGTGTCCAAGGACCAGAGCCGGCCCGTGCCCATGCACCTGCGCAACGCCCCCACCAAGCTGATGAAGGAACTGGGCCACGGTGCGAACTATCGCTACGCGCACGACGAGCCCGATGCCGTGGCCAAGGGTGAGCAGTACTTCCCGGATGGCATGGCGCCGCAGGCCTTCTACAAGCCGGTGCCGCGCGGGCTGGAGATCAAGATCGGGGACCGGCTGGCGCAGTTGCGCGGGGCAGGGCAGGCACCTGCGGCTGACGACGTGGACGAGGCCTGAGCGGGCCGCACGCCATGCACGCACTGTTCGTCCACGGCATGGGGCGCAGCACCTGGTCGGGCTGGCCCATGTTGCGGCAACTGACCAAGGCCGGGCTGCGCACGAGCAGCCATGGCTATAACGTCAGCCTGCAGCGCTTCGATGTGATCCGTGATGGCCTGGTCCAGCGTATCCACGGGCTGGCGGGGCAGGAGTTGGTGCTGATCGGGCATTCGCTCGGGGGCGTGCTGATCCGCGCGGCGTTGGCTGCGATGCCGCCGGATGCCAGCAGACCGAAGCACATCTTTTTGCTGGGCTCGCCCGTGCAGCCTTCCTGCCTGGCTCAACGGCTGCAGCCCAATCCTGTGTTCCGCCTGGTCACGCGTGATTGCGGGCACCTGCTGTCGTCGGCCGAGCGCATGGGCGGGATCGCCATTCCGCCCGGGCCGCTCACCAGCATCGTCGGTGTGAAAGGGTTGACAGGGCGCCTGAGCCCGTTCGGTGCAGAGCCCAATGACGGTGTGGTGTCGCTGTCCGAGGTCAGCTCAGTGAACATCCCGGATCAAGTGCGATTGCCAATCGTGCACACGCTGCTGCCTTCTAGCACCGAGGTGGCGAAAGTCATCCTGCAACGCATCGGGCTGCTGGCCGGGCGCTGAGCGCGCCGGCCCTTCCGCCCTTTGGCGGTACGGGCGGGCATCCTCGTTGCTTGCACGGTGGGCATGCCGGTGGCAGGCTTGAGCCGTGTCGCCTGTTTGTCTGCCGCCTGGCCGCAACGCTTGAGACCTGCCCATGCCCCAGCCAGCCTACACCCACCGCGCCGGCGTGCATACGCACACCTTCCGCGATCTGAAGGACCTGATGGCCAAGGCCACGCCCGCGCGTTCAGGAGATGCGCTGGCCGGCGTGGCTGCGCACACGGCGCAGGAGCGCGTGGTGGCCCAGATGGCCCTGGCCGAGCTGCCCTTGCGCACCTTCCTGACTGAGGCCCTGATCCCCTATGAAGAGGACGAGGTCACGCGCCTGATCATTGATACGCACGATGCCCAGGCCTTTGCGCCGATCGCGCACCTCACGGTGGGTGACTTGCGCAACTGACTGCTGGCCGACGACGTCGATGCGAGCAGGCTGGCTGCCGTGGCATCAGGCATCACGCCCGAGATGGCTGCGGCCGTGAGCAAGCTGATGCGCAACCAGGACCTGATCCTGGTGGCCCGCAAGTGCACCGTGCGATCTGCCTTTCGCAACACCATCGGGCTGCCTGGGCGCCTGTCCACACGCCTGCAGCCCAATCACCCGACGGATGACGCCAGCGGCATCGCGGCCAGCGTGCTCGATGGGCTGCTGTACGGCAGCGGCGATGCGGTGATCGGCATCAATCCGGCAAGCGACAACGTGCCTCAGGTGATCCGCCTGGTAACGATGCTGGCCGAGGTCATCGAGCACTATGGCATCCCCACGCAATCGTGCGTGCTGACCCATGTGATCAACACGATGGCGGCCATCGAGCACGCTGGCCTTGTCGCTCCAGCGCGGCACGGTGGGTGACAACGTGATGTATTGCGAGACGGGGCAGGGCAGCGCCTTGTCTGCGAATGAATGGCCACCATGGCGTCGACCAGCAGACCTGTGAGGCCCGAGCCTATGCCGTGGCCCGTGCCTTCAAGCCCTTGCTGGTGAACACGGTGGTGGGCTTCATCGGGCCGGAGTACCTGTACGACGGCAAGCAGATCATCCGCGCCGGGCTGGAGGACCACTTCTGCGCCAAGCTGATGGGCCTGCCCATGGGCTGTGATGTCTGCTACACCAACCATGCGGAGGCCGACCAGGACGACATGGACACGCTGCTGACTCTGCTGGGCGCGGCCGGCTGCACCTATGTGATGGGCGTGCCCAGCGCGGACGACATCATGCTGAACTACCAGACAACATCGTTCCACGATGCGCTGTATGTGCGCCGAGTGCTGGGGCTGCGGCTCGCGCCGGAGTTTGAAGCCTGGCTGGCGCAGATGCGCATCTTCAGCGAGGCTGGACCTGGCTTCAGGCTGGACGAAGCGATGCCCGCGGCCTTTCAGCCTGCCTTGTCCGGAGTGTGAGCGCATGGCCGATCACTCCGTCGATACCCAGGCGCAAGCGGTGTCTCATGGCGATGCGGATGTCGTCGAGAACTCCTGGGCACCCCTTCGCCGCCTGACGGGCGCGCGCATCGCGCTGGGCCGGGCGGGGGTGAGTCAGCCTACCGCGCCGCAACTGGCCTTTCAGTTGGCGCACGCACAGGCGCGCGATGCCGTGCACCTGGCATTGAACGCTCAGGCACTGCACGCCGCGCTGGAAGCACTGGGCCATGGTTGCCTGCAGGCAGAACGTGCTGCCGGTGCCAAGGTTGGGGCGGAGACAGCGGAACACTGTGCTGAACTCCCAGCCGATTCGCAACGGCCTTATGACGTGGCCTTCGTGGTGGCCGATGGCCTGTCTGCGCTGGCCATCGCCAGCCATGCCTTGCCCTTCCTGCAGTGCGTGTTGCCACGCTTGAGTGCCGAGGGCTGGCGTGTGGCGCCCCTGGCCCTGGTGGAGCAGGGCCGCGTGGCCGTGGCCGATGAAGTGGGTGAACTGCTGGGCGCCAGCCTGGTGGTGATCCTGATCGGCGAGCGGCCCGGCTTGAGCTCACCGGACAGCATGGGCCTGTACCTGACCTGGATGCCGCGTGTGGGCCTGAGCGATGCCAGCCGCAACTGCATCTCCAACGTGCGTCCGGTCGGCTTGCCTCTGGCAGAGGCGGCGGACAAGCTGCTGTGGCTGATGGCCGAGGCGCGGCGTCGCGGCTTGAGCGGCGTCGCCTTGAAGGATGAAACCACGCAGGCGGTTGCAGGGCCGGGCGCCTTGCCGGCCACATCGTTTCTGCTGCCTGGCCGGGCCCATGCCTGAGATTGCCCGACAATCCCGCATCGATTGAATCCCCGCCGGAGCCTCCCATGAAGACCTACGACATCGAACTGCAGCGCCTGAAATCGGCCAGACACAACAAGGGCCTGATCGAGTTGGGTGTCGATGTGCTGGTGCAGCCCCGCCAGACCAAGGGCGAAGATGCCGCCACCACCAGTTGCCTGTCGATCCCGGTGGACGATGCGCGCACCTTGCTGATCCTGCTCAAGCAGCAAATCACGGAAATCGATAAGCTCAATCCGCGCAGCCGCCGTTCAGGGCGCTGCTGAGGCCTGCTGGCCTTCTTATACCACCAGGTGTTCAGGTGACATGTAGTCTTGCCTGAAAGCCTCGAAAGGCAAGGTGTCGGCAGCTTCGATGCCGGCCTGCTCTTCGATGGACGCAGCGGCTTGCTGCGCGAACCGTGTTGCCACGCTGTTCGGCAGTTCCAGCCCGAGCAGGGCATCGCGTGCCAGGATGGATCTGGCCAGCCCGAACCCGGCATGGCCGCTGGCCGGATCCTGGGCCATCGCCGCGACCACCGCTGCCGATGGCAGACGGGACGGATCGTCCAGGGCTGCGCTGGCGGCTTCCCAGGCTTGGCGGTAGCCGGCGCCACCCAAGGTGGCATCCAGGCGCTCGGCGATCGGCAGGCAGGCCGCCACGATCTCACGGGCCCAGTCCGTCAGCAGCACGGGCTGGCCATCACGCTCCAGGTGCAGGCCCGGCTCGCGGCCACGCGCCGCGGTGCTCTGCTGGTTACGCCCCAGGGCTGCGATCTCGTCAGGCGTGTCCGGCGGGCTGTCGCTCAGCAGGCAGTGCAGCAGGAAGGTGTCCAGGAAGCGCGCCGTGGCTTCATCGATGCCCACAGGCAAGAATGGGTTCAGGTCCATGCAGCGTACCTCGACATACTCCACGCCGCGTTCGCGCAAGGCGTGCAGCGGGCGCTCGCCTGACTGGATCACGCGCTTGGGCCGGATGGTGCTGTAGAACTCGTTCTCGATCTGCAGCAGCGAGGTCGACAGTTGCTTGTAGCCGCCGGCCCCATCGTGGATGCCCATTGCTTCGTAAGCGGGGTAGGGCTTGGTCAGTGCACCCTGTAGCGAGCCGGCATAGCCCTTGAGGCAGTTGTAGCTCACGGCCAGCGCGCTCTGGGCATCGCTCTGGTAGCCCAGGCGGCCCATGCGCAGCGAGGTGGCATGCGGCAGAACCATGGTCTGCCCGCCCAGAGGCTGCAGGCCGTGCGGCAGGCCCTCGACGAAGCCGGCGGTGGTGGCGGGCGATGCGCCGAACAGCCACAGCAGCAGGAAGGACTGGCGGCGGAAGTTGCGGATCAGCGCGAAGTAGTCGTCATTGCTCAGCCCTGGCAGCGACCAGTTGTAGTGGATGCCCGAGATGGTCTGCATGCGCGGGCCATAGCGGTTGGCCAGCCCGATGCGGTAGACGCGCTTGGCTTGGCCCACGTTGGACGCGCCGTACTGGCCGATAGGGATGCCCGCATCAGGCGGCAGATCGCAGGGCATGCTGCTCACCCACAACTGCTCGCTGCCGATGTGGCGGTAGACGAACTGGTGGATCCGGGTGAGCTCGGCCACGGCATCGGCCACGCTGGTGTGCGCACCGGTGACCAGTTCCAGCTGCGATTCGCTGAAATCGGTGGTGATGTGCGGGTTCGTCAGCGCGGACCCCAGTGCAATGGGGTGGGGCGTGAGCGCGAGCTGGCCACTGGGCGTGGTGCGCAGGCTTTCCTTTTCGATGCCGCGGCGCATGCCTTGGAGTTGCTCGGGCGACAAGGCGCGCAGCCGGTCGGTCAGGGTGGTCAAAATGCGCTCTCCTCGGGAGCCTGTCGTCGGTGTGGACGCGCGAACATATCAGAGATGTGAAATCTTTGCAGACGGTTGCCTGTCATGAGGGCATCGCATATGGCTCTGATGGAATGTTTCTTGCGATGTACGGAGAACAGTTTAAGAATCTATCCGTAAATTATATTTGCGCGTAGTGGTACTTTGCGGAACGCAATGATGGCAGCAGCCAGATGGTTGAGCGCAAGGAGGCTGCGTTCCAGCTTCTCGTATCGCACGAGGAGTTTGCGGAACCGATTGAACCAACTATGGCAAACCTCGACAACCCAGCGGCGCGCCTTCTTCTTCGGATCACGTCGCTTGTTGTCGGCCTCTTTGCGCCGATCAA
>NZ_JBASTH010000039.1:0-11857 GCF_049274795.1 Aquabacterium sp.
GGATTCCATCACCACGCCAGTCTGAGCATCGCGGCATACGGGTTCCTCATGGCTGAAAGACTGATTGCTGACAAACCAGTCGGCGGCAAAAAAAACTTCCTCGAACGCCAAGTGCCTGCCCTTCCCCATGATTACATCCCCCGTGGCAGTCCTGCGCGCGCAGAGGCACGGGGATAACTCAATGACAACTTTGCGCCATCGGCTCAGCTATGCGCTCATCGCTCGTCTGGGGCAGTGCCCTTGCTGCGGACGCACAAGCGTAAAACTACTTTTGTGACATAGTAATATTAACGGAGGGCGGCGGCGGTGCTTTCCGGCGCCCTCATGTCGAACGCTTTACAGTTGGAGGTTTGGTCTCTTGACCTTTCAACGCACGCCCCCAGATTGCCCTCCATGCCTGCATCGACCGAAGTGATCCCCGACGCGAATGCGTCCGGTGCGCCAGTGCCCCAGGGGCAGTTCGTCCAGTACCCGGACTCGCCCTTCGAGCTGTTTCAGCCCTACCCGCCGGCGGGCGACCAGCCCACCGCCATCGCCGGCTTGGTCGAGGGCATTCAGGATGGCCTGAGCTACCAGACCCTGCTGGGCGTGACCGGCTCGGGCAAGACCTTCACCATGGCCAACGTGATCGCCCAGATGGGGCGCCCGGCCATCGTGTTCGCGCCCAACAAGACACTGGCCGCTCAGCTCTACGCTGAGTTCCGCGAGTTCTTCCCGAACAACGCCGTCGAGTACTTCGTCAGCTACTACGACTACTACCAGCCCGAGGCCTACGTGCCTCAGCGTGATCTGTTCATCGAGAAGGACAGCGCCATCAACGAGGCCATCGAGCAGATGCGCCTGAGCGCCACCAAGAGCCTGCTCGAACGCCGCGACGTGGTCATCGTGGCCACGGTGTCGGCCATCTACGGCATCGGCAAGCCCGAGGACTACACGCAGATGCGCTTCATCGTGCGCAACGGCGACAAGATCAGCCAGCGCGACGCCATCGCGCAGCTGATCCGCATGCAGTACAAGCGCAACGATGCGGATTTCAGCCGGGGCACCTTCCGCGTGCGCGGCGACACCATCGACATCTTCCCAGCCGAGCACTCCGAACTGGCCTTGCGGGTGGAGCTGTTTGATGACGAGGTCGAGTCGCTGTCGCTGCTCGATCCGCTCACGGGCCGCATCCAGCAGAAGATCCCGCGCTTCGTGGTCTACCCCTCCAGCCACTACGTGACACCGCGCGAGCAGGTGCTGCGCGCCATCGACGGCATCAAGGCTGAGCTCAACGAGCGCGTCAAGCAATTGGTGGGCGATGGAAAGCTGGTCGAGGCTCAGCGCGTCGAGCAGCGCACCCGGTTCGATCTGGAGATGCTGCAGGAGATCGGCCACTGCAAGGGCATCGAAAACTACACGCGCCACCTGTCGGGCGCCCAGCCTGGTGATCCTCCGCCCACGCTGGTGGACTACATGCCGCCCGATTCGCTGATGTTCCTGGACGAGAGCCACGTGATGATCGGCCAGCTCGGCGCCATGTACAACGGCGACCGTTCGCGCAAGACCACGCTGGTGGAGTACGGCTTCCGCCTGCCCTCGGCGCTGGACAACCGTCCCCTCAAGTTCGAGGAGTTCGAGGGCAAGATGCGCCAGGTGGTGTTCGTGTCCGCCACGCCGGCTGCCTACGAGCAGCAGCATGCCGGCCAGGTGGTCGAGCAGGTGGTGCGCCCCACTGGCCTGATCGATCCTATCGTCGAGGTGCGCCCCGCCACGCATCAGGTCGATGACGTGCTGCAGGAGATCCGCATCCGCGTCGAGAAGAACGAGCGCGTGCTGATCACCACCTTGACCAAGCGCATGGCCGAGCAGCTCACCGACTACCTGACCGACAACGGCGTGAAGGTACGCTACCTGCACTCTGACATCGACACAGTGGAGCGCGTCGAGATCCTGCGCGACCTGCGCCTGGGCACCTTCGATGTGCTGGTCGGCATCAACCTGCTGCGCGAGGGGTTGGACATCCCTGAGGTCTCGCTGGTGGCGATCCTGGATGCCGACAAGGAAGGCTTCCTGCGCGCCGAGCGCAGCCTGATCCAGACCATTGGCCGCGCCGCGCGCAACCAGAATGGCCACGCCATCCTCTACGCCGACAAGATCACCGAGTCCATGCGCAAGGCCATGGCCGAGACCGAGCGTCGCCGTGCCAAGCAGATGGCGCACAACGAGGCCCACGGCATCGTGCCGCGCACCATCAACAAGAAGGTGAAGGAGCTGATCGATGGCGTGATGTCCAACGCCGCCAAGGACGACCTGCGTAACGCCGAGCAACTGGCCGCCTCAATCGCCGACGCGGGTGCGCTCAGCGAGAAGGACCTGGGCAAGCGCATCAAGCAGCTCGAGAAGGACATGCTCGAAGCCGCTCGCAACCTGGAGTTCGAGAAGGCCGCCCGCCTGCGCGACCAACTGGCCTTGCTCAAGGAACAGGCCTTTGGCGCCTCGGGAGGGGACCACATCGCCCCAGCGGTGGCCAAGGCAAAGCCGGCTCGCTGAACCGGCGCGGCTGAGCGGCCCTTACTGTGCTGGGCAGTGGCCGAGGTTCAGGGCGCTGTCCTCGTCACAAGGCAGCTTGTCCTTGAGTTTGCCCAACTGGCTTTGCGGCGCGCTGGTGCAGTGCAACTGCTTGGTGGCATTCACCTCCACCCCGGCGTCACGTTGCTTGCCCTCGGTGTAGTCGAACACAGCGTAGGTGGTGCCGTGGTTGTCGAAGCCGATCTGGATGCGGTCCACCTGCGACCTGCTGTAGTGGCCCCAACTGAAGGACGTGAACCCGTTTGTGGCCACCTTGGGGTATTGAAGCTCCACGCGTTGCGGTGTGCCGAAGCGGTACTGCAGTGTCTGGGGCGTGCCGCAAAGGCTCACCGTTTTGGCCTGGCCAATGCGGCATGAGAACCAGACGGTTTCATCGGGCTGGCACAGGGTTGGGGTGGGGGCGGCCTGAGCCGATGCGCTGCACACCATCAAGCCCAGCATCCATCCACAAGCGAGGTTTCGTTTGGCCGTCATCGAATCACTTGCGAGCAGGCTTGGCTTGCAGCGCTTCATAAGCTTCTCGCATCTTGGTGTCGTAGTCATTGTCTTTGTACTTGGGGCCGTTGTAGCCTCTGGCGAACTTGGCCCAATCCTTGGCCTGCAGGGCTTTCAGCATCCTGGGCTCATTGCTCAGAAGGCTCACGAAAGCCTTGAGGTGGTTGCTCTCCGAGACCATGTGTGCCGTCACGAACTGCTGGGCTGTCGTATAGCCGGCGCTGACGTGATTGGCACCCATGATCTGGAAGCGTCCCCATGAGGCCGACATCAGTGCCGCATCAGGCGCCAGCTTGTAGGCTTTTTCGAGCTTGCCGTATTGGGCGGAAAACTTGCCGTAGCCACCGGACGCAGAATTCGAGATGTCAGGGTTCTTCTTGCTGAACTTGCCCTGCGTCAGCCGGTGAAAGTAGTGCCGCTCATAGAGGATCGTCGGGCGCCCCTCCTTGTCGAAGGCGCTGCCCTTGGTTTCCACGTTGGCCACGGCCTTGATCGCGGCGACGTCGACCTTCAGTTGCTTGGCGGCGTCCTCGTAGGCCTCTTCGTCGATGCCCATCTGGGGCATGCGGCAGGAGTTGAACAGGGACTCCACGGCCGGCGCTGGCCGCAGCGTCAGGGTTGACGACTGCTTGAGCGTCAGGGTGTTGAAGGCGGGGGCGCCTGCACAGCCTGAGGGCGGTGGAATCCGAGGTCGTCCGCCCAGGCGCTGATCAGCGAGCAGAGCGATGACCGCTCGGTGCATACGGGGCCGGGAATCCTGAAATAATTTCTCATCTTGTGGGCGAAAACCGTGTTGGCCAATGCTGCACCGAAAGCCTATCAAAATTTACCGGCAACAGGGTATCTCGATGAGGTGGAACATGTCTCGGGGATCTTCTCGCCATGCGTTTCGGGTGTTGATGATTTGCATGGGCAACATCTGCAGATCCCCGACGGCCGAGGCCGTGCTGCGCCACCAGTTGCAGCGTGCGGGCCTGGACGGGCGGGTCGAGGTCGACTCGGCCGGCACCCATGGCTACCACGTCGGCAGCCCGCCCGATCCGCGCAGCCAGGAGCACGCCGCCCTGCGTGGCTATGACTTGTCCGCCCTGCGCGCCCGCCAGGTCAACGCGCTGGATTTCCGGGATTTCGACCTGCTCGTGGCCATGGACGGGGACAACCTGGCCCGTCTGCAGCACAACTGTCCTGATCCGGCTTTGCGCGATCGGCTGGTGCGTCTGCTGGATTTCCTGCCATCCCATTCAACGCACGCTGGAACGCATTCCGTGCCCGATCCCTACTACGGCGGGTCCGATGGGTTCGGTCATGTGCTCGACCTGGTCGAATCAGCCTGTGAAGGCCTGATCGACCACCTGCGCGGCCGGCTGGCTTGAGGCGTGGGCCCGAACCCAATCACATTTTTCTGAACGATAGTTGAGCGCTATCAAATACCTGGGAACACCTAAGGGAACTCCCGCGTCTAAAGTTGACCAAAAAAATGGGTTTCCCTATAATTGAGTCATTCAGTCGGGAATAGAGCTGCCCTCCCGATCCGGCGATCCCGGATCGGTCACATTCAGGTAAACCCTTAAGCTGTACAGGGCCTCTCGCACCCCCGACAAGGAGAGCAACATGCGCTTGACCACCAAAGGCCGTTTCGCCGTTACCGCCATGATCGACCTCGCCCTGCGCGAGCACACCGGTCCCGTCGCCTTGGCTGCCATCAGCCAGCGGCAGCAGATTTCGCTGTCCTACCTGGAGCAGCTGTTCGGCAAGCTGCGTCGCCATGAGCTCGTCGAGAGCACCCGTGGCCCGGGCGGCGGCTATTCCCTGGGCCGCAAGGCCGAAGACATCACCGTGGCCGACATCATCGTCGCGGTTGACGAGCCCATCGACGCCACCGGTTGCGGCGGCAAAGAGAACTGCATGGGCGATGACGGTGGCCGTTGCATGACCCACGATCTGTGGGCCAGCCTCAACAACAAGATGATCGAGTACCTCGATTCGATCAGCCTGCGCAAGCTGGTGGAAGACCAGCTCGCCAAGGGCATCTCCATCGAAGCCCAGCCGATCAAGCGTGCCATTTCCACCCAGCCGGTGGTCAAGCCCATCAAGGTGACGGCCCCCAACTCGGTGTTCGCCCTGGGTTCCGTCCTCACCAAGTAAGGGGTTGTATCCCCCACGGTGAGGGCTTAGCCCCGATAATTGAAGGTTTTGTGAATCGCCGGTGCCTTTCCCTCTCGTCTGGCCGATGAGAGGGCACCGAGCCAGAAGTTAGCAGTCCCCCCATCATGGACATGACCCCGCATTTCCCCATCTACATGGACTACGGCGCCACCACCCCGGTGGACCCTCGCGTCGTCGATGCCATGATCCCCTGGCTGCGTGAGCACTTCGGCAACCCCGCCTCCCGCACACACGCCTACGGATGGGAAGCAGAAGAGGCCGTTGAAAAGGCGCGTGCCCAGGTGGCCGAGCTGATCGGCGCCGACCCGCGCGAGATCGTCTGGACATCGGGCGCCACCGAATCGAACAATCTGGCCATCAAGGGCGCGGCGCAGTTCTACAAGACCCGCGGCAAGCACCTGATCACGGTCAAGACCGAGCACAAGGCCGTGCTGGACACCATGCGCGAACTGGAGCGCCAGGGCTTCGAGGTCACCTACCTCGATGTCAAGGAAGACGGCCTGCTCGATCTGGACGCCTTCAAGGCCGCCATCCGCCCGGACACCATCCTGGCCTCGGTCATGTTCGTGAACAACGAGATCGGCGTGGTGCAGGACATCACCGCCCTGGGCAAGCTGTGCCGTGAAAAGGGCGTGATCTTCCATGTCGACGCGGCCCAGGCCACCGGCAAGGTCGCCATCGACATGGCCACGCTGCCGGTCGACCTGCTGAGCCTGGCCTCGCACAAGACCTACGGCCCCAAGGGCATCGGCGCGCTGTACGTGCGCCGCAAGCCTCGCGTGCGCCTGGAAGCCCAGATGCACGGTGGCGGCCACGAGCGCGGCATGCGCTCGGGCACGCTGCCCACGCACCAGATCGTCGGCATGGGCGAGGCTTTCCGCATCGCCAAGGAAGAAATGGCCGAAGAACTGCCCCGCATCCAGGCCCTGCAACAGCGCCTGTACAAGGGGCTGCAGGACATCGAGCAGATCTTCGTCAATGGCGATCTGACTCAGCGCGTGCCGCACAACCTGAACATCTCCTTCAACTTCGTTGAGGGCGAGTCGCTGATCATGGGCATCAAGGGCATCGCGGTGTCCTCGGGCTCGGCCTGTACCTCGGCCAGCCTGGAGCCCAGCTACGTGCTGCGCGCCCTGGGCCGCAGCGACGAGCTGGCGCACAGCTCGCTGCGCATGACCATCGGCCGGTTCACGACGGAAGAAGAAGTCGATTACGTGATCACCACGCTGAAGGAGCGCGTCGCCAAGCTGCGCGAGCTTTCGCCCCTGTGGGACATGTACAAAGACGGCATCGACCTCAGCACTATTCAGTGGGCCGCGCACTGACATCGCGTCAACGCGCTACGCTTACCTCGTTCTTGGAGTTTCATCATGGCATACAGCGACAAGGTCATTGACCACTACGAAAACCCCCGCAACGTCGGCTCCTTCGAAAAGGGTGACGAGTCCGTGGGCACCGGCATGGTGGGCGCGCCCGCCTGCGGCGACGTGATGAAACTGCAGATCAAGGTCGACCCCAGCACCGGCGTGATCGAAGATGCCCGCTTCAAGACCTACGGCTGCGGCTCGGCCATCGCGTCCAGCTCGCTGGTCACCGAATGGGTGCGCGGCAAGACGCTTGATGAGGCCCTGAGCATCAAGAACACGCAGATCGCCGAAGAACTGGCCCTGCCGCCGGTCAAGATCCACTGCTCCATCCTGGCGGAAGACGCGATCAAGGCCGCCGTGAACGACTACAAGGCCAAGAATGTCGCCTGACCAAGCCCAAGTTGGCGGGTCCTGCACGAGCGGGCCCGGCACGGTGCCGCTGCCTGAGTTGCCCGAAGGGCATCAAGGGCGTCCCGTCACGCTGACGGATTCGGCCGCTCGCCACGTCACCCGCTTCCTGGCCCGCCGCGGCAAGGGCGTGGGCGTGCGCCTGGGCGTCAAGACCACCGGCTGCTCGGGCCTGGCCTACAAGATCGAGTTCGCCGACGAGATCGCCGCTGAAGACGTGGTCTTCGAAGACCACGGCGTGAAGGTGCTGGTCGATCCGAAGAGCCTGCCCTACATCGACGGCACCGAACTCGACTTCGTGCGCGAAGGGCTGAACGAGGGCTTCCGCTTCAACAACCCCAACGAGCGTGATCGTTGCGGTTGCGGGGAATCCTTCCGCATCTGAACGCGTGATCTGACGCGTCCCGACCGGTGTCTTGAATGCCGGTACCGCACGAAGCCCCGCCCCTGGTGGGGTTTCGCATTTCTTGAGCCGACATGAACCTCGACGCCGACGACTTCACCCTGCTGGGTCTGCCCAAGGCTTTCGCGCTGGACCGCGCCAAGCTGGACGCGGCCTGGAAGGCCTTGCAGGCCCATGTGCACCCGGATCGCTTCGCGGCCGAAGGTGCCGCCGCTCAGCGCGTGGCCATGCAGTGGGCCGTGCGTGTGAACGAGGCCCACCAGCGCCTGAAGGATCCGCTCAAGCGCGCCGCCTACCTGTGCCAACTGGCTGGTGTGCCCGTGAACGCCGAGAGCAACACCGCGATGCCGGGCGATTTCCTGATGCAGCAGATGACCTGGCGCGAGGCGCTGGACGAGGTCGGCAATGCCTTGGAGGCCCAGGCCCTGCTGGATGAAGTCTCTGCCGAGCGGCGCGAGCGGCTTGAGCGTGTTACCCGCCTGCTGGATGTCGATGGCAACGCCGCCCAGGCCGCGCAGGAAGTGCGCGCGCTGATGTTCATCGACCGCCTGAGCGACGAGATCGACAGCCGGCTCGAGCGCTACGAAGACCAACTCTGATTTCTTTCTGAAGCCACCACCCCATGGCCCTGCTGCAGATCTCCGAACCCGGACAGACCCCCGACCCGCACCAGCGGCGCATCGCGGTGGGCATCGACCTGGGCACCACCCACTCGCTGGTGGCCGCCGTGCGCCACGGTTCCGCCGAATGCCTGCCCGATGAGCAGGGCAGGGTGATCCTGCCCTCGGCCGTGCGCTACCTGCTGGACGACCGTGGCAGTACCCGCCGCCAGATCGGCTTTGAGGCCCTGTCGGCCCAGGCCGAGGACCCGGTCAATACCGTGGTGTCGGTCAAGCGCTTCATGGGCCGCCGCCTGGCCGACCTGCCCGACGCCGGCAAGCTGCCCTACGACTTCGACGACCAGCCCGGCATGGTGGCCGTGCACACCGTGGCCGGCGCGAAATCGCCGGTCGAGGTGTCGGCCGAGATCCTGGCCAGCCTGCGCCAGCGCGCCGAAGACACCTTCAACGACGACCTGTTCGGCGCCGTGATCACGGTGCCCGCCTACTTCGACGACGCCCAGCGCCAGGCCACCAAGGACGCGGCTCAGATGGCCGGCCTGAACGTGCTGCGCCTGCTCAACGAGCCCACGGCTGCGGCTATCGCTTACGGCCTGGACAACGGCGCTGAGGGCCTGTACGCCATCTACGACTTGGGCGGTGGCACCTTCGACATCTCGCTGCTGCGCCTGAGCCAGGGCGTGTTCGAGGTGGTGGCCACGGGTGGTGATTCGGCCCTGGGTGGTGATGACATCGACCACGCATTGGCCGATGCCGCGCTGGCCGATGCGCGCATGCAGGCCATCACGCCGCAGGACAAGCGCGCCGTGCTGGTGGCCGCCCGCCGCGTGAAAGAGAAGCTCTCCACCGACGGCAGCGCGCACCTGTCGTGCGCCTTGTCGGGCGGCATGCTGTCCGTCAGCATCGCCCGCGAGCGCTTGAACGAACTGGCCAGGCCGCTGATCGACAAGTCGCTGGCCTCGGTGCGCCGCGTGCTGCGTGATGCCAAGATCAAGGCCGACGAGGTACAGGGCGTGGTGATGGTGGGCGGCTCGACCCGCATGCCCGCCGTGCGCGACGCCGTGGGCGCCTTCTTCGGCAAGACCCCGCTGACCGACCTGAACCCCGACGAAGTGGTGGCCCTGGGCGCCGCCATCCAGGCCAACCAACTGGCCGGCAACAACGCGCAGGGCGAACTGCTGCTGCTCGATGTGCTGCCACTGTCGCTGGGCCTGGAGACCATGGGGGGCCTAGTCGAACGCATCATCCCGCGCAACACGCCCATCCCCTGCGCGCTGGCGCAAGATTTCACTACCTTCAAGGATGGCCAGACCGCCCTGGCCGTGCACGTGGTGCAGGGCGAGCGCGAACAGGTCGAGCACTGTCGCTCGCTGGCGCGCTTCGAGCTGCGTGGCATCCCGCCGATGGTGGCGGGCGCTGCGCGCATCAGGGTGGCCTTCCAGGTCGATGCTGATGGCCTGCTGAGCGTGTCTGCGCGCGAGCAGTTGTCGGGTGTCGAAGCCTCCGTCGTGATCAAGCCCAGCTATGGCCTGAGCGACGACCAGGTGGCCCACATGCTGCGCGAAGGGTTCACCACCGCCGCGTCCGACATGAAGGACCGCGCCCTGCGCGAAGCCCGCGTCGAGGCCGAACGCCTGCTGGAAGCCACGCGCACCGCGCTGGCCGCCGATGGCGACCTGCTCACGCCCGAACAACGCGCCGAGATCGACCAGTTGATGGCCGAGATCGGACAGCGCTGCGACCGTGGCGAACTGGAGGTGCTGGAAGCCGCCACCAAGGCCCTGGCCAACGGCACCGAGGCCTTCGCGGCCGAGCGCATGAACCGCGGCATCCGCCAGGCGCTGGCCGGCCGCCAGATCGACCAGATCTAAGCAATCAAGTCCCCATGCCCATCATCAAGATCCTGCCGCATAGCGCGCTCTGCCCCCAGGGCGCCGAGATCACGGCCGCACCTGGCACCTCCATCTGCGAGGCCCTGCTCGAGAACAACATCGAGATCGAGCACGCCTGCGACATGAGCGCGGCCTGCACCACCTGCCACGTGATCGTGCGCCAGGGTTTCAACAGCCTCAACGAGATCGAGGACACGGAAGAGGACCTGCTCGACCGCGCCTGGGGCCTGGAGCCCAATTCGCGCCTGAGCTGCCAGGCCTTCGTGGCGGGCCAAGACCTGACGGTGGAAATCCCGAAATACACGATCAACCACGCGCGCGAGAATCACTGACCCCCTAGCTCACTGCGTTCGCGTCCCCCCGAGGGGGAGCGGCAGGCTTGGGGTGGCCCGGCGCCTGCCACTGACCCGCATCGAACCATGTCCAGACAGATCTTCCTCGACACAGAAACCACCGGCCTGAGCCCGGAGTCCGGCGACCGCATCATCGAAATCGGTTGTGTGGAGATGGTCAACCGCCGCCTGACCGGCCGACACCTTCACTTCTACATCAACCCCCAGCGCAAGAGCCACGAAGACGCGGTCAAGATCCACGGCCTGACCGACGAGTTCCTGGCCGACAAGCCCGTGTTCGCGGCGCTGGCCGACGAAATCCTGGAGTACTGCCGCGGTGCCGAGATCATCATCCACAACGCGAGCTTCGACATCGGCTTCCTCAATGCCGAGCTGAAGCGCCTGGACAAGGGCGTGTTTACCGACCACGTGGCCGGCGTGATCGACTCGCTGGTGATGGCGCGGGAGATGTTCCCGGGCAAGTCCAACTCGCTGGATGCGCTGTGCCGCCGGCTGGAGGTGGACAACTCGCATCGCACGCTGCACGGCGCCTTGATGGACGCCGAACTGCTGTCCATCGTCTACATCAACATGACGCGCGGCCAGGACGCGCTTCTGATCGATGCGGTGGAAGAGGGCAAGGACACGCAGGCCACGACCGAAATCGTCGCCATCGATTTCAGCACCTTCGACCTGCCCGTGATCACACCTTCGGAAGACGAAGCCACGGCCTTCGAAGCCGTGCTGGCCGACCTCGACAAGGCCAGTGGCGGCAAAACTTTGTGGAAGACGCTGGAAACTGTGGTATAGTCATGATCTTCGCTGATCACGACAGATCAGTGAAACCCGAACAAGTTTCGGGCGGTTAGCTCAGCGGTAGAGCACTGCCTTCACACGGCAGGGGTCGCAGGTTCGAACCCTGCACCGCCCACCAAGCACAAGCCTTGCAAGTGAAAACTTGCAAGGCTTTTTGCTTGGTGGCTTGGGCCTTGCCTCCGTATCAGCGCACTCGCGCGCCGTACTTGATGGCCTTGAGCATGCCCTGTTCGAATTGCAGCGTCGTCATGAACTGGCCGACACCAGGGTTGTAGGCCTATTCATCCACCGTGTCGCACCCGTTGTTGACGATGACCGTGGTGCCCCGGTTCGATGACGATGTGGCTGCAGGCGCCACGGCCTGCTGTTCCTTCCTGCAGAAGGAGTCCTTCATCACGGGCTCGCCGCATTTGCTCAAGGCCGTGGATTTGCTGTCACCCAGCTTGACGAGATCCTGCTTGCAACGGAACGAGCGGGTGTCTCCGAAGGTGCTGGCCGATGCCAGAGAGAAGGCAAGGGCGACAAGGCACAAGCGTGCAGGCTTTATGGGGTGATCCTTGATTTGGAATCTATCCGTAAATTATATTTACGCGTAGTGGTACTTTGCGGAACGCAATGATGGCAGCAGCCAGATGGTTGAGCGCAAGGAAACTGCGTTCGAGCTTCTCGTATCGCACGAGGAGTTTGCGGAACCGATTGAACCAACTATGGCAAACCTCGACAACCCAGCGGCGCGCCTTCTTCTTCGGATCACGTCGCTTGTTGTCGGCCTCTTTGCGCCGATCAA
>NZ_JBASTH010000040.1:0-2549 GCF_049274795.1 Aquabacterium sp.
CCCCAAAGGTGTTCGCAAGGTTGTTCGTGCAGAAATACGTTGAGCGCTTTGACGTTGGCATGGTGCTTCCGCGCAGCAAGACGGGCCTGGAGCTCACTTACCGAGCAGCTTCCGCTGGCATGCTCGAGGACATTGACCGCGGCTTTGGTGGTGCACCTGACGCCGGGGACCTTATTGAGCCGCTCGCGGAACTGCAAGCCATCGCAGACGACGTCTCGAACGAACTGGAAACCTACCTCCGCTACCGAGAAGAAAGCCTGGATTCTTTGAGCGAGCTGAAAGCAGTCCACAAGCTGACCAGCGACTTGTCGACCTGCGAAACGCACGCACCTTACCGCGCACCACCGCCGCCGGTTGTCGCAACCACGCCTGAACCCGCGCAGGCGGCTGCTCCCCAGCCGGTAGCGGCACCCGCGCGAAAGGTCGTGCTTGATATGGGCAAGGTGGCCGCCCTCCAGAAGGACACAGCGCAGGTGACGGCGCGCTTGGGAGATATCTTTGCTGATACAACCTCTGAGCCTGTGCCTGCACCAGTCACTGCGCAGCTGAAACCAGGTCTCCAGTCGGTTAAGCCTGCCCTGGCTGTTAAGGGGCCGCCCCTTGCACCTTCATCGACGGTGGTGCTTGACATGTCCCGGGTAACTGCTCTCCAGATGGAAACTGCCCGAGTGACGGCCCTCTTGGCCAACATCTTTGTTGAGGAGACCCCTCCACCCGCTCTCGACCAAGCCACCCCTGCGGTGGAGGCCCCAGTGGAGGGAGTCCTGGGACTCGACCCGAGCCACTCCGCCTTCACCCGCACGCTGCTGTCGCGACCAGCCTGGACCCGCGCCGAACTTTTCACCGTCGCCCTTGACTGCAACGTGATGCTCGACGGTGCATTGGAGCGTACCAACGAGGCGGCACTTGATGCGTTTGATGAGGCCCTGACGGAAGGTGAAGACCCAGTCGTGGTCAATCAGGAGGTACTGGAGAAGCTCTTGTCGTGAAGTCTTTCAGTTGGCGCGTTGACGCGCTGGGATGTGTGCAGGCAATTCGATTGCCTCCCTTGATGGGAGCCGAAGAAAAGCTTTTCATCGTTGGTACCGTCCCCTTGAGGCCGCGCCGAGTTGCTAAGTCCGCTTTAGGGCTACGCTGAACAAGCCCTCGAAATTTCCCGCGCGAACGCGGAAGACGCCATTTTTTGGATTTTGTGGCCTCTTGCGCCGCCCATTTGGGCCGTTCGCAGGGCCTTGAGGCCCGATTTCCACCCTTACGGGCGCACCTGTCCCTGCAGTCGCCCTCGGGCAAGGAAAATGTTGGCCAGCGCCAAGGCCGTGAATGCGCGTGTGGCGTTCTTCTGCAGCCCGCGGTAGCGCACCTTGGTGAATCCCCACAGGCGCTTGACCACCCCGAACACATGCTCTACCCGAGCGCGGATGCGTGACTTGTTGCGGTTCTTGGCCCGCTGAACTTCGTCCACCTCGCCTGCACGGCGGGTGCGCTGGTTGGTGAAGTCTTTGGCTTGGGGCGCCTTGCCCCGGATCAGAGCCTTCTGGCTGGCGTAGGCCGAGTCGCCGTACACGCGCTGCTCGTTGCCATGCAGCAGATCGGGCAGCGGGTGTTTGTCATGCACGTTGGCCGCCGTCACCACGGCGCTGTGCGCCAGCCCGCTTTGGCTGTCCACGCCAATGTGCAGCTTCATGCCGAAATACCACTGCTGGCCTTTGCGGGTCTGGTGCATATCGGGATCGCGCGCCTTGTCGGCGTTCTTGGTAGAACTGGGCGCGGCGATGATGGTGGCATCCACGATGGTGCCGGTGTTGACCTTGAAGCCGCGCTCCTGCAATTGCTGGCCTACCTTGGCAAACAGGGCTTCACCCAGTTTTTGCTCATTGAGCAGTTTGCGAAACTTCAGCAGCGTGGTGGCGTCGGGCACGCGTTCGCGGCCCAGGTCAATCCCCACAAAGCGGCGCAGACTGGCACTGTCATACAGAGCCTCCTCGCACGCCAGATCGGCCAGGTTGAACCAGTGCTGAAGAAAATGGATGCGCAGCATGCGCTCAAGGCCAATGGGCGGGCGGCCGTTGCCTGCTTTGGGGTAGTGCGGCTCTATCACCTGGCACAGAGCGGCCCATGGCACTATTGTCTCCATGGTCCGCAAGAACTCTTCGCGTCGGGTGGGTTTGCGCGAATGCTCGAATCCGTTGTCTTGATCTGCGGCCATTGCCAAGGTCTGCTGCTTCATCTGCGGATAACGTTTGACCCCTCTCAATGGTGGACCTTAATCAGCGTTGCCTTAAGGCCGCGTCGGACAAGCCATGGCCGTGCCGCTCGCGTCATAGCAGGTGGCGCTGCGGCTCAAGCCGCTGTCCTTGCTGTAGCTGCTTTGTGTCTGCACGCTGTTGCCGGTGGCCGCACTGGTGGCGGTGGTGCTGCGGGCCTGCTCCACGCTGCCGTCGGCATTGCGGCTCGCCCCGCCGCTGCTGTGCAGGCTGCCCTGGGCATTTTGGGCGGACACCGTGCCGCTGTGGCTGGCACTGCCGTCTGCACTGCGGGTGGTGCTGCCC
>NZ_JBASTH010000041.1:0-1647 GCF_049274795.1 Aquabacterium sp.
AAGATCGGGCTGGACCGCAAGCAGCTGTCGGAGCTGGCGCTCAACGAGCCCGCGGTGTTTGACCAGCTGGTGGAGCTGGCGACGAAGAACGGCGCTTCGAAGTCCTCGAAGAAAGTCGCCGCGTAACCGCCGTCGCAGGGCAGCGCGCTTCCGGTACTCCTCAGACGAGGGAGATGGACGACCCGTATCAGGTACAAGAGTCCCTGAGCAAGCTTAAGGAAGAATTCGAGATCGCGCTTGCTCAAGCGAATACCGCTGGGGAAGTAGAGCTTGTCCGTGTCAAGTTTCTTGGCCGAAAAAGTCCCCTCGCAGCTCACCTCAAGCAACTCGGAGTTTTTCCGCCAGATCAAAGAGCCACTGTTGGCAAAGAGCTCAATGTCCTCAAAACTACTTTCGAAAACAAAGTTGACGAGAAAAAACAGGCCCGTCTTTCTCAGTCCGTACTTCCTGCCGTCGATGTGACGCTGCCCGGCCTCGTGCACCCGCTGGGCCGGCTGCACCCAGTCACCCAGACCCTCCAGCGCCTCCTCGACTGTTTCCGCCCGCTGGGCTTTGAAGTCGTCGAGGGGCCGGAGCTCGACTACGAATTCAACAACTTCGACGCCCTCAACATCCCGCGCGACCACCCCTCGCGAGAAAATTTCGACACCTTTTTCGTCGATGCGCCCTCGCCGGAGCCGAAGAAAGGGAAACTCCTCCTGCGCAGCCACACCTCGCCGGTGCAGATCCGCGTCATGCAGTCGCGAAAAGCCCCGCTGCGGATCGTCGTGCCGGGGCGCGTCTATCGGCCGGATCCGCTCGATGCCAGCCACAGCTTCATGTTCCATCAGGTTGAGGGGCTCATGGTGGACGACCGTACCAGCTTCACCGACTTGAAAGGCGTCCTCGCGCATTGCCTGCAACGACTGTTCGGTCCGTCGACGAAGGTCCGGTTCCGTCCGCACTTCTTCCCGTTCACCGAGCCGTCGGCGGAGGTGGACATCGCCTGCACGGGCTGCAAGGGAAGCGGCTGCGCGACCTGCGGACGAAAAGGGTGGCTCGAGATTCTCGGCTGCGGCATGGTCCACCCCAACGTCTTCCGCGCCGTCGGCTACGACCCTCGCCGGGTGCAGGGCTTTGCCTTCGGGATGGGGGTGGAGCGGATCGCAATGCTGACGCATGGCATCCGCGACATCCGGCTGTTTTTCGACAACGACCTGAGGTTTCTCTCCCAATTCTAAGCGATGCGCCTTCCCATTGAGTGGCTCAAAGAATTCGTGCCGATCCGGCTCAGCCCGGAGGACCTGGCCCATCGGTTGACGATGGCCGGCTCCGAGGTCACCGGAATCTCGCGCGTCGACGGCGAGCCGGTCCTGGACCTCGAGATCACGCCCAACCGCGCCGACTGTCTGTCCATCATCGGCCTCGCCCGCGAAGTGGCCGCCATCACCGGGCAGAAACTGAAGCTGCCTCATGGGGCAGGGGGCGGGAGACAGGGGGCAAGGGAACGGAACATCCCACGCCCCACGCCCCACGCCCCTCGCCCCGTTATTCGCATCGAAGATCGCAAGGGCTGCCGGCGCTACATCGGACGGCTGATCGAAGGGGTGCGTCTGGGGTCTTCGCCGGCATGGATGCAGAAGCGGCTCATGGCCTGCGGCCTCAGGC
>NZ_JBASTH010000042.1:0-93800 GCF_049274795.1 Aquabacterium sp.
GCCTCACGCCCTGCCCCGCCCTCCAACCGCGACCTGCCCGGCATCGGGGTGGCCGTGGCGCCGCTGGTGGTGGTCGTGCTGGTCAACCTGCTGTGTAGCCTGTGGCTGCTGCCCCGGCTGGACACCAGCTACCTGGCCGAGGCGCGCTTTGGCGGCATCTCGCTGAGCCACATGGGCGGCGTGTGGGCCGTGCTGCTGGCCCTGGCCGCCGGCATCCTCACGCTGCTGGCCCTGCAGCGCCCGCGCCTGGCCAGCCCCAAGGCCAGCATCGACGCGGGCGCCAACGCCGCTGTGCTGCCCGTGCTGTCAGTGGCCAGCCTGGTGGGCTTCGGCGCCGTTGTCGCGGCTCTGCCCGCCTTCGCGTCCGTGCGTGACTGGGTGCTGGGCCTGGGGGGCGGGCCACTCGTGTCGCTGGCCCTGTCCACCAACATCCTTGCGGCACTGACCGGTTCGGCCTCGGGCGGGTTGACCATCGCGCTTGATGCGCTGGGCGCCACCTACCTGCAACTGGCCCAGCAGACCGGGCTGGACCCCGCCCTGCTGCACCGCGTGGCCGTGATCGGTGCGGGTACGCTCGACAGCCTGCCGCACAACGGCGCGGTGGTCTCGCTGCTGGCCGTGTGCGGCTGCACGCACCGCGACAGCTACGTCGACATCGTGATGGTGGGCGTGATCGGGCCGATCATCGCGCTGGTGGCTGTGATCGCGCTGGGCTCGCACTTCGGCAGCTTCTAGCCTGGGCCAAGGCCTGCGGGTTTCCACTTAAGTTCGCATGACCCCGCATGATCGGCTTGCGCCAGGGCGGTCTTAGTTGACACAACCGAGCGATCCCCCGGGTATCAAACACCTGTTGGCTATGTGAGGATTTGCCTGAGCCGGATGTCCGGCAACAGCAGTACCCACTCCCACCGATGCTCGGCGGTCGCCTCACCTCGTTCTCACAACCCCTGCACGGCCTGGCGGTCAGCGACAAGCACCGCCGCCGGGTCAAGGCCTTGCTGCTGTTCGGCAGCACCATGTGCATCCTGCTGGGCCTGGGCTGGGGCGGCTACTACCTGCTCAAGGCCAAATGGCTGCTGATGTCGATGGACCTGGCCCTGGCCACCATCGGCGCCATCGCGCTGGGCTGCACCCTGACGGAACGCACCCGCCTGGCCGCGCTGCTGTCGGTGCACACGCTGCTCATCGTCGTCTGCATCATCTGCCTGTTCGACACGCCCATTGCCGGGGTGGCGCGTTCGGCGCACATGCACCTGCTCACGGTGGCCGCGGCGTCCTACCTGCTGTTTCGGGGCGAGAACGCCTACCTGCGCCTGGGCCTGCCCGTGGCCAGCTTCGTGGCCTGCCTGATCTTTGCCGGTAGCGACATCGGCATCACCAACCCGGCCTACCAGCCGCCCATCGAGACACGCGCCATCACCGTGTGGATCAACAACGCCACCTGCTTCATCAGCATCGCCATGGTGCTGGCGATCATGCAGTCGGACGTGGCCGCCCGCAACGCCATCGAAGACGATCTGCGCACCGCGCTGGCCCAGGGCCACTTCAGCCTGCACTACCAGCCCCAGGTGCGCGAGGATGGCCGCGTGATCGGCGCCGAGGCCCTGCTGCGCTGGGAGCACCCGCAGCGCGGCATGATCCTGCCGGGCAAGTTCATCGCCCTGGCCGAAGAGACCGGCCTGATCGTGCCCATCGGCGACTGGGTGCTGCGCAAGGCCTGCGCGCAACTGCTGAACTGGGCGCAGGATCCGCGCACGGCGGGGCTCTCGCTCTCGGTCAACGTGAGCGCTTCGCAGTTCCGCCAGCCGGATTTCGTCTCCCAGGTGCTGGAGATCGTGCACCGCAGCGGCATCGAGCCCTCGCGCCTCAAGCTGGAGCTCACCGAGAGCCTGCTCGTCAAGGACGTGGACGAGGTGGTCAGCAAGATGGCCGAGCTCAAGTCGCATGGCGTGGCCCTGTCGCTGGACGACTTCGGCACCGGCTACTCCTCGCTGAACTACCTCAAGCGCCTGCCGCTGGACCAGCTCAAGATCGACCAGAGCTTCGTGCGCGACCTGCTCAACGACCCCAACGACATGGCCATCGTGCGCACGCTGGTCTCGCTCAGCCGCAGCCTGAACCTGATGGTGATCGCCGAAGGCGTCGAGACCCGCGAACAGCTTGACTGGCTACGCGACAACGACTGCCTGGCCTACCAGGGCTACCTGTTCAGCAAGCCCCTGCCCATCGAGCAGTTCGAGGCCTTCGTGCGCGCGCCCCGCGTGCCAGACCCTGCGCCTGCAAGCCCCACGGCCGTACCGACAGAGCTGGCCTGAACATACACCTAGGGAAAGCCCGAGGCGCCTGAGCCTTCCGCGCGGCGAAAAACCCGCAACACTGTTGCATTAAACGAGGGATCGAGCCAACAGGCTCCAGCACCCTCGACCGACGGTGTCCCATGCAAGTCTCTCCCACCCACTTGAAGATCCTGGCGTCCGCGCTCGACGTGGAAGGCTTCGACGCCCGCCTGATCGCCCAGCGCTGCGCCATCGATTCGATCGATGCCCTGGAGCAGGCAGGCACCTGGGTCGACCTGGACGTGTTCGACCAGGCCATGGCCGCCGCCATCGAAGCCAGTGGCGATGGGAGCTTCGGCCTGGTGGTGGGCAAGAGCATCGCGATGATGCAGTTCCGGCTTTTCACGCCTTTGGCGCTGTCGGCCCCCAGCCTGCGCCAGGTGCTGGCGGATCTGCTGTACTTCAGCCCTCTGGCCCTGCAGCGCTGCGAGGTTGAACTGGTAGAGACACCAGGCAGCGCACGCCTCGAGATCGAGCCCCTGGTGCAGCGCGGCCGCAGCGGGCGCTTTCGCACCGAGCAGGTCATCAGCAGCACGATGCAGATGCTGCGGCTGGCCGGCGCCGAGCCGCGCGACATCCTTCAGATCCAGTTTCCCTACCCTTGCCCCGAGGGCCTGGAAGGCCGCTACGCGGCCGCCTTCGGGCGCCATCTCAGCTTCGGGCAGGCCGCATGCGCCATCGTCTTCAACCCGGCCCTGCTGGACGCCCCCCAGCCCACTCACGACCCGCTGGCCTACACCGCCGCGCGCACCCGCGCCGAGTTGGCCCTGGCCGCCAAGGGCCATGGCAGCGACCTGGCCGAGCAGGTTCGCCAGCATGTGCTGCAGGCCTTTCCGCACCAGGCCTCGGTGCAGGAAACCGCCGCCCACCTGGGCATCAGTGAGCGGCGGCTGCGGCGCCAGTTGCAGATGCTGGGCCTGTCGCACTCCGACCTGGTCCAGCAATGCCAGCGCCTGGCCGCCGAACGCCTGCTGGCCGATGGCGCCCTGCCGCTCAAGCAGGTGGCCGATGCCCTGGGCTTCTCCTCAGTGAGCACTTTCCACCGGGCGTTCAGGCGCTGGGCGGGCGTCACGCCATCGGCCTGGCGCGAAGGCCGCATGGCCTGACAAACCCACGGACAAACCCGAACTCCCCCCGGATGCGCGCCGGGAAAACACCGCACGCCTCGGCAAATAGATTGGTCAGTACGGCTATTGGATCGCGGGGCCGGCCCTTCTAGCATGGGGCTCACAACAGAACCACGCTCCCAATGCGTTATCGAGGAGACACCGCATGTTCACATCCACTTTTCCGGTTACCCGCTCGAGCCGCCACTTCGCGCTGCGCAGCACCATCGCCGCTGCCCTGATCGCGCTGTCTGCTGGCACCACCGCCACCGCGCAGACCACCACCCTGGGCACGCGCGGCAGCACCGCCAGCGACAGCACCGCCATCACGAGCAACGCGGGCAGCACCTGGAAGGAGTACAAGCGCGCCGCCGAATACGCCGACGCCGTGAGCCTGCCGCTGCAGTTCATCACCATGGCCGACGGCAAGAAGCTGGCCGTGCGCGTGACCGTGCCGGCCGATGCCAAGGGCAAGCCGGTGGCCGGCACCTTCCCCGCCATCCTCACGCAGACCGCCTACCGCATCGACCTGGGCCAGTTGCTGGGCTATGTGGTGCAGACGGGCAACTCCCTGCTGGTGGGCGGTCAGGACAAGTTCATGGTGCAGCGCGGCTATGTGTCCGTCGCGGTCGACGTGGTCGGCACCGGCATGTCCAGCGGTGAAGGCGCCTTGCTGGGCACCGAAGAGCAAGAGGGCTACGCTGCGGCGGTGGACTGGGTCACCCAGCAGCCCTGGTTCAACGGCAAGCTGGGCCTGGCCGGCACCTCCTACCTGGGCATCACCAGCCTGCAGACCGCCAAGCAGCAGCACCCCGCCGTGAAGGCCGTGTTCGCGCAAGTGCCCATGGGCGATGCCTACCGCGGCACCGTCGGCATCGGCGGCCTGCTCAACGCCAAGTTCATCAGCCTGTGGCTGCCGCTCACGCACACCCTGAGCGTGCAGAACGACATCGCCAAGCTCAACTTCCCGACCTGGTCCGAGCAGATCGAACAGGCCAACCAAGAGCACATCGCCTCCATCGACAGCTGGTACCTGCCCACCGTGGACGGCGCCATGACGGGTGTGACCGGCTATTCCACCGACGACGGTGATTTCTGGGCCGTGCGCTCGCCCATCGAAGGCGCCTCGCGCATCAAGGTGCCCACCTTCATCGTGGGTTCGTCCAACGACATCTTCCAGCGCGACGAGCCGCTGCTCTATGAGCAACTCAAGAAGAACGTCAACGCCAAGATGCTGATCGTCAAGGGCTCGCACGCCGAGGCCGTGCTGGCCGCCGCCACCGGTGCCAACAACCTGCTGGGCAACGGCGCGCCGGGCTCGGCCTCGCTGATGCTGCAGTGGTTCGACCAGTACGTGCGCGGCATCAACACCGGCGCGGCCTCGCTGCCCAACGTGACGCAGTTCGTCGAAGGCTACGGCGTGCTGGGCACCACCCGCTACAGCAAGTCCACCGATTGGCCGCACCCGCAGATGACGCCGACGCGCCTGTACCTGCGCGGCAACCAGACGCTGACCGCCGCCAAGCCCGGCAGCGGCGAGACCGCACGCTTCGTCAAGGAGCCCAAGGCCGCCGTGGTGACCTACGCCAAGAGCGATTCGGGCAAGACCGTGAGCGCCAGCGTCGAGATCAACGACGGCAGCGATTGCTCCAGCAGCATGGTGCAGTGGTCGCTGGGCATCTCGGGCCTGCTGCCCAAGGCCTGCTACACCAACAGCAACACGGTCGAGAAGTCGCAGGGCGCCGCCATCTACGAAACGCCCTTCCAGACCCAGGACATGTACCTCAACGGCCCCATCCAGGCTGACCTGTGGGTGGCGACCACCAAGACCGAAGCGGCCGTCTCGGTGCGCGTCGATGCGGTCGACATCCTGGGCAAGGCCACGCCGCTGTCCACCGGCCTGCTGGCCGTCAGCCACCGCGCCATCGACACCACCCGCTCGCGCTACGTCAAGGGCGTGATGATCCAGCCGTGGCACCCCTTCACCGAGGCCGCCCGCCTGCCGGTGATCCCTGGCCAGGCCATGCAGGTGTCCGTCGAGGTGTTCCCGGCTGCGGCCCTGATCCGCAAGGGCCAGAAACTGCGCATCGCCATCAGCGCCAGCAACCAGGCCATGGGCGTGTGGCCCAAGCCCCAGGAAGCCCAAGCCGCCGGCGGCGTGACCACCATCTTCAGCGATGCCAACCGCCCCTCCAGCGTGGTGCTGCCGGTGGTGCCGGCCAGCGCGCTGAACTGATCGACGCAGGCTAAGGCCTGCTTGAAGGTCAAAAGCCCCTGACGGCGCAAGCCGTCAGGGGCTTTGTCCATGGTGGGTCAGGCGGGCGCTCGCCGCTGGTGTGTGCCGCGGCGGATCAGGCCGCCAGCGGGCTGGCCATCGGGGCTTCGCTGCCCAGGATCAGGTCCGCCGCCTTCTCCGCGATGGCCACCACCGGGGCCTGTGTGTTGCCGCCCACCAGCGTCGGCATCACCGAGGCATCCACCACACGCAGGCCCTCAACGCCATGCACACGCAGTTGCGCATCGACCACGGCCATCTGATCCGGCCCCATGCGGCAGGTGCCCACGGGGTGGTAGACCGAATCGGTGCGGGCGCGCAGCACGGCGCGAATCTGCTCGTCAGTCTCGATACCGGCGGTGAACAGCTCGGCCTGCCGGCGTGAGGCCAGGGCCGGCGCGTCCATCAGGCCCTTGGTGATCCGGTAGCCCTTGACCATGTCCTCCAGATCCTGGGGGTGGGCAAAGAAGGCCGGATCGATGTCCGGTGCTTCCAGCGGGTTGGGGTTGCGCAAGGTGACGCGCCCCCGGCTGCGCGGACGCAGCAGACACACGTGGCAAGAGTAGCCGTGCGCCGCGTGCAGGCGCCGTGCATGGTCTTCCGCGATGCTGACCACGAAGTGCAATTGCAGATCCGGCGCGGGCAAGGCGGGATCGGTCTTGAGAAAGCCGCCGGCCTCGGCGTAGTTGCTGCTGATGGCGCCGGTGCGGTGGCGCACGTAGCGACCGATCTCGCGCGCGGTGCGCCACAGGCCGGCCGGTGAGAAGCCCATCAGGTCCAGGCTGCGCGCGCGGTAGGCAAAGATGAAGTCTGGGTGGTCCTGCAGGTTCTCACCCACCCCGGGCAGATGCTGGCGCACGGTGATGCCCATGCGCTGCAGTTGATCGCCCGGGCCGATGCCCGACAGCATCAGCAGGTGCGGCGACAGGAACACGCCAGCGCTGAGCACCACCTCGCGCCGGGCCCGCAAGCGAACAGGCCGGCCCTGCTGCAGCCCTTCGACGCCCACCACGCGGCGCCCTTCGAACAACAGCCCCGTCACCTGCACGCCGGTGCGCACATCCAGGTTGGGCCGCTGGCCGATGTGTGGGTGCAGGAAGGCCCTGGCCGCGCTCCAGCGCTCGCCATCACGCTGCATCACCTGGTAGGCGCCCAGACCTTCCTGCGTGGCGCCGTTGAAGTCATGGTTGATCAGGTGCCCGGCCTGGCGGGCGGCTTCCAGGAAGTGTTCGTGGAAAGGATTGCCCGTGCGCAGCCCGCTCACGGGCAAGGGGCCGCCACGACCATGGAACGCGTCCTCGAAGTGCTCGTTGTCTTCGCTGCGGCGGAAGTAGGGCAGCAGGTCCGCATAGGACCAGCCGGGATTGCCCAGGGCGGCCCACTGGTCGTAGTCACTGGCGTGGCCGCGGATGTAGACCATCGCGTTCATGCCCGAGCAGCCGCCCAGCATCCGGCCACGTGGCTGATAGCCGCGCCGGCCATCCAGCCCGGGCTGGGGCACCGTCTCGAAGGCGTAGTTGTTCAGGCGCGTGGGCAGCATGGCCACGGCCGCCGCGGGCGCGCGCACCACCCAGCTGTCGCCGCGCCCGCCGGCTTCCAGCACGGCCACGCGCAGGCCCGGGTCGGCACTGAGGCGGCCGCCCAGCACACTGCCAGCGGTGCCACCACCCACCACGATCACATCGAAGGTGTCTTCAGGCTTGATGGATGAGAGAGGCTGGTTCACGGCGGTCAGGACATCGAAGGCACGAACATGGCCGGGATGCTCCGCTGCACGCAAACACACGGCCATCGTCGTATTCGACGGTTCAGGCGGCAAACCCTCGACCCAGCCCACCTCACGGCGCCGTCCGAAAATCGTCGCTCCTGACGAGGGGCCCTGGGCCGGCGCAGGCCTAGTGTGCTCGGGCTGCGAGGGATCCGCCTGGCCCGCGCGACACGACACGGCAGTTCCAAGGCACCTGCACCCAGGAGACCCCACGATGTTCTGCCACCTCAAAGGCATGGCCGCGCCCATGCTGCTCGCCTGCACCCCGGCCCTGGCCGCCCTGCCCCTGCTGGACCAGCCCGCCCACCGCGCGCCCTGGAGCGCAGCCTGCGAAGGCCAGCCCGATGCCACCGTGCTACCGCTGGACCCGCGCACCCTGGTCGTGCCCGGCGTGAACCGCGCCGGCAGCGCCGTGCAGTTCAACGCCTGGTTCGTGGACCTGCACAACCCGCCCGAGCCCTATGTGAACAAGCTGCCGGCCCGCCCGCGCACCTGCGGTGAGTTCCGGGCAGCCTCCGCCCGCGGCTTCAAGTACATCACCGGCAAGCAGTACTTCCAGTCCTTCGGCACCATCGCTGGCTTCAACCAGCTCTGGAAGGTGTGGGGGCTCAAGAACCGGCCGGCCGATTTCGACGACCAGGTGATGAAGCGCTACGGCTCCGCCCCCGCGCCCTGGCACAACCCCTACCCGCTGCCCGGCGAGGATCCGAACAAGACCAACGGCGGCAGCGGCCAGCTGCCCATCGGCCTGCTGCAGGGCCGTGACGACAACGGGCGCTGGAACGGCCAGTTGGGCTCCACCTGCTCCGGCTGCCACGACTCGCGCCTGGGCAACCCTGACGAGCGCCCCTTCAGCTTCGGCCGCTCCAATGACGCGGGCGATGCGGGCCTCGGCCAATCCGACACCTTCCGCGCCAACGGGCCGACCGTGATCCTGCAGTTGGCGCCGATCCCCTGGAGCGTGGGACGCGGCACCAGCGATGCCATCGGCATCCTCGACGCGCTGCCCGCCATCTGGGACATGGACTCGCTGCTGCTCTCGCCCAGCGTGCTGGAGTGGTTCCCCTCGCACGCGGCCGGCATGTCCAAGGCCCCGCACTGGTATCACCGTGCCTGGAAGACGCGCCAGTTCTGGGACGGCGCCCTCACCTCCGACAACGTGCGCTCGGAGATGGCCTTCGCCGTGGCCAACCTCACGCGCAGCGCCGCTCAGCGCCGCGACATCTACTACGAGTTCGAGGACATCAACGTCTGGCTGCTGTCGCTGTCTCCGCCCGCCTGGGATCAGGGCGCCATCGACGTCCCCCTGGCCGAAAAGGGCGCCGTGCTCTTCCACGAACGTGACCTGTGGGCCAATGGCGCCAACGCCGACATCCCCAAGCAGCCCGGCAATGGCTCGTGCGCCAGCTGCCACGGCGTGTACTCGCCCCGCCACGCGGCCGACCCCGCCTTCCTGCCCGATCCGCGCCTCAAGGGCGTGGCCGGCGTCATCACCCCGACCGAGACCATCCAGACCGACGACAAGCGCGTGGGCCTGATGCAGGACGACCGCAAGCGCCGCGCCTGGCAAACCTCCTGGTGGGCCTACAACGAACTCAACCCCAAGTGGAAGGGCTGGAACGACAAGCTGCTGATCAGCCAGCTGCGCCGCATCCCGCGCCGCACCTACGACCTGGGCTATGGCGCCCCGCCCACCTACTCGCCCACCGGCCCCAACGAATGGCTCAAGCCCTTCGGCTACGTGGCCCCGCCGCTGTACGGTGCCTGGCAGGGCGCGCCCTACTTCCACAACGGCAGCGTGCCCACGCTGTGGGACGTGCTCAAGCCCTCGGACCGCCCCAAGATCTGGCAGCGCCGCTACACGCCGGCCGGCATCGGTGGCAAGAACCAGGGCTACGACAGCAGCCTGTCGGCCTATGACTTCAAGAAGCTGGGCTGGAAGGTGACCGAGCTGCCTTGCAACAACAGCCAGAACACGGCCTCGCCCTTCCTGCCCTGCAGCAACGGCATGAGCACCATCGACCAGGTCTTCGCCGGCATCGCCAATGCCGTGGCGGCCAACAACTCGCTGGCCTACCAGTCGCCGCCGCCCGTCACGGACAAGCAGATCCAGTCACGCATGATCTTCAACAGCCACCTGTACGGCAACGGCAGCGGCGGGCACACCTTCACCCAGTCGCTGACCGACGAGGAACGCTGGGCGATCCTGGAGTACCTCAAGACCTTGTAGACGACAGAGCGCGCATTCGTCAGTTTCGACGATTGGGCCCGGGGCGCGAAGCTGGAACACTTCGCGCCACCGATGCCCTGGAGCGATTCCCGATGGTCCTGACCGATGCCGACAAGGCCTTCCGCGACGATGTGCGCGCCTTCCTGCAAGAGTTCCTGAGCGATGAGCTGCGCCGCGACGGCCGTCGCTGCTCGGGCATCTTCGCCGACTACCCCGAGGGCATCGCCTGGCACCGCATCCTGGCCAAAAAGGGCTGGAGCGCCCCGCGCTGGCCCGTGGAACACGGCGGCACCGGCTGGTCGCCGCGCCAGCTCTATCTGTTCAACCGCGAGCTCTGCGAGGCCGACGCCCCGCCGCTGGCGCCCATGGGTACCGGCATGGTCGGGCCCGTGATCATCGCCTTCGGCACACCCGAGCAGCAGCAGCGCTGGCTGCCCGGCATCCTCTCCGGCGAAGACTACTGGGCCCAGGGCTACTCGGAGCCGCAATCGGGCTCGGACCTGGCTTCGCTGCAGTGCAAGGCCGTCCGTGACGGCGACCACTACGTCATCAACGGCACCAAGATCTGGACCACGCACGCGCAGTACGCCAAGCGCATGTTCTGCCTGGTGCGCACGGCCAGCGGCGGCAAGCCGCAGCAGGGCATCAGCTTCCTGTGCTTCGACCTGGACACGCCGGGCATCACCATCCGCCCCATCATCAGCATCTCGGGCGATCACGAGCTCAACCAGGTCTTCTTCGACGACGTGCGCGTGCCGGCCAATGGCCTGATCGGTGGCGAAAACCAGGGCTGGGCCATCGCCAAGTACCTGCTGCAGCACGAGCGCGGCAACGCCTGGGCGCCCCAGCTGCGATCGCGCCTGCGCCGCCTGCACGAAGCGCTGGCCGAGGCCTTCCCGGGCACCGGCCCCCAAGATGATGCCGAGCACGCCCGCCTGCGCCATGCGCTGGCCGATGCCCATTGCCGCATCGATGCGGTGGAGGCACTGGAGATGCAGGCCCTGCAGGCGCACGAGCGCGGTGAGCCCCCCGGCATCCGCCCCTCGATGACCAAGCTGCTGGGCACCGAGCTGCGCCAGCACATCACGGAGCTGGGCGTGGCCATTGCCGGCCACCCCAGCCACCTGCGCGTGCCCATGCCCGAGTGCGATGCACTGGGCATCCCGGAAGAAGCGGCCTTCGCGATGTCGGCCTACCTCAACGACCGGGCCGCCTCCATCTACGCCGGCACCAACGAGATCCAGCGCAACCTCATCGCCGCCGACATCCTGTCGCGCTGAGCAGCCGCACGCCTCACACGCGCCCTCCCGTTTCGGCCCTGTCCGCCCAGCACGACCTTCAGGCACAACCTTTCATGAGCACGCCCTTCGACCTCGACGACACCCAGCGCATGCTGCAAGACAGCCTGTCGCGCTTCCTGGCAGACCAGCACGGCCTGGAGCAACGCCTGCACCAGCTGGACCAGGCCCACGACACACCGCCCTTGTGGCGCACCTTGGCCGAAGACCTGGGCATCCTGGGCGCCGGTTTTGGCGAAGACCAGGGCGGCCTGGGCGGTGGCCTGGCCGAGCACCTGCTGATCATGGAGGCCTTCGGCGAAGCGCTGTACGTGGGGCCGTACGTTTCGACGGCGGTGATCGCCGGCAGCCTGCTGCAGGGCAGCCCCGAGCCAGCCTGGCAAACACTGCTAGGCCGCATCCTGGAAGGGCGCGCCATCGCAGCGTTCGCTCACACCGAGCCCGCCGCGCGGCATGGCTGGCAAGGCCTGCGCACCCGCGTGAGCGCGCATCCGTCTGGCGATGGCCTGCTGCTGAGCGGCCACAAGACGGTGGTGCACGGCGCGCGTTGGGCGACCGACTTCCTGGTGACGGCGCTTGATCCGCGGGCCGGCCAGGGCGACCAGGGTGTGTCGCTGCTGTGTGTGCCGGCACAGGCCCCCGGCATCCGGCGCACCGATGTGCGCACCATCGACGGCGGCCATGCCAGCGAGCTGTTCTTCGACAACGTGCCCGTGCAGGCCACCCAGTGCGTGAGCCCCCGCGGCCAGGCGCGCCCCCTGGTGGAGCAGGCGCTGGACGAAGCCACGCTGGCCACCTGCGCCGAAGCCCTGGGCGTGCTGCAGCGCCTGATGCGCGACACCCTCGACTACGTGCGCCAGCGCCGCCAGTTCGGCGCCCCCATCGCCAGCTTCCAGGCCCTGCAGCACCGGCTGGCCGACATGCACTTGGCGCTGGAGCAGGCCCGCGCGCTGACCGCCGCCACCCTCCCGCTGCTGCAGGATGCGAGCGCCGAGCAACGCGCCACGGCTGTCTCATCGGCCAAGGTCAGCGTCAACCGCGCCTGCCGCCTGGTGGGGCAAGGCGCCGTGCAGCTGCATGGCGGCATGGGCATGACGGAGGAGCTGGCCATCGGCCACTACTTCCGCCGCGCCACGATGATCGAGCAGCAGTTCGGCCCGAGCGACTGGCACATCGACCGCATCGCGCAGGCACACCAGACGCAGCAGGCACCGCGCTGATCAGGGGATCACGGCCAGGCGCCTCGCCATGGCCACCGCCTGCATGCGGTTGTGCGCGTTGAGCTTGGCGTTGATGTTGCGCAGGTGCGTGCGCACCGTGCTGTCCGACACATTGAGCCGCACGGCCAGCGCGCCGTTGGAATGCCCTTCGGCCAGCAGTTGCAGGATGCGCACCTCCTGCGGCGTGATGGCACTGGCGCCGGTCGAACCCGGCGTGCTGGCCTCGGCCTGACCCAGCCCCACCGCCCCCGGCAAGGCCTCCAGGGCCGCCGCCAGGTTCTGCAGGTATTCCACCCACACCGGGTCGGCCTGCTGCGCGCCCAGATCCTCCTGACGCGCCTGCACGCGCTGCACCAGCGCCAGCATCGCACCGCCCTCGTCCAGGATCAGGCGCATGAAGCCTTCCTGGCAGGCCTGGCGCAAGGCCAGCTCCATGGTGGCCGCACTGGCCGCGATGTCCGCGCAGCGATGCTGGGCCAGCGCCAGCAGCAGGCGCAGCTTCATGGCCCGACGATGGCGCCCACCAGCCTCGGCCGCCGCCAGTTCCGCCTCGACCAGGGGCTTGGCTGCACGCGCATCGCCAAACGCCAGTTCCCAGCGCAGTCGGCCCAGGGCCAGGTACTCCAGGTCGTGCGAGGGCAGGCGCTGGATCAACGGGTCGTCCCACACGCCGGCCACCTCGGCACTGGCCAGGGCATCGCGCGCCACGCGGGACTGCCCCTGCAACACATGGATGCGGGCGCGCTCCAGGGCAGCCGCAGCGACGGCGCGCGGCAGGCGCCGCTGGTGCCCCAGGTACTGCAGATCGGCCAGCGCCTCCAGCGCCAGCGCCACATCCCCACGGGCCAGCGCGATGCGGGCACGGATCGCGTGGCCCATGATCATGTGGTCCGGCAGGCCACCGGCACTGGCCTGCTGCAGGTACACGTTCAAGCGGCGCTGGGCATCGTCCAGCCGGTTGACCTCGTACAGCGCGCTGGCGTAGAGCACGCCGCCCCAGGTGTTGCCGTGGGAGCTGTGCCCCGGCATGCCGCTGTCGCCCAGGGCCATGCGCAGGCGCGCCATGGCCTGGTGCAGGCGGGCCTCGTGCAGGTCGAGCATGCCCTCCACCGACTCCGTGTAGGAGTGCGTGAAGGCATTGCTGCTGGGCGTGCGGCGGGCTCTGTCCAGCAACTGGTGCGAGGTGGACGGATCACCCAGCACCCACGCCACATGGGCCAGGATGTTCATCAGCCCGATGTCGGAAAACGAGCAGCCCGTGGGCATCTGCGCCAGGGCCTTGCGGCCGGCGTCCATGGCCTCGGTGTACTGGTCCGTCATGGCCAGCAGCAGCGGGCGCAGTGCGCGCAGCTTGACCTGCACCTCTGCATCGTTCGAGGCATTGCACGGTGCCGCCTGCAATTGCACACAGGCCTGGGAGGGCCCCAGCACGAAGCAGGTCGCCCACACGGCGATCACCTCCAGCCGGGGGTAACCCGCCAGCGCGGCCGAAGGGATCAGCCCGAACCAGCGGTGCAGCAGGCGCATGCGCCCCTGCTCCAGGAAGCGCTGCGCATGCTGTGCCAGCAGCACCAGGGCATGGGGGATGTCCCCGCCCTCGATGGCGTGGTCGATGGCGGGCACCGGGCGGCCATGCGCCTCGTACCAGGATGAGGCGGCCAGGTGCAGGCGCGCGAACTCATGGGGCTGTTCGCGGGCCAGGTGCCCCCGCAGGAAGTCGGCGAACAGGCTGTGATAGCGCCAGCCCTGCTGGGCGCTGGAGCCCGGCACAGGCTGCACGGGCCGAATGAACAGGTCGGCCGCTTCCATGTCCTGCAGCATGCGTTCGCAATCGGCCAGGGTCTGGCCTTCGGCGCGGGGCGCCAGCGCGTGGCACAGCGAAGCATCGAGCTGGTGCAGCACGCTGGTGCGCAACAGGAACTGGCGCACATCGCGCGGCTGGCGTGCCAGCACGGCATCGGCCAAGTACTGCGCCACCGCCACGTTTGAGCCCGAGAACTGCGCGATGAAGTCATTGTCCAGGCCGCGCTTGTCCAGCGCCACGGAAGCCAGCCACAAGGGCGCTATCCAGCCTTCGGTCTTGCTGTGGAGCTGCCTCAAGGCCTCCGCCGGCAGGTGCCCGTTGCCGCGCAGCTCGAAGAAGCGGCTCGTCTCCTCGACAGAGAAACGCAGGTCTTCGGCATCCACTTCCAGCAATTGTCCGTGGGCGCGCAGGCGCCCCAGGCCCAGCTCGGGCACGTTGCGTGAACCCACCACCACCTGGGCCCCATGGGGCAGGTGCTCGATCAGCTCACGCATCATGCCCAGCACCGACGGCTCATGGATGCACTCGACATCGTCGAGGAAGAGCACGAAAGGCTGCTCGCAGGCCGACAACTGATCCACCAGGCCCAGCAGCCCGCGCGCGCGTCCACCTTCCACCAGGTGCGTCACCGCGGCCGCCAGGCATTGCAGAAAGCGCGGCAGGTCGTTGTCGGCGCGGTCCACCGTGAGCCAGGCCGTCTTCACGCCAGCGGCTTCGAGGCGTTCACGCAGTTGCGCCATGGTCGTCGTCTTGCCGAAACCGGCAGGCGCCCGCACCAACACCAGCCGGGCATGCGCGCCGCCATCAGCGCGTTCAACGATGGCCATTCGATGCACGTGATTGGCCCGTGCGGCCGGTGGGCTGGTCTTGGCGGCAATCACCGCGGCACCGGGCGATACGGGCGGCTGAAGCACGGTGGACGAAGCGGGCGATGACATGGACAGACTCACTCATGAACCCCGAAAACGCGGTCATCTTGAGTGAATCGCGCCCCTCAAGGCAGAGGGTTTACGCGCAGCCCGCACAGCCCCGCCCAAATCGTCCGAAGTGACGATGTTGCGCGCAGACACGTCTTCATACAGTGCCCTGGCGATTCCATCCAAGCAACGTAGGAGACCCACATGGGAGTCTTGATCAATGGGGATACTTTCCGCCTGAAGCCACTGCACATCATGGCGTGCATGGCCTGGGGCTGCGCCGTCACGGCACACGCGGGCACCATCGAATTCGGCAACGGCGCCGAAGCCATCTGGTCGCTCAACGCCTCGGTGAGCGGCGGCTGGCGCGCCAAGGGCATCGACAAGGATCTGCTCGGCGTGGGCGATGGCGGTTCGGGCTCGGCCTACACCGCCTCGGCCGACAAGAACTTCGGGCGCGGCGACAACTTCAGCACGCTCGTGCGGGTGATCGGCGACGTCAACCTGCGCAAGGACGACTACGGCCTGATGCTGCGCGCCAAGCTGTGGGACAACCTGCGCCTGAGCGGCAGCAGCGTGCCCTTCGGCGCGCCCAGCAACGACTACCGGCCTGATTCGCGCCTGGACGACTCGCAGTTCGACACCAACCTGTCGAAGTTCCGCGGCGCCGAACTGCTCGATGCCTATGTGTACGGCAGCTTCGACCTGACAGACACCGCGCAGCTCAAGGTACGCCTGGGCCAGCACGTGGTGAACTTCGGCGAAAGCCTGTTCGTGCCCGGCATCAACCAGTACCAGGTGCTGGACGTGAACGCGCTGCGCCAGTCGGGCACGCTGCTCAAGGAAGCCATCCTGCCCGTGCCGCAGCTGTCGGCCAACCTGGGCCTGGGTGACGGTGCGTCGCTGGAAGCCTTCTACCAGTTCAAGTGGAAGCGCACCAGCATCGACGGTTGCGGCACCTACTGGTCGCCCGCCACGGCGCTGAACTGCACGCGCGGCTCCACCCTGGTGGCCAACGACACGGTGTTCGGCGTGCAGAGCTCGCGTGACCACTGGATGGGTGGCATGGGCGGTGCGCTGCCCAACTTCCGCTTCTCGCTGCTGGACGACAAGGACGGCGAGGACCAGAACCAGTTCGGCCTGGCCTTCAAGAAGATGGTCGAGTCCATCGACACCGAGGTCGGCGCCTACTACGTGAGCTACACCACGCACGTGCCCAATCTCTCTGGCGTGCGTGACACGACCACGGTGCCCGGTTCGGCCTACTATCTGGGTGGCACGCCACTCGGCTCGGTGTTCTGGGATTATTCGGCCGACAAGATCAAGGTGCTCGGCCTGTCCGCCTCTACCGTGATCAAGGGCTGGTCGGTGTCGGGTGAAGTCAGCTTCACGCAGGACTACCCCGTGCAGATCAGCTCGGTCGATGGCTTCTACGCCATGGCAGCGCCTGGCCCCGGCGGCACCGTCGGTGTCGGCCCCATGGCCCCACGCTGGGGCTCGACCGCATCGCCCCTGGGCTCGAACACCTACAACCGCGGCTACGACCTCAAGGACAAGACGCAGATCCAGGTCTCGACCATGAAGCTGCTGTCCAACGTGATGGGTGCGTCTTCCGGCACGGTGCTGGGCGAAGTGGCCTTCCAGCACTGGAACGGCATCGGCGATCCGTACAGCAGCGTGCGCTACGGGCGTGGCTTTGAATACGGTGCAGGTCCGCACGCGGCCTACGGTGGCGCCTGCCCCGCCGCCGCCACCAACCAGGCCAACTGCACGCAGGACGGCTACGTCACCCCCACCGCCTGGGGCGTGCGCGCCCTGGTCGAGCTGGAGTACCCGGACGCCATCCCGGGCGTCGTGGTCAAGCCCCGCCTGTTCATCTCCAAGGATGTCAAGGGCTGGTCGGCCGATGGCGTCTTCAGCCAGGGCCGCCACGTGATCTCCCCGGGCGTGAAGTTCGACTACGCCAAGCGCTACACCCTGGATGTGAGCTACACGGCCTTCAACGAAAAGGCTCGCTTCGACAGCTTCCACGACCGCGACTTCTTCGCGCTGGTGCTGGGCGCGAGCTTCTGACCCACAGAACACTGGAGACCCCGATCCATGACACGCAGCATTCATCACCACGCCCGAACGGCCCTGGCCGCGCTGTGCGTGCTCGGCCTCACGGCCGCCCATGCCAAGCTCACGACCGCCGAGATCGAACGCCTGGGCAAGGACCTGACCCCCGTTGGCGCCGAGCGCGCCGGCAACAAGGAAGGCACCATCCCCAAGTGGGAAGGCGGCCTGACCAAGGCGCCTGCAGGCTTCGACGCCAAGAAGGGCTGGGCCGATCCCTACGCGGCCGACAAGCCGCTCTACACCATCACCGCGGCCAACGCCGAGCAGCACAAGGACAAGCTGGCCCCGGGCCAGCTGGCCCTGCTCAAGCGCTACCCCAGCTACAAGATGGAGGTGTACCCCACCCGCCGCTCCGCAGCCTTCCCCGAGTCGGCCTACGAGATCATCAAGAACGAGGCGGGCAAGATCGAGTCCGCCAACGAAGGCAACTCGGTGCTCAACCAGGTGGCCAGCACCACGCCCTTCCCCATTCCCAAGACCGGTGCCGAGGCGATCTGGAACCACGCCTTCCGCTACCGCGGCGACACGCTGATCCGCGACCAGACAGAGTTCCCGGTGCAGACCAATGGCTCGTTCACGCCCGTCAAGCGCCACGAAGAGACCATCTTCAGCAATGGCCTGAAGAACGGCTCGAACGTGCTGTTCTACTTCCGTACCACGTACAAGGCACCGTCAAGCATCGCCGGCGACGCCCTGCTGGCGCATGACTTCATCGACCAGGTCAAGCAGCCGCGCGCCGCCTGGGTCTACAACCCCGGCACACGCCGCGTGCTGCGCGCCCCCGAGGTGTCCTACGACACGCCCCGCAATGGCGTCGACGGCCTGTCGACCGTGGACGACTACGACGGCTTCAACGGCTCGCCCGACCGCTTCGACTGGAAGCTGGTGGGCAAGCGCGAGATGATCATCCCCTACAACAACTTCAAGCTCACGGACAAGAACCTGAAGTACGCGGACATCATCAAGGCCGGCACCTACAACCAGGATCTGGTGCGCTATGAGCTGCACCGCGTGTGGGTGGTCGAGGCCACGCTCAAGCCGGGCAAGAGCCATGTGTACCGCAAGCGCGTGTACTTCCTGGACGAGGACTCCTGGCAGATCGCCCACGGCGACCTGTACGACGGCCGCGGCGAGCTGTGGCGCGTGCTGGAGATCTTCGGCGTGCAGTACTACAACGCACCCGCCTTCTTCATCGGCGGCTCGGCCCAGTACGACCTGCAGGCACGCCGCTACGTGTCCAGCGGCCTGACCAACGAGGAAAAGCCCATCCAGTTCAACGTGCCGCTCAAGCCGTCGGACTTCACACCGGACGCGCTGCGCCGCATCGGGAACTGAACGCATGAGCAGTCCCCTGTTGCAACCCGTGCCGGCCCTGCGGGCGCGGCAGGGGCGCCGCCTGTTTCAAGGCGCCCTCGTGCTGTCCCTGTGTGCGGCGGTGGCGGCCAGCGAGCCGCCCCGCAGCACCGGCCAAGCCAAGCCCATCGACCTGCTGACCCAGCCCGCGCCGGCCACCGTGCACGGCGCGCGCAAGCTGCTCACCGACATCGCCCAGGCCGGCAACCGGCTGGTGGCCGTGGGTGAAGCGGGCCTGGTGCTGCTCTCCGATGACGAGGGCAAGACCTGGCGCCAGTCCCCCACGCCCACTTCGGTGATGCTGACCTCGGTGAGCTTCGCCACCGACAAGGCCGGCTGGGCCGTGGGCCACGACGGCGTGATCCTGGCCACGCGCGATGGCGGCAGCACCTGGCAGCGCCAGCTCGACGGCCGCCAGGCCGATCCGCTGATCCTGACAGCCGCCAAGGCTCAGCTCGACAAGCTGCCTCCCGGCAATGCCGAGGATCCCTCGCCCCAGCGCCTGCAGGCCGAAGACGCCGTGGCCGCGGCCGAAGCGGCCATCGCCGCCGGCCCTTCGCGCCCACTGCTGGCCGTGCGCTTCTTCGACGCCGACCGCGGCGTGGCCGCAGGCGCCTTCGGCCAGCTCTTCCAGACCACCGACGGCGGCAAGCAGTGGGCCTACATCGGCGACCGGCTGGACAACCCCGAAGGCCTGCACCTCAACGGCCTGACGCTCACCCGCGACGGCCAGATCCTGATCGCCGCCGAGAACGGCACCGTGTTCGCATCGCCCGACCAGGGCCGCACCTGGACACGCTCGGCCACGGGCTACAACGGCTACCTCTACGGCGTGCTGGCCCTGCCCGGCGCGGGCCTCACGGCCTATGGCTTCAACGGCCACGTGTTCCGCTCCGTCGATGGCGGCGCGAACTGGAAGCCCGTCAACAGCCACAGCGCCCGCTCCATCGTGGCCGCCGAGGCCATCCCCGGCGGCGCCCTCTTGCTCAATGAGGAAGGCCAGGTTCTGGTCAGCCGCGATGAAGGCGCCACCTTCAAGCCTCTGGACGATCGCCTGCCCGTCAAGCGCCTGAGCAGCGTCGCGCTGCTCAAGCACAACGCCCTCGTCACCGTGGGCCTGGGCGGTGCCGCCGTGCACACCCTGGACAAGGTCGACTTGAGAAGGACCGCACCATGACCTCCCCTACCGGCGGGGCCGGCCGCCTGCAACGCGCGGCCGAGCACGCCCTGTTCTCGCGACGCCCCCTGTGGCTGCTGTTCTTCGCGATCACCTCGGTGGTGCTGCTGTGGCAGGCCAGCCTGCTGCGGCCCGACGCCAGCTTCCAGAAGATGGTGCCCTCCACGCACCCCTTCATCGTCAACAGCCTGCGCTTCGTCAATGAACTGCGTCCGCTGGGCAACACCGTGCGCATCGCGGTGGAAGCCACCGATGGCGACATTTACAACCGTGAATACCTCGAGGTGGTCCGCAAGGTCACCGACGAGGTCTTCTACATCCCCGGCATCGACCGGGGCAACCTGCGTTCGCTGTGGACGCCCAACACGCTGTGGTTCGAGGCCACCGAAGACGGCCTGCGCTCCGGCAAGGTCGTGCCGGCCGATTTCGGCAGCCTGGGCATCCGCCGTGATGTGGCCGTGGTGCGCGAGAACGTCGCCAAGGCGGGCCTGGTGGGCAGCCTGGTGGCCAACGACCACAAGTCCAGCGTGATCGTGGCGCCGCTGCTGGAGAACGACCCCGACACCGGCGAGCACCTGGACTACGCCGTGTTCTCCGACCGCCTGGAGAAGCAACTGCGCGAGCGCTATGAGCGCCCCGGCATCCGCATCCACATCGTCGGCTTCGCCAAGCTGGTGGGGGATCTGATCCACGGCGCGGCGGCCATCGGCCTGTTCTTCGCGCTCACGGTGGCCCTGACAACGGTGCTGCTGTGGATCTACTCGCGCTGCTGGCGCAGCACCCTGGTCACCATCGGCTGCTGCCTGCTGGCGGTGGTCTGGCACCTGGGGATCATGCATGCCCTGGGCTTCGGGCTGGATCCGTACTCGATCCTGGTGCCCTTCCTGACCTTTGCCATCGGTGTGTCGCACGCGGTGCAGAACATCAACACCTTCGCCAGCGAAAGCCACAAGGGCGCCAGCAAGCTGACGGCGGCCAAGGCCACGTTCTCGCTGCTGTTCGTGCCCGGCACGGTGGCGCTGCTGTGCGATGTGGTGGGCTTCTCCACGCTGCTCATCATCGACATCGGCGTGATCCGTGAACTGGCGATCAGTGCTTCGGTGGGCGTGGCAGTGATCATCTTCACCAAGATGTTCCTGCTGCCGATCGCGATGTCTTACACCGGCATCTCGAAGGCCGGGCTGCGGGCGGCAGAGCGGCGCGCGACAGGCCCGCACCGCCTGGCTTCGGCCATCGCCTCGCTGGCGTCGGGCAGACGCGCCTGGGGCGTGGTGGCCGTGGCCGCCGTGGTGGGCGTGGCCGGCTTCGTGGTCAGCCGCGACCTGCAGATCGGCGACCTGGACCCGGGCGCGCCCGAGCTGCGGCCCAACTCGGTCTACAACCAGGATGTGGCCTTCTTCACCAGCCACTACGCCACCAGCGCCGATGCCTTCGTGGTGATGGTCAAGACACCGCCTGGTGAGTGCGGCGCCTACGCGGCCGCCAGCACCGTGACGCAACTGCAGTGGGCGCTGGAAGAGACGCCCGGCGTGCAGGGCACGATGTCGCTGTTCGACTGGATGAAGCAGGTGATCTCGGGCAGCTACGGCGGCAACCTCAAGTGGGCCACCGTCTCGCGCAACCGCTACATCTCGAACTCGGCGCACAAGGCCATCCCGCAGGCCTTCTACAACGACGACTGCTCGATGATCCCGGTGATCGCCTACCTGGCCGACCACAAGGCGGCCACGCTCAAGGGCGTGATCAAGACGGTGGAGACCTTCACGGCGGCCCACGCCGGCCCGCACGCCGAGATCCTGATGGCCGCAGGCAACGCCGGCATCGAGGCTGCCACCAACGAGGTGGTCGAGAAGGCCTGGCGCCCGATGCTGCTGCTGGTGTACGGCATCGTGGCGGGCCTGCTGATGCTGGAGTTCCGCTCCATCCGCGTCACGCTGTGCCTGCTGATCCCCTTGATCATCACCTCGCTGCTGTGCGAGGCCGTGATGACGGTGATGGGCCTGGGCGTGAAGGTGGCCACCCTGCCGGTGATCGCGCTGGGCGTGGGCATCGGCGTGGACTACGGCATCTACCTGTACAACCGCCTGGAGACCTTCCTGCGCAAGGGCCTGCCGCTGCGCGAGGCCTACCTGGAGACGATGAAGACCACCGGCCTGGCCGTGGCCTTCACCGGCATCTCGCTGGCGGCCGGCGTGCTGACCTGGGTGCTGTCGGACATCAAGTTCCAAGCCGACATGGGGCTGCTGCTGACCTTCATGTTCCTGTGGAACATGATCGGTGCAGTGCTGCTGATCCCGGCGCTGGCCGGAGTGATGGGGCTGGGGCGGCGCCCCGCCGGCGAGCCGTCACCGGCTCAGCCGGTGCAGCCCGGCCAGCAACCCGCACAGGGCGGGCTGGCGTTTCAGTCGCGTTGAGCGGTAGCGGTAGCAGTGGCGGCCACCCCGGCCGCTTCGTGCGCCTCGTCATCCAGTGCATGCAAGGCCCCGGGCGATCCGTCCGGGGCCTTGCCGTTGGCAGCCTGACCTGCGCGGCGGTGCGCGAAGGCCGGGCCCAGCTCTTCGATGCGGTAGCAGTGGCTGGGGTAGGTGCGGTTCACGCCGTGGGCCAGCAAGGTGGGATAGCGCTCATAGGGCACGAAGCGCTTGAACACGGCGCGGGCCTTGAGCACGCCATGCATGAGCGCACTGAGCCAGCCTGGCGGATCCGTCAGGCCCACGGCGGGGCGCAGGCGATCGGGCACCAGCGCGGACACGGCCGGCTTGACCGCGAAGCGCAGCGGCTTGGGCAGCCAGGCGGCCATGATGTCGATGGTGGCCTGGGCCACGTGCTCGTTGGCCACCGAGTACTTGAGCTTGCGTGATTCGTACTCGGCCACGAAGTCATCGAACTCGCCCCAGGTGGCGGGGATGTCCGTGAGGTTCATGCGCCGGCCGATCTCGATCCAGTAGTGGAACCAGGCTTCGCACTCGTGCGCGGTCATGGCGCGCCAGCCGTAGTCCTGCAGCCAGCGCTTGGGGAAGTCCAGGAAGGTCCACAGCACGAAGAGAAAATCCTCGTTCTCGATGCGGTAGAAGGAGTGGATGTGGTTCATCTGCTCGATGGAGCGGCGGCCCTTGTCGGCCTCCCAGCCGCTTTCGATGTACTGGGCGATGAGCAAGCGCGTGTCGTCGTAGCGTTTCTGGCCGTGCTTGCTGAACTGCTTGGTGCGGTCGAGCAGGGCCGAGACGGTCTGGCTGCCGTAGGTGTGGAACAGGGCCAGTTCGGTGGAGCGCTGCATGTCGGCGGGGAACTCGTAGGCCGTGAGCAGGTAGACGATGCGCTGGCAATCACGCTTGGCATCGAGGGATTCGATTTCCTGCTGGACCGCGGGGTTGCGCCACAGGCCGAAGCTGCGGCGGTGTTCGGGGCCGGCGGCGCGATCAGGCGCGGCGGCGGAGAAGGGGCACCCTGGGGCGCCGGTGGAAGGGGTCTCGCTCATGTCTCTGGTGCTCCGTGTGTATGCAGGTCGTGAGCCGCCCGGTGCGCGGACCGGGGGTGTGGCAGCACGCTAGAGACGGGGGGATGCAGCAGCCATCGTCGTTTCCGACGATTCAGGTTGGGGCTTTCAGGGTTCTTTCCGTGATGTCTTGCATGCGTCAAGTTGAGCGTTTTGTCGGGGCAGCGCGGGGCGGGGTCTGAGGGGGTAACTGGCGGGGCTTCAATGTTGGCGGTCACGCCTTCGGCGTGACTGCTCTCCGCGTGCTCGTACGGGACAGGTGGCTGCGCAACTCGCCCTTTCAGGGCTCAAACATGCTCGCCATCCCCTGGCCTGCGGCCAGGCGCAAACCTGCCCCTCCCTGCGCGCCTCCGACGCCAACAAGGCGCCCCGCCAGTTACCCCCTCAGCCCTTGATGCCCCGCTCTCCGCATGCGCAGGCCCTTGCCCTTTGACTTCGCACCGGCTCACAAGAACATGGGGCTGCGCCATCACGCAAAGGTTGCCGCACCGCGCAGCATGCTGCGCACGCCACCAGCGGGGCGAAACAGGGATGTGGGGGCGGCCGGCGGGGCGCCTTGTTGTCGCCGAGCAGCGCAGCGGCAAGGTGGGCATGCGCGCAGCGCATGCTTCGTGAGCTGACTGGCCGCATCTGTTTGAGCGCAGCGGCGAAGCCGCGTAGCGAGTTATGCGGCCCCACCTCGCCGCGAGCAGCGCAGGGCAGTCACGCCGCAGGCGTGACCGACAACATCGAAGCCCAGTCGGCCGCCCCCACATCCCGCGCCCCGCGCTGCCTCGACAAAGCGCCACACACCATGCACGCCAAACAGTGCACCGAAAAGCACCCCACGGAGATTTGTCCAAAGCGACGATGGCCGCAAACCCGTGAGATTCCTAGGATGCGGCCCAGTACGCCATCCACCCGACCAGGGAGCCCACACCATGGAGATCCGCGCCGCCGTCACCCGCCAAGCCGGCCAGTTCAGCATCGAACCCGTCGAGCTGGACGACCCGCAGGGTGACGAAGTGCTCGTGCGCCTCGTGGCCACCGGCATGTGCCACACCGACCTCGTCGCGCTGGACCAGCACATGCCCTACCCCCTGCCCGCCATCCTCGGCCACGAAGGCGTGGGCGTCATCGAGCGCGCCGGCCCGCAAGCCAAGCACCTGCGCATCGGCGACCACGTGGTGCTCAGCTTCGCCGCCTGCGGCCACTGCGGCCCCTGCCAGTCCGGCCGCCCTGCCTACTGCCAGGTCGCGCGCCAACTGAACCTGGCCATCCGCCGCCCCGACGGCCGCTGCGCCCACCATGCCGCTGGTCAACCCGTGGCCGCGGGCTTCTTCGGTCAGTCATCGTTTGCCTCGCACGCGCTGGTGCGTGAACGCGATGCCGTGCGCGTGCGCAACGATGTGCCGCTGTCCGCGCTGGCCCCGCTGGGCTGCAGCGTGCAGACCGGCGCGGGCGGCGTGCTCAACGTGCTCAAGCCCGCCGCCGGCAGCAGCATCGCCGTGTTCGGCCTGGGCGCCGTGGGCCTGTCGGCCGTGATGGCCGCGCGCTTGGCCGGCTGCGCCCGCATCATCGCCATCGACCTGCACGCCTCGCGCCTGGACATGGCCACCGAGTTCGGCGCCACCGACCTGATCCAGGTGAACGACACATCCAGCGCCGCGCGCGTGCAGACCCTCGTTCCCGGCGGCGCGGACTTCGCCGTCGAGGCCACCGGCATCCCTGCCGTGATGGCCGAGGCCGTGGCCGCCACGCACCGCACCGGCACCAGCCTGATGCTGGGCCTGCCGCCCCCCACCGTGAAGGTCCCGCTGGACGCCGGCCTGCTGCTGGGCGGCCGCACCATCCGCGCCTCGATCGAGGGCGACAGCGTGCCCGGCCTCTTCATCCCACAACTGGTGGAACTGCAGCGCACCGGCCAACTGCCTTTCGAGCGCATGTGCCGCACCTACCCGCTGGACGCCATCAACGACGCGGTGAGTGATTGCCGCAGCGGCGTCACCGTCAAGCCCATCATCACCATGGACGCGGCATGAGCCACGGCGGCAGCGGCGACCAAACCAGCAACAGCGCAGTGCTGGACGCACAGGCCACCGGCCGCCTGCAGGCCTGGCTGGAACGCCAGGTGCCCGGCTGCGAAGGCCCGATGCGGCTGGAGCGCATCCACGGCGGCCAGTCCAACCCCACCTTCTTCGTGTACGTGGGCGACCAGGCCCTGGTGCTGCGCAAGCAGCCGCCGGGCGAACTGCTGCCATCGGCCCACGCGGTGGACCGCGAGTTCCGCATCCAGCAGGCGCTGGCCGACACCGGCGTGCCGGTGCCGCGCATGCGTGCCTTCTGCGACGACCGCGCCGTGATCGGCACGCCCTTCTACGTGATGGACAAGCTCGATGGCCGCGTGCTGTCCAGCCAGTCCGTGCCCGAACTGCCGCCCGCGCAGCGCCGCGCCTGCTGGCTGGCCATGGCCGAGACCCTGGCCAGCCTGCACGCCGTGGACTGGGCCGCGCTGGGCCTGGGCGACTACGGCAAGCCCGGCAATTTCTTCGCGCGCCAGATCGGCCGCTGGACCAGGCAGTGGCAGGCCAGCCGCACGCGCGAAGACGCGAACATCGAGCGCCTGATCACCTGGCTGCCCGCGCACATCCCCCCGGGTGACGAGACCACCATCGTCCACGGCGACTTCCGCCTGGGCAACCTGATGTTCCACCCCACCGAGCCACGCGTGATCGCCGTGCTCGACTGGGAACTCTCCACCCTGGGCCACCCCCTGGCCGACGCCGCCTACAGCGCCATGGGCTTTCACACCGCCCCCAGCGCCTTCGATGGCCTCAAGGGCCTGGACCTGGCCGCCCTGGGCCTGCCCACCCAGGCCGAGTACCTGGCCCACTACCAGGCCAGCAGCCAACGGCATGAGCCCGTCACCGCCTTCCACCTCGCCTTCTCCCTGTTCCGCTTCGCCGTGATCCTCGAAGGCATCAGCGCCCGCGCCCAGAGCGGCAACGCCGCCGCCGAAGACGCCGTGGCCGTCGGCCGCCAATCAGCCGCCTTCGCCCAGGCCGCCGTCGAGCTGATCTGACCCGAACCGACCACGGCCAAGAACCCCCGCCCCGCGCTCCCCGCCAAAGCGCACCACCCACCGAAGACCAAAGAAAAAGCCGCCCCTGAAAGAGGCGGCTTCAGCCGATGCAGTGCAAATCAGAAGGCAGCGCTCAGAAACTTCTGCCTGCCGCCCATCACATCAATCTTCCAGCTTCGTCAGATCCCGCACAGCCCCCGTATCCGCCGACGTCACCAGCTTCGCATAGGCCTTCAACGCCGCCGACACCTTGCGAGGACGCACCTTCGCCGGCTTCCAGCCCTTGGCATCCTGCTCGGCCCGGCGCTGCGCCAGTTCCTCATCCGACAGCAGCACATCGATCGTGCGCTTCGGAATGTCGATGCGGATCTTGTCGCCATCACGCACCAGGCCAATGGCGCCACCCGCAGCCGCCTCAGGCGAGCAGTGACCAATCGACAGACCCGACGTCCCGCCCGAGAACCGGCCATCCGTCAGCAGCGCACAGGCCTTGCCCAGCCCCTGCGACTTGATGTAGCTGGTCGGGTACAGCATCTCCTGCATGCCCGGGCCGCCCTTCGGGCCTTCATAACGCACGATCACCACGTCACCGGCCTTGACCTTGCCGGCCAGGATGTTCTCGACCGCCTCGTCTTGCGACTCGGTCACGTGGGCCGTGCCCTCGAACACCAGGATGCTTTCATCGACACCCGCCGTCTTGACCACACAGCCATCGAGCGCGATGTTGCCCTTGAGCACCGCCAGGCCGCCCTCCTGCGAGAACGCGTGCTCGTTGGAGCGGATGCAGCCCTCGGCGCGGTCCAGGTCCAGGCTGGGCCAGCGCGTGTTCTGGCTGAAGGCCACCTGCGTGGGGATGCCTGCGGGGCCGGCCATGTAGAAGTGGCGCACGGCCTCGTCCTGCGTGACGGCGATGTCCCACTGCGCCAGGGCTTCGCCCAGCGTGGCCGCGTGCACCGTGGGCGCATCCACGTGCAGCTTGCCGGCACGGGCCAGCTCACCCAGGATGGCCATGATGCCGCCAGCGCGGTGCACGTCCTCGATGTGGTACTTGTTGGTGTTGGGCGCCACCTTGCACAGCTGCGGCACGACGCGCGAGAGGCGGTCGATGTCGTCCATCGTGAAGTCGATCTCGGCTTCGCGGGCGATGGCCAGCAGGTGCAGGATGGTGTTGGTCGAGCCACCCATCGCGATGTCCAGCGTCATCGCGTTCTCGAAGGCGTTGAAGCCCACCGAGCGCGGCAGGATGCGCTCGTTTTCCTTCTCGTAGTACTCGCGGGCCAGCTCGACGATGCGGCGGCCGGCGCGCTTGAACAGCTGCTCGCGGTCGGCGTGTGTGGCCACCACGGTGCCATTGCCCGGCAGCGACAGGCCCAGGGCCTCGGTCAGGCAGTTCATGGAGTTGGCGGTGAACATGCCCGAGCACGAACCGCAGGTCGGGCAGGCCGAGCGCTCCACCTCGGCCACGTCGGCGTCGGAGTAGGACTTGTCGGCGGCCATCACCATGGCGTCCACCAGGTCCAGCTTCTTGAACTCCATCACCTTGGTGACGGGGTTGGCCAGGCGGGTCTTGCCCGCTTCCATCGGGCCGCCCGAGACGAACACCACGGGGATGTTCAGGCGCATGGCGGCCATCAGCATGCCAGGGGTGATCTTGTCGCAGTTGGAGATGCAGACCATGGCGTCGGCGCAATGCGCGTTGACCATGTACTCCACCGAGTCCGCGATGATGTCGCGGCTGGGCAGGGAGTACAGCATGCCGTCGTGGCCCATGGCGATGCCGTCGTCGACCGCGATGGTGTTGAACTCCTTGGCGACGCCGCCGGCGGCCTCGATCTCGCGGGCGACCAGCTGGCCCAGGTCCTTCAGGTGCACGTGACCGGGCACGAACTGCGTGAAGGAGTTGACCACGGCGATGATGGGCTTGGAGAAGTCCTCGTCTTTCATGCCGGTGGCGCGCCACAGGGAACGCGCGCCCGCCATGTTGCGACCGGCGGTGGATGTCTTGGAACGGTATGCGGGCATCGTGGGGGCTGAAGAAATTTCGGGGGATGGAAGCAGGCCACGGGACCTGGGCCCAGTCCGCAATTATCCCCCACCCCCCGGGCGCGTGCAGCCCTGGGGTTTCGCTCAGGCCTTGGCGGGCCGGCGGGGCAGGACGACGCCCAGTTCCGCCGCCAGGGCCTCGCTGTGCTGGCCCACTGTAGCGGCCGGCGGGGTCTCCTGGTCGCCCCAGGCCGAAAAACGCACCGGGGCGCGCACTTCCAGGTAATCCCCCTCGGTCGGGTGGTGGCGCTGGTGCAGCAGGCCGCTGGCCTTGAGCTGAGGATCGACCAGCAAATCCTCGATGTCGTTGACGCGCATGGCCGGCACGTTGATCCGGGCCAGCAGGGCCAGCCACTCGTCGGTGGTGCGCGAGGGGGTGATCTCGTACATCAGCTCGTACATCTGGCCCATGTGGCGGCGGCGGCTGAGCGGGTCGGCGAAACGGGGCTCCTTGAGCACCTCGGCGCGGCCCACGGCCTCGAAGAAGCGCACCCAGCGGTCGTCCAGGTAGGGGGCGATGGAGATCCAGCCATCCTTGGTGGGCATGGGCTGGCGGGTCGGATCGACCTGGCGGGTGTAGCGCGCCGGGCCCGTGGGGGGCACGAAGGTGCGGTCAAACAGGTGCTCGAGCAGGTTGAAGCTGGCCACGGCCTCGAACATGGGCACCTCGACGAACTGGCCCTCGCCGGTGCGCAGGCGGTGCACCAGGGCGGCCATCACGGCGTAGGCGGCGTGCAGGCCGGAGACCTTGTCGGCCAGGGTCATGGGCAGGTAGCGCGGGCGGGGGTTGCCGTCGACATGCGGCAGCAGGGTGGCCACGCCGGCGGCGGCCTGGATGATGTCGTCGTAGGCCTGCAGGCCGGCGTAGGGGCCGCGCTGGTCGAAGCCGGTGCAGTGCACGTAGATGATGTCGGGCTTCAGGGCCCGCACGGTCTCGTAGTCGAAGCCCAGGCGCTCCATGGCATCGGCGCGCACGTTGTGGATGAACACGTCGCTCGATTCGACCAGGCGGCGCAGAGCAGCCCGGCCTTCCTCGGTGCGCAGATCCCAGTCCACGGAGCGCTTGCCCCGGTTCAGGCGCAGGTGGATGGGGCTCATGCCCGGTGTCTTGGGCGGCGTGCCCACCATGCGGATGGCGTCGCCCATGCCGGCAGGCTCGACCTTCACGACGTCGGCGCCCAGGTCGGCCAGCACTTGCGTGGCATAGGGGCCGAAGATCACGGTGCTCAGGTCGGCCACGCGGATGCCTTGCAGCATGGAGGGGGAAGCGGTCATGGCGGGTGTCGGTTCGGTGCGGCTGAGGGGGCAGGGCGCTGGCCGGGAGGCCGGCCCACGATGGCGCGGATCTTCCGGCGGGGCATGCGGCGCAGCAATCGTCAGAACGGACGACGTGGGATGGCGGCGGGCTGGTGGGCCCGGCGCCTTGCGCCTGCCCCGCCGCAGCCCAACAACGCCCCCGGGCTTTTCGTCGCTTCTGACGATCACGCCGCGCGCCGCTTCTCGCGACACTGCCGGATCCCTCAGAGACTGACACACGCAGAACATCCCATGGCGCACCGCACACGCATGCCCACCGATCCGGCCCGCACGCCGGTCATCGTCGGTATCGGCGAGATCACCTGGCGAGACAAGGACCCGGCCCAGGGCCTGGAACCGATCGCCCTGATGGAGGCGGCCCTGCGCGCCGCCCAGGAAGACGCCCTCAGCGGCGCACGCCCGCATGCCGGCACCGCCCTGCTGCAGGGCATCGATGCGCTGGACGTGGTCTGCGAGCACTCCTGGCCCTACGCCGATGCGCCGGCCCTGCTGTGCGAACGCCTGCACATCCAGCCCGCGCACCGCGCCTACGCCGTGGCCGGCGGTGAATCGCCCGTGCGCCTGCTGCACGAGGCCGCCCTGCGCATCGCCGCCGGGCACAGCGCCGTGGCCGCCGTGGTGGGGGCCGAAGCCAGCCATACCGTGGCCGCCGCCGCCAAGGCCAAGCTGTCGCTGCCCTGGTCGCCCAAGGACGCGAACGCCCGCCTGCTGCGCGGCGCCGACATCTGCCACCCCGAGGCCGTGCGCCACGGCGTGGTGGCCCCGGTGAACGTCTACCCCCTGTACGAGAACGCCCTGCTGGCCGCCTGGGACCAGAGCCCCGCCGAGGCCCTGAACGAATCGGCCCGCCTGTGGTCCGGCATGAGCGAGGCCGCCGCCCGCAACCCGCACGCCTGGCAGCGCCAAGCCCTGGGGCCCGACGAGATCGCCACGCCGGGCGAGCGCAACCGCCTGATCGCCTGGCCCTACACCCTGCGCATGGTGGCCAACCCGCTGGTCAACATGGGCGCGGCCGTGCTGATGACCAGCCTGGAGCTGGCCCTGGAGCTGGGCATCCCTGCTGAACGCCTGGTGCACGTGTGGGGCGGCGCCTCGGCGCAGGAGCCGCGCGACTACCTGGCCCGCGACCACTACCGCCACGCCCCCGCGCAGGAGGCCGTGCTCGACGCCGCACAAGCCCTGGTGGGCGGCCAGCCCTTCGATGTGCTGGAGCTGTACAGCTGCTTCCCCATCGTGCCCAAGATGGCGCGGCGCACCTTGGGCCTGCCCGCCGACGCGCCCATGAGCGCCACCGGCGGCCTGAGCTTCTTCGGCGCGCCGCTGAACAACTACATGACGCACGCCGCGGCCGCCCTGGTGCGCGCCCTGCGCAGCGGCCAGCCTGAGCAGCACGCGCTGCTGTACGGCCAGGGCGAGTTCGTCACCAAGCACCACGCGCTGGTGCTCTCCAACGCCGCCGCGCCTGCGCCGCTGGCGGCCACACACAGCGTGCAGGCCCAGGCCGACCAGCGCCGCGGCCCCGTGCCCGACCTGGCCGTGGATTACGAAGGCCCCGCCACCGTCGAGACGCACACCGTGGTCTACGACCGCGACGGCCTGCCCGACTTCGGCATCGTCATCGCCCGCACGCCCGATGGCCGCCGGCTGATGTCGCGCGTGCCGGCCAGCGACGCGGCCACGCTGGCGCGGCTGACCGCCCTCGACCACAGCCCCGTCGGCCAGGCCGGCGTCACCTCGCGCGCCGACGATGGCCGCCTGCACTGGAGATTCGCCGCATGAGCGCCCAACTTCAAGCCCCGTCCGACGCGGTGGTGCTGATCGAGCACCTGCCCGGCCACGTCGCGCGGCTCACGCTCAACCGCCCCTCGGCGCGCAACGCCATCAACGGCGAGGTGGCCAACGCGCTGGAGGCCGCCCTGCAGGCCCTGGAAGCCGACGACAGCATCCGCGCCGTGGTGCTGACCGGCGCCGGCCAGGAAGCCTTCTGCTCGGGCGCCGACCTCAAGGAAGTGGCGGCCGGGCGCGGCAAGCAATTGCGCACCGAACGCGGCGGCTTCGCCGGGTTCGTCTACGCGCCGCGCCGCAAACCCTGGATCGCGGCGGTGAACGGCCCGGCCCTGGCCGGTGGCAGCGAGATCGCCCTGGCCTGCGACGTGATCGTGGCCGCCGCCCACGCCACCTTCGGCCTGCCCGAGGTGCAACGCGGCCTGATCGCCGGCGCCGGCGGCCTGTACCGCCTGCCGCGCGCCCTGCCCCGCCACATCGCGCTGGAACTCGTGGCCACGGGCGATCCGCTGCAGGCCGCACGTGCCCACCAGTTCGGCCTGGTCAATCACCTGGTGCCTGCCGCCGAGCTGCAGGAGACCGCCCTGGCCCTGGCCCAGCGCATCGCGCGCAACGCGCCCCTGGCCGTGCGCGAAAGCCTGGGCGTGGCCCGCCAGGCCCACGATCTGGAAGAAGCCACACTGCGCCAGCTGAGCGCCGAGGGCCTGGCCCGCGTGGCGGCCAGCGAGGACCTGCGGGAAGGCCTGCAGGCATTCATCGAAAAACGCGCGCCCCAATGGCGGGGCCGCTGACAGCACCATGGACTTTCAACTCACCCCTGAACAAGAAGACCTGCGGCAACGCACCCGCCAGTTCATCACCGACGAGGTGATCCCCTTCGAGGCCGACCCGCGCTGCACGCCGCACGGCCCCACCGAAGAGCTCCGCCAGGAACTGATCGCCCGCGCCCGCGCCGTGGGGCTGCTCACGCCGCACGCCTCGCGCGAACTGGGCGGCCTGGGCCTGAGCCATGTCGACAAGGCCATCGTGTTCGAAGAGGCCGGGTACTCGCCGCTGGGCCCGATCGCGCTGAACATCCACGCACCGGACGAAGGCAACATCCACCTGATGGAACTGGTGGCCACGCCCGCGCAGAAGGCGCGCTGGCTCAAGCCCCTGGTGGAAGGCCACACCCGCTCGTGCTTCTGCATGACCGAGCCCGCCCCGGGCGCCGGCTCCGACCCGTCGATGCTGCAGACCACGGCCCGCCGCGATGGCAGCGACTACGTGATCGACGGCACCAAGATCCACATCACCGGCGCCGTGGGCGCGGCCTTCGCCATCGTGATGGCGCGCATGGAAGACGGCAGCGCCACCATGTTCCTGACGGACATGGAACGCCCCGGCATCACCATCGAGCGCCAGCTCGACGCACTCGATTCATGCTTCACCGGCGGCCATGCCATCGTGAAGTTCGAGGGCGTGCGCATCCCCGAGGGCGACCGCCTGGGCGAGCTGGGCCTGGGCCTGCGCCACGCGCAGCTGCGCCTGGCCCCGGCGCGCCTGACGCACTGCATGCGCTGGCTGGGCCAGGCACGGCGCGCGCACGACACCGCCGTGGCCTATGCCCGCGAGCGCGAGGCCTTCGGCCACAAGCTGGCCGCGCACGAGGGCGTGAGCTTCATGCTGGCCGACAACGAGCTGGACCTGCACACCGCGCGTCTGGTGATCTGGCACTGCGCCTGGCTGCTGGACCAGGGCAATGCCGCGGGCCACGAATCGAGCATGGCCAAGGTGCTTTGCTCCGAGGCCGAGTGGCGCGTGGTGGACCGCAGCGTGCAGATCCTGGGCGGGCGCGGCGTGACCGACCTGAGCATCGTCTCGCGCATCTTCAGCGACATGCGCGCCTTCCGCATCTATGACGGCCCGAGCGAAGTGCACCGCTGGCGCATCGGCCGCCAGATCGCGCGCGGACCACGCACGACCGAGGTGGCGCGATGACGACGCTGGCCGACCGCTTCTCGCTCAAAGGGCAGACGGCGCTGGTGACCGGCGCCTCCAGCGGACTGGGGCTGCATGCGGCCGGCGTGCTGGCGCAGGCCGGCGCACTCGTGCTGCTGGCCGCGCGCCGCCTGGACAAGCTGCAGGCTGCCGTGGCGGCCCTGAACGCCGAGGGGCTGGAAGCCCATGCGGTGGAGCTGGACGTGAACGACGATGGCTCGGTGGTGCATGCGTTTGCGCGCATCGAGGGCCGCTGGGGGCCGCCGGGCATCGTGCTGAACAACGCCGGCGTGGCGACCTCGGCGCCGGCCCTGGCGCAGACGGAATCGCAGTGGGACCTGGTGCTCAACACCAACCTCAAGGGGGCCTGGCTGGTGGCGACGGAAGCGGCGCGGCGGCTGCAGGCGGCGGGCAAGCCCGGCAGCATCGTCAATGTGGCGTCGATCCTGGGGGAGCGTGTGGGAGGGGCCGTGGCGCCTTACTGTGCGTCGAAAGCCGGGTTGATCCACCTGACGAAGGCTCTGGCGCAGGAATGGGCGCGGCTGGGGATCCGGGTGAATGCCTTGGCGCCTGGGTACATCGCGACGGAGTTGAACCGGGATTTCCTGGCGAGTGAGCCGGGACAGCGCTTGATGTCGCGGATTCCGCAGCGGAGGTTTGGATCGCCCTCCGATCTGGATGGGGCGCTGCTGTTGCTGGCGTCTCAGGCGGGGTCGTACATCACGGGGTCGGTGCTGGCTGTTGATGGCGGGCATCTGGTGTCGCCGCTTTGATGCATCTCTGATTGCGCTTCTTCTTTGCGTTCGACGGGTTGAGCGCTTTGGCGCGGCAACGCGGGGCGGGGTCTGGGCCGGCATCTGGCCGGGCTTCTTTGTTGTCGGTCACGCCTGCGGCGTGACTGCCCTGCGCTGCTCACGACGAGGTGGGGCCGCATAACTCGCTACGCGGCTTCGCCGCTGCGCTCAAACAGATGCGGCCAGTCAGTTGACGAAGCATGCGCTCCGCGCATGCCCACCTCGCCGCTGCGCTGCTCGGCGCCAACAAGGCGCCCAGCCAGATACCAGCCCAGCCCTTTGATGCCCCGCTACCCGTACTTCGACCATCCCGCTCGCTGCGGAACCGTTGCCGCGGTCGGCTCGACTCGATGAGCATCGTTGCCGCCCGTGCGCTTTGCGCCCTTTGTTGAAGCGCATCTGTGCGAGCCGCCAGAACGAGAGATGTGGCACCGCCACGAGCGGGACGGAAAAGGGTTGAGGGGGCCTTTGGGTGGGCGCCTTGTTGGCGTCGGAGGCGCGCAGGGAGGGGCAGGTTTGCCCCTGGCCTGTGGCCAGGGGATGGCGAGCATGTTTGAGCCCTGCAAGGGCGAGTTGCGCAGCCACCTGCCCCGTACGAGCACCGGAGAGCAGTCCTGCCAAAGGCAGGACCGCCAACATCGAAGCCCACCCAGAGGCCCCCTCAACCCCCGCCCCGCGTTGCACCGACAAAACGCTTAAACCGTCGAATGCCAGGAACAACCTGGTAAGTCAAAAAAAGGCGCGCAAAAAAAGGGGCCGGCACACCCCGGAAATCCGTGCCAGCCCCAAACACACCGAAAGTCACGAAGAGAAAAGAACGAAATCAACCAGACCGGTTCCCGAACGAAGGCGACCGACGTCCCATGAACGCCGCCACCCCTTCCGCAAAATCCGGATGGTCGATCAACTCGCGCTGCCGCTCGGCCTCATAGGCCAGCTGCGTCGCCAGGTCATTGCACCGCGCCGCCTCGAACGCACGGCGCATCTCCAGCGCCCCATGCGCCGGCAGCTCCGCCAAGCGCTGCGCCAGCTTGCGGCCCTCCTCAGGCAAGGCCTCGTCGTCCACCACGGACCACACCAGCCCCCACTCCAGCGCCTGCGCCGATGACAGCTTGTCGCCCAGCAAGGTCAGGCCCAGCGCCCGCGAGCGCCCCAGCAGGTTCACCAGGAACCAGGTGCTGCCCAGGTCGGGCACGATGCCCAGCTTGGGCATGAAGGGAAAGTAGAAGTACGACGAGCGCGCCGCCACCACCAGGTCGGCCGCCAGCGCCAGGCCCACGCCCGCGCCCGCCACCGCGCCATTGAGCGCACTGACCACCGGAAAGGGCGCCTCACGCAAGGCCACCACCAGCTTGTTGGACAGCACCGCCATCGCATCGGCCGTGCGTGTGCCCAGGCTGCGCGTGTCGCCCGGCTGGGGCACCATCGAGCCCAGGTCCGCGCCCACGCAGAAACCCCGGCCCTCGCCGATGATCAGCAGCGCGCGCACCTGCGGGTCGCGCCCAGCCTGGTCCAGGATCTCCAGCAAGGCCTGCTGCATCACCTCCGTCAGCGGGTTCAGCCGTGCCGCGTTGTCCAGCGTCACGACCCCGACAGCACCTTCCCGTTCGTAGCGAACACCAGAACTCATCACAGCCTTTCGACGATGGTGACGTTGGCCAGGCCACCGCCTTCGCACATGGTCTGCAAGCCATAACGGGCCTGACGATGGATCAGCGCATGCACCAGCGTCGTCATCAGCTTGGTGCCCGAGCCGCCCAGCGGGTGGCCCAGCGCGATCGCGCCGCCATGCACGTTGAGCTTGGCCGGATCGGCGCCCACACCCTGCAGCCAGGCCAGCGGCACGGAGGCGAAAGCCTCGTTCACCTCGTACAGGTCGATGTCGTTGATCGACAGGCCCGCCTTCTTCAATGCCTGCTGCGTCGCCGGGATCGGCGCCTCCAGCATGATCACCGGGTCATGGCCGATCACGGTCATGTGGTGGATGCGGGCCAGGGGCTTGACACCCAGCGTCTTCAGGCCGCGCTCGTTGACGACCAGCACACCGCTGGCGCCATCACAGATCTGGCTGGCGCTCGCGGCCGTCAGCAGGCCGCCTTCCTGGATCAGCTTGACACCGGCGATGCCTTCCAGCGTCGCGTCGAAGCGGATGCCTTCGTCGACCAGATGCGGCTCGCTCGGGGTGTCGCTATCGGCGGTACGCACTTCCACACGCACGATCTCTTCCTCGAAGCGGCCCAGGCGCGTGGCCTCGGCAGCGCGCTGGTGGCTCAGCAGCGCGAAGGCGTCGAGCTGATCCTTGCTCAGGCCGTACTTGCGCGCGATGGTCTCGGCGCCGCTGAACTGGCTGAACTCCACGCCGTCATAGCGCTGCTTCATCGCCGGGCTCACGTACAGGCCCAGGCCGTTCTTGAGCGGCAGGGTGATGGGCGTGCCCATGGGCACGCGCGTCATGCTCTCGACACCGGCGGCGATCACGATGTCCTGCGTGCCCGACATCACGGCCTGGGCCGCGAAGTGCAGCGCCTGCTGCGAGGAGCCGCACTGGCGGTCCACCGAGGTGCCGGGCACCGATTCGGGCAGCGAGGACGACAGGATGGCGTTGCGCGCCACGTTGCAGGCCTGCTCGCCCACCTGGCCGACGCAGCCCATGATGACGTCGTCGATCGCGGCGGGGTCGGCGCCGGTGCGCTGCACCAGGGCGTTGAGCACCTGGGCTGCGAGGTCGGCGGGGTGCCAGCCGGACAGGCGACCGCCGCGGCGGCCCCCGGCCGTGCGGGCGGCGGCAACGATGTAGGCTTCAGACATGACTCGGGTCCTTTGATCGGAAAGCGTTGGGCGTACGGGTAGGCCAGCGGGAACGTGGGGACGGACTGGGTGGCCGGTGCGTGGAAGTTGGTGAAAGGCCTTGAGACTGCGGTGGCCGCGCGCTCAGCGCGGTGCCATGCGGATCGCGCCGTCCAGGCGCACGCTCTCGCCGTTGAAGTAGCCGTTGGTCAGCATCACTTCCACCAGCTGCGCGTATTCATCGGGCTCGCCCAGGCGCTTGGGGAAGGGCACGGATTCAGCCAGCGCAGCCTTGACGTGGTCCGGCGCGGCCTGCAGCAGCGGCGTATTGAAGATGCCCGGCAAGATGGTGTTGATGCGGATACCTTCGCTCATCAGGTCGCGCGCGATGGGCAGGGTCATGCCCACGATGCCGGCCTTGGAGGCCGAGTAGGCCGCCTGGCCCATCTGGCCGTCCTCCGCAGCCACGGAGGCCGTGTTGACGATGGCACCGCGCTCGCCGTCCTGCAGCAGCGGCAAGGTCAGCATGCCGGCCGCCGACTTGGCGATGCAGCGGAAGGTGGCCACCAGGTTGACCTGGATGATGCGGTCGAAGCCGGCCAGCGGGAAGTGGCGGATCTCGCCGCTGGTCTTGTCGCGGCTGGCCGTCTTGGTGGCGTTGCCGATGCCGGCGCAGTTGACCAGGATGCGTTCCTGGCCATGGCGGCTGCGGGCGCGCTGCAGGGCGGCGTCCACATCGGTGTCCGAGGTCACGTCGACCTGGCAGAACACGCCGCCGAGGTCACGCGCCAGGCTTTCGCCCAGATCGGCATTGAGATCGAAGATGGCGACCTTGACGCCCTGGGCCGCCAGACGGCGGGCCGTGGCCGCGCCCAGGCCCGAGGCGCCACCGGTCACGACGGCTGCGATGCTGGAATCGAGTTTCATGGGGATGAGGAAGGGATGTTGTGAAAGAGGTCCGAGGCAGGCAGGTGCTCAGCGGTGAAAGCTCTCGCCCTGCGCGGCCATGGCGCGCATGCGGGCCGTGGCGCAGTACGCGGGGCCCAGCGAGGCATAGCGCTCGCTCAGCGCCACCACCTGGGGCAGGCCCAGCCAGTCGGCGTACTTGAGCGCGCCGCCCAGGTAGGCGGGCAGGCCCAGGCCCATCATCAGGGCCATGTCCACCTCGGCCGCCGAGGCCACCACGCCGTCTTCCAGCGCGTGGGCCGATTCGATGATCATCGGCAGCATCATGCGTTCGACGATCTCCTCGCTGGTGAAGCGGTGCTGGCCTTCGGTCTGCAGGCTGCGCACCAGTTCGCGCGCCTCGGGCGACGAGGTCTTGCGCGGCTTGCCGCCTGCATCGGGCGCGTAGCGGTAGAAGCCTTCGCCTGTCTTCTGGCCGTAGCGCTGGCGCGAGACCATCAGCTTGACCACGTTGCGCGCCACCGGCTTCATGCGCTCGGGGTAGCCGGCCGAGATGACATCACCCACGTGCGAGCCCACGTCCATGCCGACCACGTCCTGCAGGTAGGCCGGGCCCATGGGCCAGCCGAAGGCTTCCATCGCGCGGTCGACCTCTTCGAAGTCGGCGCCATCGGCCACCAACTGCAGGAAGGCGTTCACATAGGGCGTGACGATGCGGTTGACCAGGAAGCCCGGACAATCCTTGACCACGATGGGCGTCTTGCCCATGGCCAGGGCCTGCGACACCGCGGTGGCCACGGCCGCATCGCTGGTCTTGACGCCACGGATCACCTCGACCAGCGGCATCACCGGCACGGGGTTGAAGAAGTGCATGCCCACGATGTTCTCGGGGCGCAGCAGCGGGCGGGCGATGTCGTCGATGCGCAGGCTGGAGGTGTTGGACGCGATGATGGCGTCGTTGCGCACCGAGCCTTCGAGCACACCCAGCACCTGCTGCTTGATGTCCAGGCGCTCGACCACGGCCTCGATCACGAGGTCGACGGCGTCGAAGCCCCGGTCATCGAGCTGGGGCTTGATCGATTGCAGGATGGCGTCGGCCTTGTCCTGCGCCAGGCGGCCGGACTTGACCTGGCGGGCCAGCAGCTTGCTGGCCTCGCCCACACCCAAGTCCAGCTGCTTGCTGGCGATGTCCTTGAGCAGCACGGGCGTGCCGCGCAGCGCGGCCGTGTAGGCGATGCCGCCGCCCATGATGCCAGCACCCAGCACGGCCAGTTGCTTGACCTTGCCACCGCCCTGCCCCGTGTGCTTGCGCGAGACCTTCTTGATCAACTGGTCGTTGAGGAAGACCTGCACCAGCGCGCCAGCGGCCTGCGTCTTGGCGACACGGCCGAAGGCGGCGGCCTCCAGGGCCAGCGCCTTGGCGCGGTCCACGGCGGCGGCCTCGGCCATCATCTCGGCGGCGATCAGCGCGGCGGGCTGGTGCGGCGGGCTGTCGGCCTTGATCTTCTCGACCGCGGTGGCGAACAGGGTCTGGCGCTCGGCGTCAGACAGCGGCAGCGGGTTGCGCTTGCGGGCCTGTGCGGCCTTCCAATCCACATGTCCATCGGCAGCGCTGCGCAGCAGGGCCAGGGCCTCGGCGCGCAGGGCCGCGGGCTCGGCCACCTCATCGACCACGCCGACCGCCTTGGCGGCAGCAGCCTTGGCGGGCTTGCCGCTGGCGATCCAGTCCAGCGCGGCCTGCGCACCAGCCACGCGCGACAGGCGCACCGTGCCGCCGAAGCCCGGGAACAGGCCCAGCTTGACTTCGGGCACGCCCACCTGCGCGGCGGTGGACATCACGCGGTGGCTGGCGGCCAGGGCCAGCTCCAGCCCGCCGCCCAGCGCGAAGCCATTGATGGCCACCACGCTCGGGAAGGGCAGGTCTTCAAACGCCACGAAGATCTGGTTCTTGACCAGCACGCCGCTGGCGATCTGCTCGGCACTGTCCTTGAACATCTCGCCGAATTCCTTGATGTCGGCGCCGACGATGAAGACATCCTTCGCGCTGGTGACCAGCACGCCGCGCACATCCCCGGCCTTGGCCAGCAGCTCGGTGGCCTGGCTGAACTCGTTCACCGTGCGGGCGTCGAGCTTGTTGATCGGTTCGTCCTTGGCGTCAAAACACAGTTCGACGAAGCCCTCGTCCAGCCTGCTCAGGCGGATGCTGTCACCTTGAAACACGTGCGCTCCTTGTTCGCCATGGCCTCATGCCATGCCTTTGCTTGCACTGTAGAAATCGGGCCCTGCGGGGTCCATCGTCCAAAGGGACGAATCACGAGGCGCGCAGGCCGTTCACGCCGCTCAAGCCGCCCAGTTGCTCGCCACCTGCAGGCGCTCGCGGCACTGCCCCACCATGCGCTCGATCAGCTCGGCACAGGTGGGCACGTCGTCGATCAGGCCGATGCACTGGCCAGCACTCACGATGCCGCCATCGACCACGCCGCTGGCCAGGGCCGCGCGGCCACGCTGGCCGGACACCAGCGGGCGGATCTCTTCGAAGGTGCAGCCACCCTCGCGGCGCTCCATCGACAGCACCTCGTCGGCGATGGCGTTGCGGAACACGCGCGCGGTGTTCTTGAGCGTGCGGAAAATCAGCGCGGTGTCGCGTTCGCTGCCGCGCACCAGCGCCTGCTTGATGTCGTCGTGGATGGGGGCTTCCTGCGTCACGCAAAAGCGCGTGCCCATGTTCACGCCCTCGGCGCCCAGGGCCAGCGCGGCGGCCATGCCGCGCCCGTCGGCGATACCGCCCGAGGCGATCACGGGGATCTTGAGCTGGCGCGCCGCAGAGGGGATCAGCACCAGGCCGCCTACGTCGTCCTCGCCCGGGTGGCCCGCGCATTCCAGGCCGTCGATGGAGACCATGTCCACGCCATTGCGCTCGGCCGACAGGGCATGGCGCACGGTGGTGCACTTGTGCACGATGGTGACACCCGCTGCCCTGAAGCGCTCGATGAATTCCTTGGGGCTGTTGCCAGCGGTCTCGACGATCTTCACACCGCCCTCGATGATGGCCGACACGTATTCGGCATAGGGCGGCGGCGTGACCGTGGGCAGGATGGTGAGGTTGACGCCAAAAGGCTTGCTCGTCATCGAACGGCAGCGTTCGATCTCCTGGCGCAAGGCATCCGGCGTGGGCTGCGTGAGCGCCGTGATGATGCCCAGGCCACCGGCGTTGGAGACGGCCGAGGCCAGTTCGGCCAGGCCCACCCACATCATGCCGCCCTGGATGATGGGGTAGGCGATGCCCAGTCGTTCACTCACGCGTGTCTTCATGTCCGTTGTCCTGAGAAAGTGCGGGATGGGGATAGAGGCGATGCGGGGCCTGCGTGGCCCGCTCGCGCAGCCAGGGCGGCACGCAGAAGCGGTCGCCGCTGGCGGATTCGGCGGCCAGGCGGTCGCACTGCGCGACAAAAGCCTGCACGCCCTGGGTGTCGATGAAGGAGATGGGGCCGCCCGTCCAGGCGGGGTAGCCCAGTTCGCGCACGGCCACCACGTCGGCCTGGGCCGGGTCGTCGATCACGCCCTCGTCCAGGCAGCGCGCGGCTTCCAGCGCGGAGGCGCTCAGCCAGCGCCACGTCACCACGGCCACATCGGGTTGGTTGGGCGATGCGGGGTGATCAAGGTCATTGAGATCGGCCGGCGGCACGAAGCCAGCCTGGAGTGCCGCGTTGCGCATCAGCGCAGGGCTCACGCCATCTGCGGCCAATGCGCGCGCCTCATCCGCATGGGCGCGCACCAGGCGGCCGGCACAGCGGTCGGCCGGGTAGCGGGTGGCTGCGGCCCATTGCCGTGTCAGGCGCGGACCATTGACGTGCAAGGTGCGCAGGCGGTTGCGCGCCACGGGCCCGGCCAGCAGCAGGCTGAAGTGGCGGGCCTCCAGCGCCAAGGCCTGATCGAACGGCAGTTGCGTGCCTTCGTACACGCAGGCCAGGATGGCCAGGGGCGCAGGCTCGCGGTCCTGCGTGTCGCGGCGCACGCGCGCCACGCCCACACCGAAGCTGCTGTTGGCGTGCGGGGCCATCGCGCCGGCGCCGCCAGGCACCTTGAAGCCTTTCACATCCCAGGGCTGCACGGCATCCGGGTTGGCCAGCACCCAGCGGCGTGCGGCCGGGATCACTTCCTTGGCACTCACCACTTGGTCAACCAGGCCCAGTTGCAACGCCTCGGCCGGCGGCACCTGGCGCCCCGACAGCAGCAGCGGCAGCGCGGCCGGGATGCCGATCAGGCGCGGCAGGCGCTGCGTGCCGCCACCACCGGGCAGCACACCGAAAGTCACTTCCGGCAGGCCGACCACGGCACGCGGGCTGTCGGCCAGCACGCGGTGGTGACAGGCCAGCGCCAGCTCATAACCACCGCCCAGGGCCGCGCCCTGGATGGCCGCCGCCACCGGCTTGCCGCAGCGCTCCAGCGCGCGGATGGCCTGTTGCGCGGGTGTCAGCACGCCCATGATCTGCGCGGCACTCAGGCCGGCCTCGTGCACAGCCAGCAGGTCTTCCGGGGCGCCGCCACTGCAAAAGCCCGTGACCTTGCCCGAGGTGATGACCAGCCCGCAGATCTCGCTGCTGTCCTTCACGTGGGCCACGGCGGCAGCCAAGTCGGCCAGGAAGCCCGGCGTGAAGGCGTTGTCGGCACGGCCCTTCACGTCCATCGTCAGCAGGGCCACGCCATTGGCATCGACCGACAGGCTGAGGTTCTCCCATTGATGTTCACGCATCGCGGTGTCCTCAGGTGCGCTCGATGATCAGCGCGGTGGCCTGTCCGGCCGCCGCGCACAGGGTGACCAGGCCCGTGGCCGCGTCACGCCGTTCCAGTTCGTCCAGCACCGTGCCCAGCAGGATGGCGCCCGTGGCGCCCAGCGGGTGGCCCAGCGCGATGGCGCCGCCGTTCACGTTCACGCGGTCGTGGCCGATGTCGAAGTGGCGCATGTAGGCCAGCGGCACCACGGCAAAAGCCTCGTTGACTTCGAAGAGATCGATGTCGCGCACGCTCATGCCGCAGCGCGCCAGCACGCGTTCGGTCACGGGCATCGGCCCGCCCAGGCTGATCAGCGGCTCGGACGCACAGCTCGCGCTGCCCCGGATGCGCGCACGGGGCTTGAGGCCCGCGCGCTGCCCGAAGGCCTGGCTGCCCAGCAGCACCGCGCAGGCGCCATCAACGATGCCGCTGGCATTGCCGCCGGTGTGCAGATGCTCGATGGCCGCCAGTTGCGGGTAGCGCTGCAGCACGATGGCATCGAAGCCTTCTTCGCCCAGGCCAGTGAACACGGGCTTGAGCTTGGCCAGATCGGCCAGGGTGGTGCCGGGGCGCAGGGCCTCGTCACGCGCCAGCACCACTTGCCCAAGTTCGTCAAGCACCGGCAGCAGGCTGCGATCGAAGTAGCCGCCTGCCTGCGCGGCACCAGCGCGTCGCTGGCTTTCGCACGCGTAGGCATCGAGGTCATCGCGCGTGAAGCCGCCCAGCGTGGCCATCAGGTCGGCGGCCACGCCGTTGGGGATGTAGGGGTGCTGGCGGCCGATGGTGGGGTCGGTGTAGGTGGCGCCGCCATCGCTGCCGATGGCCACGCGCGACATCGACTCGACGCCCCCGCCGATCACGGCCTCGGCCTGGCCGGCGGCGATCAGCGCGTGGCCCATCTTCAGGGTGTCCAGCGCAGAGGTACAAAAGCGGTTGAGCTGGTAGCCCGTGACGCCATCGCCATAACCGGCGGCCAGCAACGCGGCGCGTGCGATGTCGGCGCCCTGCTCACCCACGGGCATGACCACGCCCAGGCCGACGTCATCGATCTGGTCCGGATCGAGGCCGTTGCGCGCCCGCAGGCCCTGCAGCACCTGGGCCGCCAACCGCACCGGCGGGGTCGCATGCAGCGCACCTTCCGGACGGCCCTTGCCGCGCGGCGTGCGCACATGGTCGTAGACAAACACATCGTTCATGCGGTTCCCTGGGGGGTGGAGGTGGCCACCTGACTCTAGGGATGTGCCTGCATGCTGCCCATCGTCGGATCCGACGGAACACAGCCCGCGAAGGACTAGGTTTTGCCCGTACAGACAAAGACATTAATGCAGATTGACAATCCCGCTGACCCGGTACACAGCCGCGCGCGATGGCGTGGCCTGCCCGTATCGATCACAGACCTTCCCCAGACCACGGCCCGGCCGCACAACAGGTACCGCCATGCCCATCGTCTCGCCACCCCCCATCACCGCCGCCCCCCGCCCCAAGGACATGGACACGCCGCCGCCATCGCCGGGCCTGGCCGCCAAACTCAACCCCATGGGTGCCAGCGCCCTGCAGGTGCTGCGCACCGTGGCCTGCGACCGCATCGTGCAGGCCAGTGCCGCCAAGCTGGTGCTGGTGCGCGCGCCCGCCGGCTTCGGCAAGACCACTGCCATGCTGCAAGCCAGAGCCGGCCTCGAAGAGCAAGGCATCGCCACCGCCTGGCTCACGCTGGACCGCGCCGACAACGATGTCTCACGCTTCCTGGCCGGGCTGACCGCCGCCGTCACGCGCCTGGCCATGGAGCCCGCGGAAGGCACGGCCGTGGACGTGGTCGAGTCACTGGCCCGCCACAGCGCACCCTTCACGCTCTTCCTCGATGATTTCGAGCTGATCCAGGAGCCAGCCGTGCTGGGCCTGGTGCGCGAGATCATCGACCACCTGCCCCGCCGTGGCCAGTTGGTGATCGGCTCGCGCAGCCTGCCGGACCTGGGCCTGGGCCGCCTGCGCGCGCGCGGCCAGTTGATCGAGGTGGACACCGAACACCTGCGCTTCAGCCTGGAAGAGGCCTCGCACTTCTTCCAGCTGCGTGGCACGCCCGCCATGGATGCCGACGCCCTGGCCCAACTACACAGCAAGACCGAAGGCTGGGTGGCCGCCCTGTGGCTGGCCTCGATGGCGCTGGAGCGACGCGGCACGGGCAGCGATTTCATCGCGCGCTTCTCGGGCTCGAACCGCGCCATCGCCGACTACCTGGCCGAGGACGTGCTGGCCCACCAGAGCACCGAGGTGCGCGAGTTCCTGATGCGCACCAGCATCCTGCGCCAGCTCAACGTGTCGGTGTGCCAGGCCCTGAACCCGCGGCTCGATGCCGGCGCCATCCTCGAACAACTCGACAGCGCCAACCTGTTCCTCACGCCCGTCACCGGCGTGGAGGGCCGCGGCCCGCTGTGGCGTTATCACAGCCTGTTCGCCGATTTCCTGCGCAACCAACTGGCGCGCGAACACCCGGAAGAACTGCCCCGCCTGCACCTGGCCGCCTCAGCCTGGTACGAGGCGCAGGGCCAGGCCGTGCCTGCCGTGGAGCACGCCATCGAGGGCGGCGACCACCCGCACGCGCTGAACCTGCTCGCGCCCCATGCCGACGCGTTCCTGTTCAAGGGCCAGTTGCGGCTGCTGGCGCGCTGGTTCGGCGTGATCCCGGACGATGCCCTGGCCGCCCACCCGCCGCTGCAGGCCATCCGCGTGTGGGCCACCTGCTTCACGCAAGGCCCCTGGCAGGCCATGGCGCAGTTGGAGCGCATCGGGCCGGACCAGACTGATCCCGTCGTCACAGCCAACGTCAACGCACTGCGCCCGCTGCTGCTGGCCATGATGGACCGCTACGAGGACGCCTACCGCGTGGGCCATGAAAGCCTGGCCACGCTGCCCAGTTCCAGCCCCTTCGCCGACAGCGTGCTCACCAATGCGATGGCGAACGTGGTGTCCGTGATGGGCCACCACCACGAAGCCCACCGCCTGCTCGATGCGGCACGCGCCTGCCAGGGCTCCAGCCCCTTTGTGCGCATGTACACCGAATCGATGGAAGGCCTGCTCGATCTGCAGGAAGGGCGCCTGCGCCAGGCTTCCGCGCGTTTCCGCATGGCCGTGACCGGCGGGCACAGCACCACCTACAACCACACCAATGGCCACGCCTGGGCCGGCATCTTCTATGCCTCGGCGATGTACGAGACCGACCAGCTAGACCAGGCCGAGCACCTGCTCAATGTGTACCTGCCGCTGGCGCGCGATGTGGGCCTGCCCGACCACATGATCCTCAGCCACGTGCTGCGCTCGCGCATCGCTTTCCAGCGCGGTGACATCGACGCGGCCTTCCACGTGCTGACCGAGCTGGAGTACCTGGGCCACCACCGGCAACTGCCACGCGTGGTGGCCAGCGCCAAGCTGGAGCGCTCGCGCATGATGCTGCTGCAGGGCCATGCCCAGGCCTCGCGCGACGAACTGGCCCGCGCCAACGACCAGATCCTGTGGCAGCGTGTGGCCCGCCAGCGCCTGCCCGCCCATGAGCTGCACGACCTGCGCCTGGCGCGCCTGCGCTGGGAAATCTGCTTCGGCGATGCGCAACAGGCCATGGCCCCGCTGCAGGAAGAGATCATGGATGCGCAAGCCCGCACACGCCATGGCCGCGCCTTCAAACTGCGTGTGCTGCAGGCCCTGGCCCAACAGCGCATCGGCGACATCCTGGGCGGCACGGAAACCTTGCTCGGGGTGCTGCGCCAGACCTGCCACGACGGCTTCATCCGCCTGATCCTGGACGAAGGCCCGGCCGTGGCCATGCTGCTGCACCGGTGCCAGGCCCATCTTCAGGCCCAGCAGGCCAATCCGCAGAACGCGGCCAACGAGCCAGACGATCCGATCTTCACGGAGTACCTGCAGCGCCTGCTCAAGATCGCGGGCCCCGTGGTGCTGGCCGATGCCGAATCCGCCGGTGCGCCGGCCCAGCCTCTGGCCGAACCGCTCACGCGCAAGGAGATCCGTGTGCTGCAACTGCTGGCCGAGGGTTACTCCAACGGCGCGATGGCAGAAAAGCTCTTCGTGTCGGACAGCACCGTGCGCACGCACCTGCGCAACATCAACCTCAAGCTGGGCACGCACAGCCGCACGCAGGCCGTGGCCATCGCGCGCAAGCTGGCGGTGATCCGCTGACCCGGTGATGGGTCAGCGGCGCACGGCGCGCTTCACAGCGCCCGTGCGATCACCTCTTTCATGATCTCGTTGGTGCCGCCGTAGATGCGCTGCACCCGGGCGTCCGCGTACATGCGGGCGATCATGTATTCGTTCATGTAGCCGTAACCGCCGAAGAGCTGCAGGCACTCGTCGACCACGCGGCCTTGCGTCTCGGTGGCCCACAGCTTGGCCATGGAGGCCGTGGCCGTGTCCAGCGTGCCCTCCACCAGGCGCTCGACGCACTGGTCGATGAAGGCGCGGCCCACCTTGATCTGCGTGGCCACCTCGGCCAGCTTGTAGCGCGTGTTCTGGAACTCGGCCACCGGCTTGCCGAAGGCACGGCGCTCACGCGTGTAGGCCAGCGTGGCCTCGTAGGCGCCTTCCATGGCGGCCAGTGCCGTCACGCCGATGATCAGGCGCTCGTAGGGCAGGTCGCTCATCAACTGGAAGAAGCCCTTGCCTTCCTCGCCACCCAGCACGGCATCCTCGGACACCCACACCTCGTCGAAGAACAGCTCGGAGGTGTCCTGCGCCTTCAGGCCGATCTTGTCGAGCACGCGGCCCACGCTGTAGCCCTTGGCGCCTTCGGTCTCCACGATCAGGATGGAGGTGCCGCGTGCGCCCTGGCTCGGGTCGGTCTTGGCCACCACCAGCACCAGGCCGGCCAGGTAGCCGTTGGTGATGAAGGTCTTGGTGCCGGAGATGGCGTAGCCGCCGTCGCGCTTCTCGGCCTTGGCGCGGATGGCCTGCAGGTCGGAGCCGGTGCCAGGCTCGGTCATCGCGATGGCGCCCACCAGCTCGCCGCGCGCCATGCGCGGCAGATAGCGTTGGCGCTGGGCCTCGGTGCCGTGGTTGAGGATGTAGTGCGCCACGATGGCATGCACCGAGGTGCTGATGCCGGTGAGCGCACGGCGCGCCAGCTCCTCGTACACGGTGGCTTCGTGGCGGAAGTCACCGCCGCCGCCCTCGTACTGCTCGGGGATGTCGGTGCACAGCAGGCCGTTGGCGCCGGCCTTGTGCCAGAGCGCGTGGCCCACGTTGCCGCGCTTGCGGGCCTCTTCATCGTGCGGCAGCACTTCGTTCTCGACGAAGCGCGCCACGTTGTCTCGGAACAGGTCCAGGTCGGGGTCGCTCCAGGTGCGACGGGTATCCAGCGTCATGACGCCTCTCAATAGGAAGAATGGAAAAGGGGATCAGTTGACCGAGCGCTTGCGGCCGGCCCAGAAGGGCTCGCGCAGGATGAACTTCTGCAGCTTGCCGGCGGGCGACAGCGGCAGCTCGGTGCGGAACTCGACGCTGCGCGGGCACTTGTAGCCAGCGATCAGCGCTTTGCAATGGGCGATCAGGGTGGCCTCGTCCAGCGTGACGCCCTCGCGCAGCACCACCACGGCGTGCACGCGCTCGCCCCAGTGGTCATCGGGCACGCCGATCACAGCCGACATCGACACCTGCGGCAGTTGGGCGATGGCGTTCTCGACCTCTGCGGTGTAGACGTTCTCGCCGCCGGTCACGATCATGTCCTTGATGCGGTCGACGACGTAGAGGTAGCCCTCCTCGTCCATATAGCCGCCGTCACCCGTGTGCATCCAGCCATCGCGCAGGGCCGAAGCGCTCTGCTCGGGCTTGTTCCAGTAGCCCTTCATCACCATGGGGCCGCGCGCGACGATCTCGCCCACGGTGCCTGCAGGCACTTCCTGGCCGACGGGATCGACGATGCGCACTTCAGCGATGGGCACGGGCTTGCCGGCCGAGCGCAGGCGCTTCTCCTGGTTCGGGCCCGGGCGGTGGTCGTGCGGCAGCAGCACCGAAATGGTGGGGGCCAACTCCGTCATGCCATAGGCCTGGCAGAACTCGGTGTGCGGCAGGGCCTTCATGGCCTGGTCCAGCAGGGCCGCGTCGATGGGCGCAGCGCCGTAGAGCAGCATGCCCAGGCTGGACAAATCGAATTCCTTGAAGCGCGGGTGATCGACCAGGCGCTTGATCATCGTGGGCACCAGGAAGCTCTCGGTCACCTTGCGCTTCTGGATGGTCTGCAGGATGTTGACCTCGTCGAAAATGGGCACCACCACCTGCGTGGCCAGGCGCTGGATCAACTGCAGCGACAGGCCGCAACCGGCCACGTGGAAGAACGGCGCGACCACCAGGCCCACCTTGTCGCCCGGGCGCGGCACGGCGGCCACGGCGCTCAGCGCGTTGATGTAGAGGTTGGTGTGCGTGAGCGTGACGCCCTTGGGCTGGCCCGTGGTACCGCCCGTGTACATCACGGCGGCCAGGTGTTCGCCGTGGTGGCGCACATCCTGGGCAGGCTGTGCCTCGGCCATCAGTTGCTCGTAGCTCAGCATGCCGGCGGGCGCCTCGCCGTCATCGCAATAGACCAGGGTTTTGAGGCTCTTGGAGGTCTCGCGCAGCATCGCGGCCTGGGGCGCGAAGAACTTGTCGACCAGCAGGATGCGCGTGTCGCAGTCGTCCAGCGAGTAGCCCACCTCGGCAGGGCTCCAGCGCACGTTGACGGGGTTGATCACGCCGCCGCCCCACCACACGCCGTACAGGTACTCGACATAGCGGACCGAGTTGAGCGCCATCATGCCGACGCGGTCACCGGGCTGCATACCGAGCTTGCGCAGCACAGCGGCCAGGCGCGAAACGCGATCGGCCAGTTGCTGGAAACTGAGCTCCTGGTCGCCACAGGTCACGGCCAGGGCGTTGGGGCATTCGCGCACGGCCTTGTGCAGGGCTTGGGTGAGTTGCATGAGGGGGGTCTCCTTCCTTGTGTCCGAGGTCTACAGGCTCTCGGGGGGTACTGACGATTCTGTCGATGAGGGGCCGCCGCGCCACCGGGCAATCCCGGCCTCGCTCAAGCCCCAATCGCGCAGCACGTGCTGCGGCTGGCGCGACACCCGGCGCCGCGGCGGGGCAGCCGGCGTGCGGCTGAAACGGGGCGCCGGTGCAGGCTGCACCACGCCGTCCACGGACACGAAGGTCTCGCGAGCGCGGTTGTGCGGGTGGCGGGGCGCCTCGTCCCAATCGAGCACGGGCGAGAAGCACGCATCGCTGCCTTCGAGGATGCGGCACCACTCATCACGCGTTCGGGTGCGGAACACATCGGCCATGCGCAGCTTGAGCAGGGGCCAGCGTGCGGCATCCATCTGCGCATCGAAGGCCTGGTCCTGCACGCCGCACAGCTCCAGCAACTGGGCGTAGAAAGCCGGCTCGATCGCGCCGATCGCCACGTACTTGCCATCGGCGCAGGCATAGGTGTCGTAGAACGGCGCGCCGCCATCGAGCAGGTTGGCGCCGCGCTGGTTGCTCCAGCGGCCCGCGGCCTTGAAGCCATACAGGGCCGACGACATCAGGGCTGCGCCATCCACACAGGCTGCATCCACGACCTGGCCATGGCCGGATCGCTGCGACTCGTATAACGCAGACAAGACGCCGAAGGTGAGCAACATGCCGCCGCCACCGGCATCACCCAGGTAGTTCAGCGGCGGCGCCGGGGCATCGTGGTCACGCCCCATGGCGTGCAGGGCCCCGCTGATCGCGATGTGGTTGATGTCGTTGCCGGCGGTGTGGGCCAGCGGGCCGTACTGGCCCCAGCCGGTCATGCGGGCGTAGACCAGGCGCGGGTTGCGCGACAGGCAGACTTCGGGCGGCAGGCCCCAGCCCTCCATCACGCCGGGGCGGTGGCCCTCGATCAGCACGTCGGCGGCTTCCACCAGGTGCAAGAAAGCCTCAATCGACTCGTCGGCCGGCAAGGCCAGCGGCAAGGTCTGGCGCCCTCGCGTGGTCACGTCGCGCGGGTCATCGCGCACCGGCACGCCTGGCCCTGCGATGCGCAGCACGGCGGCACCCATGTCCGCCAGCATCATCGCGCCAAAGGATGTCGGGCCGGCGCCGGCCATCTCTATCACTTTCAGCCCCTTCAAAGGACCCGACATCAAGCGTCTCCTGCGTGCCAGTACGCCTGGCTGAGCACGCATCCTCGGCGAGCGCCCACCGAAGGGCCATCGTCAGATCCGACGAAGTTGGACGCGCCGCAACCCATGCGCACCGTGCGACGGTGATCAGAAAAATCGTCAGAACTGACGAGAGATGGCGCGCGCCCCAAGCCCTACTGTTCGAGCCTGCCGTCGCCACCCTCGTCCGTCACCGGGTCGCAGCGGCGCCGAGCCCTCGCTGAGACAGCGATCCCCACAAGGCGATCAGGAGACCAACCGTGAACACATCCCCCAGGCGGGCCGTCCAGCTCGCCGCCATTCCCTTGCTCACCATGGCCGGCCACGCGCTGGCCAGCGAACTGCCCCTGCTGGACATGCAGGACATCCGCGCCCCCTTCTCGGCGGCCTGCGAGGGCAAACCCGATTCAACGCCCCTGCCCGTGGACCCGCGCATGCTGGTCACAGAAAACGTCAACAAGCCCGGCACGGCCATCCAGTTCAACGCCTTCTACGTTGACCTGCACAACCCGCCCGAGCCCTATGTGTCCAAGCTGCCGGCCCGTCCGCAGACCTGTGGCCAGTTCCGCGCCGCTTCTTACCGTGGCTACAAGTTCATCACCGGCAAGCAGTACTTCCAGCCCTTCAGCACCGCGCTGGGCTACGCCAACCTGTGGAAGGTGTGGGGCCTCAAGAGCCGCCCGGCCGACTTCGACGAGCAGGTGATCAAGCGCTACGGCTACACCTCCGCGGACTACCGCAACCCCTACCCGCTGCCCGGCGAAGACCCGAACAAGACCAACGGCGGCAGCGGCCAGTTGCCCCTGGGCTTCATGCAGGACAAGACCAAGGACGGCAAGTGGAACGGCCTAGTCGGCGTGACCTGCTCGGCCTGCCATGACTCCCGCCTGGGCACCAAGGATGAGCGCCCCTTCGCCTGGGGCCGCTCCAACGACGCCAACGATGCGGGCGTGACCCAGTCGGACATCTTCCGCGCCAACGGGCCCACCGTGGTGCTGCAGATCGCCCCGATCCCCTGGAGCGTGGGCCGCGGCACCACCGATGCCATCGGCATCGTGGACGCCCTGCCCGCCATCTGGGACATGGACTCGATCCTGCTGTCGCCCAGCCTGCTGGAATGGTTCCCCAACCACGCGGCCGGCATGTCCAAGACGCCGCACTGGTGGCACCGTGCCTGGAAGCCCCGCCAGTTCTGGGACGGCGCCCTCACCTCCGACAACGTGCGCTCGGAAATGGCCTTCGCCGTGGCCAACGTGATGCGCAGCGCCGCCGAGCGCCGCAACATCTACTACGAGTTCGAAGACATCAACGTCTGGCTGCTGTCGCTGTCGCCCCCCAAGTGGGACCAGGGCCCCATCGACACCGCGCTGGCCGAGAAGGGCGCCGTGATTTTCCACGAGCGTGACCTGTGGGCCAACGGCGCCAACGCCGGCATCCCCAAGCAGCCCGGTAACGGCTCCTGCGCCAGCTGCCACGGTGTGTACTCGCCCCGCCACGCCGCCAACCCGGCCTTCCTGCCTGATCCGCGCCTCAAGGGTGTGGCGGGCGTGATCACGCCGATGGCCACCATCCAGACCGACGACAAGCGCGTCGGCGTGATGGAAGACGAGCGCAAGCGCCGTGCCTGGCAGACCTCCTGGTTCGCCTACAACGAGCTGAACCCGAAGTGGACCGGCTGGAACGACAACCTGCTGATCAGCCAGCTGCGCCGCGCTCCTCGCCGCATGTATGACCTGGGTTACACCGCACCGGCCAAGTTCTCGCCCACGGGCCCCAACGAGTGGATCAAGCCCATCGGCTACGTGGCCCCGCCGCTGTACGGTGCATGGCAAGGCGCCCCGTACTTCCACAACGGCAGCGTGCCCACGCTGTGGGATGTGCTGCAGCCCGGATCGGCCCGCCCCAAGATCTGGCAGCGTCAGTACACGGCGCCCGGCATCGGCGGCAAGAACCAGGGCTACGACCACAGCCTGGCGTCCTATGACTTCAAGAAGCTGGGATGGAAGGTCACGGACCTGCCGTGCAACAACAACCAGAACACGGCTTCGCCCTTCCTGCCCTGCTCCAACGGCATGGAGACGATCGACCAGATTTTTGCGGGCATCGCCAACGCGGTCGGCGCCAACAACTCGCTGCTCTACCAGTCGCCGCCGCCTGTCACGGACAAGCAGATCCAGTCGCGCATGGTGTTCAACACCCACCTGTACGGCCAGGGCTCTGGCGGCCACGACTTCGTGCAGTCGCTGACCGACGACGAACGCTGGGCCCTGCTGGAGTACCTGAAGACCCTGTGATCCATCCACCTCCTTGCTGACACCACGGCCGGGGAGAGTGCGCAAGCGCTCTTCCTGGCCGCAGCCACAACAGCACGCCCTATTCGTTCAACACGACCGAGCCAAGCATGAACGCACCCACCAGCACTTCAGCCCCTGGCGCCCGCCCATCCTTGCGATTGTTGGCGGGCATGATCGTTTTCGTCGCCGTGACCAGCGGCATTGGCATCGCCTTGCTGGGCCATCCGGCTGGCGCCATCGCCAACGATGCGCCGCAAGCCGACGCCGCCAATGCCGCCGATACCACGAGCAGCAAGGCACCATCGCCCGCCACTGCCGCAGCCCAGAGCGATGCGCCGGAGCAGAGCGCCGAAGCCAAGGCGCCGCAAGCCTCGGGCGCTGCCACCGCCCAACAGCCGCCCGCCGATCCCGAAGCCATGGTGGCCCGCCTGGCAGAGCGCCTGGAGAAGGAGCCCAACGACGCCGAAGGCTGGCAGATGCTGGGCCGCTCCTACACGGTGATGGACCGCCCCGCCGATGCCGTGAAGGCCTACCGCCAGTTGGTCAAACTCAAGCCCGATGACTCGCAGGCCCTGTCCGACCTGGGCCGCGCCATCGGCCACGCCAACGGCCGCCGCATCAACGAGGAAGCCGAGACCCTGCTCAACAAGGCCCTGCAAAAAGACAACGGCAACGTGATGGCCCATGCCCTGCTGGGCAAAACCGAGCTGGAGCGCGGTCAGCCCCTCAAGGCCCGCGAGCACTGGGAAGCCGCGCTGGCGGCACTGGACCCGCAGCACCCCTTCGCCGACAGCCTGCGCAGCGCCATCAAGATGACCGAGCCACGTGCCACGCCCGCTGCGCCGGACACCGCTACGACCACACCTCCCGCCGCTTCCGCCAGTTCCTCCACCACATCCACCACCACCGCAGCCCCGAAACGCCACTGAGCAGCACCATGAGCACGACCGCCTACACCATGACCATCGACGGCAAGGCCGTCACCTCCGCCGCCTCGATCAACGCCATCGATCCGGCCACCGAGCAGGTGATTGCCACCGTGCCCGATGCCTCGCGCGAACAGCTCGACCAGGCCGTGGCTTCCGCGCGCCATGCCTTGAGCGCCTGGGCCGCCACGCCGCTCAATGAGCGCCGCGCCGTGCTGGGCCGCATCGCCGGCATCCTGGCCGCCAACGCGCCCACGCTGGGCGCCCTGCTCTCGCTGGAGCAAGGCAAGCCGCTGGCCAAGGCCCAGGAGGAGGTGTTCATCTCTGCCCATTGGTGCGCCGAGGTGGCCAAGCTGCCGCTGGAGCCTGACACCGTGACCGACACGCCCGAATCGCTGGTGCAGGTGCACCGCGTGCCCGTGGGTGTGGTGGGCGCCATCGTGCCCTGGAACTTCCCCGTGGCCCTGGCCTTCTTCAAGATTGCCCCGGCCCTGCTGGCGGGCAACACCATGGTGCTCAAGCCCTCGCCCATGACGCCGCTGACCGCCCTCAAGTTCGGCGAGCTGCTGCGCGAGGCGCTGCCCCCTGGCGTCTTCAACGTGGTGAGCGGCGGCGATGCGCTGGGCCCGTGGATGACTGCTCACCCCGGCATCGACAAGATCAGCTTCACCGGCTCGACCGCGACCGGCCGCAAGGTGATGGAGAGCGGCGCGGCCACGCTCAAGCGCCTGACGCTGGAGCTGGGCGGCAACGACGCGGCCATCGTGCTGCCCGATGTCGACGTGGACGCCGTGGCCGCCACCATCTTCTGGGGTGCCTTTGCCAACAGCGCGCAGTTCTGCCTGGCCATCAAGCGCCTGTACATCCACGACGCCGTCTACGACAAGCTGGCCCAGGCCCTGGCCAAGCTGGCCAACAGCGTGAAGCTGGGCGCCGGCACCGAGCCCGGCGTGGAGCTGGGGCCTGTGCAGAACAAGGCGCAGTTCGAGCGCCTGAAGGGCCTGCTGGCCGACTGCAAGGCGCAGGGCTACAAGATCCTGGCCGGCGGCGAGGTGGCCGACAAGCCGGGCTACTTCTTCCCCGTCACCTTGATCGACAACCCGCCCGAGACCAGCCGCATCGTGCAGGAAGAGCCCTTTGGCCCCATCCTGCCGCTGCTGCGTTTCACCGACATCGACGATGCCGTGGCGCGCGCCAACGCCTCGCCCTATGGTCTGGGCGGCTCGGTATGGACGGCCGACGAGGCAAAGGGCCTGGCCATTGGCCGGCGCCTGCAGGCCGGCACCGTGTGGGTCAACGAGATCCACACCATCGCGCCCAACAAGCCCATGGCCGGCCACAAGCAATCGGGCCTGGGCGTGGAGCAAGGCGAGGATGGCCTGCTGGAATACACGCTGCCGCAGACCGTGTCGCTCAAGCGCACGGCAGGAGCCGGTGCATGAGCACGCCTGCTGCCACTGCATCGCCCGAGGCGCAAGGCCAGGCCAGCGACGCAGGCCAGACCACCTCGCTGCTGCGTGGCGGCTGCCTGTGCGGCCAGGTGCGCTACACCGCCCAGGCCGAACGGGCCACGGCCATGGTGTGCCACTGCCGTGATTGCCAGAAGCAGTCGGGCTCGGCCTTCTCCGTGCTGTTCGCGCTGCCCGCCACTGACCTTGCCCTCGAAGGAGAACTCAAGACCTTCCTGGGCACGGCCGACAGCGGCCGCACGGTGCACCGCCGCTTCTGCGGTGAGTGCGGCTCGCCGATGCTGACCGAACTGCCCGCCCGGCCCGGCCTGCTGGTGGTCAAGGCCGGCACGCTGGACGACCCAGCCTGGCTGCGCCCGCGCCTGCACCTGTGGTGCGACAGCGTACAGCCTTGGGTGAGCCTGCCCACCGACGTGCCCTGTCTGCCCAAACAGCCGCCTGGCAGCTGACCTCTGTATCAAAGCCCCCGCCGCAACACGCTCTTGCCCCATCCCCACCATGAGCCTGCAATCGCGACAACTGGCCCTCTCACGAGGAGGGCGTGTGCTGGTCGAGCACGTCGACATCGACGTGCCCCCCGGCCAGGCCCTGCATGTGCGCGGCCGCAATGGCTGCGGCAAGACCAGCCTGCTGCGCGCACTGTGCGGCCTGACCCCGATCCACACGGGACAGTTGCACTGGCATGGCCAGCCGTACACGCAGCAGCGCGAGGCCTTGCGGCAGACGCTGCTCTACATCGGCCACGGGCCCGGGCTGAAGGACGACCTCACACTGGGCGAGAACCTGCGCACCGCAGCCGCTTTGTCAGGGCGTGCGTGCTCCGCGGCACAAGCCCGCACCGCACTGGCCCGCCTGGGCCTGGCCGACCGCGTCGATGCCCCCGTGCGCACGCTGTCGCAAGGCCAGCGGCGCCGTGGCGCCCTGGCGCGCCTGGCCCTGTGGCCCGCCACACAGCCTGATGCGCCCCCCCTGCTGGTACTCGATGAGCCCTTCAATGCGCTGGACCGCCAATCCGCCACCGCACTGAGCACCTTGCTGGACGAGCACCTGGCCGCAGGCGCCGTGCTGGTCTACACCACGCACCAGGAGGCGCCTACCCTTGTCGCCCCCACCCAGGCGCTCGACCTCGACCGCCACCGCGTCCGGCGCACGGCCGTGCCCAGCGCCACGCCCATCCGTCAGGAGCCCCATCGTGAGGCCGAGACCTGCTGATGGGGCGCACCTTCTGGGCCGTGCTGCGGCGCGACGTGCTGCTGGCCAGCCGCCGTCGGGCCGAAGCCTTCACGCCGTTGTTCTTCTTCGCGATGGCCTCTGCCCTGTTCCCGCTGGGTGTGGGCCCCGAGGGCGGCCTGCTGCGCGCGATGGCACCGGGCGTGCTGTGGGTCACCGCGCTGCTGGCCAGCCTGCTGTCGCTGGGCCGCCTGTTCGAGCAGGACTGGGCCGACGGCACGCTCGAGCAGATGCTGCTCTCGCCCGAGCCCCTGGCGCTGATCGTGCTGGCCAAGGTGATCGCACACTGGCTGCTGGCCGGGCTGCCGCTGGTGCTGCTGTCACCACTGCTGGCCCTGCAGTTCGGGCTGGCGCCCGATGCCATGGGGGCGCTCACCTTGAGCCTGCTGCTGGGAACCCCTGTGCTCAGCTTGCTGGGCGCGATCGGCGCGGCCCTGACGCTGGGCTTGCGCGGCGCGGGCGTGCTGGTCTCGCTGCTGGTACTGCCACTGTGCATGCCCGTGCTGATCTTCGGCGCAGGTGCCGCTGGGGCCTGGGCCGGCCCGCAAGGCCCCTCGGCCAACCTGCATCTGCTGGCGGGCCTGCTCGCCGGTGCGCTGGCCCTGTGCCCATGGGCCACGGCCGCGGCCCTGCGCCTGGCCCTGGAATAAACCACACCACAAAGACAACAGCCCCGCTGAAGGAGACCCCATGAACACCGGCACCTTGCGCTCGCCACCGACACGCCGACCACGCCCCTGGCTGCTGCCAGTGCTGCAGTTCGCGGCCCCCCAACGTTTCTACCCCGTGGCCGGCAAACTGGCCTCGGGCTTCATGCTGCTGGCCATCGCCTTCACCGCCCTGGGCCTGTGGGTGGGCCTGGGCCTGGCGCCCACCGACCATCAGCAGGGCGAGGCCTACCGCATCATCTTCGTGCACGTGCCCGCGGCCTGGCTGTCGATGCTGATCTACCTGCTGATGGCTTTCTGGGCCGTGATCGGCTGGGTGTTCAACACGCGCCTGTCGTCGATGATGGCGCGCGCCCTGGCGCCCACCGGCGCGCTGTTCACTTTCCTGGCCCTGTGGACAGGCGCCCTGTGGGGCCAGCCCACCTGGGGCACCTGGTGGGTGTGGGATGCGCGGCTCACGTCGGAGCTGATCCTGCTCTTTCTCTACATCGGCTTCATGGCGCTGCAGGCAGCCACCGATGACCCGCAGCGGGGCGACCGTGCCGGCGCGCTGCTGGCCCTGGTCGGCGTGGTCAATATCCCCATCATCTACTTCTCGGTCACCTGGTGGAACACGCTGCACCAGGGCGCCACCATCCGCATGACGGCCGCGCCCACCATCGCCGACACCATGCTGCTGGGCTTGGTGCTGTGCACCGCCGGCTTGTGGGCGTATGCCATCGCCGCCACCTTGAAACGCCTGCGCTGCCTGATCCTGGAGCGTGAGCAGGACACGCAATGGGTGGCCCGCCTGCCGGAGGTGACACGATGAGCGCGGTGTACTGGAGCAGTTGGCAAGCCTTCATCGAGATGGGCGGCTATGGCCTGTACGTGTGGGGATCGCTGGGCATGATGCTGGCGGCGATCGCGCTGGAGCAGATCCTGTTGGCACAACGCCGCCAGGCGGCCACCCGTGCCATCCACGCCCGGCTGGATGCGCCTGACAACGATGATGGGCATGCCGATCAGAAGGAAAGCCTTGCATGAGCCCGGTGCGCCGCAAACGCCTGGCCCTGGCGGCCTTGAGCCTGGTGGCCCTGGGCGCCTCGGCGGCCCTGGTGCTGTCCGCGTTCGAAAAAAACCTGGTGTTCTTCTTCACACCCACGCAGATCATCTCGGGCGAAGCCCCGGCTGATCAGCGCCTGCGCGTGGGCGGCCTGGTGCAGGTGGGCAGCATCAAGCGCCATGCCGATGGGCTCACCGTGAGCTTCGTCGTGACCGACACCGTGCAGCACGTGCCCGTGCTCTACACGGGCCTGCTGCCCGACCTGTTCAAGGAAGGCAAGGGCGTGGTCGCCCAGGGCCGGCTGGGGCCGGACAAGGTCTTCAAGGCCGACGAGGTGCTGGCCAAGCACGACGAAAACTACATGCCGCCCGAAGCCAGCGCCGCGCTCAAGCAGGCGGCCAACGGCAAGGCACCCGCTGAAGGAAAGAACCCATGAACGCACAGATCGGACACAGTGCGCTGGTCCTGGCTCTGAGCCTATCGTGCCTGCTGGGCCTGATGCCCTTGTGGGGCGCGGCGCGTGGCCTGAGCAGCTGGATGGCCCTGGCACGGCCCCTGGCCATTGGCGTGTGCCTGCTGGTGGGCCTGTCCTTCGGCTGCCTGGTCGCTGCCTTCATCGACAAGGATTTCAGCCTGGCCTATGTGGCGCGCAACGCCAACTCCCTGCTGCCGCTGCAGTACCGGATCGCGGCCAGTTGGGGTGGCCATGAAGGCTCGCTGCTGCTGTGGCAGTTGATGCTCAACGCCTGGGCCATGGCCGTGGCCCTCTTCGGCCGCGACATGGATGCGCCGCTGCGCGCTCGCGTGCTGGGTGTGCTGGGCCTGATCAGTGCGGGCTTTCTGAGCTTCATGCTGATCACCTCCAACCCCTTCCAAGCCATCTCACCCGTGCCTGCTGATGGCGCAGACCTCAACCCCCTGCTGCAGGACGCGGGCATGATCTTCCACCCGCCGCTGCTCTACATGGGCTATGTGGGCTTCTCGGTGGCTTTCGCCTTCGCCATCGCCGCGCTGCTCAGCGGGCAGCCCGATCCGCTGTGGGCCCGCCGCGCACGGCCCTGGACGCTGACGGCCTGGTCCTTCCTGACCCTGGGCATCCTGCTGGGCAGCTTCTGGGCCTACTACGAGCTGGGCTGGGGCGGCTGGTGGTTCTGGGATCCGGTGGAGAACGCGTCCTTCATGCCCTGGCTGGTGGGCACAGCGCTGCTGCACTCGCTGGTCGTCACCGAAAAGCGGCAAGGCTTTCGCAGCTGGACGGTGCTGCTGGCCATCCTGGCGTTTTCGCTTGCGCTGCTGGGCACCTTCCTCGTCCGCTCGGGCGTGCTGACCTCGGTGCATGCCTTCGCCTCGGATCCGGCGCGCGGCCGCTTCATCCTGGTGATGCTGTCGCTGGTGATCGGCGGCTCGCTGGCCCTGTACGCCTGGCGCGCGCCGAAGTGGGCCAGCGGCCCGGCCTTCGGGTGGCTGTCTCGTGAAGCCTCGCTGATGCTCAACAACCTGTTCCTGGTGGTGGCCGCTGGCACCGTACTGCTGGGCACGCTCTACCCGCTGGCGGTCGATGCGCTGAACCTGGGGCGCATCTCGGTCGGCCCGCCCTACTTCGAATCGGTCTTCGTGCCGCTGATGATGCCACTGCTGCTCGCGCTGCCCATCGGCCCCTGGCTGGCCTGGCGCCAGACCGAGCCCACGAAGGCCAGGCAGATGCTGCGCTGGAGCGCCCTGGCCGCCGTGCTGCTGGGCGCGAGCCTGTCCCTCAGCCGCATCGGCTCGCCCATGATGGCAGCGGGCGTGGCGCTGGGCGCCTGGATCCTGCTGGCCACGCTGCGTCATGTCGTGTCGCGCGCCAAGGGCTCGCTGGGCTGGCTGGCCGGGCTGCGCCAGCAGCCCCCCGCCTACTGGGGCATGGTGGTGGCGCATGCCGGCATCGGCGTGTTCGTGCTGGGCGTGACCCTGCTCAAGGGCCTGGCGCATTCGCAGGATCTCAGCCTGCGGGTGGGCGAATCCGTCGATCTGGGCGGCTACCGCTTCGCCATGCAATCCGTGCAGGAACTGGACGGGCCCAACTACATCGCGGCCCGCGCGCGCTTCGAGATCACACGCGATGCCCAGGTGGTGTCCGTGCTGCACCCCGAGCGGCGCATCTACACCGTGCAGCGCATGCCGATGACGGAGGCCGCCATCGACCGCGGCGTGCTGCGTGACCTGTACGTGTCACTGGGTGGCACCACCGATGAAGGCCGCTGGGGCGTGCGTGTGCAGGTCAAGCCCTTCATGGGCTGGGTGTGGGCCGGCTGCCTGTTGATGGCCGGTGGCGGCCTGATCGCCGCTTTCGACCGCCGACGCAAGACCGCCCGTGCCAAGGCCGGTGCGCCCGATGCAGCCCCCCTGCCTGCGGCCACCGCATCTACGTCCACACCCAAGCCAGCATCCGCCTGAGCCCTACGGAGCCTCACCACCATGCTTCGCTACTTTCTGCCACTGGGCATCTTCCTGGCCCTGGCCGCCATGCTGTGGCAGCCGCTGGGGCGTGCGCCCACCGCCCTGCCATCGCCCTTGGTGGACCACCCCGTGCCCCGCTTCAGCCTGGCACCGCTGCCCACCGATCTGCCCAGCGCAGGCATGGGCACCGCCACGCCCGCGCCGTTCAACCCGGCCCAGATGCAAGGGCGTGTCTGGATGCTCAATGTGTGGGCCTCATGGTGCGCGGCCTGCCGCGAAGAGCACCCGCTGCTGGTGGACCTGTCGCGCACGCACAGCGTGCCCATCGTGGGCCTGAACTACCAGGACGATCCCGTCAAGGGCCGGGCCTGGCTGAACCACCATGGCGATCCCTACCTCACCACCGCGCAGGACGTGGATGGCCGTGTCGGCATGGAACTGGGCGTCTACGGCGTGCCCGAGACCTTCGTGATCGACAAGCAGGGCCGCATCCGCCTGCGCCATGCCGGCCCCATCACCCCGCAGGTGCTGCAGGACAGCCTGCTGCCCCTGATCGCCGAACTGGAGCGAGGCTGACATGACCACCCTGTCGCACCGACTCACGCAGGCCAGCCTGGTGGCTTTGCTGGCAGGCACCCTGCCTGCCCACGCCCTGGTGCCGGACGGCCTGCCCCCCACCGGCGCCGGCCCCGTACCGGTAGGCCCCCATGGCGATGCCCACCTCGAAGAGCGCGTGAACAGCCTGGCCTCCGAACTGCGCTGCCTGGTTTGCCAGAACCAGACTGTGGCCGAGTCCACCGCACCGCTGGCACGCCAGCTCAAGGCCGAGGTGCGCACACAACTGGCCGGTGGCGCCACCGAGCAGCAGGTGCGTGATTTCATGGCCCAGCGCTATGGTGACTTCGTGCTGTACCGCCCACCCGTCACCCAGCTCACGTGGCTGTTGTGGGGCGGGCCGCTGGCCCTGCTGGGGCTTGGCGCCCTGCTCATCGTCCAGCGGCGTGCGCGCCCAGGCACCGAGCCCAAAGACGCCGCCTCCGACCACAACGACGCGCCGGACAGCATCTGGTAAGCCCCTGCGCTGCATTGGGCGCAGGCCGCTGGTGTATCGTGCGCGCCGATGAGTGTTTCCGCGCCTGCCCTGCCTCCTACTGAACTGCGCCGACGCATCACCGCCATCGACGCCCTGCAAGGCTTTTGCCGGCTTCATGCGCCGCACCACGCACGCGTGGGTGCGCTCTCTCTGAGAAAGGACACATGATGACTGACAAGGTTGCCATCGTCACCGCAGGTGGCAGCGGCATGGGTGCTGCCGTTGCGCGGCGCCTGGCCGCAGACGGATTCCACATCGCCATCCGTCCTCGTCGGACAAGGGCGAAGCCCTGGCCACCGAACTGGGCGGCCTCGGCGTCACGGGCTCGAACCAGTCCATGGACGATCTGAGCCGCATCGTGCAGCAGACGCTGGACCGTCGGGGCCGCGTCGACGTGCTGGTCAACAGCGCAGGCCATGGTCCGCGCGGGCCTGGCATCCTTCACCAAGATCTTCACGGACACCTACGCGCCGCACAACATCCGCATGAACAACGTGCTGCCAGGCTGGATCGACAGCCTGCCCGCCACGGATGCGCGCCGCAGCACCGTGCCGCTGGGGCGCTACGGCAAGGCCGACGAGATCGCGGCCACGGTGGCCTTTCTGGCCTCCGAAGGTGCTGCCTACATCACCGGCCAGAACCTGCGTGTTGACGGCGGGCTGACGCGCTCGGTGTGATCCTGCCTGCCGCTGGTGAGCCGCACTGTATGCTCTCCACGGCCTCACTGTTTCACACCTCGCAACCCCACACCCGCCAGCCTTGAGAACCGACAGCCGCCTCTCCCGCATGCTGCACGTGCTGCTGCACATGGCACGCGACGACCAGCCCTTCACCTCCGAGCGCATCGCCGAGATGCTGGGCACCAACGCCGCCGTGGTGCGCCGCACGATGGCCGGGCTGCGCAAGGCGGGCATGGTGTCGTCAGAGCGAGGCCCCCAGGGCGGCTGGCGGCTGGCGTGTGACCTTCGGCAAGTGACGCTGCTGGACGTGCACCAGGCGGTCGGGGGCCCCACGCTGTTCACCATCGGGCCCGACCGCAACGATGCCAACTGCGCCGTCGCACGCGTCGTCAACGATGCCTTGGCTGACTCGCTGCAGCAGGCCGAGGCCCTGCTGCTCTCACGCCTGGGCGCCGTCACGCTGGCCGACCTGGCCCGGCAGTTCGACGCGCAATGCCGCCTGCGCGACACACGCCACCCCGATCCTCATAAGCCATCACGCTGAAGGGGCATAACCCCTCCTCGGGTCAACGGCCCGCCCAATACGTATCATCAAAGGATACAAATTGATTGGAGTTCTCATGAAACACGACGTGATCATCATTGGCGGCAGCTATGCGGGCATGTCGGCCGCCCTGCCCCTGGCGCGCGCCCGCCGCGCTGTGCTGGTGGTGGACGAAGGGCTGCGGCGCAACCGCTTTGCCGCAGCCTCCCACGGTTTTCTCACGCAGGATGGCGTCGCGCCCGATGAGATCGCCGCCACGGCACGCACCCAGCTCATGGCCTACGGCACCGTGCAGTGGGCGCAGGCACGGGCCGTTCAGCTCAGCGGCCAGGCCGACGATTTCAGCGTGACCCTGCAGGACGGCACACAGCACCATGCGCGCCGCGTGATCCTGGCCAGCGGCGTGAGCGATGCACTGCCCACCCTGCCTGGGCTGGCCGAGCGCTGGGGCCGCCAGGTGTTCCACTGCCCCTACTGCCACGGCTACGAACTGCAGCAGGGCGCCATCGGCGTGCTGGCCACATCGGAGATGTCGAGCCACCAGGCCCTGATGCTGCCTGACTGGGGGCCGACCACCTTTTTCCTGCACAAGCAGCCCATGCCGGCGGCGGACACCCTGGCGCAGTTGCAGGCCCGTGGTGTGTCGCTGGTGCAAGGCCCGGTCGCGCATCTGAGAGGTGATGCGAACGTCTTGCAAGTGATCATGGCCGATGGTCGCCACTTTGATCTGGCCGGCCTGTTCATCGCCTCACGCATCCAGCCCGGCCCACTGGCCACGCAGTTGGGCTGCGCCCTGGACGACAGCCCCATGGGCTCCTACGTGCGCACGGACGCGGTCAAGTCCACCACCGTGCCGGGCGTGTTCGCCTGCGGTGATCTGGCCAGAGCAGCCGGCTCCGTCCCACTGGCTGTCGGTGATGGGGCCATGGCCGGCGTGGGGGCACACCGTTCGCTGATGTTCGGGCTGGACTGACACTCGCTGCTACGTCTCCCAGGACACCATCGCCCACGAAGCCGGTGGCGCAGGCTTGGCCAAGGCCTGCGCCGAGAACCAATCGCGCAGGCGGGCCTGCTCCGCCTCGGTGATCTCGCCCTCGCGGGCCTGGACCTGGGCCAGCAGATCCTCGAAGCGCCGGTAGACGGCACGCGGCGCCCCGGCCGCGATGAAATCCACCCGCGCCTGGATGCCCTGGGCATGCAAGATGTTGACGATGTAGATGTAGTCCGGCAAGGCCGGCGGCACCGGGCGCCCAACGGCGGCCTGCAGCGTGACATCGCTGAAGCGCCCACCCACCAGGCTGCTCAGGTAGACACGCTTGCGGGCCTTGTCGTGCAGCTTGCCCAGCGCCTGTTCCATGTCCATGACGGCGGTCGAGCGCGAAGCCACGACCACATCGCATTCGGGCACGTCCGCCCAATCGTCCGTCCAGGAGCGCAGGATGGCGCGCGCATCCGGCACACCCTGGGCTTGCGCGTTCTGCTGGAACAAGGCCAGCATGCGCGGGCTGTAGTCCAGGCCCACCACCGTGCGCAGCAACGGGGCTGCGGCCAACGCGATGTTGCCGGCACCGCAGCCCACATCCAGCAAGGCCTCACAGCCGCTCAGGTCCATGCGCTGCACAAAGGCCTGGGTGTAAGGATCATTCGCGCTGGGTGGCTTGATCCCATCGGCGCGGGCATCCCAGACCGAGGGCGGCTTGGCCCGTCCTACCGCGGCCATGTGCTCACGGTAGAGCTGGCCGAAATCGATGTCCTGGATGGAGGGATGGCGGGGTGTGGTCATGGAAGAGAGGGATCCTGTGCTACGCCGATCTTAGACGGTCGAGTGTCCGTCTCTGTGTCATCGCGGCGTGTCGCCCCCCTGCCTGACATCCAGCCCCGCCGCAAACTTGGCCGCATGCGGGGCAATGCATGGCCTTCGGACAGGCTGGGGCAAAGCAGCGGGCCTCAGAACCCCACGGACGTCCGACGCAGGCAAGCGCCCTCACGCTTGGTGAGGTTGCCCTTGTTTCCCGGAGTTCTTAACTCATCGATTACGCGGCCTTCTTGTGCTGTGCCGCATGCCAGCGTTGCTCGTAGTATCTATTCAGCCCCCCCTGTGCGCATAGCTGTAGAGGCATCGGCTCAGGAGTGATTCGCCTGATGATCAGGAAGAATCAAGAGTTCCGTTGGGGCACGAGGCGGGGATGGGCCGAGCCATCGATCCATGCGATGACAGCCTGATGCATGTAGGCGATCACGTCACGGCCCTGTCGGCGACAACTCTCGAGCACACTGAAGCCCCGAGCGATGAACTCGTCACCTCGTCTGGAGCGAGTCGGCCCCGATATCTTGCGTTTGAGCACGATGCCCCTGATGGCGCGTTCGGCATCATTGTTGGTCGGTGGCACGGTGGGGTTGTCCGCGAAGGTCCACAAGGCTGGCCATAGCTTGAGCAGGTTTTGGCAGGTGGCCCGGGTTCGTTTGCATCCTGCAAGCTCGGCCCCCCCGGCTCAATGCCAGGCGCACGCGGCGCTGCAAGGGCTCGAACTCGGTGCAGGTCTTGCCCTGATCACGCCAGCGAAACAGCAGGTAGCCCATGCCCAGCAGCTTGGTGCCGATGCGCCCAGCACACCTGGCATCGATGTAGGCGTAGGCCGCATATCTGTCGGACACCACGATGCCTTGGGGCTCGACACCGATCAGGTCATGGATCACATACCGGGCGCGCGAAGGCAGCACGCTGAAGACGGCCAGTGCCGGCTGCACGGCAGCCCACACCCAGTTGGCACCCAGACCCTCTCGGGGATAGCGCGTCTCGTCCATGTGCACCAGCGGGGCCTGCGCCAAGGTGCGGGCCGATCTGTCCGCTGGGCACCCCCGCCGGCAAGACCGCACGGTGCGCCTTGCCGCAACCGGCGCACACCCCGCTGTACAGTCTGTACTCCTGCACATCGGCCTTCACCGCCGGAATGTCAAAGACCTGGTGAGGCACCGGCTTGCCCCGCACGTGCACCTGATCTGCACATTCGCACTGCGGCTCGGGCAGGCAGTCGTGCACACCGTTGAGTTCCTGCTCGTCGAGCAGCGCTCGGTCGCTGCCGGAGTGACCCTTTTGCGCTCCACGCTTGCGCTCGCTGGCACGACGCTGCGCGCGGTTCGGGCGAGCCGGACCATCCGAGGACGGCGGCTTCGAGGAATTGCGCGAGTTCAGCTTGAGTTGCTCTTGCATCGCGGCCATCTGCTCACGCAACTGCTCGATCTGCAGCGTCAGCGCATCGATGACCGCGTGGCATTGCTCCAGCGACGCTGGCTTGTCCGCAAGCGCCTGCGGTATCTGCTGATCAATAGGGGCAGCTTGGCTGCTCATCGCCGCTCAGTATCAGGCAAAGCTCATGCCGGCATGAACCACTGTGAGGCACATGCCTCACCTATGGCCGGGGGGCTGAATACGCACATATCCGCTTGGGCCGAAGACAATGGACTCATCTCACTGTCCCAATATCCGCTCCCATAGCGCTGGGAACGTGTTGCCAAGATCGAGCACTGCTTGCCTACGCAGCAAGGCTGACCAAGCGCGCCCCTCATTCAAGGGGGTGTGAGGTTGGAGCTTCCCTGAGGGATAAGGGATTACACTCGCGCCTGTTTCAGGTGCCCTTGCTGCGGTCCTCGCTGCCAAGGGTGAAACGGGAAGCCGGTGAGCGATTTCGCGAGTCCGGCGCTGCCCCCGCAACGGTAAGTGAGTCAAGGCGATCCACGGCATCGGACACATACGGTGCCAGCCACTGTGCCCAGGCATGGGAAGGCGGATCTTCGGCGCTTCTCGCGCACTCAAAAGCCCGGAGACCGGCCTGGAGCGTGATCCGATGTTGCGGTGGGCAACCAGGCGGTGACATGTGCCATCCATGGCCGTGGCTTGCGCTGCGACATCGGACAGGCAGCATTCGCACAGCCCTTCTCGCCACGCATCTCCTTCAACCTGCCTGCAGCATATTTGTCTGCAGGCGACCTGGGAGCTCCCATGCGCGCGCTGCGAAACACGCTTTTCTCCACCCTGGTGCTCGGTGCCCTGACGCTCGGCGCGTCAGGTGGGGCCAATGCCGGCCCCTACGCCCCGGCCGCCGGCAAGCCCGGCTCCACCGCCATCTACAAGGACGACGCCAGCTTCACCAACTGGGCCACGGGCTATGTGAACTACCTGCCCGGCACCGGCGTGGACGCCACCTGGAAGACGCCCGAGAAGGCCCTGGGCAAGGCGGTTGGCGACTCTTACGACGTGGTCGTGCTGGGCGATGGCGGCAGCATCACGCTGACCTTCGGCGGCTACATCACCAACGGCACAGGCGCTGATTTCGCCGTGTTCGAGAACAGCTTCAGCGACACCTTCCTGGAGCTGGGCTATGTGGAGGTGTCTTCCAACGGCGTCGACTTCTTCCGTTTCCCGAGCGCATCGCTGACCACCAAGCCCGTGGGCGGTTTCGGTGCTGTGGACCCCACCAACATCGATGGCCTGGCCGGCAAGTACAAGCAGGGCTACGGCACGCCTTTTGACCTGGATCTGCTGGCCGGCACCGCTGGCCTGGACGTCAACAAGGTGCAGTACGTGCGCATCGTGGACATCGTGGGCAACGGCACGTCGCTCGACAGCGCTGGCCGCCCCATCTATGACCCGTACCCCACCACCGGCAGCGCTGGCTTCGACCTCGATGCCGTGGGCGTGATCCATTACGCCGCCATCACGCCGACGCCGGCCGTGCCCGAGCCGTCGCAACTGGCGCTGTTCGCCCTCGGCCTGGGCGGCCTGTGCCTGGCCCGACGTCATGCGCGGGCCACGGGCTCGAAGCACGCCGCCTGATCTGGCCGCGCCCACGCCCCACCACCTTCCATCAGAGATCACGCCATGATGCACCCCTTCCTGAAAGCCTGCGCCGTTTCGCTGGCCGCTCTGGCTGCCGCCACCAGCGCCCAGGCGGCCTCCATCGTCAGTACGTTCGAAGAGCTGTCGCTGGCCCCCTCCAGCCACTACTTCCCCGAGGCCACGGCCACCTTCACCAGTGGCGCGGCCACGTTCGAGCACCGCTACAACAGCGACTACGGCAGCTGGTCGGGCTGGACCTTCGGCAATGAAACGGACCGCGTGACCGAGGGCTTCGAGAACCAGTTCAGCGTCTACAACGCGGCGGCGGCCGGCGGCTCGCAGAACTTCGCGCTGGCCTATGTGTCCGCGTACGAAGGCGTGCCCACGGCCATCACCTTCGAGGCCCCGGTGCTGGCCGGCAGCGTGGCCCTGACCAACAACACCTATGCCGCGCTGTCGATGAAGAACGGCGATTCTTTCGCCAAGAAGTTCGGCGGGGCGTCCGGCAACGATGCTGACTGGCTCCTGCTGAGCATCATCGGCAAGGATGCGCTGGGCGCCACCACCGGCACGGTCGATTTCTACCTGGCCGACTACCGCTTTGCCGACAACAGCCAGGACTACATCCTGGACCAGTGGGCCAATGTCGACCTGAGCAGCCTGGGCGCGGTCTCGTCGATCGAGTTCCAGATGACCTCGTCCGACACGGGCCTGTACGGCATCAACACCCCCACCTATTTCGCGCTGGACAACCTGAGCGTGACCGCTGCTGCGGTGCCCGAGGCCTCGACGCTGGCGATGATGCTGCTCGGCCTGGGCTTCATGGCCGGTGCCGTGCGGCGCCAGTCCCGGCGCTGAACCACCTCGGGTGAGGTCGGTGTTCATGACAGGCATGGCTGATGGCCACGGTGACCTGCGCCTGACCCTGCTGGCAGGCGCGCTCGCCACGGCACTCGCGTCCCCGTTGGCGTGGGCGCAGGCTGCTGCGGACGGGGCTGCATCTACTTCCGCGCCTGCCTCGGCAGACGCTGGTACGGGCCTGCCCACCATCACCGTGACCGGCAGCAAGGCGCCACCGATCTCGACGAGCAACCTGGTCAAGGTGATCACGGCCGATGACATCGCCCGTTCGCCGGCCTCGTCGGTGACGGAGCTGCTGGCCACGCAGGCCAACCTGACGGTGCACAGCTTCTACGGGGACGACAAGAAATCGACCGTGGACATGCGGGGCATGGGCGACACGGCCAGCAGCAACCTGCTGGTCATCGTCGATGGCGAACAGCTCAACGAGATGGACCTGTCCGGTGCTGACCTGTCGACGCTGTCGCTGGCGCAGATCGAGCGCATCGAGGTGCTGCGTGGCGGCGGTGCCGTGCGCTTCGGCCCCGGGGCCGTGGCCGGGGTGATCAACATCACCACCCGGCGCCCGCAGGCAGGGCCGCCCCAAGGCAAGATGAGCTTCACCCTGGGCTCGTACGGCACGCGCGCCGCACAGGCCGCCATCGAAGGCGGTGTGGGTGATCTGGCCGCACGCCTGCAGGTGTCGCACAACAGCAGCAATGGGTACCGCGCCAACAGTGACTACTGGGGCAACAAGGTCTCGGGCGAGCTGCGCTTCACCCCGTCCCTGGGCGGCGGCTTCCTGCTCGATGCCTACCTGCGCACGGCGGCCAGTTGGGATCGCTACGGGATGCCCGGGCCACTGCCGATCGAGGCGCTCAAGGGCACCTCATCACAGCGGCGCCGTGCGGCATCGCTGTACGACGGGGGCGAGACGGACGACACGCGCCATGGCGCGGGCCTGTCGATCAGCAACGAATGGTCGCGCTTGGCGGTGGCGTTCACGCACCGTGAGCGTCGCAATCCTTACCTGATCGGTTTCGAGCCCCTGAACTTTCCTGGCTATGAGGTGGCCGAGCAGATCAAGGATCAGCTCAACAACATCCGCTCCGAGCGTGACTGGATGCAGGTCACACAGACCTTCACCACCAAATGGCGCGGCCTGCCGCAGTCGGTGATGTTCGGCCTGGAATCTTCCGATGGGCACTACCGCCGGGCAGAAGGTGGCCTGCAAGAGCCGACCACGGAGATGACCGGCCAGGCGCGCACCCGGGCCCGCTATGTGGATGTGCAGCTATCGCCCGTGCAGGGCATGCAGGTGCATGCTGGCGTGCGCCTGGACACCATGCGTGTGCGTGAGCAGCGCTACCAGTTCGGCAGCCTCGACGCCGAAGACAAGCGCCGCTGGAGCCAGCGCAGCAGCGAGCTGGGCTGGAGCTGGCGTTTGCCGATGGGCCTGGAGCCCTTTGCCAGCATCAGCCGCCACACGCGCCTGCCCAACCTCGACGAGCTGGCCAAGGCCACCCCTGATCTGCGGCCCCAGCATGGCCGCACGCGCGAAATCGGCCTGCGCTTTGAGCCCTCGCCGCAATGGCAACTGGCTGTGAGCACGTTCGACATGCGCATCGACGACGAGATCTACTACGGCCCCATCGAGGCGGGTGGCGACTCCTACAACCGCAATTACCCGTGGCAGACCCGGCGCCAGGGGCGCGAGCTGGACGTGACCTGGGTGCCGGATTCCCGCGTCAAGCTGCAGCTGCAGTGGGCCTACGTGAAGCCCACCTTCACCGGGCTGGACAGCGATGTACCGCTGGTGGCCCGCCACACGGTGAGCGGGGCCGCGTGGCTGCGGCTGATGCCTGAGCTGTCCTGGTCGGTGAATGCGCGCTTCGTGGGGGGGCGCTACGACGGCAACGACTGGGCCAATGAGCTGCCCAGGCTGGATGCCTACCGGGTGGTGGACACCCAACTGCGCTGGCAGCCCCGCCTGGGGCCGGTGCACGGCCTGAGCCTGACCCTGGGCATCCAGAACCTGTTCAACGAGGTCTACACCACCAAGGCCTACAGCCAGACCGTCTATCCCATGCCCGACAGGCGGTACTTCCTGTCGATGCAGTGGTCGATGTGATGGGGGTATCGGGGGCGGCGCTTCGTAGCCGTTAAGGCATCACGCCTTGGTGAACCGTTCCTTGGCCAGCCTCGTGCCTTTCGCCAAGGCCTGCAGCTTGCGCCACGCCACGTCCCGTGCCATGGGCGCCAGGCCGCAATTCGTGCAGGGGAACAGACGGTCCTTCGGAACGAACTGCAGTGCCTGGCCGATGGTGTCGGCCACCTCCTCGGGTGTCTCGACCACGTCGCTGGCCACATCGATCACGCCGACCAGCACGTCCTTGCCTTCCAGCAGCTTCATCAGGTCGGGCGGCACATGCGAGTGGATGCATTCCAGGCTCACCTGGTCGATGCGGCTCTTGGCCAGCGCAGGGAACACCAGCTCGTACTGGCGCCATTCTTCGCCCAGGGTGCTCTTCCAGTCGGTGTTGGCCTTGATGCCGTAGCCGTAGCAGATGTGCACCGCCGTCTTGCAGGTCAGGCCCTGTGCTGCGCGCCCAAGCGCCTGCACGCCCCAGTCTGCGGCATCCTTCATGTAGACATTGAAGGCGGGCTCGTCGAACTGGATGATGTCCACGCCGTCGGCCTGCAGCGCCAGGGCCTCCTGGTTGAGCAGTTCGGCAAAGGCGAAGGCCATCTTGACCCGTCCTTCGGCATTGCCGCCGTAGAAGCGGTCCGCCACCGTGTCGACGATGGTCATCGGGCCGGGCAGGGTGAACTTCAGCTTCTTCTTGGTATGCGCGCGTGCCAGTTGCGCTTCGAAGGCATGCACGCGGCCTCTCAGGCGCAGGGTTGAGACCACCTGCGGCACCATCGCGTCATAGCGGTTGTCGCGGATGCCCATCTTCACTTTGTTGTCGAAGTCGATGCCCTCGACCTGCTCCAGGAAGCCGTGCACGAAGTGCTGTCGCGATTGCTCGCCGTCGCACACGATGTCCAGACCTGCATCTTCCTGGGCCTTGATCCACAGCAGGGTCGCATCGGCCTTGGCTTGAAGAAGCGCATCGCCTTCAGCCGCCCACTTGGGCCAGAGCTTGTTGGTTTCAGCCAGCCAGGAGGGTTTGGGCAGGCTGCCGGCGATGGAGGTTTCAAACATCTGTGGATTCCTTTGAGGCAAATAGGGGTGGGGTCAGTGCGCAAAATTGGCTGCCCACTGGTCAAGCACGTTCTTGTACGGCTTGATGAAGTTTTCTTCCGTGAACTTGCCCTGCTTGACCGCCAACTGGCTGCGCTCTTCCCGGTCATAGACAATTTGCGTCAACGAGTAATCCAGGTACTTCAGGCTCGGTTGATAGAGCTTGCCCGCCGCAGAATTGGCGTTGTAGATCTCCGGGCGATAGATCTTCTGGAAGGTCTCCATCGTGCTGATGGTGCCGATCAACTCCAGAGCGGTGTAGTCGCTCAGCAGGTCGCCAAAGAAGTAGAAGGCCAAGGGCGCAACACTGTTTGGCGGCATGAAGAAGCGCACCTGCATCCCCATTTTCGCGAAGTACTGATCGGTCGAGGACAGTTCGTTCTGCTGGTACTCGAAGCCCAGAACAGGGTGCTCATTCCCGGTTCGCTGATAAGTCTTGCTGGTCGATGCGCTGATGCAGATGACCGGGCGCTTGTTGAAGCGCTCCTTGTAGGTGCTCGAATTGGCAAAATGCTTGAACAGCTTCCCATGCAGATCTCCGAAATCGCCTGGCGTACTGAACTCTGCCCGATGGAGGTTGTGCGCCGGGAGCAAGACACTGAAGTCGTAGTCGCGCACATAGGATGAGAAGTTGTTGCCAGCAATGCCGTCGATGCGCTTGTTCAGCTTCTTGTCGAGAATCCAGATATTCAGTATCTCGATCAGCGGAAATACACCATGGCTGCCTTTGGCGCCGATGCTCATCTCGACGGAGATGATCTCAAGTTCGACGGCGTAGCGGTCTCCCGTCGGGTTGTCCCAATGCGCCAGAGCGTTGAAGCGGTTGTCGATCATCCTCAACGTGTTGCGCAGGTTCTGTTGCCGGCTCTCTCCACGCGCCAGGTTGGCAAAGTTGGTGGTGATGCGCGTACCGCCCGATGGCTGGTAGTCTTCATCGAACCAGATGCTCTTGAGGCTGAAAGTAAAGTCTTCGTTCATCATGATCTGCTGCACTGATGTTCTGGAATAAAAGCCGGGTCTTGTTTCAGGCCGCGAGCATTTGCTCTGCGGCACAAGGGCTGGCGTGGCGCGTCAATTCGATCAAGGGCAATGCCCTTTGGACCGCCAGCGTGGCCCGCTCGATCAAGGCTTCGTCGCGCAGGCGGTAATCCACGAAATCCTTGTCGGTGGCATAGACGCCCAGCGGCAAGGTGCGCGCCTGGAAAAAGCTGAACAGCGGCCGCAACTGGTGGTCGATCACCAAGGCATGGCGTTCGCTGCCGCCGGTGGCGGCCAACAACACCGGCTTGTCGATCAAGGCGTCCTGCCCGATCAAGTCGAAGAAGTGCTTGAACAGGCCCGTGTACGAGCCACGGAAGACCGGGGTGGCCACCACCAGCACGTCAGCCTGCTCAACTGCGGCCAGTTCCCGCTCCACGGTGTCGGGCAGTTGGGAACGCCAGACCGCACCCGTGAACTGCGGCGCCAGTTGCCCCAGTTCGACCAGGCGTTGCTGGCACGGCACCTGGTCAGCGATCAGCTCCAGCAGGTGCCTGGCCAGGCCTGCCGATTTGGAGGGGCTTTGCAGCCCGCCGGAAACCGCTACCACGCGCAGTGGCCGTGTCATTGCTGCTTTCATGGCTGCGATGGTATGGACCTTGTTCGATGAAGTAAAATGGTTTTAATTCACGTATCCATGAATGAAAATCATTGAATGCTTGAGCGCATCCATCTCAGCGTCGTGCAGCAGGTCGAGAAGCAGGGGTCATTGACGGCCGCTGCGGGCGTGCTGAACCTCACCCAGTCGGCCTTGAGCCACAGCATGAAGAAGCTGGAGCAGCAACTGGGCACGGACATCTGGTTGCGCGAGGGGCGCAGCCTGAGGCTGACGCAGGCTGGCGAGTACCTGCTGGCCGTGGCGAACCGTGTGCTGCCCCAGCTTGATCTGGCTGAAGAGCGCCTGGGCCAGTTCGCACAGGGCGAGCGCGGGGCGCTGCGCATCGGCATGGAATGCCATCCTTGCTACCAATGGCTGCTCAAGGTGGTCTCTCCCTACCTCGCTGCTTGGCCGGACGTGGAAGTGGACGTGAAGCAGAAGTTCCAGTTCGGCGGTATTGGCGCCCTGTTTGGCTACGAGATCGACCTGCTGGTGACGCCTGACCCGCTCTACAAGCCGGGCCTTCATTTCGAGCCGGTGTTCGACTATGAGCAGGTGCTGGTGGTGGCCAAGGGGCATGCCCTGGCCTCGGCGGCCTATGTGAAGCCCCGGCAACTGACCCAGGAAGTGCTGATCAGCTACCCGGTCCCCTCCGACCGGCTCGACATCTACACGCAGTTCCTGATGCCAGCGGGCATCTCACCCAAGCGCCACAAGGCCATCGAGACCACGGACATCATGCTGCAGATGGTGGCCAGTGGGCGGGGCGTGGCCGCGCTGCCGCGCTGGCTGGTGAAGGAGTACGCCGACCAGATGAACGTCGTGCCTGTGCGCCTGGGCCCCAAGGGCATCGCCAAGCAGATCTACCTGGGCGCCCGCGAGGCCGACATCGAGATCGATTACCTCAAGGCGTTTGTGGACCTGGCCCGCGGATCTCGTCTCGCCTGAGCGATACCTCCACGGTGGCCGATGTCAAGGCATGGGCCATGGGCGGGCTCAGCTTGGCGACCTTGATGTCCAGCGCGGCCATGACGCTGTAGCGCGCCAGCAGGGTGCGGGCGACGGTCTCGGCCAGCGCCTCGACGGTCTTGTACTTCTGCGCGGCGGAGATGCTGGACACCTCGTTGGCCAGCACGTCGTACCCAACCGAGTGGTCGAGCTGATCGTCCTGGTGCGTGGGCACGTCGACCAGTTGGCAGCGGACATCGAAGAGGAACTTCTGGCCGAGGCGACGCTCTTCGTCGAACAGGCCGTGGTAGCCGTAGACCTGCAGGCCGTGGATGGAAACGGTGGTGCGCATGGGGCTCCTTCTTGCATGGCAAAGGTGGAAGGTGCCCAGGCGCGCGGCTTGCAGAGATCGCACTTCACGGTGGTTGCCCACCTCTCGTCGCCAGTTGTGCGATGGCGTGAGTATGGACCATTTGGCGCTCAGGCCGCGCTGAGCACCGGCAGCGGCACCTCGGCCGGCAGCATCGAGCCGGCCTCGCGCAGCCGCGTGTGCCACGCGAAGCTGTGGGTGGCCGACATGACCTACATCCCAACCTGGGTGGGCTTCGTGTATCTGGCCGTGGTGGTGGATGTCTGGAGTCGGCGCGTGGTGGGCTGGGCCATCGGAGACAACATGACGAGCGAACTTGCCCTGTTGGCGTTGAACATGGCCCTTGCCCAACGCAAACCCGAGCCCAGGCCCGCATGGCCGTCTTCACCTGGATCGAGGGTTGGTACAACACCCGCCGTCGCCACAGCAGCCCCAGGAAGTCATCATCCAGCCCGACGTCAGCGAGCGCAAAATGCTCGTTGCGATGGCTTGAGAATCAAGTCAATAACCATCCACGGAAATGGGTCAACTCCAATGCATGAACACGAGAAGCTCAACTACGTCGAGTTCGCCTCTGCGGACCTGTCCGCCACGAAGTCGTTTTTCCAGCGCGCCTTCAACTGGTCGTTCGTGGACTATGGGCCTGAGTACACAGCCTTCTCCGGACAAGGGCTCGATGGCGGCTTCTTCAAGGCCAGCCTGAAGTCGTCGACCGAGCACGGCGCGGCCTTGCTGGTCTTTTACAGCAAGGATCTTGAAGGCACCCTGGCCAAGGTGGCCGACGCCGGGGGGGCCATCATCAAACCCATCTTCGCCTTTCCGGGTGGACGGCGCTTTCACTTCACAGAACCGGCCGGCAACGAATTTGCGGTGTGGTCGGATGCGTCGACCTGAGCTGCCACGCCCGCGCACCATCACATGGAAGCACTGAAAGCATCCTGGGACCGCGCGTGGGCGCACCTGTCCCTGCAAGGCGATACAGCGCAGTTCGAGCGGCTCATCAAAGCCTACGATGAGCCGCACCGCAGCTATCACACACGGCAGCACCTGGATGAATGCATCGGCCATTTCTCAAGGGTGATCGATGTGGCGAATCACCCTGGCGAGGTCGAGATCGCGCTGTGGTTTCATGATGCTGTCTACGATCTTCACGGTCCGGACAACGAACGCCGCAGCGCCGAGTGGGCGCGCCAGGCCCTGACCCAGGCCGGCGCCACCGATCCGGTGAAGGCGCGCGTGCACGCACTCATCATGGCCACCCTGCACAGCGCCATCCCCACGGAGGCCGATCAGCAACTGCTCGTGGACATCGACCTGGCCATCCTAGGCGCCACACCAGCGCGGTTTCAGGAGTACGACCGGCAGGTGGCCATCGAGTACAGCTGGGTACCCAGCGACGTGTACAAGGTCAAGCGCAAGGAAGTCCTGAGCAGCTTTCTGGCACGGCCACACATCTACAGCACGGATCATTTCAGGACCGAGCTTGAGGCCCAGGCGCGGATCAACCTGCGCAGCGCCATCGGCTGACATACCGCACGGCACACCATGACCATGACACCCCAGAACCCGCCGCTCTACCGCCTGGGCCATCTCTTCACGGACGCCTTGCCACCGGCAGAGGACGAACGGTTCGATGAGCTGTTGCGGCATCGCAACCTGGTCGTCGAGCGCATCGTCAGCTCGGCCCGGCTGTCACCCACGCCGTATGTGCAAACGCAGGATGAGTGGGTCTTGCTGGTTCACGGCGAAGCCATCTTGACGGTCGCCGGGCAACGTTTGGAGATCAAGGCCGGGGACCATGTCTTCCTGCCCGCCGGCACGCCCCACACGGTCGAGCAGGCCTCCGAGGGCGCGCTCTGGCTGGCCGTGCACCTGCATCCGGCATGATGCGTGCTGAGCCTCACCTTCGCAGGCATCGACCACGCCGTACCAACCATGCCTGAGCTGAAAACCGCCCTTCTCTTCCTGATCACCGCCGTCGCCGAGATCGTCGGCTGCTACCTGCCCACCCTGTGGCTCACACAGGGCCGCAGCATCTGGTGGCTGGTGCCCGGGGCGATCAGCCTGGCGGCCTTCGCCTGGCTGCTGTCGCTGCACCCAGCGGCCTCCGGGCGCGTGTATGCCGCCTACGGGGGCGTGTACATCTTCGTGGCCGTGATCTGGCTGTGGGCGGTCGATGGGATCCGCCCCACATCGTGGGACATGCTCGGTGCCGCCGTGGCCATTGCCGGCATGGCCATCATCATGTTTGCCCCTCGGAACACCTGACATCGGTGCGCCGCTACACTGGTCCCACAGCATCCCGCCCCCGGAGGTTTCGCAGATGGCCATCAGCTGGTTGACCGTTCTTCAGGCCGTGCCATGGTCCGATGTGATCCGCAATGCGCCCAAGGTGGCAGAAGGCGCCAGCAAGCTGTGGGACACGGTGGGGCGCAAAGTGACGTCCAAGCCAGCACCGGCATCGACAAGCACGCAGGCTCCCGCATCGCCGCTGGAAACGCGCGTGGCCACGCTGGAAGCCACGATGGCGGATCTGCATGCGCAGATGATGGCCTCGTCGCAGTTGATCAAGGAGCTGGCCGAGCAGAACACGCAGCTGATCCGCCGCGCCGAGATCAACCGTGTGCGCACGCTGTGGCTGGCCGGCGTGGTGGCGGTGCTGGGGGTGGCCGTGGCTGTGCTGCTGTTCGGCGGCGCAGGGCGCTGAGCGCTCTGCGCAACCCCATGATCAGGCCGCAGCCAACACCACACGTGGCTCGCTCGTGGCCCGGCCCGCGAAATCGGTCCAGCACTGGCGCGTGAAGTCGTAGAGCTTGCAGGCCCGCGCGGTATCAAAATACCAGCCCCACGAGAAGCGCTGGATGATGATGCGCTCGGGCAGCAGGTGCTCCAGCATGGCCTGGGCGCTCTTGAGCTTGTACAGCGGGATGCTCATGTCCACGTGATGCGCCGTGTGCTCCATGATGTGGTGCATCAGCGCGCCGATCTTCACGGGGAAGGTCAGGTGCACGGTGGTGGACACGAAGGGCTGGGCGCGCTGCCAGGCGGCGCGGTCGTCATGCCATTGCACACGCACGTGCGTGTGGTGGCCATAGATCACGAAGCCCATCATCGTGAACCAGAACAGCAGCGGCAGCACGAAGCCGATCAGGCCCAGCAGCCACGGGGACTGGCCCGTGGCCAGCGCGGCCCACACGATGCCGCCCAGCCACAGCGCGGCAAAGCCGGTCACCAGCAGGCAATCACGCGTGAAGATGGGGCGGTGCGTGCCGCCGGACGAGGCCTGGCTGGGGAACATCATCTTCTTCCACCAGATCTCGATCATGTAGTACAGGCCCGGGCCCCAGCCGCTGCGGTACAGGCGCTCCATGAAGCGGCGGCCCGGCGACAGGGCCTGGTACTCGGCCTGCGTGAGCGGCGCCCACACGAAATCCACGCCTTTGAGGTTGGTGAAGCCGTGGTGCACGGTGTTGTGCCCCATGTCCCACAGGCTGTAGGCCGTGAGCGAGGGCAGGAAGGCGATGCGGCCCAGCCAGCGGTTCAGGCCCCGGCGCGGCGTGAGGCTCTGGTGGCAGGCGTCGTGCCCGATGATGAACAGGCGCCCCACCACAAAGCCGGCCAGCAGACCACTGAGCAGCTTGAGCCACAGGGGCTTGAGGAACACCGTGGCGGCCAGCGCGGTGCCCAGCAGCACGTAGTCCACGCACAGCAGCAGCACGGCATAGGCGGTGGTGCGCTCCACCAGCGGCACCAGCCACGAGCGGATCACCTTGCGGTGCGGCAAGGGGGCCTGGGGCGACAGCGGTTGCGGCTGCGTGGCCGCGAAAGCGGGGGTATCGGTATCGGAAGGGTGCGACATGGCCAAAGACGCCGGCGAAGGCGCCAGTCAGGACGACAGGCGGCACCGTAGCAAAGCCTTGTGAAGCACTTGTGACGGGGATCAAGCTTCGCGCCGTTTCCCCTCAGAATGCGACGCTCGCTTGATCACACCACGGGATGGCGCCCCCAGAATCACCGTCAACGCCCATGAGACGCCCATGCCCACCGAACTGTTCCGCCACGGCGACCACGCCTGCCTGATGTTTTCCGACCTGTGCAAGGAAGGGGGCGATGCGGTGCAGGCCAACCAGTTCCTGATCGTGCACCGTCACACCGGTGCCATCATCGACCCGGGTGGCAACCTGGCCTATGGCGAGCTGTACCTGGGCATGTCGCGGCATTTCCCGCCCAACCGGCTGTCCGCGATCCTGGCCTCGCATGCCGATCCGGACATCATCGCCTCGCTGGACCGCTGGATGACCGCCACGCCCGATGCGAAACTGTACGTGTCGACCTTGTGGGAGCGCTTCGTGCCGCACTTCTGCAAGCCGGGCAAGACCACGGGCCGCATCGTGGGCATCCCGGACCGGGGCACGCGGATCCCCATCGGCACCACCCACCTGCTGGCCCTGCCTGCGCACTTCATGCACGCCGAAGGCAACTTCCAGTTCTACGACCCGATCAGCCGCATCCTGTTCTCGGGCGACCTGGGCGTGTCGATGCTGAACGGGGCGCAGGCCGCACGCGCCATCCGGTCGCTCAGCCCCATGCCGCCAGGGATGGAGGCCTTTCACCGGCGCTACATGGTGTCCAACAAGATCCTGCGGCTATGGGCGCGCATGGTGCGCACACTGCCCATCGACATGATCGCACCGCAGCATGGCGCGCCACTGGTGGGCGAAGCCGTAGAGCAGTTCATCGACTGGGTGGAGACGCTGGCCTGCGGCGTGGACCTGATGGACGAATCGATCTACACCGTGCCCATGTGACGGCGAACAGGCCCTCCCGTGGACAATGCAGTGCATGAAGCCCAAAGTGCAGTTCCGCCTGCGTGTCTACCGCGACAGCACCATCGCCATCGGCCCCGGCAAGGTGGCGCTGCTGGAGGCCATTGCCGCCACGGGCTCGATCTCGGCCGCGGCGCGCGAGTTCGGCATGTCCTACCGGCGGGCCTGGGTGCTGGTCGATGAGATGAACCGGGCGCTCACCTCCCCGGCCATCAACACCGCCACGGGCGGCGCCCACGGCGGCGGCGCCACGCTCACCGAGGTGGGCCAGGCCATCGTGACGCGCTACCGGGCCATCGAGGCCAAGGCCGCCGAGGCGGCCGCCAAGGACATCGCCGCACTGTCCCGCCTCATCCGCGACTGAACACGTGAGCCCGCTGAAAGCCCTCGGGCAGCGCTGTATCATCATGAACATAACGGCCTGAGCCCAAAAGGGTGGCCGCCTGCCAATCCGGGCCGCTACTTCCGGCCCCGCCAAAGGAGTTCTCCATGAAGATCTGGAACCGCACACGCCATGTGGCCGTGGGTGTCTGCCTGGCCTTGGGTGCCAGCCTGACATGGGCCGACGAGGTGCAGGTGGCCGTGGCCGCCAACTTCGCCGCGCCGTTCCAGAAGATCGCCGCCAACTTCGAAGCGGCCACCGGGCACAAGGCCGTGGCCATCGTGGGCTCCACCGGCAAGTTCTACACACAGATCAAGGCCGGCGCGCCCTTCGAGATCCTGCTCGCCGCCGATGACGAGACCCCGCGCAAGCTGGTGGACGAAGGCCTGGCCGTGAAGGGCCAGACCTTCACCTACGCCACCGGCAAGCTGGTGCTGTGGAGCACCAAGCCCGATGGCGTCAATGCCCAGGGCGAGGTGCTCAAGAAGGGCAACTTCACTCACCTGGCCATCGCCAACCCCAAGCTGGCGCCCTACGGGGCTGCCGCCGTCGAGACGCTCAAGGCCCTGGGCCTGTACGACAGCCTGTCGGCCAAGATCGTGCAGGGCGAGAGCATCGGCCAGGCACACCAGTTCGTGTCCACCGGCAACGCGGAGCTGGGCTTCGTGGCCCTGTCGCAGGTGGCCCCGCCGGACAAGCCCGCCGTGGGCTCGATGTGGGTGGTGCCTGCCAAGCTTTACACCCCCATCCTGCAGGATGCAGCCCTGCTCAACAAAGGTGCCGACAAGGCCGCCGCCCAAGCCCTGATGACCTACCTGCGCGGCGACGCGGCCAAGGCCGTGATCAAGTCCTACGGCTACGGACTGTAAGGTAAGACAGCATCCCACATCGGCAACGCAGCAGTACCCGCGTGCTCGATCCCGAAGACATTCAGGCCCTGGTCCTGACCGCCAAGCTGGCGGGCCTGACCACGGTGCTGCTGCTCATGCTGGGCACGCCGGTGGCGTGGTGGCTGGCGCGCACGCAATCGCGCCTCAAGGGCATGGTGGCGGCCGTGGTGGCGTTGCCCCTGGTGCTGCCGCCCACGGTGATCGGCTTTTACCTGCTGATGCTGATGGGCGCGCAAGGCCCGATCGGCCAGCTGACACAGTCCATGGGCCTTGGGCTGCTGCCTTTTACCTTCACGGGGCTGGTGGTGGCCTCGGTGCTGCATTCCCTGCCCTTCGTGGTGCAGCCGCTGCACCAGGCCTTCGAGGCCGTGGGCACGCGCCCGCTAGAGGCCGCCGCCACCCTGCGCGCCAGCCCGTGGGACCGCTTCGTCACCGTCGCGCTGCCGCTGGCCGCGCCGGGCTTTCTCACGGCCAGCGTGCTGGGCTTCGCGCACACGGTGGGCGAGTTCGGCGTGGTGCTGATGATGGGCGGCAACATCCCCGGCGCCACGCGCGTGCTGTCGGTGGCGCTGTATGGCCATGTGGAGGCCCTGGAGATGGCCAAGGCTCATGTGCTGGCCGGTGGCATGGTGGTCTTCGGCTTCGGGGTGATGCTGGCCCTGTACCTGTTCAACGGGCGGCTGGGCGGGCTGCGGGCCGGTGCCAGCGTAGGGGCAGGTCGTGTCTGATCTCCGCGCCCTTGAATACATCCACGCCGATCTGGCCCTGGCCTACCCCGGCTTCAGCCTGGACGTGATGCTGCGCCTGCCCGGCCGGGGCGTGAGCGTGCTGCTGGGCCCCTCGGGCTGCGGGAAGACCACGGTGCTGCGCGCCTTGGCCGGTCTGTCGCGGGCACAGGGCCGCGTGGTGATCGGCGATCAGTGCTGGCAGGACGATGCGCAGCGCACCTGGGTACCCGTGCACCGCCGCCCCATCGGCGTGGTGTTCCAGGAGGCCAGCCTTTTTGCGCACCTGAGCGTGCGCGCCAACCTGGACTACGGTCTCAAGCGCACCCCCGTCGCCGAACGGCACGTGACCCTCGACGACGCGGTAGACCTGCTGGGCATCGGCCACCTGATGGAGCGCCGGCCCGAGCACCTCTCAGGCGGCGAGCGCCAGCGCGTGGCCATCGCCCGCGCGCTGCTGACCAGCCCGCGCCTGCTGCTGATGGACGAGCCCCTCTCTGCGCTGGACACCGCCCGCAAGGCCGAGGTGCTGCCCTTTCTGGAACGGCTCAACGCCCAAGCCGGCCTGCCCGTGGTCTACGTGACGCACGCGCTGGACGAGGCCGCCCGCCTGGCCGACCACCTGGTGCTGATGGAGGCCGGCCGCGTGCGCGCCACCGGCACGCCGGCCGAGCTGTTCTCGCGCCTGGACCTGCCCCTGAGCCACCTGGACGAGGCCGCCGCCGTGGTCGAGGCCACCGTGGCCGCGCATGAGCCTGCGTATGGGCAGAGCCGGCTGGATGTGGACGGCCTGTCGCTGTGGGCAGGCCTGTCGCAGGCCGCCGTGGGCCAGCGCGTGCGCGTGCGGGTGCTGGCGCGAGATGTGAGCGTGGCCCGGAGCCGCGCTGCCGACAGCAGCATCGTCAACATCCTGCCGGCCACCGTGGCCAGCCTGCGCGACGACGGCCCCGACACCGTGACCCTGCAGCTGATGCTGGGCGCACCCGACACGCAACCCAGCGGCGCCCTGCTGCTGGCGCGCCTCACACGCCGCTCCTGCGAGCATCTGAACCTGGCGCCTGGTCAGCCCGTGTTCGCGCAGGTCAAGGGCGTGGCGCTGATGGGTTGATCCCGCCCAGCCCTGCCTGCTGCATCAATCGATGCGCACCCAGGTGGTCTTGAGATCCGTGTACTTGTCCAGCGCGTGCAGCGACTTGTCGCGCCCGTTGCCCGATTGCTTGACACCACCGAAAGGCACGGTGATGTCGTCCTCGTCGTACTGGTTGACGTGCACGGTGCCGGCGCGCAGCGCGCGGGCCACGCGGTGCGCGCGGTCGATGTGGCTGCTCCACACGCTGGCCTGCAGCCCGTAGCTGGACTGATTGGCCAGCGCGATGGCCTCGGCCTCGTCCTTGAAGCGGATCACGCTGAGCACGGGCCCGAAGATCTCTTCCTTGGCGATCAGCATGTCGTTGCGCACACCGTCGAACACGGTGGGCGTGACGTAGAAGCCGCCCGTCTCGGCCCGGGCCTGGGTGCCGCCCGCAACGCACTGGGCGCCGTCCTTGTGGCCGGCCTCGATGTAGCCCAGCACGGTGCGCAGCTGGCCTTCATCGACCAGCGCGCCCATCACGGTGTGGGGATCCAGGGGGTCGGAGGGCTGGTAGGCCGGCGTCTGTGCCACCACCTGCTTCACGAACTCGTCGGCGATGCTGTCGTGCACCAGCAGGCGCGAGGGCGCGTTGCACGATTCGCCCTGGTTGAAGAAGATGGAGCCGGCCACCGTCTGCGCGGCGCGCTCCAGGGCATCGCTGTCGTCGAAAACCACGAAGGCCGACTTGCCGCCCAGCTCGTTGAACACGCGCTTGAGGTTGCTGCGGCCCGCGTACTCCAGCATCTTGCGGCCCACGCGGGTGGAGCCGGTGAAGCCCAGTGCGTCCACATCGAGGTGCATGGCCAGCGCTTCGCCCGCCTCCGAACCGAAACCTGGCACCACGTTGAACACGCCTTCGGGCAGGCCAGCTTTGAGCGCCAGTTCGGCCAGGCGCAGTGCGCTCAAGGGGGATTTTTCGGATGGCTTGAGCACCACACTGTTGCCCGTGGCCAGCGCCGGGCCGATCTTCCAGGCGGCCATGATCATCGGGTAGTTCCAGGGCACGATGGCGCCCACCACGCCCACCGGCTCGCGCTGGATCAGCGCCAGTGCGTTGTCCCCGGTCGGCGCGATCTCGCCGTAGACCTTGTCGATGGCCTCGGCGTACCAGGCGATGCAGCGGGCGGCGGCGGGCACGTCCACCGCCAGGCTGTACTGGATGGGCTTGCCCATGTCCAGCGTCTCCAGCAGCGCCAGCTCGTCCTTGTGCTGGGTGATCAGCTCGGCGAAGCGCTGCAGCACGCGCTTGCGGGCGGCAGGGGGCTGGCGGCGCCAGCGGCCATCCTCGAAGGCGCGGCGGGCCGAGCCCACGGCCAGGTCGATGTCGGCCTGACGGCCCCGCACCACCGGGGTCAGCAGGCGGCCGTCGATGGGCGAGCGGCACTCGAAGGTCTCCTCGGCCACGGCCTTGACGCGCTGGCCCTCGACCAGCGCCCGGCCGTCGACCCGGCCCTCGGCGATCAGGGCGTCGGCGCGGTCGTGCCAGATCAGGGCCTGGCCCGTGGGTGGCGAAAGGGTGTCGGTCATGGCGCGGCTCCTCGTCTTGAAACTGGGCAAGGGGCGGCGCCCTGCACCGCCCGTGCCCCCACTCTAGCCAATCAGGGCGCGCCTTGCAGCCCCAAGGGCCCGGCATGGCATATAGTTGACGACACCCCCGTCCATCCTGAACAACCGAGAGGACACGCAGCATGCCGGTGATCGTGGTCGCCAATCCCAAGGGAGGCGTGGGCAAGTCCACGCTGTCGAGCAATGTCGCGGGCTACTGGGCCAACCAGGGGCACGCCGTGATGCTGGGCGACATCGACCGCCAGCAATCCTCACAGCTGTGGCTGACGCTGCGCCCGCCCAACCTGGCGCCCATCACCGCCTGGAACATCGACCAGGACGAGATCGCCAAGCCGCCCAAGGGCACCACCCACGTCGTGCTGGACACGCCCGCCGGCCTGCACGGCAAAAAGGTGGACGCGGTGATGAAGCTGGCCGACCTGGTGCTGATCCCGCTGCAGGCCAGCGTGTTCGACATCTACCCCACGCGCGAGTTCATCGCCGACCTGGTGGGCCGCAAGCGCTCGGACAAGGTGCGCATCGCCGTGGTCGGCAACCGCATCAAGGACCACACCAAGGCCACCGAGCACCTGCGCGAGTTTTTGGCCACGCTGGACGTGCCCGTGCTGGGCCTGCTGCGCGACACGCAAAACTACGCCCATCTGGCCGCGCACGGCCTGACGCTGTTCGATGTGGCGCCCGGCAAGGTCGAGAAAGACCTGGCGCAATGGGCGCCGATCACGCAGTGGCTGGACGGCAAAGTCTGAGCTTTACGCGGGCCGGCGGCGTCACACCCAGCCGCGCTGCTGCACATCCACCCAGGTCAGCTCCAGACAGCGGCGGATGCGGGCCATCATCTCGTCGATTAACTCGCGCGTGAGGATCAACGGCGGTGCGATGATCATGCGGTCGCCCACGGCGCGCATGATCAGGCCATGGCTGAAGCAATGGCCGCGGCACACCATGCCCACCGACAAGGCTGGATCGAAGGGCTCAGCCCGCCGATCACCCTCGGCCTGGCGCCGCACCAGGCGGATTGCCCCCATCAGCCCGCAGGTCTCGGCCTCGCCCACCAGCGGGTGATCCTGCAACGCGGCGAACTGCTGCGCCAGGTAAGGGCCGGTGTCGTCGTGCACGCGCCGCACCAGGCCTTCGCGCTCGATCACGTCCAGGTTGGCCAGTGCCACCGCGCAAGCCACCGGGTGGCCGCTGTAGGTGTAGCCGTGGTTGAACTCGCCGCCCTCGTCGATCAAGGTGCGCGCCACGCGGCTGCCCACCAGCACCCCGCCCAGCGGGATGTAGCCCGAGCTCACGCCCTTGGCGAAGGTGATCAGGTCGGGCCGCACACCGAAGTGCTCGCAGCCGAACCATTGGCCCGTGCGCCCGAAACCGCAGATCACCTCGTCGGACACCAGCAGCACGCCGTACTTGTCGCAGATGCGCTGGATCTCAGGCCAGTAGCTGTCGGGCGGGATGATGACACCGCCCGCGCCCTGCACCGGCTCGCCGATGAAGGCGGCCACCTTGTCAGCGCCCACCTCCAGGATCTTGTACTCCAGCCACGAGGCAGCGCGGCGCCCGAAGTCATCGCGGTTTTCGCCCGGCTGGCCCAGTGCTGCGAAATAGGGCTGGTCAATGTGCACGATGCCCGGGATGGGCAGGCCGCCCTGCGCGTGCATGTCCACCATGCCCCCCAGTGAAGCGCCGGCCATGGTGGAGCCGTGGTACGCATTCAACCGGCTGATGATGGTGTGCCGGCCCGGCTGCCCCTGCAGATCCCAGTAGCGGCGCACCAGGCGCACCACCGTGTCGTTGCCCTCCGAGCCCGAACCGCTGAAGAACACATGCTGGAACTGCGGCGGGCTGAGCTGCGCCAGCTTCTCGGCCAGCGCGATGGACGGCGGCGTGGCCGTCTGGAAGAAGGCGTTGTAGAAGGGCAGTGTCTGCAACTGCTGCGTGGCCGCGTCGATCAGCTCCTGCCGGCCATAGCCCACGTTCACGCACCACAGGCCGCTCATCGCGTCGAAGATCTGCTGGCCTTCGCTGTCCCACAGCCACACGCCCTCGCCGCGCGTGATGATGCGCGAGCCCTTGGCGGCCAGGGCCTGGTGGTCGGTGAAGGGGTGCAGGAAGTGGGCGGCATCGGCGGCCTGCCAGTCCTTGGTGGTGCGGTCCAGGGTGCTCATGCGGTCTCCATGCTTCTCTTTGTAATGCCTCGGTGTGTCAGACATGCAGCAGCAGGTGCTCGCGCTCCCACGGCGAGATCACCTTCATGAACTCGGCATGTTCCACGTCCTTGATCTCGGAGTAGACGGTGATGAAGTCCTGCCCCAGGATCTGCGCCAGATCGGCCTCGTCGCGCAGCTGGGCCACGGCCTCGCCCAGGCTGCGCGGCAGCTGGAAATCGGCCAGGTAGGCATCGCCCCGGCATTCGGGCGTGGGCTCGATCTGCCTTGTCATGCCCAGGTAGCCGCAGGCCAGCGTGGCGGCCAGGGCCACGTAGGGGTTGGCATCGGCCCCGATGATGCGGTTCTCGATGCGGCGCGAAGCGGGCGTGGCCACCGGTGCGCGGATGCCCACGGTGCGGTTGTCGGTGCCCCACTGGATGTTGATGGGCGCGGCGTTGGAGCGCACCAGGCGGCGGTAACTGTTCACGTAGGGCGCGAACAGGGCCATGGCCGCCGGCGCATAGCGCTGCAGCCCGCCGATGAACCAGTAGAAGGCCTTCGAGGGGCTGCCATCGGGGTTGCTGAAGATGTTCTCACCGTTGTCCACGCGCTCCACGCTCTGGTGGATGTGCATGGCGCTGCCCGGTTCGTTGGCCATGGGCTTGGCCATGAAGGTGGCGTACATCTCGTGGCGCAGCGCGGCCTCGCGGATGGTGCGCTTGAAGAAGAACACCTCGTCGGCCAGGCCCAGCGGGTGGTCGTGGAAGAAGTTGATCTCCATCTGGCCCGCGCCCACCTCGTGGATCAGGGTGTCCACGTTCAGCTCCATCTGCTCGCAGTAAGCGTAGATGTCCTCGAACAGCGGGTCGAACTCGTTGACGGCGTCGATGGAATAGGCCTGGCGCGAGGTCTCGGCGCGGCCACTGCGGCCACGCGGCGGGCGCAGCGGCATGTTGGGATCGATGCTGCGCTCGATCAGGTAGAACTCCAGTTCAGGCGCCACCACGGGCGACCAGCCCTGATCCGCATACAACTGGCACACGCGCTTGAGCACGGAGCGCGGCGCGTAGGGGATCAGGTGGCCGTCGCGGTCATAACAATCGTGCACCACCTGGGCCGTGGGGTCAGACGCCCAGGGCACGATGCGCACGGTGCGCGGATCGGGCTGCAGGTGCATGTCCCGGTCGGTGGGGGTGATGACGTCGTAGTAGGGCCCTTCGGCAGGGAACTCGCCCGTCACGCCGATGGCGACGATGGCCTCGGGCAGCCGCATGCCGCGGTCTTCGGTGAACTTCTCGCGCGGCAGGATCTTGCCGCGCGCCACGCCGGTGAGGTCCGGCACCAGGCATTCGATCTCGGTGACCCGCCGCTCGTCGAGCCAATGTTCCAGGTCACTGAAGGAGGTGGGCACTCTGGAGGATGGCGGCATGGGGTCTTTCGGTAATGCTCAGCGGTTCAATCGCTGCAATCGTTGGTCACGGTGCGTTCGACAGGCATCACCGAAGGCCTCGAACAGGCGTCGGGACACGGGGTTCTCGGCCGCCAGCCACTCGGGGTGCCACTGCAGGCACAAGCTGAAGGCCGCTGGGCGGTCGTCGTCGGGTGTCCAGGTGAAAGCCTCGACCACGCCGTCGGGCGCCAGGGCCTCGGCGCGCAGGTTGGGCGCCAGGCGGTTCACGCCCTGGCCGTGGAGGCTGTTGACCATGAACTGGCCGTCCTCGACCACGCTGACGCCGTCGAGCGTGCGTTCGAGCAGGCCACCACCCTGGATGTGCACCGGGTGCGAGAAGCCGTATTCGATCTCGACAGGCTGGGTGCCATCGCCCCGATGGTCACGCAGGCCGGGCTGCTGGTGCACGGCCTGGTGCAGCGAGCCGCCCATGGCCACGTTGACCTCCTGGAAGCCCCGGCAGATGCCCAGCACGGGCACGCGCTCGCGCAAGGCGCGCCGGATGATGGGCAGCGTCCAGGCGTCGCGGTCAGGGTCCAGCGGCAGGGAGGGGTCGAGCACCTCTTCGCCAAAGTGGCTGGGGTGCACGTTGGAGGGAGAGCCGGTCAGCAGCAGGCCATCGGCCAGGTCCAGCAGGGTGTCCAGTTCCTCAGGCAGGGCGCCGGGCACCACCAGGGGCACGCAGCCGGCCATGCGCACGGCGTCGAGGTACTTCTTGCCGGCCACGTGAAAGGGGTGGCGGCCAAGCTCCCGCTGACAGGAGGGGACCAGCACGACAGGTGCAGGGCGACTCATTGGAAACACTCGTTATCTTGTTGTTGCGTCCAGTGTGCCAAAGCCATGGGCGCTGTCAACGGGACTGCTCCGTGGCCCGCGAGGGCACAATGAGATGCGTCACATGCCACGCGCCCCGTGCCCCCCTGAGCAGGCGGAAATCGGGGCCTCCATGGCCGAAAAGCCACCGCCTGCCTTGGGAAGTTCGGCCAAGCCCGCTACACTGGAATCCACAACAAGGCCACCTTGCATCCATGATGACGAGGCAGCCATATCATCAGCCTCCATGCCAATGGTGGGGGCCCATCAGGGAAGCCGTTCGTGGACCGCTCAAACGCAGCCACCCCCGCGCCCGACCTGCCGTCACCCGGGACAGGCAGCAAGGCAGCCCAGGCACTTGACCGCCTGTTGCAGCGCCGTCCGCCGGTGCTGCTGGATCTGCGCGCCTCTTGCCGGCGTGCCTACCGCGCCGAGGTCGCGATCAGCGCCGCGTTGACGGTGGCCACCCTGGTCTTCGGCTTTCTGCTGGCCATCAGCCTGTTCCAGCCGGCAGCCGTCAGCCATGCGATGCGCCCCTTCGTGCTGCTCTCTGCCGGCGCGCTCGGTGCCCTGGCCGGGGCTTACGTCGGCTGGCGGCGCTGCATGCCCCGCAGCGGCGCATCCAAACCCGACACCCTGGAAGCCCGCGAGATCGACCTGATCCGCGGCCTGTTCCGCATCAGCATCCATGACCGGCGCACGCTGCGCCCGCACTCCCGCGCCGAGATCGGCTTCGACCGCCTGGTGGCCCTGTGCGAGGTCGACCAGCGCCCCCGCCTGCTGCCCTGGCCCCGCCGCCCCATGGCCCGCCTGGTACTGATGGAGCGCGGCACCGGCCTGGCCGGCCCGCGTCGCCGCCCGCTGTGGGAGATCCACAGCACCCCCGCCGTACCCGGGCGCAAGAAAGCCGCCAGCCGCTCGGCCTGGGACAGCGCCCGCACCGCCTGGGTGCCGCCGGCCGAGATGCACGAGGTCATCGAGGTGTTCATGGCACGCACCGGCCTGTACGTGCGCCACGCGGCCATCGAACCGGACACCAGCGCATCCTCCGAGACGCTGTCCATCAGCCACTGAGGCGCACCACGCCCTCGGGCAAAGCGTGACGAACGCAGGCAAAACTGTGCTTTTTGCCACACTCGCCTGCAGCGTGAAACGCTAGTGTGGCAAGGGTGGCCACCTTGTGGCTGTCGCGAGACGCCAATCCCCTCGCGGCCCGCGACAATGGTGGATTGCGCGCAACACCCCGAGAGACCGTCGTGACCGATCTGTACGCCGACATGTTCGAACTGGCCCCAGTGTCCCTGTGGCTGGAGGACTACAGCGGCCTGAAAACCCTGTTCGATCAATGGCGGGCAGAAGGGGTCGGCAACCTGCGCACCTTCCTGCGCCAGGACCGCAGCCGCGTGGCCGAGTGCTCGCGCCGCATCCAGCTGCTGCGCGTGAACCGCCGCACGCTCGAGCTGTTCGGCGCCGACGACCTGGACCACCTCAAGGCCAACCTGCACGAAGTCTTCCGCGACGACATGTTCGACCAGCACGTCGAAGAGCTGGTGCAGATGTGGGAAGGCCACACCCACTTCCGCAGCAACACCGTCAACTACACCCTGCGCGGCCAGCGCCTGAACATCTCGCTGAACGCCAACATCCTGCCCGGTCATGAACATGACTGGTCACGCGTGCTGCTGGCCATCGAGGACGTCACCGAGCGCGCCCGCGCCGAACGCGCTCTGCGCGCCAGCGAGCTGCAGGCCAAGGGCCTGTTCGAGCACTCGCCCGTGTCCCTGTGGCTGGAGGATTTCAGCGGCATCAAGGGCCTGCTGGCCGAGGTGCGCGAGCAGGGCGTGGTGGATTTCCGCACCTTCCTGGATGTGCACCCGGAGTTCGTCACCCGCTGCATGCTGGAAATCCGCGTGCTGGACATCAACCAGCAGACGGTGGACACCTTCCGCGCCCCGGACAAGACCACCCTGCTGGCCCACACCGACAAGATCTTCCGCGACGACATGCGCCCCCACTTCGCCGAACAGTTGGTGGACCTGTGGCACGGCCGCCTGTTCCAGCAGCGCGAGGTGGTGAACTACTCGCTCGACGGCGAGAAGGTACACGTGTACCTGCAGTTCTCGGTGATGCCCGGCCATGAGGAGCGCTGGGACCAGGTACTGGTGTCCCTGACCGACATCACCGCGCGCAAGAAGGCCGAGGCCTACCTGGAATACCTCGGCATGCACGACGCCCTGACCGGCCTGCGCAACCGCTCCTTCTTCACCGACGAGCTCAACCGCCTGGACCGCCGCGGTCCCTGGCCCGTCAGCGTGGTCATCATCGACCTGAACAACCTCAAGGGTGTGAACGACGAATCCGGCCATGCTGGCGGCGACGCCCTGCTGCGCCGCGTGGGCGAGATCCTGCGCAAGGCGGTAGAGCGCCCGGCCACGGCCTCGCGCATCGGCGGTGACGAGTTCGCCCTGCTGCTGCCCGGCGTCGACCAGCGCGGCTGCGAGCATCTGGTCGAACAGGTCCAGGAGCTGTTGGCGCTGAACAACCAGTTCCATGCCGGCGGCGCCCAGGTCAGCCTGTCCATCGGCGCGGCCACCAGCAAGGACAACGAGCGCCTGGAAACCGTGGTGCACCGCGCCGACCAGCGCATGTACACCGCCAAGCGCGACCACTATGTGCGCCAGGGCCGGGATCGCCGCGGCGCCCTGCCCTCAGCCCATCAGGACTGACCCCGGCGGGTCGCCCGCTCGCACGGCGTTATCCTTCGGGCCATGTACGCGCAACACTTCGGCCTGAAGCAGGAGCCTTTTTCGATCGCGCCCGATCCGCGCTACCTCTTCATGAGCGAGCGCCACAGGGAGGCCCTGGCCCACCTGCTCTACGGCGTGGGCAGCGGCGGCGGCTTCGTGCTGCTGACCGGCGAGATCGGTGCGGGCAAGACCACGGTGTGCCGCTGCTTCCTGGAGCAGATCCCGCGCCGCTGCAACGTCGCGTACATCTTCAACCCCAAGCTGACGGTGATCGAACTGCTGCAGTCGATCTGCCACGAGTTCCGCATCCCGCTGCCCGATGGCATCGGCCAGCACCGGCCGGCCACCGTGAAGGACTACGTCGACCCGCTCAACGAGTTCCTGCTCAAGACGCACGCGGTGGGCCAGAACAACGTGCTGATCATCGACGAGGCGCAGAACCTGTCGGCCGACGTGCTGGAGCAGTTGCGCCTGCTGACCAACCTGGAGACCAGCGAGCGCAAGCTGCTGCAGATCGTGCTGATCGGCCAGCCCGAGCTGCGCGACATGCTGGCCCGCCCCGAACTGGAACAGTTGGCGCAGCGCGTGATCGCGCGCTACCACCTCGATGCGCTCAGCCCGGATGAGACGGCGCAGTACATCCTGCACCGCCTGGCCGTGGCCGGCAAGACGCACGGCCACCTGTTCGATGCCAAGGCCGTGCGCCGCATCCACCATTGGACACGTGGGGTGCCCCGGCGCATCAACCTGCTGTGCGACCGGTCCTTGCTGGGCGCCTACGCGCTGGGCAAGGAGGTCGTCAACCGCACGATCGTGGACAAGGCAGCTCATGAGGTGTTCGAGCGTCCTGGGCCCAAGGCCGAGGCGCCACGACGCGCGCCAGCCCCCAGCAAGGGCAGCGGCAAGGCCCACCACCACACGCCGGCCGATCCACCAGCCCGCGCAGGAGCATCATCTCTCCGCCCCCCCACCTGGGCCTGGGCCCTGCTGGCTGGTGTGGCCCTGCCCACCGTGGCCGCACTGACGCTCTGGGGCCGCCCGGGCAGCGCGCTGTCGCCCCAGGCGCAACAAGCCGCCGCGCGAACGGCCAGCACCCCGGCTTCGGCAGCATCCGGCGCCGCCTCACGCCCTGCTGCGGCGGCATCGCTCACCACGGCCAGCGCCCCCACCGCCACCCTGGATACCGCTGGCCTGGCCCAGGCCCTGCGCGCCGCCACGCAGACCGACACCACCGCCTGGCGTGAACTGGCCACCCTGTGGGGCGAGAACCTGGGCAGCGGCGATCCCTGCCAGGCCGCCAGCACCCGCCAGTTGCAGTGCTTCCGCCACAACGGCGGCCTGGCCCTGGTGCGCCAACTCGACCGCCCCGGCGTGCTGGCCCTGCACGAAGGCCAGCGCACGGTGGATGTGCTGATCACCGCCCTGGGGCCGGACAGCGCCACCCTGCAGATCGACGGCACGCGCTACCAGGTACCGCTGGCGGCCCTGTCCAGCGTGTGGCGCGGCGAGTTCACCACCCTGTGGCGCACACCCGAGGGCTACCGCCGCAAGCTGCTGGCAGGCGACAGCGGCCCGGCCGTGGACTGGCTGGCCGCCCGCATGGCCACCGTGCATGGCGAGGCCCTGCCCACCGGCACCACCCGCTTCGACCAGGCCCTCAAGGCCCGCGTGCAGGCCTTCCAGCTGGCCCAGGGCCTGACACCCGACGGCGTGGCCGGCGCCACCACCCTGATGCTGCTCAATCGGCAGACCGGCGTGGCGGAGCCCCGCCTGGGCCAGGCCCCCTCCGCCCCGGCCCAACCCCCTACAGGAACCTGAGCGATGTCCTACATCCTCGATGCCCTCAAGCGGGCCGACGCCGAACGGGAGCGGGGCGCCGTGCCCGGCCTGCATGCACAGCCCGCCGCCCTGCCCCTGCCGGATGAACCCGGCACCACCACCTTGCCACCCTGGGCCTGGGGCCTGGGCGGCCTGGGGCTGGCGGTGGTGGCCATGCTGGCCTGGTCCCTGTGGCGCGATGATCCGGCCCCGGCGGTACCGCCGAGCCCGCCGCCGCTGGCCACCGCCCCGTCCCCCGGCCAGACACCACCAGCGCCTACCGGTCTGCTGCCGCCCCAACAGTCCGACCGCCTGCCCCAGGGCGAGGCCCGCCC
>NZ_JBASTH010000043.1:0-4343 GCF_049274795.1 Aquabacterium sp.
GCGCGCTTGTTCTTCACGGACGAGCGTTGGCAGGCAGAGTCCAAGAAACACTATGCCCGTCTATCGTTACCCAGCAAGGCTGCCACTTTCTTGAAGCCTTTGCTGTTGGTGCCGATGCAATCTTGACCAGCTAAACCGCAAAGTACCAATCCAATATTGACCAGGGTGTTCCACTGACCTGCTGAGAATTTCAGCAGGGATTCAAGGTGATCACCATGGACATGATTGGCAAGGTCAGGCGCATGAGGCTGCGCGACCAACTCTCCCTCAGCGAGATCGCAAAGCGCACGGGCCTGTCGCGCAACACGGTCAAGAAGTGGCTCAAGGCGCCCGGCGATGTTGCCCCGAAGTACGAGCGGGTGAAGCTCGATGGCAAGCTAACTGCGTTCGAGCCGATCCTGCATCAAGCGCTCACAACCGACAGCCATCGCCCCAAGCAGGGACGGCGCAGCGGCCGTGCCTTGTTTGCTCAGATACAGACCCAGGGCTACCGAGGCGGCTACAGCGCCGTCACCGACTACATCCGTCGCTGGCGGATAGAGTCGGCTGCCAGTCCGGCCAAGGCGTTCGTTCCGATGAGCTTCGAGCTGGGCGAGGCCTTCCAGTTCGACTGGAGCGTCGAAGCCATGGTCGTCGGCGGCGTGTTCTACAACGTGCAAGTGGCGCACCTGAAGCTGTGCGCCAGCCGGGCCTTCTGGCTGGTGGCCTACCCCAGCCAGGGCCACGAGATGCTGTTCGACGCCCACACTCGCTCGTTCCAGGCACTTGGCGGCGTCCCCCGGCGCGGCATCTACGACAACATGCGCACCGCCGTGGACAAGGTGCAGCGTGGCAAGCAGCGCACCGTCAACGCTCGATTCGCGGCCATGTGCAGCCACTACCTGTTCGACGCCGACTTCTGCAACGTCGCCTCGGGCTGGGAGAAGGGGGTGGTGGAGAAGAACGTGCAGGACAGCCGCAGGCGCATCTGGATCGAAGCCGCGACCCGTCGCTTCGGCTCGTTCATCGAACTCAATGCCTGGCTGAGCGAGCGGTGTCGTTCGGTGTGGAGCGACACCACGCATCCGATCCACCGACAGTTCACCGTGGCCGAGATGTGGGAGTTGGAGAAGCCTCACCTCATGTCCATGCCGGCCCCCTTCAACGGCTATGTCGAGCGGCTGGCCCGGGTCAGCAGCACCTGCCTGGTGGCCGCCGCGCGCAACCGTTACTCCGTGCCGTGCGAGTGGGCCGGCCACATCGTCAGCACCCGCGTCTATCCCGAACGAATCGATGTGGCGGCCGCAGATGCCGTCGTAGCCAGCCATGCCCGGCTGCCGGGCAGTGGCCAGACCAGCTACGACTGGCAGCACTACATCGACCTGGTGCAGCGCAAACCGGGCGCATTGCGCAATGGCACGCCGTTCCTGGACCTTCCGGCGCCGTTGCTGCGTTTGCGCCAGTCGCTGCTCAGGCACCCTGGAGGAGACCGGGTCATGGCACAGGTGCTGGCCGTGGTGCCGCAGGCCGGGCTGGAAGCGGTGCTGGTGGCCATCGAGCTGGTACTCGAAGGCAGGGCCCCCAGTGGCAGCATCAGCGTGGAGCACGTGCGCAACGTGCTGGCCCGCTTGAACAACCCGGCCACGCCTGCGCAGGCGCAGACGTCCTTGCAACTCACCCAGGCTCCCAAAGCCGACACCGCGCGTTATGACCGGCTGCGCCCCACCCACACGGACCATGAGCAGGAGGTCGATCATGCGTGAGACCTCCATCGATGTACAGGCCCAACTGAAGGCGCTGCGGCTCAACGGCATGGCCACGGCCTGGGCCGACCTGACGGAGCAAGGTGGCGATACGACCCTGGCCGCATCACGCTGGCTGGTGGAGCACCTGCTGCAGGCTGAAGATGCTGATCGGGCGATGCGCTCCATCGCCCACCAGATGAAGGCGGCGCGCTTCCCGATGCACCGCGACCTGGCTGGGTTCGACTTCACCGTCGCGCAGGTCGACCGCGCGTTGATCCAGAAACTGGCGGACCTCTCGTTCACGCAGGATGCGCAGAACGTGGTGCTAGTCGGCGGCCCAGGCACCGGCAAAACCCACCTGGCCACGGCGCTGGGAATTGCCGGGCTCACCCGGCACGCCAAGCGAGTGCGGTTCTACTCCACGGTCGATCTGGTCAATGCCCTGGAGCATGAGAAGAGCCAGGGCCGTGCCGGACGCATCGCCATGAGTCTGGTGCGCATGGATCTGGTCGTGCTCGACGAGTTAGGTTACTTGCCCTTCAGCCAGGCCGGTGGCGCCTTGTTGTTCCACCTTCTGTCCAAGCTGTACGAGCACACCAGCGTGATGATCACCACTAACCTGACGTTTGCGGAGTGGTCCACGGTGTTCGGCGACGCCAAGATGACCACTGCGTTGCTGGATCGCTTGACCCATCACTGCCACATCATCGAGACGGGCAACGAGTCCTACCGCTTCCGCCACAGCACGCACGAAGCCAAGGGGCGCATCAAGGCCCGTGAGCAGACCAGGAAGGCAGCAGCGGCCCAGGTTAGCGAGACCGCGGAGGAAGGGGCCTCGCCTGACGGCTCGGCAATACCAACCACGAGTTCAAAAAAAGGAGGACCTACCGAAGCATCCACCCTATAGTTATCCACAGTTGGCTTCAAATGGAACCAGCTCTAGCCCCTGGTCAATGTTCGACTGGCACTGCTGATCACGTTTGCACTGGCACTAACAATCCGTGAACAGTTTGCCGGCATGAGTCAACCTGGTACTGCGTGTCGTGCGTGCGAAAAGTTGCACGCCCAATTCCTCTTCCAGTTCCTTGATCGCACGCGACAAGGGCGATTGCTCAATGTGCAGCCGCTGTGCCGCTCTCGCAAAGTGCAGTTCTTCGGCGACAGCAAGGAAACAGCGCAGATGCCGAAGCTCCATTGCCTTTTCTCCTCCGTTCATCGGTGCGCCATTGACAGCTTGGCAAAACCTGTCGGATTGGCGTGTTACTTCGTCGTGCTTTCGTCCTCTGTTTCCGTACCCAACGGCGCATTGCCGATCACTTGGTTGATCGTTGTGTAGGGCGCATTCAAACAGCCCTCGTCTATGAAGTCAGCGATGCCGCCCTCGTTGCATGCCTGCGCCAACTGGTAGGGATCGCCTGCGCTTCGTATACGGGATTCGACCTGCGGCTCTTCCTGCTGTTTCAGTTCGTGTGGCTGCATCTGTACCACGCGCCGACATCGGCCGCCTTCGCGATAGAGCGGCACATTCAAGCGCGAACCAATCGACCACTGCGGCTTGCAACAACAGCGCCGTTCTGCGCGTATGTAGGCGAGATCAACGGCGATTTACAAACCTGTGCCGCCCGGTCCAACCTCTGATCTATATCAAATGCTCAATCCACATGAAGATGCATATTAATGCACGTTAATCATCAGATGAATGCATTATTTTGCAATATTGTAAAAAGGCGTGTGTGTAAGCCCGCCGTTGTCATCCAACCACAGGAGAGAAAAGTATGAGCGAGACATTGGATACATTGACCGAAGATTCCGAGGCAGTGCGCGCCGACAACTTCGTCGAGGTCAGGCTAGACGAAAGCATTCCCAACAACGTGGATCTGTCGTCCGACAAGCAGTTGCTGCGCGCCCTGGAGACTTGGCACCCGCAGTACCTCGAATGGTGGAAGGACATGGGGCCCGACGGGTTTCAGGATGCCGACGTGTATCTGCGCACCGCCGTGGGCGTCGATCCGTCCGGCTGGGCCAAGTTCGGCCACGTGAAGATGCCCGAGTACCGCTGGGGCATTCTGCTGGCGCCCAAGGTCGAGGGGCGCACCATTCCCTGCGGCGAACACAAGGGCGAGCCCGTCTGGCAGGAAGTGCCGGGCAAGTACCGCGCCCTGCTCAAGCGCCTGATCGTCGTGCAGGGCGACACCGAGCCCGCATCGGTGGAGCAGCAGCGCTACCTGGGCAAGACGGCGCCCAGCCTCTACGACATGCGCAACCTGTTCCAGGTCAACGTCGAGGAAGGCCGCCACCTGTGGGCCATGGTCTATCTGCTGGTCAAGTACTTTGGCAAGGACGGCCGCGAGGAGGCGCAGGCGCTGCTGGAGCGCCGTAGCGGCCAGCAGGACAACCCGCGCATCCTGGGCGCCTTCAATGAGCGCACTCCCGACTGGCTGTCGTTCTTCATGTTCACTTATTTCACCGACCGCGACGGCAAGATGCAGCTGGAGATCCTGGCGCAGTCCGGCTTCGATCCGCTGTCGCGCAGCTGCCGCTTCATGCTGACCGAGGAAGCCCACCACATGTTCGTCGGCGAGACGGGCCTCGGGCGCATCGTCCAGCGCACGTGCGAGC
>NZ_JBASTH010000044.1:0-11457 GCF_049274795.1 Aquabacterium sp.
GAAGCCCGAGGTAACCTCTTGCCCGAGCACAAGCTCGACGCTATCAAAGACCTGCAAAGACTGCATGGCCTGACCGCCATGACGGGCGATGGCATCAACGATGCCCCCGCGCTGGCGCAATCAAACATTGGTTTTGCCATGGGTGGTGCTGGCACGGACACGGCCATGGAAGCGGCCGATGTCGTGGTGATGAACGATGACCTCAGGCGCATCCCGGAGACCATCCGCCTGTCCAGGCTGACGCACGCCATCCTTTGGCAGAACATCTCGCTGGCGCTGGGCATCAAGGCCATCTTTTTTGTGCTGGCGGTGTTTGGCGGCGCCACCATGTGGATGGCGGTGTTTGCCGACATGGGTGCCAGCTTGCTGGTGGTGGCCAACGGTTTGCGTTTGCTCAAGGTTGATGTGAGCCAAAAAACAGGCTGACGCTGATACCCACATCCATTGGCTCCGATAACTGGCGCTTTAAAGCTGTTCACCGACCCAGTCAACCATCTATACTGATCTCCGTATGCGCCGCCTGCTGTGTGTTTTTTTGCTGATATGGTTTCCGCTCCAGATGTCCTGGGCAGCGGTGGCCAGCTATTGCCAGCATGAAACAAGCCCGCAAGCCAGCCACCTTGGGCATCATCAGCATGCCCACCAGGACTCGATCGATGGCAAGGGCCAAAACGGCTCAAGCAAGAACGACCAGGGCAGTACCAAGCAATCCGGCATCGATAACGATTGCGCGACCTGTCACTTCAGCGCCGCACCACCAGTCTGTGAAGCACACGAACCCGTGTTGAAGTCACACAAGACGTGGGTGAGCCTCGCACAACGAGGCCATGCCTCGCACATTCCCAAAGGGCTCGAACGCCCTGACATACGTCTCGCCGCTTAATTCGGCGAGACGGCTGCTGCTTCAGCATCATTTCTATCCATAGATAGCCAGGCCACACCACGGCCATTTCTCGCCGAATTCCCCCTTTGTTGTTTCCCACAACCCGGAGAATTCGATGCACAGGCTCATGGCGCCATTGGCAACGCTCGCAGCGTTGACCACGGCCACGCTCTTTCCTTCCACGTCCTTTTCGCAAGTCGCGCAGGCATCGCCCGCCCAGGTGCCGCTCAGCGCTGCCTCCGCGCCGGCCCCCACAGTTCAGCCGCTGACGCTGGCTGAAGCCATCAGGCTCGCACTGCAGTTCAGCCCCCAGATCGTGGCCAACCAGCAAGAGTTGGCGGCCAGCGACGGCACGGTCATTCAGGCTGGCGCCCGACCCAACCCAGAGATTCAGGCCTTGATCGAGGACACCCGGCGGGAAAGCCGGACCACCACGGTCCAATTCAGTCTGCCCATCGAGCTGGGCGGTAAACGGTCAGCCCGGGTCTCGGTCGCCGAGCTTGGGCGGGCTCAAACCGCCGTGGACGTCGAAGGACGCCGTGCGCAAATCCGGGCCGACGTGTCCGATGCCTTCTTCGGTGCGGTCATCGCCCAGGAGCGCGTCCAATTGGCGCAGGCCTCTGCCGAACTGTCGGGCCGTGCTGCGGATGCGGCATCCAAGCGCGTCCAGGCCGGCAAGGTCTCCCCCGTCGATGAGACACGCGCCAAGGTGGCTCATGCTGGCGTGCGCGTAGAGCTACGCCAAGCTCAAGGCGAGTTGCGATCCGCCCGCCAACGCCTGTCGGCCCTGCTCGGCCCCGCCGCGCCCCGGGCTCAGGTGCTGGCTTGGCAGTCCAATGCGCTGCCCGCCTTGCTCAGCCCAGACACGTCGCTGACGGATGTACCCGCGCTTCGCCAAGCCAGGCTGGAGGTTGATCGACGACAAGCCATGGTCGAGCTCGAACGCGCACGCCGCATTCCCGATGTGACCTTGACCTTGGGGGCCAAGCGTGATCAACAAGTCGGACGCAACCAGACGGTCATCGGCCTGTCCATTCCAATTCCGGTGCTGGACACCAACCGAGGCAATCTCCTTCAGGCCCTGCGACTGCACGACAAGGCCGAGGCCGACCTGCAAGCCACCCGGATCCGGGTCGAGACCGAATGGACCCAACTGAGCGAGCGCCAGCGCTCCGCGCAAGCCGAGGTCCAGGCCCTGAAAGAAGAGGTGTTGCCCGGCGCAGAAAGCGCCTGGCAGGCCGCCACCACAGGCTTCGAGTTGGGCAAGTTCAGTTTCCTGGACGCGCTGGATGCCCAACGCACCTTGTTCCAGGCCCGCGCCCAATACCTGCGCGCATTGAACGAGCTGTACCGCACCACCGCCGACATCGACCGCCTGTTGGGCACCAACACCGACGAGTCATCGACGGCCAAGCCATGAGAAAGCACTGCATGAACCACACCAAACCACAACGCCAGGCTGGGCGCATCAGCCGCCCCCAACTCATCGCCATCATTGCCATCGTCCTGATCGGGTTGGGGGCCAGCGCCTGGTTGCTCAAAAGTGCTCCCAGCGCACCAGCGGGCGAAGCCGCCGAGGAAGGCCATGGTCACGGGCATGACGAAGCCAAAGGCCACGATGATGGCGAGCACCACGATGAGAAGAAAGCCGATGCCGGTCACGATGAGGCAAAGGGGCACGACGACAAGGAACACCACGAAAAACCCGGCGCGCACGCAGAACACGACACGCTGGAGGGCGAAGGGGGCGAGGGCAAAGGCGCATCCAGCCCCGCCGGGGCCGACAAGCATGTCGAGGGTGAAGAAGAGCCGGTCCAGTTGAACGCTCAGCAGATCGCAGCGGGCGGCATCAAGGTCGAGGCGGTCGGCCCAGCCAGCATCCGCACCACGATGCAGTTGTCCGGGGAGATCAAGTTCAACGAGGACCGCACGGCCCACGTCGTGCCTCGTGTGGCAGGCGTGGTCGAAGCCGTCTCGGCCAGCCTGGGGCAACAGGTCAAGAAAGGCCAGGTGCTGGCCACCATTTCCAGCGTGCTGTTGTCAGAGCAGCGCAGCGAGTTGCAGGCGGCCCAAAAGCGTCTGACGCTGGCGCAAACCACGCATGCCCGTGAGAAGAAACTCTTTGAGGACAAGATCTCCGCGCAGATGGACTACCAGCAGGCGGTGCAAGCGCTGCGGGAAGCCGAGATCGCCGTGAACAACGCCAGCCAGAAGCTCAAGGCCTTGGGCGCCGCGCCCACGGCCAACGACTTGAACCGCTACGAACTGCGGGCACCGTTTGACGGCATCGTCGTGGAAAAGCACATCGCGCTGGGCGAGTCCGTCAAGGAGGACGCCAACGTGTTCACCCTGTCCGACCTGTCCACCGTGTGGGCCAACATCAATGTGCCAGCCAAGGACCTCAAGTTCGTTCGGGTCGGCGAGAAGGTCACCGTGAGCTCAACCTCATTCGACGATGTGGCCACCGGCATGGTGACCTATGTCGGCGCCCTGATCGGGGAGCAGACGCGTGCAGCCAGTGCCCGGATCGTGCTGACCAATCCCGGCCTGGCCTGGCGCCCGGGTCTGTTCGTCAATGTGGCGGTGACCTCGGGCGAAACCGCGGCGGCCGTGACCGTGGCGGCTGGCGCAGTGCAGGCGATGGAAGGCCGTCAAGTCGTCTTCGTCGAAGTGCCTGGCGGCTTTGAGGCCAAAACCGTGGAAGTGGGACGCAGTGATGGCGTGCGCACCGAGATTGTCAAAGGCCTGAGTGCCGGGGCGCGCTATGCCTCGACGAACAGCTTCGTCATCAAGGCCGAAATCGGCAAGGCTTCGGCCGAGCACTCGCATTGAGCCCAAGGACCACCCATCATGTTTGAACGCATCATCCGATTTGCCATCGAGCAGCGCTGGCTTGTGCTGCTGGCCGTCTTCGGCATGGCCGCATTGGGCATTTTCAGCTACCAGAAGCTACCCATCGACGCCGTGCCCGACATCACCAATGTCCAGGTCCAGATCAACACGCAGACCCCCGGCTACTCGCCGCTGGAAACAGAGCAACGCGTCACCTACCCGCTGGAGACCGTGATGGCCGGCTTGCCGGGCCTTGAGCAAACCCGCTCCCTGTCGCGCTACGGCTTGTCGCAGATCACCGTGATCTTCAAGGATGGCACCGACCTGTACTTCGCGCGCCAGATGGTGAACGAGCGAATCCAGGAGGCCAAGGAGCGGCTGCCCCAGGGCGTCACCCCGGCCATGGGCCCGATCTCGACCGGCCTGGGTGAGATCTACATGTGGACCGTCGAAGCCAAGGACGGTGCCAAGAAGGCCGATGGCAGCGCCTACACGCCGACTGATCTGCGCGAGATCCAGGACTGGATCATCAAACCGCAATTGCGCAATGTGCAGGGCGTGACGGAGATCAACTCCATCGGCGGCTATGCCAAGGAATACCAGGTCGCCCCACGACCCGAGAAACTCATGGCGCACGGCCTGACCCTGGTAGACGTGGTCAATGCGCTGGAACGCAACAACGGCAACGTGGGCGCAGGCTACATCGAGCGCGAAGGCGAACAGTACCTGATCCGGGCTCCCGGGCAGGTTCGGGACATGAAGGATGTGGGCGGCATCATCGTCAAGCACGCCGACGACGTGCCCATCCTCATCCGTGACATCGCCGACGTGAGCATCGGCAAGGAACTGCGCACCGGCGCGGCCACCGACAACGGCCGCGAGGTGGTGCTGGGCACCGTGTTCATGCTGATCGGCGAGAACAGCCGCAAGGTCTCTCAAGCAGTCGACAAGCAGATGGCCGAGATCAACAAGACGCTGCCCGCCGGGATTCACGCGGTGACCGTGTACGACCGCACCATCCTGGTCGACAAGGCGATTGCCACGGTCAAGAAGAACCTATTGGAAGGCGCCGTGCTCGTCATCGCCATCCTCTTCATGTTCCTGGGCAACATGCGCGCCGCCTTGATCACCGCCATGGTGATCCCCCTGTCGATGTTGTTCACCTTCAGTGGCATGGTCAGTCAGAAGGTCAGCGCCAACCTGATGAGCCTGGGCGCGCTGGACTTCGGAATCATCGTGGATGGCGCGGTCGTGATCGTGGAGAACTGCGTGCGGCGCCTGGCACATGCGCAAGCCCACCACGGTCGGCCGCTCACCTTGCAGGAACGATTCCACGAGGTCTTCGCTGCATCGCAGGAAGCACGGCGCCCGTTGCTATTCGGGCAACTGATCATCATGATCGTCTACCTGCCCATCTTTGCGCTGGCCGGTGTGGAAGGCAAGATGTTCCATCCCATGGCCTTCACCGTGGTGACGGCGCTGCTGGGTGCGATGATCCTGTCGATCACCTTCATCCCCGCCGCAGTGGCCTTGTTCATCGGCAAGAAAGTGGCCGAGACGGAGAACGTGGTGATCCGCAGCGCCAAGCGCGTGTACGAGCCCTTGCTGAACACCGTCATGGGTGCCAAACCCGTGGTGCTGACCGCAGCGGCGATGATCGTCGTGTTGTCCGGCGTGGTGGCCTCGCGCATGGGCAGTGAGTTCGTGCCCAGCCTGAACGAAGGCGACTTCGCGATTCAGGCGCTTCGCATACCCGGCACCAGCCTGACCCAATCGGTGGCCATGCAGGTCCAACTGGAGGCCCACCTGAAGGCCAAGTTCCCGGAAATCGAGCGCGTTTTTGCGCGCACCGGCACCGCCGAGATCGCTGCCGACCCCATGCCGCCCAACATCTCGGATGGCTACGTGATGCTCAAGCCGCTGGACAAGTGGCCCGAGCCCCGCAAGACGCGCGACGAAGTGCTGGCCGCCGTGCAGGCGGAAGTGGCCAAGCTGCCGGGCCAGAACTACGAGTTCTCCCAGCCCATCCAGTTGCGCTTCAACGAGTTGATCTCGGGCGTGCGAAGCGATGTCGCGGTCAAGCTCTTCGGTGACGACATGGACGTGCTCAACAGCACGGCCAATCAGATCGCCAAGGTGCTGCAGGCCATTCCGGGCGCGGCCGAGGTCAAGGTCGAGCAGACCACCGGCTTGCCGATGCTGACCATCAACATAGACCGTGACAAGGCCACACGATATGGCCTGAACGTCGGCGACATCCAGGACACCTTGTCCACGGCCATCGGCGGCCAGGAGGCCGGGACCATGTTCGAAGGTGACCGCCGTTTTGACATCGTGGTCCGACTGCCCGAGACCGTGCGCACAGACCTGCAAGCGATTCGCCGTCTGCCCATCGCCCTCAAGGGTGCCGAGGGCGATGCCACTCGCTTCATCCCCTTGTCAGAAGTGGCCGCCATCGACTTGGCCCCTGGTCCCAACCAGGTCAGTCGGGAGAATGGCAAACGCCGCATCGTGATCAGCGCCAATGTGCGAGGGCGCGACCTGGGCACCTTCGTCGCCGAAGCCGAAAAATCTTTGCAGACCGTGAAGATTCCGACGGGCTACTGGACCGTCTGGGGCGGACAGTTCCAGAACCTGCAATCGGCCACTCAGCGCCTGCAGATCGTGGTGCCGGTCTCGCTGCTGCTGGTCTTCGTGCTGTTGTTTGCCATGTTCGGCAACATCAAGGATGGCTTGCTGGTCTTCACGGGCATCCCCTTCGCGCTCACGGGCGGCATCCTCGCCTTGTGGCTGAGGGACATCCCGCTGTCGATCTCTGCGGCGGTCGGTTTCATCGCCCTGTCCGGAGTCGCCGTACTCAACGGGTTGGTGATGATTTCCTTCATCCGCAACCTTCGTGACAATGGGCTGGGTCTGGACAAAGCCATCCATGAGGGCGCCCTGACACGTTTGCGGCCTGTCTTGATGACGGCCCTGGTGGCCTCGCTGGGCTTCGTGCCCATGGCCTTGGCCACCGGCACGGGTGCGGAGGTGCAGCGGCCACTGGCGACTGTGGTGATCGGCGGCATCCTGTCATCGACGGTGCTGACCTTGCTGGTGCTGCCGGTGCTCTACCGCCTGATGCACCGCAAGGATGAAGATGAACCGCCCGAAGAGGACCCCATCGGCTTGATGCCACCCGCGAGCCCCGCTCCTGGCGGAGGCATCGCATGAGCGCTGGCCATGACCACGCCCTGCCCTCCAGCACCAACGAGCGCAATCTGCGTTGGGCGCTGGGGCTCACCTTCACCTTTCTGATGGCCGAGGTGGTAGGTGGCGTGATCACGGGCAGCCTGGCGCTGATCTCGGACGCGGCGCACATGTTCACCGATGCGGCAGCGCTGGCCATAGCGCTGGCCGCCATCCGCATCGCCAGGCGCCCCGCCAATGCCCGGCTCACCTTTGGCTATCACCGCTTCGAGATCCTGGCGGCGGCCTTCAATGCCCTGATGCTCTTTGCCGTCGCGCTGTACATCCTCTACGAGGCTTGGCAGCGCTTTGGCACGCCGCAGGATGTTCAGTCGGGCCCCATGCTGGTGATCGCCACACTTGGGTTGGTCATCAACTTGGTGAGCATGAGGCTGCTGAACGCCGGCAAGGATGCCAGCCTCAATGTCAAAGGCGCGTACCTTGAGGTGTGGAGCGATCTGCTGGGATCCTTGGGGGTGATCGTTGGCGCACTGGTCATCCGGTTCACGGGCTGGACCTGGATCGATTCGGTGATCGCCGTGGCGATCGGCCTGTGGGTGCTGCCACGCACATGGGTGCTGTTGCGCTCGACCGTCAACATCTTGCTGGAAGGCATACCAGAGGGCATGAACCTGAGCGAGATCGATCTGGCGCTGAGAGCGGTCCCGGGTGTCGTGGACGTGCACGATCTGCACGTCTGGTCCTTGACCAGCAACCGACCCAGCCTGAGCGCTCACATTGTTCACGACCCGTCAATGTCCGAGCCAGCCAGCCTCCTGTCCGCATTGCACCGCGTGCTGGCCGAACGAGACATCCACCACTCGACACTGCAGTGCGAGACCCAGGCTTGCGATCAGGCCAGCCCATTCTGCGACCTGGGAGACAAGCACGCCAGCGCTCATCGTGCTGAGGCTGGCATGGATCCGAACGCCAGGCCACCGCCTTGAACCGGAAGGAACGAGCATGACCGTGAGAGAACATGTGATGCCCTACGTGCTGGTCCTGGGCGGAGCGGCACTGTGCGTCGTGATTCCTTATGGGCTCTACCTGGAGTGGCGGGACAGAGCAAAGCGACGCATCCGTCGGCAGGAGCGCCAGCAAAAGCGCCGGGCGCTGCGAAGCAAGGGAGGCCGCTGACGCGGCGCTGCCCACATGTGCTCACCTCAGATGGAGACCCAAGCATGAAAGGCCATCAATGCCGCCTCGCCCCTACCGCACTGGCCCTCGTTATTCTTGGCAGCACCTTCACAACCATGGCCGACGAGCGGATTCTCTACAAATCAATTCTGCCCAATGGGCAGGTGGTCTACGGGGATGAACCAGAACCTCAGGCCAAGCGTTCAAGCGCCATCTCGGTCGAGCGACACCCACCCAACCCACAGGAGGCCGAGGCAGCCCAACGTGCGCTCGCCATGACGCGAGCGCAATTGTTGCGCGACGCAGCGGCCCGGGCCGTTCGGCTCAAGCAGCTGGACAACCAGATTGGCGATGCCTATGACGAGCTCCAGAACCTTCGCTCGAAACAGCTAGCTGGGCGTGAAGTGAGAGAAGGCGACCGCCAAGGTCGGCGCTTTTCTCATCAGTACGCTCAACGTCAGCGCGCCCTGCTGCTCGCCGCCGCACAAGCGCAACAACGTCTCGACAACTTGGTCACCGAACGCACTGCGCTGGGATATTGAGAGCGTGACAAGGCCACCGTCGTTCAAGCAGGCAACCTCCAAAAGGAACACGACATGCTGAAACCCATCCTGAGTCCTCAGCACGTGCCTGTGCCAGCCGCACCGTTGACATCGACGCCTCGATTGACGCCGCCCGTCGTTCCGCCATCGAACCCTTCTGGTGATCAGGAGGAAGACGATTTCAAAGAGCACGCGATCCTGCTGCGGGCCAAGCGACAGGAGGTATTGGCCTCCAACATCGCCAACGTCGATACACCGAACTACCAGGCCGTCGATCTTGACTTTCGTGCCAGTCTGCAAAGGGCCGTATCTCGCCAGAAGTCGGGCGATACCCCGCCCAGCGACCTTCTCAAAACCGCCAGTGCGCACCTGCCGGGACTGCCCGGCAGTCCATTCACCAGCACGGTGGCGCTTTCCTACCGAGTGCCAACCCAGAATGCGCTGGACAACAACAGCGTGGACATGGACATTGAGCGCGGACAGTTTGCCGACAACGCCATCCGCTTTCAGTTGGCCCTGAAAGCATATGAAGATGAATACACGGAGTTCAAAGCCGCATCAAGCAGCAACCGCTGAAGCCGGCGCGAATAGCCTGCATGTATGTTGAAGGTCAAACCCTGCTTAGCGAATGGCTTGCAGAGCCTGGCGCAACGCCTGCTCCGTGGCCTGGATGCCCAGCGTCCGAGCGCTCAGTTGAAACCTCAGTGCCCTGATGCCGGGGATGGCATCCACAGCGCGGCGGATTTCCGCCTCCTCTGAGGAACAGTCCATGGAGGAGATGTGGAACATGGCCCACCCAGCGTCCAGGGGTTTGGGCGAGATCACCGCCGCAGTGGATGCCCCCGTGCATCCGCAACTGTGATTTGCGCAGGCTGAGGAGCTGGTGGTTTCGGGCGATGTAGTACGTGGCGTGACCATGACCGCATTTGAAACCCTGTAGTAGATACAGAGTCAAGCGATAAAATGACCATATCTGCATGCCAACAGGAACCCGCCATGAAAATAGGTGACTTGTCAGCCCAGTCTGGCACCCCTGTGGAAACGATTCGCTTCTACGAGCGCGAGGGCCTGCTTCCAAAGCCTTCGCGCACCACCAGCAACTACCGGATCTATGAAGGGCCCCACGTCGAGCGTCTGGCCTTTATTCGCCACTGTCGATCACTGGACATGGCCCTGGATGAGATTCGGGCTCTTCTGGCGCTCCAGGCAGCCCCCAACGAAAGTTGTGAGGCCGTGAACAACGTGCTGGATGAGCACATCGAACACGTGGCCCAACGGATTCGAGAGTTGACCGCCTTGAAAAAACAACTGGTGGCCCTGCGGGGGCAATGTGCTCAGGCAAAAGACGTGGCGCATTGCGGCATCTTGAGTGGGCTTGGCCAGGGGGAGGCTCTTGAGCAGCCGACAGCTCGACAACATGTCTCAGCAAGCCACGGCAAACGCCGGTGATCGACACCTGCCAATCATCTGACCAATGTTTATCTCAGCCTTGGAAGGACTCAAGACGGTGGTCATCGGAGCCCATATGCCCGAGGTTCGCTCAATGACTCTTGGACGTCATTGCCTCTGGCAACGCAGGCATCTCTTCGGCACTCCACCAGAGCCAGGATGAAACACCGGACGTTCGCACCACGCGATCTTTTTCCGCCCGATCCTTCGGGGGCATGAATGCGCTGATGACATGCAAAGGCACCGGCAGACAACCGGCATCCAGCAACAAAGCATTGGGAAATGCAACGGCGCTCCTGGCGTCGTAACGCAGTGGTTTGACAAAGCGTCGGCCCTGAGAGACAAGCGCATGCACCAGCGGCAACTCGTGCACGCCCTCCACAGGGATCCAGTGCTCGCTGGTCAACATCAAACTGGCCGCATCAATTTCATAGGTGTGCTCACGGCGAGCGCGTATCAGTGCCACCAGCACCAAACGGACCTTGTATCCGCTGTCAGCGTCACGGGCTTCAAACAATGGCGCGAAGACCCGCTCAATGCGCTCCCAGGTCTTGGTGCCCACCAGCAGGGGGGCATCGGGCATGTGCTTGATCCAAACACGCCGACCCAGGGCCGTTACCTCGCTGACCTTGAACTCTCCGATGACCACCGCCAGAGGGCTTTGCCCTTCATGCGGATGCAAGACCGCCAGCTTGTTGCGACGGCGCTGAGCTACCTCGAATTTGCTGGCTTCGCTGAAGGGCTCGGGCACGTACAAACGCTCGCTCAACCCAGCACCCTTGACCATCACGTCCTCGGCCGCATTCATCAGGTATTTGTGCAGGACACCTTGATTGCGCTTGCCCTCCATGGCCGGGCTCCATCGGTTGAAGCCTGCTCGCTCGAACAGGAAGTGCATCAGGGCATGCAGGCTCATTCGTCGCCTGGGCGCTTCCACCTCGTTCACGTCATGCGTTTCACCTCGAACCAAGCTACGCCCCACCGTGCGCACCCATGGGAAGTCCACACGCAGTTGAATCTGGCCAGGAACCATCTCCAGAACAGCCTCGCCCACCAACTCGCCCAGGCCTGACTGTTGCCACTCTGGCTCAAAGGATGGGCACGATGGGTGATGCCGACACCCGGTTTCCGGCATGCGCTTGACAACGAACTGACGGTGCCGCGCCACGTACATCTCCACACCACCAGGAACACACAGACATCGGGGACGTTCGGGGGTCTCGTACACGTGAGCCAGCAGATCCTGCATGTCTGGCGCACTTGCATCCACCACCCGCCCTTTGATGGAAAAGCGCTGACTGTCGCCTTCAGCGCCTTGACGGGTGGGCATGGTGTTCACACCAGTTCATCGAGCAGTTGCTCGATGGTCGGCTTGTGGCGAGCCAG
>NZ_JBASTH010000045.1:0-1705 GCF_049274795.1 Aquabacterium sp.
ACCTTCTACTGCTCGGTCCCCGGTCACGAGGAGGGAGGGATGAAGGGCACGCTCACCGTCACGGGGTGAGGGATGGACTCGAGGCCGAGGGCTACGACGCGTTCCTACCACCGGAGGAGAAGGCAGCATGAGCATCAGCATGACCGAGACCGACGTCGTCAAGGAGATCCGCAGCGAGTACAAGTACGGCTTCTCGAACCCGGACGAGGCGAAGGACTACTTCTTCAAGTCCGGGCGCGGGCTCTCGCACGAGCTGGTCGAGGCGATCTCCGAGCACAAGGCAGAGCCGGACTGGATGCGCAAGTTCCGCCACAAGAGCCTCGACTACTTCAACGCGCGCCCGCTCCCGACCTGGGGCGGCAACGTCGCCGAGATCGACTTCGAGAACATCTTCTACTACATCAAGCCGACCGAGAAGCAGGTCGACAAGTGGGAGGACCTGCCGGCCGACATCCTCGACACCTGGGACAAGCTGGGCATCCCGGAGGCGGAGAAGAAGTACCTCGCCGGGGTCGGCGCCCAGTACGAGTCGGAGGTCGTCTACCACAAGCTCCAGGCCGACCTCGAGGCGAAGGGCGTCATCTTCCTCGACATGGACTCCGCCCTGCGCGAGCACGAGGAGATCGTCAAGCAGCACATGGGCACGATCATCCCGCAGAACGACAATAAGTTCGCGGCGCTGAACTCGGCCGTCTGGTCGGGCGGCTCCTTCATCTACGTGCCCCCGGGCGTCAAGATCGAGCTGCCGCTGCAGGCCTACTTCCGGATCAACGCGGAGAACATGGGCCAGTTCGAGCGGACGCTGATCATCGTCGACGAGGACGCCTACGTGCACTACGTGGAGGGCTGCACGGCGCCGATCTACTCCTCCGACTCGCTGCACTCGGCGGTCGTCGAGATCATCGTCAAGCCGCGCGGGCGCTGCCGCTACACGACGATCCAGAACTGGTCGAACAACGTCTACAACCTCGTCACCAAGCGCGCGATCGCCTACGAGGACGCGACGATGGAGTGGGTGGACGGGAACCTCGGCTCGAAGCTGACGATGAAGTACCCGGCGATCTGGCTGATGGGCGCCCGCGCCCACGGCGAAGTGCTCTCGCTCGCCTTCGCGGGCAAGGGCCAGCACCAGGACGCGGGCGGCAAGTGCGTCCACATCGCGCCGAACACGACGAGCCTGATCACCTCGAAGTCGATCTCGAAGGACGGCGGCCGCGCCGGCTACCGCGGCCTGCTCGAGGTGGCGAAGGGCGCGCACGGCGCGCGCTCGAAGGTCGTCTGCGACGCGCTGATCCTCGACGAGGAGTCGCGCTCCGACACCTACCCGTACATCCGCATCGACGAGTCGGACGTCGACATCGGGCACGAGGCCACGGTGTCGAAGATCGGCGAGGAGCAGCTCTTCTACCTGATGAGCCGCGGCCTCTCGGACGCCGAGGCGAGCGCGATGATCGTCTCCGGCTTCGTCGAGCCGATCACGAAGGAGCTGCCGCTCGAGTACGCCGTCGAGATGAACCGGCTGATCCTGCTCCAGATGGAAGGGTCGGTTGGATAAGGCCGCTGCGGCGGCGAGGTACCAGGAGCTCCCTCTTCCCGACACGACGGAAGAGGCCTGGCGCTTCACCGATCTCAAGGGCTTCGACCCGGACTCCTTCTCGGCGAACGGGGCGAAGACGGTCGCGGACGCGCCGGCGCTGCTCGAGCT
>NZ_JBASTH010000046.1:0-74155 GCF_049274795.1 Aquabacterium sp.
CACGCCCAACCAGGTGCAGTACCTCAAGAACATCATGGGCCACGACATGAGCTTCGGCATCGGCCCGGCCGGCACGGGCAAGACCTTCCTGGCCGTGGCCTGCGCGGTCGATGCGCTGGAGCGCAGCGCCGTGCAGCGCATCGTGCTCACGCGCCCGGCCGTGGAGGCGGGCGAGCGCCTGGGCTTCCTGCCGGGAGATCTGTCGCAGAAGGTCGATCCCTACCTGCGCCCGCTGTACGACGCGCTGTACGACCTGATGGGCTTCGACCGCGTCACCAAGGCCTTCGAGAAGGGCCTGATCGAGGTGGCCCCGCTGGCCTTCATGCGCGGCCGCACGCTGAACCACTCCTTCGTCATCCTCGACGAGGCGCAGAACACCACGCCCGAGCAGATGAAGATGTTCCTGACGCGCATCGGCTTCGGCACCAAGGCCGTGGTCACGGGCGATGTCAGCCAGATCGACCTGCCCAAGGGCACCAAGAGCGGCCTGATCGAGGCGCGCCAGGTGCTCAAGCGCGTCAAGGGCGTGGCCTTCACGCAGTTCGGCGCGTCGGACGTGGTGCGCCACCCGCTGGTGGCCCGCATCGTCGAAGCCTACGACCGTTTCCAGAACACCCCCGAGCCGGCCGCGCCTGATGCCGCCGGCCACACCAAGCCTCACGCATAAGCCCCCCGCATGACGAAGCCGTCCCTCTCGCTCAGCCTGCAGTTCGCCGACAAGCGCCACCGCGAGCACCTGCCCCGCCACAAGGTGGCCCGCTGGATCCGCGCCGCGCTCGAATCGGACGCCGAGATCGCCGTGCGCCTGGTGGATGCTGACGAAGGCCAGGCCCTGAACCGCGACTACCGCCACAAGGACTACGCCACCAATGTGCTGACCTTCGACTACGCCACCGAGCCGGTGGTGATGGCCGACCTGATCATCTGCGCCCCCGTGATCGAGCGCGAGGCCCAGGAGCAGCACAAGACGCTGGAGGCGCACTACGCCCACATGCTGGTGCATGGCGCCCTGCACTCCCAAGGCTGGGACCATGAGGACCCCGAAGAGGCCGAGGCCATGGAAGCGCGGGAGCGCGAGATCCTGGCCGCGCTGGGTTTCGACGACCCCTACGCCCCGTGAATTCGCCGTCCGGAGATCCCGGGCGGAAATAACACACGAACAGGCGTTTTAAAATACCGCGCGATTTTCGAAAAATAACGGCGCGCATCAAACCGTGAATTGATCACGCGGTTTTACCCCCTTATTTGAGGGCCCTCAGGGAGCACCCTGTTACCAGCTTAACGGGGGATGAGAACAATCGAAGCCATCGACAACGCATTTCGATGCCAAGCCCGAGAGGTTTCGATGTCTGCCCTCCACAAATCAAAAATCTATACCCGCTACCACCGCCTGGACCATATTTCCGTGCAGGAGGTGCGCGAAATGTTCAAGGTGTTCTGCCGCTACTACGAGAACACCTCGCTGGAGCAGTTCATCTCGGATCTGGGCCGCAAATCGGGCGCCTTCATCATCCGCCGCAAGATCGACGACGCCATCGTCGGGTTTTCCACCATGGGTATTTATCACATGGAGGTGGACGGCAAGAAAATCCGCGGGATTTTCAGTGGTGACACCATCCTGGAAAAGGAATATTGGGGCAACCGCGCCATGAATGCCGCCTTCGTGAAAAGGCTGGTGTGGGAAGCGCTGAAGGATCCTTTCACACCGCAGTACTGGTTCCTGATTTCCAAGGGATACAAGACATTTTTGCTGATGTCGCGCAATTTCCCGGATTACTACCCGCACCCGGAGCACGAAAACGCGCACATGAAGCACATCGTGGAGGCCTACTGCGACAAGCTCTTCCCGGGCAAGCTGGACCGCGACGCGATGGTGCTGGATTTTGGCGAAGGCTCCAACTGCCTCAAGAGCGATGTCACGCCGATCACGGCGGAGCAGCGCCAGGAAACCGACATCGCCTTCTTCGAGCAGCGCAACCCGCAGTGGGCGCGCGGCACCGAACTGCCCTGTGTGGGGCGGGCGGATCTGGTGACCTTCTTCCAGGTGATCGCGCCGCAGGTGTTCAAGCTGCTGTTCAAGCCTTCGCGCTCGGGGGCTGGCTGGCGCCGTCGTCTGGCCAACCAGTGGGCCGATTCGAGCTTTGGCAAGGCGGTGGCTCGGCATCGGGCGACGATGGGGTGAGCTTTTGAAGCGTTTTCTCTAGGGGTGAAGAGTTTGGGGGCCTTCGGGCCCCCTTTTTTTTGGCGGCTTCGGCGTTTGGCTTTGGTTTTTTTGTTCTTGGCCTTGTTTGTTGTTCTTGGCTTGCGGTGGGCTGGCGCTTTGTCGAAGCAACGCAGGGTGCGGGATGTGGGGGCAGCCGGCCAGGCTTCTTTGTTGTCGGTCACGCCTTCGTCGTGACTGCCCTGCGCTGCTCACGGCGAGGTGGGGCCGCATAACTCGCTACGCGGCCCCCGGCCGCTGCGCTCAAACAGATGCGGCCAGTCAGATGAACGAAGCGCGCAAGGAGGGACAGGTCTGCCCCTGGCCTGTGGCCAGGGGATGGCGAGCATGTTTGAGGCCCGCAGGGCCGAGTTGCGCAGCCACCTGTCCCGTACGAGCACCGGAGAGCAGTCCTGCCAGAGGCAGGACCGCCAACATCGAAGCCCGGCCAGAGGCCCCCTCAGACCCCGCCCCGCGCTGCCTCGAAAAAACGATCAAACAACCGCAGGCAAAGGAGCAGAGGCCTCAAACGCCCGCCACACGCCCCCGCACAAACACCTCGAACTTGTCGATGGGCAAAGGCCGACTGAACAAATACCCCTGGTAAGCCTGACACCCGATCCCCGCCAGGAACGCCCGCTGCCCCTCCGTCTCCACCCCCTCGGCGATCACAGACAACCCCAACGTCTGCCCCAGACTCACCACCGTCTGCGCAATCGCCGCATCGTTCGGATCCGTCAGCACATCCCGCACAAAGGTCTGATCGATCTTGAGCTGGTCCAGCGGCAGCCGCTTCAGGTACGACAGCGACGAATACCCCGTGCCGAAGTCGTCCAGCGAGAACCCCACGCCCATCGCCTTCAGCGCCGTCATCTTCTCGATGGTGTCCTCCACATCGCTGACCAGCATGCTCTCCGTCAGCTCGATCTTCAGCCGTGTCGGGTCGATGCCATGGCGATCAAGCACCGCGCGCGTGCGCGCCACCATGTCCGGCAGGCGGAACTGCTGCGCGCTCACGTTCACGGCCAGCGTCAGCGAGGCAGTGTGCGGGTCCTTCGACCAGCGCACCAGCTGCGCACAGGCCTCGCGCATCACCCAGGCGCCCAGCGGCACGATCAGGCCGGTCTGCTCCGCCAGCGGGATGAACTCGCCGGGCGACACCATGCCGCGCTGCGGATGCTCCCAGCGCACCAGCGCCTCGGCACCCGTCACCTGGCCATCGGCCCCGATCTGCGGCTGGTAGTGCAGCACCAGTTGCTGCTCGTCCAGCGCGGTGCGCAGTTCATCCTCCATCTCGTTGCGCGCTGTCACGTCGGACTGCATCACGTGCAGCACCAGGTAGAGCGTGAGCACCGAGAAGATGTTGTTCACCCAGGTGCCCGACGCGCGCACGTCATCAGGCAGGGCATAGGGCGTGATGATGGCCGCGTCACAGCTGGCGAACACCACGAAGGCCGCCAGGAACAGCAGCGCCACCCCATGACGCAGCAGCGGCCGCTCACCACGGAACAGCAGGTAGGCACAGGCGCCCAATGACAGGTAGAAATGGTGCGTGGCACGCGGCACCTGGCCGCTGGGCACATCCAGGAAGACGCAGATGGCGCCGATCGCCACGAACAGGCCGCCCAGCAGCAACAAGCACGCATGGCGCAGGCTCTCGCGGCGGCTGAGCACCAGCGCGGCCGCACCGGTGGCCGCCATGGCCACGTCCAGCGCCACGATGAGCCACTGCCCCTTGAGCATGAAGAACACGGCCCAGCCCCCTGCGATCAGCATCAGCAGCAGGCTGCCCAGGGTGAGCATCAAGCGCATGCGGCGCCAGTGCTTGGCCGATGCCCCGTGGACATTGAGGAATGCGGACGCCCCGGCGTTGTCCGGCCACACCTGCCCCGGCCGCTGAGCGGCGGGCGAAGCCAAGCTGGGGCCGGCTTGCCACAGGGTGGTGGTCAAGCGGCGTAGGCCAGGGGGCACGGTACTTCCTTGGGTTCCTTGGGAACGGCACACCAGCCCCTTGCTGGCACGACCGAGGGTTTCGCCGGATCTATCGGCTCACCCAGGGTCGGCTTGAGATGTCGCTCCAGCCCGACGCCACGACAGCGGGCCAGAGCGTGCAACTGTCACAAGGCTCAAGGCTTGGGCAGCGGCTGCAGGTAGGGCCCCTTGGTGGTGGCGAACAGGTTCCACGCGAAGATGGCGGCGTTGGCCAGGGGCACGCCGTAGCTGTTCCACTCGTAGCGGTGGATAGCGTCGATCAGGCTCTCGCCGCCGCTGACCTGCGAAACCCCACGAATGAGTGTTAAGCGACAATCGCATTGGCGTTGGTCCGGAGTGCCGGCGAGTCTCAGGCGGCCAGGCCGCTCAGGAAACCGCGCACACCCTCGTCATGCAGGCAACGGGGCTTGTAGGCGCTCACGCGCTTGGCAATCTCGGCGATGTGCGCCGGCGTGGTGCCGCAGCAGCCCCCCGCGATGTTGAGGAAGCCCGCCTTGGCGAAGTCCTCCACCAGCGCGCCCGTCACGGGCGGGGTTTCATCGAAGCCGGTGTCGCTCATGGGGTTGGGCAGGCCGGCGTTGGGGTAGCAGCTGATGTAGGTGTCGCCGGCCACCTTGGCCAGCTCTTCGATGTAGGGCCGCATCAGCGCGGCGCCCAGGGCGCAGTTCAGGCCGATGGCGATCGGGTGGGCATGCCGCACCGAATGCCAAAAGGCGCTCACCGTCTGGCCCGACAGGATGCGGCCGGAGGCGTCCGTCACCGTGCCGGAGATGATGATGGGCAGACGCTCGCCCGTGTCCTCGAACAGCTGGTCGACCGCGAAGATGGCAGCCTTGGCGTTGAGCGTGTCGAAGATGGTCTCGATCAAGAAAACGTCGCTGCCACCATCCAGCAGGGCCTTGGCCTGCTCGTAGTAGGCCTGCTGCAGCGCGTCGAAATCGACGTTGCGGGCGCCCGGGTCGTTCACGTCGGGGCTGATGCTGGCGGTCTTGGGCGTGGGGCCGATGGCGCCGGCCACGTAGCGGGGCTTGTCGGGCGTGCTGTACTTCAGCGCCACCTCCTTGGCCAGGCGGGCGCCTTCAACGTTCATCTCGTAGGCCAACTCGGGCAGGTCGTAGTCTTCCTGGGCCACGGTGGTAGCCCCGAAGGTGTTGGTCTCGATCAGGTCGGCGCCGGCCTTGAGGTAGCCCTCGTGGATCTCGCGGATCACGTCCGGGCGGGTGAGCTGCAGCAGCTCGTTGTTGCCCTTGAGATCCTTGTGGTGCTCGGTGAAGCGGCTGCCACGGTAATCGGCCTCGCCCAGCTTGTACTGCTGGATCATCGTGCCCATGGCGCCGTCGAGCACCACGATGCGCTGGCGCATGATCTCGGGCAGATCGGCGGCACGGGTGTAGGGGCGGCGGGCCACCGGCGGCAGCGCGGCGGGGGCGGACGAATCGGGCGAAACGGGGGAACTCATGCCGCTATTGTAAAAAGGCCGTCAAGTCCGTGCCGGGCGCGACACGGACAAGGGCATCGCGGGCTCAGACCTCGGGCTCGATCAGCGAATCGCGGAAGCCCATCGGCGCACCATGATCGGGTCCTTCCTCGCTGGCCGCCCAGATGGCCAGGCGCTTGGCCGGCATCGGCTTGGCGTAGCGGAAGCCCTGCAGCGCGTCGCAGCCGATCTCCATCAGGATGCGCTCCTGCTCGGCGGTTTCCACGCCCTCGGCCACCACGTGCAGGCCCAGCGCATGGGCCAGCTGCACCACGGCCAGCACGATGGCATAGGCATCGCCTTCGGGCTTGAGGTCGTTGATGAAGCTGCGGTCGATCTTGAGCTGGCGCGCGGGCAGCTTGCGCAGGTAGCTCAGGCTGGAATAGCCTGTGCCGAAGTCGTCGATGGACAGGCGCACGCCCAGCGCAGCCAACTGGTCGAACATGCGCAGCGAGGTCTGCGTGTCCTCCATCGCGGCGGATTCGGTCACCTCGAAGGTCACCAGATCAGGCTCGATCTTGTGCTCGCGCAAGGCCTTGGCGATGCGCTCGACCAGGTCGTTCTGGCGCAGCTGGTGCATGGACAGGTTCACGGCCACGCGCATGCGCAGGCCTTCCTTCTGCCACTGCCGCATCTGACGGAAGGCATCGTTGATCACCCATTCACCCAGGGCGCCGATCAGGCCGAAGCGCTCGGCCACGGGGATGAACTGGGCTGGACTCACGGTGCCGCGCGTGGGGTGGTGCCAGCGGATCAGCGCCTCCACCGCGGCGGTCTGGCGGCTCTGGGCGTGGATCTTGGGCTGGTAGTAAAGCTCCAGGCCCTTGCCGCCCTGGTCCAGCGACTGGCGCAGATCCCGCTGCAGGGCGATCTGCATTTCGGCGTCGGTGGCCATCTCGGCTTCGTAGAAGCAGTGCACGCTGCCGCCGGCCCGCTTGGCCGCATACATGGCCGCGTCGGCATTGCCGATCAGTCGGCCGCGCGGCCCGTGGTCGGGGTGCATCACGATGCCGATGGAGCACGACAGGTGCATGCCTCGCCCATCGACCTCGAACACCTGCGACAAGGCATCACGCACGCGCATGGCCACCGCCGCGGCCGTGGCACGGTCGGGGTGGTTCTCCAGCAGCATCAGGAACTCATCGCCGCCCACACGGGCCACGACATCCCCCTGGCGGGCCACCTGCGACAGGCGCTGGCCCACCTGCTTGAGTACCTCGTCGCCCACGGCGTGCCCGAAGCTGTCGTTGATGGGCTTGAAACCGTCCAGGTCGATGAAGAGGATGGCCAGGCGGCGGTTGTTCTCTTGCGCGCGCAGCACGGCGCTGTCGAGTTGGTCTTCGAAGACCAGGCGGTTGGCCAGGCCCGTCAGCGGATCACGGAAGGCGATGTGCTTGAGCTGCTGGTTGGCCACCTGCAGCGAGGCGGCCAGCTTGTTGGTGCGCGATTGCGTGCGCGCATCCATGATCGAGGTCAGCAGGGTCATCGACAGCAGCAGCATCGCGGCAGCGCCCACCATCACGCCCAGGGTATCGCCCCCCAGCGCGCTCGACGACATGCAGACCGAGCCCAGCGGGAACGAGGCGGCGGCCATCCCGGTGTAGTGCATCCCAGAGATCGCCACGCCCATGACCACGGCAGCCACGATCTGCCAGATCAGGGCCGGCAGGCCCTGCAGCTTGCGCAGCCAGAAGAAGATCAGCAAGGCCACGGCCGAAGCGCCCACGGCGATGCCGGCGGACGCGCCCACCAGGCGCCAGTCCCAGACGATGCCGGGGTTCATCTCCATCGCGTGCATGCCCAGGTAGTGCATCACGCAGATGCCCGCCCCCATGGCCATGGCCCCGCCCGTCAGCCGCAGGCAGGTGAGCTTGTGCCGGCTGGCCACCCACAGTGCCATGTAGGACACGCCCACGGCCGCCAGGGCCGACACCAGCGTGAACAGCACGTCATAACCGATGGCCACCGGCAATCGGAAGGCCATCATGCCCACGAAGTGCATGGCCCAGATGCCCAGGCCCATGGTGACCGAACCACCGATCAGCCAGGCCCGCGCGATGGCGACATCCGCCGTGCGCACACGTTTGGCCAGATCCAAGGCCACGAAGGAGGCAAACATCGCCATCAGGACCGATGCCGCAACGGTCCCCATTTCGTAGCTGGACGGCATGAAATTGACTTCACCGACCATGTACCCATTCCCAGAATGGCGCGCCGCTGCGCCATCACCCTGGCAGTTTCGGCTTTTTACAAGTCATCTTGAGCAGGAAACAGGCCGTAAAAGCGCCCTGTTTGCCCAAAAATGCGGCGAAATTGGGAAGACCGGCCACCAAAGGGCGGGCTTACGCCAAGCAGGGATCAGAGGATCGGAAGGAGGGCAGGCGACGAACGCTCCCGCGTCTGCCTGTATGGCTGGCACCTGGTAACTGCCAGGGCATGGCGCCGAGCGCCCATGAGTCAGGAAACTCAGGCCTGCAGCCGCCCCGTGGTGGACAACGGCAGCCCGGCCCGTCAAATCAGTGCATCACCACGGGCTGCTGCGCCATGCCGGCGTAGCGCTCGAGGTAGGCATCGAACTCTTCGATGCTGGGCGAGGATTCGATCAGTGCTTCCACGCCTTCCTTGAAGGATTCGGCCAGGGCACCTTCGATGAAGATCTCCTTGCGGGCGAACTTGTCGACGATCTCGTAACCACCGCGCGTGAGCGCCTGGGCCAGGTGCAGGCCAGCCTGTTCGGCGGCCATGTCGATCTGCACGACGGCGTAGTTGTCAGAGTTGTAGAGCATGTGCATGGACGGTACTCCAGATCCTGTCTTGGTCTGACAGGGAGGTGGGGCCCCATCGCCCGTTCTCAAGCCCATCATTGACTCCAGATTCGGCCCCGTCACTCCCCGACTTGAGGGCCGATCAGTGCGTGGTCGGGGGGGGTGTGGTGTATTGCACAACCACAGTGGCTGTTGGCGTGACTTCCAGCCGTTCAACGCGGCGCGGCCAGGCGTTGTTCGATCTCGCGGACCAGATCGGCATCGTCTGGCGCGGTCATGCTGCTGTAGGCCGTGACGCTGCGGCCATCACGCGACACCACGTACTTGTAGAAGTTCCACTTCGGCGTGGTGCCGCTCTGGCGGATCAACTCGGCATACAGCGGATTGGCGCCATCGACCTTGACGGTGCTCTTGGCGAACATCGGGAATTTCACCCCGAAAGTGTTCTCGCAGAACTCGGCGATCTGCTTGGCCGAGCCCGGCTCCTGGCTGCCGAAGTCATTGGACGGGAAGCCCAGCACCACCAGGCCGCGGTCCTTGTACTTGGCGTACAGCGCCTCCAGACCCTTGTACTGCGAGGTGAAGCCGCAGTAGCTGGCGGTGTTAACCACCAGCAGCACCTTGCCGGCGTACTGGCAGAGGGACTGTGGTTTTTCGTCCTGCAGGCGGGGGAAGGTCTTGTCCAGCAGCGCGGGGCAGGCCGCAGCCGCCTTGGCCGGGGCGGCTGCGGGCGCCTGGGCATTCGCGCCCCCCAGGCCAAGGGCCAGGGCCGCGGTCAAAACAGGCAGAACGACACGTGTATGCATGCTTCGGATGATGGCACGACCAGCCGCGCAGACGTCCGATTTTCTTTGTCCGAAATTGTTTGTAGACCTGCCCCAACGGCCCCCTATTTCTAGGGGACCAGCCCCCCGAATCGGCGCCGCCCTTGCCTCGACAGCCAAGGTGGTGATATTTCACAATGTTTACAGAACATGATTCCCCAGGACCATAGATGACCCTCCGTTCTTCCGCATCTGCCGCCTTCCGTGCCCGCCCGCTTGTCATCGCGGCCGGCCTGACCGCCCTGTTCGCCGGCGCAGTTCCCGCCCTGGCCCAGAGCACATCCCCCGCAGACGAGCAGTACCGCCAGGCTCTGTACCAGCGCGAAACCGGCGAGCCCTACACCGCCATCGAAACGCTGGAAAGCCTGCTGTCGGCCAACCCCACGCTCAACCGCGCGCGGATGGAACTGGCCGTGGCCTACTACCGCACGCTGAACTTCGCACGCGCCAAGGCCGAGTCGCAGCGCGTGCTCGATGACCCGCAAACGCCCGAGAACGTCAAGCTGTCGGTGCTGTCCTTCCTCAAGCAGCTAGAGCTCGAAGAAAAGGCCGCGTTCGAAAAGCCGCACAAGTTCGAGCCCAACGTGGCATTGGGCCTGCTATACGACAGCAACGTGAACGCCGGGCCGGACAACGCCCTGATCGGCCCCGGGCTCCTGCTCACGCCCCGCAGCCTCAAGACCTCCGCGACTGGGGCATGGTGGGACAGGCCGGCCTGACGCACACCTGGCTCAGCCCCTCGCCCGTGCGGGTCGGGCAATCGACCGCGCGCTTCGGTTGGGTCAGTCAGGCAGGTCTGTACTACAAGGGCTACAACCAAGAGCATGACTACGACCTGGGCGTCGTGACCCTGGCCACCGGTCCCACCCTGATCGTGGGCAGCGCCTGGCGCGGCAACATCAACCTGCAGGTCGATCACCTCACCTTCGGCGGCGACACCCTGGGCGTGTACACCTCGCTCAGCCCCTCCGTCTCGGCGCGCATGGGCATCAACGGCGAGATCACGGGTGATCTGCAGTGGGTGCGCCGCGACTTCAAGCGCAGCATCGATGTAGGCCGTGACAGCAACTACCGCTCGTTCGGCTTGGCCTATGGCCACCTGTTCAACCGCGGCCAACTGGCCGTGCAGGCTGGCGGCCGCTGGTTCGATGAATCGGCCGACACCGCGCGTTTCAGCAACGACGGCTACGAATACTTCGTCGGGGCGCGCCTGCGCGCCTGGAACGGCGGCGACCTGTTCGCCCGCGCCGCTTGGCGCCGTGCCCGCTTCGACGGCGTTGAGCCCCTCTTCAACGCAGCCCGCCGCGAAACCGAGCGCCGCGTCGAACTCGGTGCCAGCCACACCTTCCAGACCGGCTGGCTGGAAAAATGGCAGTTCTCGGGCACCGTCACCAATGTCCACAACAAGGCCAACCTGAGCCTCTACGGCTATGACCGCGACACCGTGCAAATCACGCTGGGCCGCGGGTTCTGAGCACTCACACAGGAGCAGTCCCATGAACACCACTTTCCGCCTTTCCACCGTGGCCCTGGCCGCCGCCCTGTGCTGGCAGGCCTCGGCACACGCCACCGCCACGGAAGCCCAGATGCGCAGCATCACGCTGTACGGCAATGTCAGCATCCAGGAAGACTCCACCAACAGTTGGGGCCCCTGGGCTGAGTTCGATCCCACCGCCGCAGGTGACACACAGCCGGTAGCCGCACCGCGTGCGGCCACCGATCCATACCGCCCGCTGGCGCAAACAACCACCAACACCACGCCGCCGGTGACGCAACCTGTGCCGCCCCCATGCGCTTCGGGCGGCCTCTGCGGCTTCGGCATGTTCGTCGTCGGCGATCCCAATGACTTCGAAGACCGCCCCGAGCGGACAGATGTCCAGGCTTTCCGTCTGAATGGCAACATTGTCCAGGCGGCGCAATCTGAAGGTGAAGGGGGCTCGGCGCTGTTGCCCCAAGTCATCGGGTTGAACGCCACCGTGCTGTCAAACACGAACGTGCCCTTCCAGCTTTCGACATCCGGCGATCTCACATTTACCTCCGGCACCAGCCCCTACCTTGGCGAAACACCCGGCAACTTCTACTATGGCAACAACGGTGTCTATGCGATCGGCCAGGATCCGCAGAAGGTCGGCACTGGCTATTCGCCTGAGCAGATTACCGCCACCCACTTCAAGCTGGTGACGTATGTGAAGGGCCCGCAAGGCTCTGTTCAAGGCAGCTGGGGCGTGATCGGCTACACCACCCCCGCAGCGGATATGGAAGCCCTGCGCGGCACCGCACAGGCAAACTACAACGGCAGCGACCACTACGGCAATGCGGTCGCCATGCTGGTCAACTTCAATGGCGGCGCCAACGGTCAAGGCTCCTGGTCCGCTACCTGGAACGGCGGTTCTGACGGCACCGTGTCCACGCAAGCCTCAACCAGCGGCACCATCCTGACCGGCCAGGTGGGTTTCACCGCTGCAGGGACGATCCAGGGCTCCACCTTCACGTCTACATCCGTCGGCACCAACGATGCCCGCGGCAGCGTGACAGGCTTCGTACAAGGTGCCTTCTTCGGCCCCAATGCCGCCGCCGCCGGTGGCGTGGTCGACATCACCAAGACCATGCAGCCTTCGCCGCAGCAGCAACCCACTGCCGTGCAGGTTAACCCCGGCCAGGGCTACACCGGGCGCTACGTGGCTCCGTTCATCGCCACGCGCAACAACGGCGACTGAAACAGCGATCCACCGCGTCGCCAACAACGCGGGGACAAAACATGAAGGGGCCCTTTCGGGCCCCTTTTGCATGGAAGCTGCGGGTGATTCAGCGCAGCGACTGCCGCCGCCGCACCATCCACATCACTCCACCGCCTTGACCATCTCTTCGACCACCTTCTTGGCGTCGCCGAAGACCATCATGGTCTTGTCCATGTAGAACAGCTCGTTGTCCAGGCCCGCGTAGCCGGAGGCCATGGAGCGCTTGTTCACGATCACCGTCTTGGCCTTGTAGGCCTCCAGGATGGGCATGCCGTAGATCGGGCTGCCCTTGACGTGCGCCGCCGGGTTCACCACGTCGTTGGCGCCCAGGATGATGGCCACGTCGGCCTGGCCGAACTCGCCGTTGATGTCTTCCATCTCGAAGACCTGGTCATACGGCACCTCGGCCTCGGCCAGCAGCACGTTCATGTGGCCGGGCATGCGGCCCGCCACCGGGTGGATCGCGTACTTGACGGTCACGCCCTTCTCGGTAAGCTTGTGGGCCAGCTCCTTCACGGCGTGCTGCGCGCGGGCCACGGCCAGGCCGTAGCCGGGCACGATGATCACGGTTTCGGCATTGCCCAGCACAAAGGCGGCGTCATCAGCGCTGCCGCTCTTGACGGGGCGCTGCTGCTGCGCGCCACCGGCGGCGGCGGCACCCGCCTCACCACCGAAGCCGCCCAGGATCACGTTGAAGAACGAGCGGTTCATGGCCTTGCACATGATGTAGCTCAGGATCGCGCCCGAGCTGCCCACCAGTGAGCCGGCAATGATCAGCATGGAGTTGTTCAGCGAGAAGCCGATGCCCGCCGCCGCCCAGCCCGAGTAGCTGTTGAGCATGGACACCACCACCGGCATGTCGGCGCCGCCGATGGGGATGATGATCAGCACGCCCAGGATGAAGCTCAGCGCCAGCATGGCGAAGAAGGCATCCCAACGCTCGGTGGCCATGAAGACCAGGCCCAGGCCGATGGTGGCCAGCGCCAGCACCAGGTTCAGCATGTGCTGGCCCTTGAACTGCACGGGCGCGCCCTGGAACAGGCGGAACTTGTACTTGCCGCTGAGCTTGCCGAAGGCGATGACCGAGCCGCTGAAGGTGATCGCGCCGATGGCCGCCCCCAGGAACAGCTCCAGACGGTTGCCCGCGGGGATCTGGCCCACGCCCGTGGACACGGCGGCGGCTTCGACCACCACCGGCGACGGCACGATGGCATCGAGCTGCAGCGTGCCGATCTGGGCCGACACGGCCACCGGGTCACCCACGGCGACCACTTCCTTGACGACGGCCGGGATCAGGCCGAAAGCGGCCGGCTCGGCCACCACGGCCACGGCGATGAACACCGCGGCCAGGCCGATCATGCTGTGCATGAAGGCCACCAGCTCAGGCATCTTGGTCATCTCGACGCGCTTGGCCATGATCGAGCCCGCGCCGCCACCGACCACGACGGCCGCCAGCACATAGGCCATGCCTTCATTGAAGTTGACAGGCAGGTTGAAGGCGGCACGCAGATGCTCTGCCTGTCCGTGGATCAGGCCGATGGTGGTCAGCACGGCGATCGCCATGCCGGTCATGCCGAAGACGTTGCCGCGGATGGACGTGGTCGGGTGGCTCAGGCCCTTCAAGGCCTGGATGAAGAACACCGAGGCGACCAGGTACAGCAGGGTGATGAGGTTCATGCTCATTTACTTGGCCCCCGCCTTCTTGTCTTTCTTCTTGAACATTTCCAGCATGCGGCGGGTGACCAGGAAGCCACCGAACACGTTCACCGCCGCCAGCGCCACGGCCAGCACGCCCATGGTCTTGCCCAGGGGCGTGACGGTGAGCGCGGCGGCCAGCATGGCGCCCACGATGACGATGGCCGAGACCGCGTTGGTCACGGCCATCAGCGGGGTATGCAGGGCGGGGGTCACCGTCCAGACCACGTGATAGCCCACATAGATGGCCAGCACGAAGATGGTGAGGTTGGTGACGACGTGGGAGATGGCTTCCATCGTTGTCTTCTCCAGATGTTTTGGGGAACTAAATCAGAACTTGCGAATCTCTTTGATACGGTTCTCGGCGTCCAGCAGCACCACCTTGGGCTTGTAGCCGGCAGCGTCGGCCTCACCCATGGGGCCGTAGGTGCAGATGATCATCAGATCACCCACGTGGGCCTTGCGGGCCGCCGCGCCGTTGAGCGAGATCACGCCCGAGCCGCGCGGCGCCTTGATGATGTAGGTCGAGAAGCGCTCGCCGTTGTTGATGTTGTAGAGCTCGATCTGCTCGAACTCCTTCATGTCGGCCGCTTCGAGCAGGTCTTCGTCGATGCCGCAGGAGCCTTCGTAGTGAAGGTCGGCCTCGGTCACGGTGGCGCGGTGCAGCTTGGCCCGCAACATCATGCGTTGCATATCAGTCTCTCAATCCAGGATCAGGCGCGCAGCAGCTGACCGTCGCGACACATCAGGCAAGCCTTGACGATGTCGTCCTCCAGGTCCACGTGGAACTGGCCTTCTTTATTGAGGACCAGCTTGAGGAAGTCCAGCACGTTGCGCGCGTACAGCGAGGACGAGTCCGCCGCCACCAGGGCGGGCAGGTTGGTTTCACCGACCAGGGTCACGCCGTGCTTGACGACGATCTTGCCGGGCTCGGTCAGCGGGCAGTTGCCGCCGGCCGGGGCCGCCAGGTCAACGACGACCGAACCGGGCTTCATGGCCTTGACCATGTCTTCCGTGACGAGCACGGGCGCGGCGCGGCCGGGGATCAGGGCCGTGGTGATGACGATGTCGGCCTGGGCCACGCGCTTGGCGACCTCGACCTTCTGCCGGTCGAGCCAGCTTTGCGGCATCGGGCGGGCGTAACCGCCCACGCCTTCGGCGGCTTCCTTCTCTTCGACCGTTTCGTAGGGCACCTCGATGAACTTGGCACCCAGCGATTCGACCTGCTCCTTCACGGAGGGGCGCACATCTGACGCTTCGATCACGGCGCCCAGGCGCTTGGCCGTGGCGATGGCCTGCAGACCGGCCACGCCCACCCCCAGGATCACGACACGGGCGGCCTTGATGGTGCCGGCAGCCGTCATCAGCATGGGGAACAGGCGCTGGTACTTGTCGGCGGCGATCATCACGGCCTTGTAGCCGGCGATGTTGGCTTGCGAGGACAGCACGTCCATGCTCTGCGCACGGGTGGTGCGCGGCGCGGCCTCCAAAGCGAAGGCGGTGAGCTTGGCGTCGGTCAGGGCCTGCAGCCCTTCCTTGTCGAAGGGGTTGAGGATGCCGACCAGCGCGGTGCCCGGCTTCATCTGGGCGAGTTCGGCCGCTTGCGGCGAACGCACCTTGAGCACCAGGTCGGCACCCAGGGCGCCGGCGGCGTCGGTGATCTCGGCACCCGCGGCCACGTAGGCCTCATCGGTGGCGCTGGCGGCGATGCCGGCACCGGATTGAACACGGATGGTGTGGCCCTGGGCCTTGAGCTTCTTGACCGTCTCGGGCGTGAACGCCACACGGGTCTCGCCCGCGACAGTTTCCAGGGGTATGCCGATGAGCATACGTGGGTCTCCTAGGGGTGGATGCCCGCCCCGGCGCGGGGCTGGGGGCGAGAGTCTGTGTGTGTCAAAGTGGAACACGGCAGCATACACAGGTTTGCGCCGTGTTCCGTAGCTTGCGCATGCGAATGCGGTCTGTCCATCGTCGTGGCAGACAAAAACATGACAATCAATGTTGTCAGTTTGCAATCATACCTGAGTGCTGCATGGCAGCAGCTGCGGGCCCCTTTGCGACCGTCTTCGCGACAGATCCGGTCGGATCGCCGTGAGATCCCTGCCAGATCAGCACCTGAACGCAGCCCGTCAGCCATCAAACTGTCATGCACGTTTCCCGACAATCGCGGATAATGCCGGGTTCATGAAACCAGCCGACGCTGGCCTGGAAGCTGCCCCATCCGCTGATCCGAAGGGAAACGCACTGATGTCACCGGTGTCTGCCACCCCGTTGCAAGCCCCCAAAGCACGTTGGAAACCCAACGTGACGGTGGCTGCCGTGATCGAACGCAATGGCCGTTTCCTGCTGGTCGAGGAAGACACGTCCGACGGCCTGCTGCTGAACAACCCGGCCGGCCACCTGGATCCGGGCGAGACGCCCGAGCAGGCCGTGGTGCGCGAAACGCTGGAAGAAACCGCCTGCCGCTTCACGCCCGAGAGCTTTCTGGGCATGTTCATGTCACGCTTTCGGCGCACGCGCACGGGTGAAGACACCACCTACCTGCGCCTGACCTACGTCGGCAGCGTCTCGGAGCCCGATCCCACCCTCACACTCGATGAGGGCATCATCCGCACCGTGTGGCTCACAGCCGCCGAGATCCGCGGCCAGCCCGAGCGCCTGCGCAGCCCGCTGGTGCTCGAATGCATCGAGGCCTACCTGGCAGGGCACCGTTACCCGCTGGGCATCGTCAGCGCGCACGACAGCCTGTTCTCGCCGCCGGTGTCGCCGGTGGCCGCGGCAACAGCCACTGCGGTGCCCCCCTCCTCCACGCCGCCAGCCCGCGTGGCCTGATCGTCCGGCGCAGTTTCCGGCACACTCTTTTCTCTCTTTCCTTGCATCATGAAGCGGTACCGCGTGGTGGTGGGCCTCAGTGGCGGCGTTGATTCCGCCGTCAGCGCCCACCTGCTCAAGCAACAAGGCCACGAGGTGGTCGGCATCTTCATGAAGAATTGGGAAGATGACGACGACAGCGAGTACTGCTCGTCGCGTCAGGACTTTCTGGATGCGGCCAGCGTGGCCGACGTGCTGGGCATCGAAATCGAGCACGTGAACTTCGCGGCCGACTATAAAGATCGCGTCTTCGCCGAGTTTCTGCGCGAGTACCAGGCCGGGCGCACGCCCAACCCTGATGTGCTGTGCAACGCCGAGATCAAGTTCAAGGCGTTTTTGGACCACGCGATGCGCCTGGGCGCCGAGAAGATCGCCACCGGCCACTACGCCCGGGTGCGCGAGGTGGACGATGCCACCTTCGCTGGCGGCTCGCGCTTCGAGTTGATCAAGGGCCTGGATCCGCTGAAGGACCAAAGCTACTTTTTGCACCGCCTGAACCAGGCGCAACTGGCCAAGACGCTGTTCCCGGTCGGTGAGCTGCCCAAGACGGAAGTGCGCCGCATCGCGGCCGAGATCGGCCTGCCCAACGCCAAGAAGAAGGATTCCACCGGGATCTGCTTCATCGGCGAGCGGCCCTTCCGCGAGTTCCTGAACCGCTACCTGTCCAACCAGCCCGGCCCCATCCTGGATGACAAGGGCCGCAAGCTGGGCGAGCACGTGGGCCTGAGCTTCTACACCCTGGGCCAGCGCAAGGGCATCGGCATCGGCGGCGTGAAGGACAAAAAGGCCGCGCGCGGCGGCGGCGAGCACGAGCCCTGGTTCGTGGCCCGCAAGGACATGGCCAAGAACACGCTGTACATTGTGCAGGGCCATGACCACCCCTGGCTGCAATCGCACACGCTGGGCGCCGATGAGCTGAGCTGGGTGGCCGGCAAGCCGCCCACGGATCACCCGCCCGCGCTGGCCGCCAAGACGCGCTACCGCCAGGAAGACGCTGCCTGCGAAGTGACGGGCACCACGCCTGGCCACATCGAGCTGCGCTTCCCCGAGGCGCAATGGGCCGTCACGCCCGGCCAGTCCGTGGTGATGTACGACGGCGAGGTGTGCCTGGGCGGCGGCGTGATCACCGGTTCGGGCCAACCGGCATGAGCCTGATCGTATCGAACGCGACGGTGCCTGCCAACGTGGCGCCTGATGCCACCGTCACGGCCGAACCCGCCATTGTCATCCTGGACACCAACGCCCTGCTGGACTGGCGTGTGTTCAAGGACCCAGCCGCGCACCCTTTGGCCGCCGCCCTGGCCGCCGGCACGATGCGCTGGATCGCCTGCCCCTCCATGCAGACCGAATGGCGCCACGTGTGGCCGCGCTCGGTGTTCGAACGCTGGCAGCCGGATCCATCGCTCACCACCACTGTGTTCGAGCACGCGCACATGGTGGACGAGCCCCCGCGCGGCCCGCTCAAGTGCAAGGATCCGGACGACCAGGTCTTCATCGACCTGGCGCTGCACCTGAACGCACAATGGCTGTTCACGAAGGACGCCGCGCTGCTCAAGCTGGCCAAGCGCGCCCGGCTGCGCGGCACGCAGGTGCTGAGCCTGCAGCAGTGGGTAGCATCAGCAGCACAGGCGCCCTCGCTACCATTGGCCTGACATCACCGATCACGCATCACGGGCCCGCCCCATCGGCCCGGGTTCAGACAAAGCACACACCATGTCGACAACGTTGTCCCGCCGCATGGCCGGCCGCCTCCTGCTCACCGGCGTGATCGCCACGCTGGCCGCCTGCGCCAGCATGCGCACGGCCCTGGCGCCCAGCACTGTCGAGATCTCGCGCGACGAGCTGCTCAAGAAGCTCGGCCAGCAGTTCCCGATACGCAACCAGATCCTGGACGTGTTCGACGTGACGGCCAACGCGCCGCGCCTGAACATGCAGCCCGACGCCAACCGCGTGCTGGCCGACATCGACCTGAGCGCGACCGACCGCTGGTTCAAGCGCCAGTACCAGGGCTCGCTGTGGCTGAGCTTCGGCCTGCGCTACGAGCCGCGCGACCAGACCATCCGCCTGGCCAATGTCACCATCGACAAGGTCAGCATTCAGGGCCTGCCCGACAGCTACCAGCGCCAGATGACCAAGCTCGGCTCGTGGCTGACCGAGGAGCGCCTGCAGGACTACGTGGTGCACCGCTTCACGCCGGAAGAGCTCAAGCGTGCCGACGAGCAAGGCCTGACGGTCGCCGACATCAAGATCACCCAACGCGGCCTGGCCATCAAGCTGGCGCCCAAGTCCTGACACCGCCCCGAGCCTGCCATGAGCCTGTTCAACGCCGACAACGTGCCCGCCTGGGCTAACGCCTTCCTGCAGGGCATCCCCTATGCGCGCGAATCCGGCATGACGGCCCGCGACGTGGGCGTGCAAAAGGGCCACGCCACCGTAGACATGCCCGCGCGCGACGCCTGGACGGGCGACTCGATCGCGCAGCAACTGCACCCCGGCTGCGCCACCGTGCTGGCCGACACCGCCTGCGGCCTGGCCGTGGGCGCCGCGCTGGACACGCTGGTGCCCTTTGCCACGCTCGATCTGCGCATGGACTACCTGCGCCCCGCGCGCGCCGGCATCGGCCTGAGCTGCCAGGCGCACTGCCACCGCGTGTCGCGCAACGTGGCCTTCGTGCGCGGCGAGATCTACCAGCCTGGCACGGATGAGCCCGTGGCCATGGTGAGCGCCACCTTCATGCTGGGCACGGCCAATCAGCGGCGCTCGGCACCGAAGGCTGCGGGCGATACGGCGGCAACATCGGCTGGCTCAGCCACCGCAGCATCCAGCGCCAGCAGCAAGGCCAGTTCGGCCACCCCGTCGGCAGCGGCATCCAGCCAGCCCTCGGCCAACGCCCTGGCCGCAGCCACCACAGCCGCCGCCATCTCCGATGCCTGCGCCGCCCCCGGCCTGGTGCGCACGCCCGCATCCCCAGCGGGCCGCTCGCCCTATGCCGATTTCCTGACGCTGGAGCGCTGCGCACCGCCGGAAGACCCGGCCGCCGCCGTGTTCCGCATGCCCTTCAAGCCCGAGCTGATCGGCAACCCCGTGCTGCCCGCGCTGCATGGCGGCGTGGTGGCCGGCTTCGCCGAGACGGCCGCACTGCTGCACGTGATCTACACCAGCGACCTGGCCCCGGAAGAAGCCCCGCGCGGCGTCGATTTCTCGCTGGATTACCTGCGCCCTGCCCGTCCGGTGGACACCTGGGCGCGCTGCACCACCGTGCGCCAGGGCGCACGCGTGGCGCTGGTGCACGTGCAGGTCTGGCAGGAAGATCCCAGCCGCCCCATCGTCACCGCGCGCAGCCACTGCCTGCTGCCGGCGCGCGAGGGCTGAGCCCCACGCGCACAAGCCTCAGCGGCCGCCCTGCGCGGCCATCCAGCGCGACACGGCCTCGCGCTGATCAGCGCTCAGATGCAGGCCCAGCTTGGTACGGCGCCACAGCACGTCGTCGCCGGTGAAGGCCCACTCCTGGCGCCGCAGGTAGAACAGCTCGGCCTCGTGCACATCGGGCGCGATCTCCGCGCCCAGGTCGGCACGCTGCTGCACGCCCTCCAGCAGGTGCAGCACCTGCGCCCCGTACTGGCGGCTCCAGCGGCGCACCAGGCCCAGGTCCATCCAGGGGTGGCGCTGGCGCAGGCGGCGCTGGAACTCGGCCATGTCGGTCACCGGGTCCACCTCGGCCTCGATCAAATCCAGCAGGCGCCCGCCGGGCAGCACGGCCTCGCGCGTCCAGGCGGCGCGGCGGTCGCGCAGCAGCTCGCCGATCATGTCGCCTGCCTGCTCGGCCAGCTTGCGGAAGGTGGTGAGCTTGCCGCCCCATACAGTGAGCCACGGCGCCGCGCCGGCGTGGCGCTGCAGGCGGTAATCGCGCGTCACGGCCGAGGCCTTGCCCGAGCGTTCGCCATCCATCAGCGGGCGCACCCCGGCGTAGGACCAGACCACGTCCAGCGGCCTGACGGGCTGTCGGAAGTAGCGGCTCACCGCATCGCACAGGTAGGCCACCTCGGCCCCGTCGATGGCGGCATGGCCCGGCTCGCCCAGGTGGTCCACATCTGTGGTGCCGATCAGGGTGAAGCGCTGCTCATAAGGGATCGCGAACACGATGCGCCGGTCGCGCCCCTGGAAGATATAGGCGTGGTCGTGCTCGAACAGGCGCGGCACCACGATGTGGCTGCCCTTGACCAGGCGCAGGTGCTGGGCCGGCGGCCGTGCACCAGGGGCCTCCCCGGCCACCATGGCCTGCACCTGGTCGGCCCAGGGGCCGGCCGCATTGACCACTAAGCGGGCACGCACCGCCACATGGTGCGTGAGCCGGCCGCTGTGCGGATCATGGTGCGCCAGCAGGGCTACCCAGCCCTGGGCCAGCGGGCGCAGCTGGTGGCAGCGGGTGTGGGTGAGGATGGTGGCGCCGCGGTCGCGGGCATCCTGCGCGCACAGCACCACCAGGCGGGCATCGTCCACCCAGCCATCCGAATAGACGAAGGCGTGGCGCCAGGCAGCCTGCAGGGGGCGCCCCAGCGCGTGCCCCTCCAGCGCGATCTGGCCGCTGCCGGGCAGGAAATCGCGCCGCGCCAGGTGGTCGTACAGCCACAGGCCGGCGCGGATCATCCAGGCCGGGCGCATGTCGGCGTCATGCGGCAGCACGAAGCGCAGCGGCGCCATGATGTGGGGCGCGCCACGCAGCAGGCCCTCGCGCTCCTGCAAGGCCTTGCGCACCAGGCCCAGCTGGCCGTGCTCCAGGTAGCGCAGGCCGCCATGGATCAGCTTGGTCGAAGCCGACGAGGTGTGCTGGGCCAGGTCATGCTGCTCGCACAGCACCACCGACCAGCCGCGCCCGGCCAGGTCCCGCGCGATGCCGGCCCCGTTGATGCCCCCGCCTACGACCAGCACGTCGCAGGACACGTCGGCGGAGGTGTCCTGCGGCCCCGGTTCAACGGGCGTGGCGGCTTGGTCGGATGAACTCATGTGAACATGGTATCGGCTGACAGGCACGCCCGTTTTGCTTTAGGCTTGAGGAAAAGGCTTGGCCGGGATGCCATGCCACCACAACAACATCGCTAGGAGACCACCGATGCCGTCGCCCCGCAGCGAGGCCTGGGCCCCCAACCCGCGCCAGCAGAACCTGCTCGATGAAGTACGCGCCCGTGGCGCCGTGTCCGTCGAACGGCTGGCCCAGCGGCTGGACGTGACCATGCAGACGGTGCGCCGCGACATCCAGCGCCTGACCGAAGCCGGCCTGCTCGACCGTTTCAACGGCGGTGTGAGCCTGCCGCCGCCGGCCAAACCTGGCGCCACGCCCGCCGTGGCCTGGCGCGAACGCCAGGCGCTCAAGGCCGACGCCAAGGCCCGCATCGCCCGCTCGGTGGCCGCCGCCGTGCCGGATGGTGCCCGTTTGATGCTGGGCATCGGCACCACGGTCGAGGCCGTGGCCCAGGCCCTGAGCACCAAGAAGGGCCTGCACGTGATCACCCACAGCCTGCACGTGGCCCAGGCCCTGGCCAACCACCCCGATTGCACGGTCGAGGTGCCCACGGGCCGCATGCGCTCCCGCGACAGCGCGCTGGAGGGCACCGACACCGTGGCCTGCCTCAAGGGCAAGAAGGCGGACATCGCCATCATCTCGTCGCTGGGCATCGACGCCGAGGGCCATTTGCTGGACCGCGACGGGCGCGAGCTGGACGTGGTCAACGCCATCCTGGAACAGGTCACCGAGCCCTGGCTGGTGGTCGATGCCAGCAAGTTCGGCCAGCCCCACCCCCTGCAGTGGGGCCACCTGCGCCAGATGAAGCGCGTGTTCACCGAGGCGCTGCCTCCTTCGCCCATGCCGGCGCTGATGCACAAGCTGTCGGTGAGCCTGACGATCGCTTCCTGAACCTGGCCTGAGACGGTTGCGCGGACAAGGCAAGCCCCTCGTCCATCGGATACGGCATTGACTCGAAATGGTGCAAAAATGCCCAATCCTGTTAAACAATGTTGCCGATTCCGTGATTTTGTGACGGCAACCCAATCCGGAGAGCCACCCCATGCGCCAACTGTCATCTTCTGAAATTTCCGCGGTCAGCGGCGGTACCTTCAACCTGACCAATCCCTGCGCCCCCATCCCTCTCGTGCTGGGCTTCTTCGGCGGCCTGTTCAAGCTGGTCTTGACAGGCAAGAAGTCCACCAGCGTCTGCACGACCTGCGGCGGCGGCAGCGGCCCCAACACCGGCCCGAACTGATCCGGCGGATCACTCCCCATGCGGCGGTGCCCACCGCCGCTCCCTCAAGGGCCGCGCAAGCGGCCTTTGTTTTGCGCTTTCCGACACCTGTGACCTGGTTCCGGCGCCCCGCCCTCTTACAGCCCTTGCCCGCCCCGCGCGCGGGACGCCCCTCCCTCGCCCTGTGCGTCGGGGGCGTGATGCTGGCCGTGGCGGTGCAGGCCAGCGCAGCCAGTGCTGAGAAAGCAGAAGGCATCGCGCAGACCACCGGCCCCTGGCGCTGGGCCACCACCTTGTCCGCTACACCCGCCACGCCCGCCTTGCGTGCCAACCCGCCCAGCGCCTGGCCTGATCTGCTCACCCTGGCCCAGCAGGCCGCCGGCAACCGCGCTGCCCAGGCCGGTGCCCAGGCCGCCCAGGCCCTGAGCGACCAGGCCCGCGCCACCGCCTGGATGCCCCGTGTGGATGCCACCGCCTCCACGCTGCGCACCCACCAGAGCGTCAACGACGTGAACGTGAGCACCCCCACCCGCACGGCCACGCTCACGGCCACCCTGCCCCTGTGGCGCGCCGCCGACCGCGCCAGCGCCCGCGCCCAGGCCCAGCAGGCCGAACAGGCCCAGTGGCAGGCCCGCCTGAGCCAGACCACGGTGGCCCAGGACCTGAGCCTGGCCTACCTCAACGCGGTCGAGGCTGCCGAGCAGCGCCGCCTCACCCAGGCACAGCAAAGCCTGCTGGAAGAACAGCTCGGCATCAACGAGCGGCGCCTGAACGCCGGCGCCGGCACCATCCTGGACGTGCTGGAAACGCGCACCCGCGTCGACCAGAGCCGTGCGCAGGTGCAAGACTTGAGCACCCGGCTGGCCTCCCAGCGCCTGGTGATCGAGCGGCTGACGGGCCAGCCCGCCCTGCCGCCCACCGGCCTGCGCCCGCTGGGCACCGCGCTGCCCGAGGTGGTGCCGCCCCTGGCCGACGCCCTGAACCAGGCCGCCAGCCGCAACCCCCAGCGCCAGGAAAGCGACGCCCAGGCCCGCGCCGCCGCCGACATCGCCCAGGCCCGCCAGGCCGAGCGCTGGCAACCCACGCTGGACGCCGTGGCCACCTTGCAGCACAACCGGCAGGTGCAGCAGTTCAACGGCCTGAGCGACGAGCAGAACGTGTCCTCGCGCACCGTGGGCCTGCAGCTGAACTGGCCGCTGTTCACCGGCGGCCAGCAGGGCGGGCGTGTGCGCGAAGCCGCCGCCCTGCTCACGCAGGCCCAGGCCCGCCAGGATGAGGCCCAGGCCCAGGTGGACGCCAGCCTGCGCGACGCCTACCAGACCCTGGCCCAGGCCCATGCGGTGATCGCCGTGCAGCAGGAGGTCGAACGCAGCGCCAGCGCCACCTTCGAGGCCGTGCGCAAGGCTTTCGTGGCGGGCATGCGCACCAACCTCGACCTGCTCAACGCCCAGCAGCAGATCTACACCGCGCGCCAGAGCCTGGTCACCGCGCGCATCAACGGCCTGGCCGCCCAGGTCAACATCCTGGCGCTGCTCGATCAGCTGGACGCGGCCCACGTGGCCCCCTTCGTCCCGCTGATGGACGACACACCTTGAGCGCCGGGCGCCCTTTGAACACCTTCACCCCATGAGCACTGACGATCCTCAATCGCTGTTCCGCCAGGAGGTGCTGGCCGCACGCTCGGACACGGCCTCGGGCGCCTCGGTCGACATCCGCCCCGTGGGCGCCGGCCGCCTGACGGCCTTCTCCGTGCTGCTGGCCGTGCTGGTGCTGGGCGTGCTGCTGTTCGGCTCGTACACCAAGAAGGAGCGCGTGCAGGGCGTGGTGCAGGCGCGCGAAGGCGTAGCCATGGTCGTGCCGCCCGAGGCCGGCACCATCAAGCGCGTGCTGGTCGCCGAGGGCGACTCCGTCAAGGCGGGCGACGTGATCGCCGAGATCGGCAGCGAGCGCTACACCGATGCTGGCAGCACCCAGGCCCTGCTTGAGCAGAACCTGCAGAGCCAGCGCGAGCAGGTCACCGCGCAGACCGAGGCCCAGGCCCAGGCACACACTGCGTCCCTCGCCTCGCTGGACCAGCGCATCGCCCAGGCCCGCCGCGACCTGATCACCGGCAGCGAAGAGATCCGCCTGCAGGAGCAGCAGATCGCCTCCTCCACCAAGCTGCTGGAACAGCTCAAACCCCTGCTGGCCGACCGCATCATCTCCGAGCTGCAGTACGAGCAGCAGCGCCAGACCCTGCTGGACCAGACCGGCCGCCTGCAGACGCTCAAGCGCCAGCGCAGCGCCACCGAGGCCGAACTGGCCCAGGCACAGGATGAGCGCAAGCGCATCGGCGCCCAGCACCGCCTGGACCGCGCCACGCTGGACCGTGACCTGCTCAACCTGCAGCAGGAGGCCGTGCAGCGCCGCGGCGCCCGCATCACCCTGCTCAAGGCCCCGGTGGACGGCATCGTCTCGGGCCTGATGGCCACCCCCGGCCAGAGCGTGACCGCCGGCAGCATGCTGGCCTCGGTGGTGCCGGCCAGCGCCAAGCTGGAAGCCGTGCTCTACGTGCCCAGCACCGCCATGGGTTTCATCAAGACCGGCCAGGGCGTGCGCATCAGCTATGACGCCTTTCCGTACCAGCGCTTCGGCCAGTACCGCGGCACCGTGCGCGCCATCTCGCAGACCGACGTGACCAGCGCCGTGCAGGGCAACAGCGCCAGCACGCAGCAAGGCGGGCAGGACCGCCGCGCCGTGTTCATGGTGCGCGTGGCCCTGGATCAGCCCAGCGTGCGCGCCTACGACACCGACATCGCGCTGCGCCCCGGCCACACGCTCACGGCCGACATCGAGATCGACCGCCGGCGCCTGATCCGCTGGATGCTCGATCCCCTCTTCGCCTTCTCTGGAAAGCTCTGAGCATGGCCGTGACACCCAACCTGCTGTCCCTGTGGCCCCGCAAGCGCGCCCCGCTGATCCTGCAGTCCGAAGCGGCCGAATGCGGCCTGGCCTGCCTGGCCATGATCGCCAGCGCCCATGGGCACGAGACGGATCTGCTGACCTTGCGCCGCCGCTTCGAACTGTCATCGCGCGGCGCCACGCTGGCGCGCCTGATGGAGATCGCCGAGCAGCTGGGCTTCGCCAACCGCGCCGTGCGGCTGGAGCTTGAAGAACTTCCGCAGCTGCAACTGCCCTGCATCCTGCACTGGGATCTGAACCACTTCGTCGTGCTTGTGAAGGCCAATGCCCAGCGCATCACCATCCACGATCCGGCCCTGGGCGAGCGCACGCTGACGATGAAGGAAGTCAGCCCCCACTTCACCGGTGTGGCGCTGGAGCTGAGCCCCAGCGCCGCCTTCCAGAAGAAGGAAGACAAGACCCCGTTCGACCTGCGCGTGCTCTTCACCGGCCAGCGCGGCCTGTGGCGCGCCTTCGGGCAGATGGCGCTGCTGTCCATCGTGCTGGAGATCTTCGCGATCCTGATGCCGATGCTCAGCCAGTGGATCATCGACGACGTGGTCGTGACGCGCGACGCGCCGCTGCTGGCCGTGCTGGCCCTGGCCACGTTTTTGCTGGCCGCCATGTCGCTGGGCACCAAGCTGCTGCGCACGTGGGTGGTGCTGGGCGCCAGCCTGTCGTGGCGGGTGTCATCGAGCGCCAACGTGTTCCGCTACATGCTCAAGCTGCCGCTATCCTACTTCGACAAGCGCCACACGGGCGATGTGCTCTCGCGCTTCGGCTCGGTGCACGAGATCCAGGACACCATCACCAACCACCTGATTGAGGCCATCCTCGACGGCGTGGTCAGCCTGGTCACGCTGGGCCTGATGTTCATGTACAGCCCCATGCTGGCCTGGGTGGTGCTGGCCGTGGCCGTGATCCAGGCCGTGGTGCGCTTCGCCGTGTTCAAGCCTTACCGCCAGGCGGCGGAAGAAACCATCGTGCGCGAAGCCACGGCGCAGACCTTCCTGCTCGAAACCCTGCGCGGCGTGGCCGCCATCAAATTCTTCGCGCGGCCCAACTGGCGCGTGGGCGGCTGGATGAACCAGCAGGTGGCCCTGGTCAACGCCACCGTCAAGCAGCAGCGCGTGAGCATGTTCTACCAGGGTGTCAACGGCCTGGTGGGCGCGGTGGAGCAGGCCCTGGTGCTGTTCCTAGCCGCCAGCATGATCCTGGAAGGGCAGTTCTCCATCGGCATGATGGTGGCCTTCATCGCCTACAAGGGCCAGTTCCTGCAGCGCACCGGCGAGCTGCTTGAGCGTGTGATCAGCCTGCGCCTGCTCAAGCTGCAGGGCGAGCGGCTGGCCGACATCGTGCTCAGCGAGACGGAGGCCAGCTCATCGGCCCAGGCCGCCGCAGGCCTCAAGGGCAATGGCCCCATGACGCTGGAGCTGCGCAACATCACCTTCCGTTATGCCCGGGGCGAAGAGCCCGTGCTCGACGATGTGAGCCTGACCCTGCGCACCGGCCAGGCCGTGGCCGTGGTGGGCCCCTCGGGCTGCGGCAAATCCACCTTGCTGAAGGTGCTGTCCGGCCAGGTGCAGCCTGAATCGGGCGAGGTGCTGCTCAATGGCGTGCCCATGGCCCGCCTGGGCGCCGAGGCCTTCCGCTCGGTGCTGGGCACCGTCTTCCAGGATGATCAGCTGTTTTCGTGCTCCATTTACGACAACATCGCGATGAACGACACGGAGGCCACCCCTGAGAAGGTGATGGAGGCCGCGCGCCTGGCCTGCGTTCACGACGACATCGCCCGCATGCCCATGGCCTACCAGACGCTGGTGGGCAGCATGGGCGCCACCTTGTCAGGCGGGCAAAAGCAGCGCGTGCTGCTGGCCCGTGCGTTGTACAAGAAGCCGCGCTTTTTGCTGCTCGATGAATACACCAGCCACCTGGATTTCGACACTGAACACCATGTGCAGCAATCGATCAACGCGCTGGGCTGCGGCCGCTTCATCATCACCCACCGCCAGCACAGCCTGAGCCCGGGCGACGAGGTCTACATGCTGTGGGGCGGCAAGCTGATGAAGCCGACGGAATTCGAGCAGCAACTGGCGGCGTCCACCGCCACGGCCCCAGGTGCGTTGAAGGGAGAAGACCCTCCCTCACCTCAGGCCTTGCAAGCGCCACCCGCCTGAACGAGACTTTTGACTGATCCCTGCAGATTTCACGCACCTGAAACCGGGAAACCCCGGTAACCTGCCGTCGCGCAAGTTGTAGAGCATCCCCACCATGGATCCGTCCCGGCCCCCGATCAACTCCCCCGCCCTTGTGGCCCAGCCCGACCCGGCGCCCGATGCGCCCGCACGGTCGCGCACGCCATGGCAGGCCTTTGGGGATGTGGTCCTGAGCACCGATCCCATGCAGCGGCTGCGCATCAGCCGCTCGCTGACCTCGATGCTGGTCTTCGCCGTGTGCATCGGCGCCACCGAATACGCCCAGTCACGCGATCTGATCGAAACCGGCCCTGCGCGCTGGCTGCAGACCACGCTGCTGGTGTGGATCGGCCTTGTCTACGCTGTGTTGCGCTCCGGCTGGAACCGCCAGTTCGACGACCCGGCCATGAGCCTGCCCCAGATCCTGGGCGCGCAGACCTGGGTGGCCGCCGCCTACCTGATCTGCCATCCGTTCCGGGGCGCCCTGATGATGCTGCTGGCCCTGGTGCTGGTGTTCGGCATCTTCAACCTCAGCGGGCGCGAGCGGCGGCTGAGCAACCTCTACACCCTGGTGCTGATGGGCGGCGCCATGTTGCTCACGGTGGTGTGGCACCCGGGCAGCGCCCCGCTGGAGATGGTGCACTTCGTGCTGATGGCCACCATCCTGCCCGTGGTCACGGTGCTGGGTGCGCAACTGGCCACCACGCGGGCACACCTCAAATCCAAGAAGGACGCGCTGGAAGTGGCACTGCAGCGCATCCAGGCCATGGCCATCCGCGACGAGCTCACGGGCCTGTTCAACCGCCGCCACATGATGGAAGTGCTGGAGCAGCAAACCCGGCGCCAGGAGCGCACCGGCAAGCCCTTCACCCTGTGCCTGATCGACCTGGACCACTTCAAGCGCATCAACGACACCTACGGCCATGGCGCCGGCGACGAGGTGCTGCGCCACTTCGCCGAGATCGCGCTCTACACCCTGCGCGACACCGACGTGCTGGCCCGCTGGGGCGGCGAGGAGTTCCTGCTGATGCTGCCCGACACCCCGGCCGACGCCGGCTCGCTGAGCATCGAGCGCATCCGCAAATCGCTGATGCACGCCCCGCTGGTGCCCGAACTGGCCGAGCTGCACGTGACCTTCTCGGCAGGGCTGATGGAGTTCAACCCCGGCGACGAGATGCGCACCGCCATTGAGCACGCCGACCGCGCGCTCTACCAGGCCAAGAGCGACGGGCGCGACTGCACCCGCGTCTACGCCTGAGCCTGCCGGTTCAGAAACTCAGAGCATCGGGGGCGGACGACGCAGGTGCTGCGCCGAGGTCACGCCCATCGACACGTAGATGCTGGTGACCGCGTCCATGCCGATGTCCGCCGGCGTCACCCACTCCTTGGGCACGTAGAGCAGCCCCCCACCCACTGGCACCGGAGCCGTGGGCACCAGCACACCGAAATAGAGCTGCCCGCCCATGTCGATGGGTTCGGGCGTGGACAGCAGGCCCAGCACCTTCACGCCATGGCCGCCACCGAACGTGCACCAGACCGCGCTCATGGACTTGAGGCCGTCGTCCTCGCGCTGGCTGAGCAGGTCCACGAACTTGCGGACCACGTCGTACACATTGCGCACCAGCGGGATCCGGCTGACCAAGGCGTTGACGGCGGCCGCCAGCCCCCGCTGCAGTTCGGTCTGCACCAGCACGCCCAGGGCGAACACCGCCGCCATGAACAGCAGGATGCCCAGCAGGTAGCCCAGCATCTCCGAGCCGCCCAGGCCCAGCCCTAGCCCGACAAAGAGCTGGCCCACGAAGCTGTACGGCCCCAGCCAGGAGTACAGCAGCCGCACCAGCCACACGAACACCCCCACCGTGGCCAGCAGGGGCAGGGCGGCCAGCAGGCCGGTCAGGAAGGTGCGGGCCAACTGCCGCAGGGGACGGTTCAGGATCATGGACCCATTATCCGGGGTATGGGGATAGAACCCATGTGGCAGGTGGGAACCCTTGCCTACACTGCCTCCATGCGTCACCTTGCACACCTCACCTCCGTCCTGGCCATTGCATTGGCTGCCTGCGCACAAACGCCCTCGGCCACGCCCGACCGGGCTGCCGCCTACACCGGCCATTTCGAGTCGGGGTGCCAGCAACTGGGTGAAGCCTTCTACACGCGTGATGTGGCCGACCTGATCCCTGCCGGGGGCGGCAAGGTCAATGCCCGCTACGCCAAGGCCATCCACGATGCCGACGGCTGCGGGCCCGCCAGCCTGGTCGTGGTCTTTCACCTGCCCACGGTGCAATGGACCTTCGATGGCACCACCCAGTACCAGGGCCGCACGGTCGACCGCATCCAGACCCAGCCCACTGGCAACGGTCAGCTCACGGCCAGCAGCGCCCGCCCCGGCTGGCTGAGTGAAACGCCCACCCAGTTCATGCTGCACCACAACGGTGGCGCCAAGGGCCTGCCGGTGGACAAAGCCGTCGAGCAGTTGCCCAGCAAGGAACTGCGCTACCTGGATGGCGACCGCCTGTACACCAGCGCACTGGACAGCGATCCAAACACCTATCCCAGCGCCCTGTCCCCCGACGACTACCTGGAACGCAAGCCCGCCCCCTGAGCAGCGGTATGCGGGCGATGGGGCCGGGCTTTCTATAATCGGCGTCTTTCCTCGGAAATCTCCCCCGACTCCCCGAAATGTCCCACAGGCGCGCCCTGCCACATGGCAGCCGCGCCTGATCTTGTCTTTGTGGTGACCCCCATGAGCTCCGCGACCGAAAACACCTCCCAGACCTACGACCCGCGCGCCGTCGAAAGCCGCGCCCAGGCGCACTGGCAGGCCCATGACGCCTACCGCGTCACCGAAGACAAGAGCAAGAAGCCCTTCTACGCCTGCTCCATGCTGCCCTACCCCAGCGGCAAGCTGCACATGGGCCACGTGCGCAACTACACGATCAACGACATGCTCACGCGCCACCTGCGCATGAACGGTCACAACGTGCTGATGCCCATGGGCTGGGACGCCTTCGGCCTGCCCGCCGAAAACGCCGCGCTCAAGAACAAGGTGCCGCCCGCCGCCTGGACCTACGACAACATCGCCTACATGAAGAAGCAGATGCAGGCGATGGGGCTGGCGATCGACTGGTCGCGCGAGGTCGCCACCTGCCAGCCCAGCTACTACAAGTGGAACCAGTGGCTGTTTTTGAAGATGCTGGAAGCCGGCATCGCCGAGCGCCGCACCCAGACCGTGAACTGGGACCCGGTCGACCAGACCGTGCTGGCCAACGAGCAGGTGATCGACGGGCGCGGCTGGCGCTCGGGCGCGCTGGTTGAAAAGCGTGAGATCCCCGGCTACTACCTGAACATCGTCAAGTACGCCGACGAGCTGCTGAGCGCGGTGGCCAACCCCGACGACAAGAACTACCTCAGCGGCTGGCCCGAGCGCGTGCGCCTGATGCAGGAGAACTGGATCGGCAAGTCGCAGGGCGTGCGCTTCGCCTTCCCGCACGACATCAAGGATGCGTCTGGCGCGGCCATCAACAACGGCCAACTGTGGGTGTTCACCACACGCGCCGACACCATCATGGGCGTGACCTTCTGCGCCGTGGCCCCTGAGCACCCGCTGGCCACGCACGCCGCAGCCATCAAGCCCGAGCTGCAAACCTTCATCGACGAATGCAAGCAGGGCGGCACCACCGAGGCCGAACTGGCCACGCAAGAGAAGAAGGGCGTGCCCACGGGCCTGTTCGTCACGCACCCGCTGACGGGCACGCAGGTCGAGGTGTGGATCGGCAACTATGTGCTGATGTCCTACGGCGACGGCGCCGTGATGGGCGTGCCTGCCCATGATGAGCGTGATTTCGGCTTCGCCAAGAAGTACGGCATCGCCATCAAGCAGGTGGTGGCCGTAGAAGGCGAAGCCTTCGACACCGCCGCCTGGAAGGAAGGCTACGGCGACAAGCAAAAGGGCGTGTGCATCAACAGCGGCGTGCTCGATGGCCTGGGGCATAAAGACGCCGTGAACAAGGTGGCCGAGCTGCTCGCCGCCAAGGGCATCGGCGAGAAGAAAACCACCTGGCGCCTGCGCGACTGGGGCATCAGCCGCCAGCGCTACTGGGGCACGCCCATCCCCATCATCCACTGCGGTGATTGCGGCCCTGTGCCGGTCCCTGAGAAGGACCTGCCCGTCGTGCTGCCCGAGGATGTCGTGCCCGATGGCAGCGGCAACCCGCTCAAGACGCGCCTGGACTTCCTGAACGTGGGCTGCCCCCAGTGCGGCAAACCCGCCCAGCGCGAAACCGACACGATGGACACCTTCGTGGATTCGAGCTGGTACTTCCTGCGCTACACCTGCGCCGACAGCGCGCAGGCCATGGTGGATGAGCGCACCGACTACTGGATGGGCGGCGCCAACGCCCCCGGCGACCGCGGCATGGACCAGTACATCGGCGGCATCGAGCACGCCATCCTGCACCTGCTGTATGCACGCTTCTGGACCAAGGTGATGCGCGACCTGGGCCTGACCAAGGTCGATGAGCCCTTCAAGAAGCTGCTCACCCAGGGCATGGTGCTCAACCACATCTACAGCCGCCGCACCGCCAAGGGTGGCAAGGAATACTTCTGGCCGCACGATGTCCAGCACGTGCAGGACGAGGCCGGCAAGGTCACCGGCGCGCGTCTGATCAACGAGGTCGACAGCGCCGACGGCAAGCTCAGCGTGGGCACCGCCATCGACTACGAGGGCGTGGGCACCATGTCCAAGTCCAAGAACAACGGCATCGACCCGCAGCAACTGATCGAGAAGTACGGCGCCGACACCGCGCGCCTGTACACCATGTTCACGGCCCCGCCCGAGCTCACGCTGGAGTGGAACGACGCCGCCGTGGAAGGCAGCTTCCGCTTCCTGCGCCGCGTGTGGAACTTCGGCATCAAGCTGCAGGGCCTGGCCGATGCGGGCACCGTGGCCGCCACACAGGGCGCCAGTTCCCTGGCCGATGTGGCCTTTGGCAAGGACGCCAAGGCCCTGCGCCTGGAGGTCCACACCGTGCTCAAGCAGGTGGACTACGACTACCAGCGCATGCAGTACAACACCGTGGTCTCCGGCGCGATGAAGATGCTCAACGCGCTCGAAGGCTTCAAGGCCACCGACACGGCCGACGGCCAGATCGCGCTGATGGAAGGCTTCAGCATCCTGCTGCGTGCACTCTACCCCGCCACGCCCCACCTCACGCACACGCTGTGGCGCGATCTGGGCTACGCCGGCACACTGGGCGATCTGCTTGATGCCCAATGGCCGCAGGTCGATGCCTCGGCCCTGGTGCAGGACGAGATCGAACTGATGCTGCAGGTCAACGGCAAGCTGCGCGGCTCGGTCAAGGTCAGCCCCACGGCTGACAAGGCCACCATCGAGGCCGCGGCCCTGGCGCACGAAGAGTTCATCCGCTTCAGCGAAGGCAAGGCGCCCAAGAAGATCGTGGTCGTGCCGGGCCGCCTGGTCAACGTGGTGGTGTAAGGTGCCAGGCATGAACCGCCGCGCCCTGCTTTCTTCCAGCGCCGTGCTGGTCGCATCCGCCGCCTTGGCGGCCTGCGGCTTCCAGTTGCGCCAGCCGCCCAAGATGGCCTTCAAAACCGTCTCGCTGTCGGGCTTTGCGGGCAACTCGCCCATGGCCACCGAGTTGGCGCGCGCCCTGGAAGACAGCGGCGTCTCCGTCATCGACGCGGCCCTGCCCGCTGCCGCCGCGGCCTCGGCCGCCTCTGGCGCCGCCCAGGGCTGGCTCGGCTCGCACATCACGCTGCAGGCGCTCAACGACAAGAGCACCGAAGTCGCCGTGTCCACCACCGCCTACAGCCAGGTGCGTGACCTCAGCATCCGCACCTTCTTCAAGTTCCAGGTTCTGCGCGGCGATGGCAGCGTGCTGATCCCGCCCACCGAGTTGAACCTGGCGCGCGACATCGCCTACAACGAGAAGGACGCGCTGGCCAAGCAGCAGGAAGCCGCCAGCCTGCACCGCGCCATGCAGACCGACATCGTCGCGCAGATCCTGCGCCGCCTGTCCACGATCCGGGCTGGGCAGTTGTCCGCTCCTGTGGCCGCACCTGTGTCCGCCCCAGTGAGCGCGCGGCCCTGAGGCACGGCCAGCGCGCCCCTCAGCACAGCACACCGCCCTTCGCACGCCGCACGGAACCGCACCGCCATGCAACTGCGCCACGACCAACTGGCCGAGCACTTGCGCAAGGCAGGCAGCGCCGGCCTCAAGCCGGTCTACACCCTGCATGGCGACGAGGCCCTGCTGGCCCAGGAAGCAGCCGACACCATCCGTGCCGCCGCCCGCCAGGCCGGCTTCACCGAACGCCAGGTCTTCACCGTGGCCGGCGCCCACTACGACTGGGGTGGCCTGCTCGCGGCGGGCAGCGCCATGTCGCTGTTCGGTGACCGCCAACTGATCGAGATCCGCATCCCCTCGGGCAAACCCGGCAAGGACGGCTCGCAGATCCTGCAGAGCTACTGCGAACAGGCCGCCGGCAACGACGGCCTGCTCACCATCGTCACCCTGCCCCGCCTGGACAAGACCCAGCAGAGCAGCGCCTGGTTCACCGCGCTCGACGGCGCCGGAGTCAACGTGCGCTGCGACCCGGTCGAGCGCCAAGCCCTGCCGCTGTGGATCGCGCAACGCCTGTCCGCCCAGGGCCAGCAGGTCGAGCCCGGCGAGGCCGGCCAGCGCACCCTGGCCTTCTTCGCCGACCGTGTCGAAGGCAACCTGCTGGCCGCGCACCAGGAGGTGCTCAAGCTCGGCCTGCTCTACCCGCCCGGCACGCTCACCTTCGACCAGATCGATGCGGCTGTGGTCGATGTCGCGCGCTTCAACGTCTTCAAGCTCAGCGAGGCCGTGCTGGGTGGGCACACCGCCCGTGCGCTGCGCATGATCGAAGGCCTGCAGGCCGAAGGCGAAGCCGCCGTGCTGGTGCACTGGTCGCTCAGTGACGACATCCTGGGCCTGCACCGCGCCCGCCAGGGCCTGGACGCCGGCAAGCCCCTGCCCATGGTGCTGCGCGAGCAGCGCGTGTGGGGCCCGCGCGAGCGTCTGTTCGAGCGTGTGCTGCCGCAACTGAGAGGCGCCACCACGACGCGCCTGGTGCACGCCGCCAGCATCGTCGATGGCATCGTCAAGGGCCTGCGCCACCCGCAATGGCCCGATGACCCGTGGCAGGCCCTCAGCCGCCTGGCCCTGATGCTGTGCCGTGCGGCCACGCCCGCCCCCGCACGCGAGGGGAGGCGCGGGGAAACCTGAGCCCGGCGCCGCCAGACGGCCCCCTATAGTCAGGCTGCATTCACCCTTCGCAGCCCATGCCGTCTCGCCGCCCCCTGCCCCCGTCCAGCGCCCCGGTTGTCACGCTCAACCGCTCCGAGTGGCTGTACGCGGCCTGCGAGGGCCCGATGGGGCAGCTCAACCAGCCCTACATCCTGCGCTTCGACGACCCGGTCACGGAGGGCGAAGTGCGCGCAGCCTGCCGCCGCATGATGTCGCTGTTCCCACGGCTGCGTGGCGTGCTCGAACCCACCCCGCGGCGCTTCCAGCTGCGCATCCTCGACGAGGACGATCAGTTCGAGACCCTGTTCGACCTGGCCTTCCGCACCGAGCACATCGAGCTGGACGACCCCGCCGCGCAGCGCCGCTGGCACGAGCGCGCCCTGAACGATCCCGTCGCGCTGCAGCGCGGCCTGGGCGTGCGCATGCAGTTCGTGGCGCACCCCACGCGCCCGGCCATGATCTGGAGCGCCCACCACCTGCTGATCGATGGCCGATCCATCGTGATATGCCTGGAGGCCCTGGTCAAGCTGCTCAACGGCCTGCCCGTCGATGCCCTGCCGCTGGACAGCCCCAGCATGCTGCCCGCCGTGCTGCCCGCCCGCTGGTGGCAGATCCCCGGCCGGCTGCTGGCCGCCCACCGCGCCCAGAAAGCGGAGCAGCGCGAACGCGCCCGCTACGAGATCGTGCGACTGCCCATCAAGCGCTCGGCCCGCTACCTGAGCACCGGCGTGCAGCACCATGAGTTCGGCTGCCTCTCCAAAAATTTGTCCGCGGCCGCCAAGGCCCGCGGCGGCTCGGGCAACTCCATGCTGATGGCCACCATGGGCACGGCCATGCTGGAACTGGCCGGCAACCGCCCGGGTACCGCCGCGCTCATTCGCGTGTCGGTCGACCTGCGCCGCTACTTCCCCGAAGGCACGGCGCCCACCATGGGCAACTACGTGGCCACGCTGGACATCCTCCTGCCGCAGGAGGTGCCCGATGCCGAACGCGTGCGCTGGATCGATGCCCGCATGCGCACCGGCATGGAGCGCTTCACCCAGCGCACCATGATCCTGCCGCTGTTGCCCTACGAATGGCTGGGCGGCATCCGCACGCACGACTACAGCCGCCTGATCATGCGCGCCAAGCGCCTGGACAGCCTGCCCCATCTGAGTTGCCACACCACCAACATCGGCTCGGCCGATGCCTTCAATCCGCCGGGCGCGCGGGTGCGCCTGTCCGAAATTTACCCCACGGTGTCCGGTGTCGCCCCCCTGATGGTGTTCGTCAGCGTGAACGGTCGACAGGTGATGGTGTGCAGCCACCAGCGCGACGAGGTCGAAGACCGCGACATGCAAGCCTTGATCGAACGCGCCCAGTCGGTGCTCAACCGCTGGCTGCTGCCCCAGCCTGCAGTGCAGCCCAGCCCGCAACCCGCGTGACCAGTGTCACGAAATGCCCGACTAGCGCCATGCTGTTCGGGTCATCGCACCCTTGAGCCCTGCGGCACTCTTGCCGATAAGACGAAGGATCCTTGTTTTCCACGGAGACTTCGTCCATGACCCCCTCGCTGGAGTCCCCCAGCTCCCTGCATGCAGACGCCGACACTGGCCAGGAAATTACGGTTTCCTCGCCAAAGAAGGGCATCCTGATGCACACTGATACCCAACACTCCACGACCGGCTGGCTGCAGGATGCTTGGCGGCTGTGGGCGCGCCCGACCGAGCACTCCGACACCCCTCGCTGAACTGGCCCCTGCCCACTGTCCACCGCTGACCTGTCATGCTGCCGACCGTGATGAACCCCAAAAAGCTGCAGGCCCGCATCGTCGCGGTCTACCTGGGCTTGCTGGTGATCATCCAGGCGGCCAGCTACTGGTTCATCCAGGACAGCGTGGACCGCAACGCCCGCGCTTCCATCCGCACCGAGTTGGACACCGGCGAGCGCGTCTTCCTGCGGTTGCTGCAGCAAAACACCTACAACCTCGAGCAGGCCACCCGCGTGCTCTCGGCCGATTACGGTTTCCGGTCAGCCGTGGGCAGCGACGACGCCGAGACCCTGCAGTCGGCGCTTGAGAACCACGGCAACCGCATCAACGCCGGCGTGGCCGTGTTCACCGATGCGCAGTTCCAACTCAAGGCCAGCACCGTGCCCACCGCCGGGCACTTCGTGGCCGCCGTGCAGCGCTACGCCCGCCAGAGCATGACCGGCGGCGCCCAGCCCAACCAGGTCGAGGTGGTCGATGGCCAGCCCTACCAAATCGTGGCCGTGCCGGTGCGTGCGCCCACCATCATCGGCTGGGTGGGCATGGGCTTCCCGATCGGCGAGGCCCTGCTCAAGGACATGAAGGCCCTGTCGGGCCTGGACGTGGTGCTGATGCTGCGCACCCCGCAGGGTGACTGGCACGTCAACCAGGGCACCCTGGCCAAGGCCCAGTGGCAACCCGTGGCCGCCGCCTGGCAAAGCCCCATCTCCGCCAACAGCGACGGCACCGACCTGGCCCTGCTGGTGCAGGGCGACGAATACGCCGGCCATCAGGTCGTGCTGCCCGGCACCCCGGGCCAACCCCCTGTCACGGCCTTGCTGCTGCGCTCGGTCGACCAGGCTTTGGCGCCCTACGGGCAGCTCAAGCTGACCCTGCTGCTGCTGTCGGCCCTGGGCATCGCTGCCTTCGGCGTGGGCGGCTACTTCACCGCCCGCCGCATCACCACGCCGCTGCGCGTGCTGGCCGGCTCCGCCCGGCGCCTGGAGCGTGGCGACTACGGCGCCGAAGTGCGCGTTCACTCACAAGACGAGATCGGCGACCTGGCCCAGTCCTTCGAGACCATGCGCCTGGCCATCCAGGCCCGCGAGAGCGAGATCCGCCGCCTGGCCTACCAGGACGCACTGACCGACCTGCCCAACCGCGAGCAGTTCCGCCATGACCTGCGCCAGGCCATCCTGCGCACCAAGGAAGACGGCAGCCCCTGCACCATCATGCTGCTGGACATGGACCGCTTCAAGCACGTCAACGACGTGCTGGGCCACCGCTTCGGCGACCGCCTGCTGCGCGCCGTGGCCGAGCGCCTGCGCGGCGAGGCCCTGAGCCCGAACGACGTGCTGGCGCGCCTGGGCGGCGACGAATTCGCCATCCTGCTGCCCCGCACCGATGCGCAATCCGCCAAGGCCGTGGCCGAGCGCGTGCAGCAGGCCTTCGAACGCCCCATCACCCTGGACGACCACACCGTGGACCTGGGCGCCGGCATCGGCATCGCCAGTTGCCCGGACCACGGCGAAGAAGCCGACCCGCTGCTCAGCCGCGCCGAAGTGGCCATGTACGCCGCCAAGCAGCACCAGGCCGGCACCGTGGCCTACCACCCCGGCCTGGACTCCAGCAGCCAGGAATCGCTCACCCTGATGAGCGAACTGCGCTACGCGGTGGACCACGACCAGTTGCGCCTTTTCCTGCAGCCCAAGATCAACCTGCGCACCGGCACCGTCATCGGCGCCGAGGCCCTGGTGCGCTGGGAGCATCCCGAACGCGGCCTGGTGCCGCCAATGCGCTTCATCCCCTTTGCCGAGCAGACCGGCTTCATCCGTGTGCTGACCACCTGGATGATCGAGCAATCGGCCATCATGAGCGCCCAGCTGTCGGCCGAAGGCCAGGCCATGAAGCTGTCGGTCAACCTGTCCACGCGCGACCTGATGGACCAGGACCTGCCCGTCAAGCTCGAACGCCTGCTGGGCCAGTACACGGTCAACCCCAACAACCTGATCCTGGAGATCACCGAAAGCGCCATCATGGACGACCCGCAGCGCGCCCTGCAGACGCTGGGCCGCCTGCACGCCATGGGCCTGAAGCTTTCCATCGACGACTTCGGCACGGGTTATTCGTCGCTGGCGTACCTCAAGCGCCTGCCGGTGGACGAGCTCAAGATCGACAAGTCCTTCGTGATGAACATGGAGAGCGATCTGCAGGACGCCAAGATCGTGCGCTCCACCGTGGACCTGGCCCACAACCTGGGCCTGAGCGTGGTAGCCGAAGGCGTGGAAAACGCCAAATCCTGGAAGCTGCTGGCGGGCCTGACCTGCGACGAAGCCCAGGGCTACTTCATTGCCCGCCCGATGCCGGCGGCGCAATTCCCGCACTGGGCGCGCAGTTGGGTGCCGCCCGACACCACGCACGAGTGGCTGAGCACCGAGTTCGCGGCGATGATCTGATCCGCGACGCCGCACGACCTGCAGCGGCTGCATGCCCTGAGCGAGCGCAGCAACCGCCAGCTCGACATCACCGGCGCCCTGGGCTTCACAGGCCGCTACTTCATCCAGTGCATCGAGGGCCGGAGCGATCCCGAACGCGCGCAATGGCTGATTGATCGCATGACGCAGGCCCTTCAGCCCGGACAGCCCCCCGCGAACGCCCCCCAAGGGGCGAACCAAAAACGATGCATGCTGGGCGATCACCAGGCGTCCTGTCCCGCTGATACGTGAGCAAAGTCGGTGCAGCTTTGCCAAGATTGAGTGAGCGGCAGCAGTCCACCTGAACGGTTGGCACTCGGTGTTGTATGCGGCGACAAAGTGATCAATGCGCTGCACAAGTTGTTTGACGCTGGTGAAGGATCCGCGCCGGATGGTCTTGTCGGTTATCAGGGCAAAAAATCTGGTCATGCTCCTTGCGGGCGGTGGCGCTGCCCACAAAGATGCCCAGGTGGCCGATGGTGTGGTGCAGCATGTAGACGATGGTGCGGCCGGCGGCCACCAGTGCCTCTTGGCTGCCCCACACGTCGATGATCCAGTCCAGCGCCTGCTGCGGCGGGGTGATGTTGTCGCCCCAGGACGCGAAGATCACGATGGGCGAGGTGATGTCGCGCAGGTTCAGGGCCTTACCTTCCACCACCACCTCACCGCGGGCCAGCTTGTTGCCGATGAACAGGTTCTCGACGATGGACTGGATCTCCTCGCCCGTCATGCGGAAGTAGCCGCCCCACCAGCGCTCGAACTCCAGGAAGCGATCGCTTTCGGTATCGACGTTGGCGTAGAGGTTGTAGTACTTGCCCCAGAAGGTGTTGCCCAGGTTCAGGTTCTCGAAGTTCTGCACTAGGTAGGCGCCATCGAAGCGGTCGCCGGCCAGGTCGGAGGCGAAGGCCACCATCCATGCACCGCCCAGCACGCCGCCGCTGTAGCGCATGGGGTTCTGCTTGGCGCTGCCGGCCCAGTACGACAGCGGGGCACCGTTGAGCACGATGGGGCTCATGATGTCGCTGCGCACCGAGGCCAGTGCGGCCACGGCCCAGCCGGCCTGGCAGTTGCCGATCACGGCGGGCTTGCAGCCGCAGTGCGGGTGGCGGCGCTGCACCTCTTCGATGAAGGCGGCTTCGGCCTGGGCCACGCTGATCAGCGTCTGCCCATCGATGGGCTCTGGTGCGAAGGTGATGAAGTACACGGGGTGGCCCGCACGCAGCGCGACGCCCACTTCCGAATCCGGCTTGAAGCCGCCGATGCCGGGGCCATGTCCCGCTCGGGGATCGACGATGACGATGGGGCGCTTCCTGTCATCGATCTGCACACCGGGTGGCGGCACGATGCGCAGCAGCGCGTAGTTGCAGGGCGATGGCAAGGTGCTGCCATCGATCAACAGCTCGTGCTCGAAATGCAGCAGCGGTGGTTTGCCGTCGAGCAGATGCTGCATGAAGATGTTGCCGCGCTGGCGCAGCACGTCCAGCGTCAGGATGCAGCGCTGGTAGGCATCGATCAGGTAGGCGCTCGTCTCTTCGGCGAGATGGCTGGCGGCCCGGGTGCCGGCGATGGCGTCGATCTGCTGTGGCATGAAGGCTCCATGCTTGATTTGCTGCTATGCAGCATGCATGATCTGAGTGAACCGACTTGCTGTATCCCTAGGCTTTACTTGGGGATTGTCCGAAAACCATGGAGAACACATTGCCCCAGCAGCCTGCAGCGACCTCAGTCCAACACCCGCACTACGATGCCCTCATCGCGAAGGCACAGACCCTGCCACCCTTGCGGGTGGCCGTGGTGCATCCCTGCAATGATGTGTCGCTGGGCGCGGCGCTGGAGTCCGCTGAGCTGGGGCTGATCACGCCGGTGCTGATCGGCCCGCGCGCCAAGATCGAAGCGGCTGCCGCGCAACTGGGTGTGAGCCTGTCGAGCACCTTGATCATCGATGCGCCGCATAGCCACGCCGCGGCCGATGCCGCCGTGGGCATGGTGCTCAAGGGCGAGGTCGATGCCCTGATGAAGGGCAGCCTGCACACGGATGAGCTGATGGGCGCGGTGGTGCGCCGTGAGAACGGTCTGCGCACGTCCCGCCGCATCAGCCATTGCTTCGTGATGGACGTGCCGGGCCATGAGCAGCCGCTGGTCATCTCGGACGCGGCGATCAACATCGCGCCCACGCTGGAAGAGAAGGTCGACATCGTGCAGAACGCCATCGACCTGGCGCATGCGCTGCATCTGCCGGCCGTGCGCGTGGCCATCCTGTCGTCGATGGAGACGGTCAATGCCAAAGTGCCTTCCACGCTGGATGCGGCCGCGCTGTGCAAGATGGCGGACCGCGGGCAGATCACCGGCGGGCAGCTCGACGGCCCGCTGGCCATGGACAACGCCATCGACCCCGAGGCGGCGCGCATCAAGGGCATCGTGTCGCCCGTGGCGGGGCAGGCCAATGTGCTGATCGTGCCTGATCTGGATGCGGGCAACATGCTGGCCAAGAGTCTGAGCTTTCTGGCCGGGGCCTATGCCGCGGGCATCGTGCTGGGTGCCAAGGTGCCGGTGATCCTGACCAGCCGCGCCGATTCCAAGGCTGCGCGCCTGGCCTCGTGTGCGGTGGCGTCGATGCTGGCCCAGGCGGGCCGCGACAAGCTGATCAAGGCGGTCGGATGAGCAGCGCCGCTTCTTTGCAGAAGGGGCTGCTCCTGGTGTTGAACGCGGGCTCGTCGAGCATCAAGTTCTCGGTGTTCAACGTGCAGGCCGGGAAGCCACCTGCCGAATGCTTCCACGGCAAGATCGAAGGCCTGGGCGGCGCGGCGTACTTCATCGCCAAGGCGGCTGATGGCGCCGTGGTGGGCGAGCACCGCTGGGCCGAGGGAAACTCGGTGGATCACCAGCAGGCATTGGTCCAGTTGAGTGAATGGCTGTCACCCAGACTGGAGGGGCGCCCCTTGCTGGCCTGCGGGCACCGTGTCGTGCATGGCGGCCGTGACTATGCGGCCCCGGTGCTGATCGATGACAAGGTGCTGGCTGATCTGGAGGCCCTGTGCCCGCTGGCGCCGCTGCATCAGCCGCACAATCTGTCGCCGATTCGGGCGATCCGCGAGCACCTGCCGGATCTGCCGCAGGTGGCCTGCTTCGACACGGCCTTCCACCATGACCAGGCCGAGGTGGTGGCGCAGTTCGCGCTGCCTCAGTCAGTCACGCAGGCGGGTGTGCGGCGCTACGGCTTTCATGGCCTGTCGTACGAGTACATCGCCTCGGTGTTGCCCAGGCTGCACCCGCGTCTTGCCACGGGCCGCGTGGTGGTGGCCCACCTGGGCAACGGGGCCAGCCTGTGCGCCATGCAGGGCGGGCGCAGCGTGGCCTCCACGATGGGGTTTTCCGCGCTGGATGGCCTGGCCATGGGCACGCGTTGCGGCACGCTGGATGCCGGGGTGGTCTTCCACCTGTTGCGCGAGTTGAAGCTCACGCCTGAGCAGGCCGAGCACATGCTCTATCACGACAGCGGCCTGCTGGGCATGTCCGGGGTGTCCAATGACATGCGGGCGTTGCGCGCCCGGGCTGATGAGCCGCAGGTGCGCCTGGCGCTGGATATCTACGTGCACCGCATCGTGCGCGAGATCGGCTCCATGGCCGCGGCCCTGGGCGGGCTGGATGCGCTTGTCTTCACGGCGGGCATCGGCGAGAACGGCGCGGCCACGCGCGCCGAGGTGCTGGAAGGATGCCGCTGGCTGGGCTTCAAGCCCGATGCGGCGCGCAATGCTCAGAACGGGCCCTGCATCACCGAGGGCGATCCGGCCCTGGTGCCTTCGGCCTGGGTGGTGCCCACCGATGAGGAGGGCATGCTGGCGCGCCATGTGCTGGAGGTGCTGGCGGCCAGGGGCGCATCGAACTGACGCGCGCAGGGGCCCTGCAAGGCCCACAGGGCCTCATGAAGCGTCATCAAGCTTCAAGCGGGCCGGCGCTTTCGGCGGCGAGGATGATGTCCGGTCGATCAGGCCCAGCACACGGCACTCCTGCACCAGGGCACGCGCATCGGCCAGATCGATGGGCTCCAGCGTGAAGCCCCGCTGCTTGGGGCCACTGCCGCGAACCGCCCGCCAGGCCCGCAACTGCCCAGACCCCAGTTGTGCAGACACCGACGCCGAGGCGGCGGGCTCGATCTGCAACTGGTGCACGCCGGGCAGCACATCAACCGCCACGACCGTGCAGGGAATGGTGTCGACCAGCGTCTGCCCATCGAGTTGCAGCATGGCGTGGCCATGGGCATCCGCCCAGTGGTTGCGCACGATGAGCGCCCGGCCGCGTCCCGCCGGCGGTGGGGCCATGCGGTACACGGCCTGGATTTGCGCTGGGGTGCTCGTGGGGGCACTGGTACAGGTGCGGATGGGGCCGTGGCGGTAGCACGACTCGGCTTGAGCACCGCGCGTGCCGGCTGGTGTGCCGCAGGCTGTCAGCAAGCCGGTGGCCAGCACCAGGCAGGCCATCGTCGCAGGATGTGGTGCGAAAGTGATGGGGCCTGGCCTGGAGGGCGTTGCCGGCTGGCGTTGAATGCTCATTGGTTCGTCTCCCACGGGCGCTGGTACGGCCGCCTCGATCCTCCCATCTTGCGTTCTTTCTCGGTAAGGAAGGTTTGTAAATGTTGCTGAACCAAACTGCAGTGTGAAATGTCGCAGGGGCCTGCTACGCTGCCTCGCCATGAACACGCCTCGACGCCCCAGCCCACCTGATGACGCCACGCTTGTGAAGAAGGCTTCTCGTCGCAGCATGCTCCGCCGGTGGATAGCCTTGCTGCTGGGCGCAGGCCCCTTGTCGTCGATGGCGGGGCGTCTGAAACGGCATGCACCCGCGGCAACGCCCGGGGTGCCCATCTGGCGCCCGGACCACACGGTTATCGTGATCCTGGAGAACCTGTCGGCCTTCGAGGCCACACAGGCGCAACTCCAGCGCGGTGATGCACCGGTGTATTCCGACATCGCCCATTGGCGCTTTCTGCGTGAACTGATGAAAGGCGGCGCACGCTTCACCGATGCGCATTTCGGGCGCACGCCTTACGGCTCGAACCTGCCGACGCGGCCCAGCCAGCCCAACTACCTGATGCTGTTCTCGGGCCACCACCAGGGTGTGCTGCCGGCGTGGTTCGAAGATGTACGTTCGCCCTTCAGCGGCGTGGCCTTGTTCGACAGGGAAGGGCAACGTCTGGCCACGCCACGGCAGACACGTGTTGGCGTGGCCAATGCCAATGTGCCTGACGACTGGCTGCCGCTGACATCGCCCAACATCGGCAGCGCGCTGCTGCAGTCCGGGCGCAGCTTTGCCAGCTTCAGCGAATCGCTGCCATACCCCAGTTGGAACTGCGGCACTGACGACCGGGTGGCGGCCTGTGGCGATGCGCATGCCGCCACGGATTTCTACCGCCGCAAGCACAACCCCGCCGTGAACTGGACAGACCAGCGCGCGCCCACCAGCGATCGCGGGCGCCAGGGTGACCTGGCCCGGCACGTGCTGCCGGTGGCTGTGAACCTGGGCTTCGAGCCCACGCAGGACCCGGTGCTCAAGCGTGCCTTCCGTGGCTTTGCCAAGGATTCCAAGGGCCGCCCATTGGCTTTCGATCAACTGCCCCATGTGTCCATCGCCGTGCCCAATGAACAGCACGATGCGCACAGCAACACGGCGCAGATGGCCGATGACTGGCTGCGGGCGAACATCGGGCCCTATGCAGCCTGGGCCCGGGCCAACAACAGCCTGCTCATCATCACCTTCGATGAGGATGGCAGCACCGACGCCCGCCATGGCGACCCCTACCGCCAGGGGGTTCACCGCATCCCGACTCTGTTCTATGGCGCCGGCGTGAAGCAGGGGGATGTGGCTCGGCGCGTGGATCACCTCAATGTGCTGGCCACGGTGCTGTGGCTCAACGGGGCCCTGTCGCGCTTCAGGGATGATTTCCGGCGCTTTCATGGCGTGGTGGAGGGCTCCGGCTCGGAGGCCGAGCAGGCCTGGCTGAACCTGGTGCCGATCACCGAGGCGTTTCAGGTGCCTGTGCGCTGACGAGTCCGCCTTCTCAGGCGGGTGCCAGCGCGGCGCCCTGCACGTAGACATCCCAGCCCGTCTGCTTGGCCCGCAGCTTGGCCTGTGCGGCGGCGGAGGCCACGCGGTCGGGCTCGCTGAACTGGCCGGGCACCACGCACAGTGCGCCGATCGACAGCGTGGTTAAGGGAAAGAAGCGGGGCATGCCTTCGCGGTCTTCGCTGTCGATGCCGCCTCGGGCCAGGGCCACCGGGTCGTAGAAGGTCTTCACCCGTTCGTTGAACTCCTTGACGATGCGCTCGCAGCGCTGGTGCCAGTCTTCGCTCTGAAAGAGCACCACGAAATCATCGCCGCCCACATGGCCGACGAAATCCCGCCGTGCGTCGCAGCAGGCGATGAAGGTGCTGGCGGCCAGGCGGATGACCTCGTCGCCGCGCCAGTAGCCGTAGTGGTCGTTGAAGGGCTTGAAGTGGTTCAGATCGCCATAGCAGGCCACGAAATCGCGGCCGCTGGCCAGCAGGCGGCCGATGTGTTCGCTGATGGGGATGTTGCCGGGCAGAAAGGTCAGCGGGTTGGCATGACGGGCCGCTTCGATGCGCACTTCGGTCACAGAACGCACCAGGCTTTCGCCCGTGCCGATGCCCAGGTACAGGCCGCCTTCGGTCACGATGAAGCCGTCGGTCAGGTAGCGCTGGTCTTCGGAGGTGAGCACGCCGGTGAGCTCGTCGATGCCGGTGTGCTTGTCCAGCACCAGGGGCGTGGTGTTGGCGAACAGCAGGCAGGGCTGGCGGCCGTACACCTCCTTGAAGTAGGGCTTGGCGTAGCGGTCCATGAACTTGTCGCGGTTGAGCAGGCCCATGGGGTGCCCATCCTGCAGCAGCGCCACGCTGTGCAGGGAGTCGTCGGCGCGGAAGCAGCGCTCGGCCTCGTCGTGGGTGGTGTGCATGCTCAGGCTGAGCTGCTGCAAGGTGATGCGCTCAACCGTGAAGGTGCTGCGCGTGGAGCGGGAAGGGTGGGGCAGCACCGCCACATCGCCCTGGCGGAACACGTCGCCCGCCTGCGCCAGGATCTTCTGCGCGGGCTCGGGCTGCGGCCGGCCCAGGAAGTAGCCCTGGCCGAGCTGGATGCCCAGGTCACGCACGGCCTTGAGGTCATCGGCGGTCTCGATGCCTTCGGCCACCATGGTGGTGCCCATGGTCTCGGCGATACGCACCAGTGCTCGCATGGTCTGCACCTTGTCGGCCTGGTGGGCCACGTCGCGGGCGAAGTACTTGTCGATCTTGACGTAGTCGGGCTGCAGCTCGGACCACAGGCGCAGGCTGGAGCGGCCGTCACCGAAGTCGTCCAGCGCGAGCTGCACGCCGTGGGCGCGCAAGGGCCTGACCGCGTCGATCAGCGCCGGCAGGTCGCGCACGCGTTCGTGTTCCGTCAGCTCGATCACCACGGCCGAGGGCGACAGCCCGAAGCGGCGCAGGGCGGTGATGCGGCGCTGCAGGGATTCACAGCGCAGGATGTGCATCAGGGCTTCGGCGCTGAGGTTGATGAAGAGCTTGCCCGGCGCACGCAGCGGGGTCCAGGAGGTCACGGCGGTGCGCAGGCAGGCTTCTTCCAATGCCAGCGACAGGCCTTGCTCCTGAGCCTGGGCGAACAGCGTGTCCGGCCATTGCAGGACGGTGTTCTCAGGGCCGCGCACCAGCGCCTCATGCCCGAACAGGGTGCCGTCGCCCAGGCGGACGATGGGCTGGAAGTGCATGTGGAGGGACCGGTCGGCCAGGATGCTGGCCACGCTGCCATGGGATGGGGGCGTGACGGATGAAGGCGAATCGCGGACGGGGCGCGCTTGCAAGGTCATGAGCGGTACTGCGGGTGCTGAGACGCCAACATCATCGACACGGTGCATGACGGCTTGAGGGCAGCAACAGTGACTTGCAAAAATATCGTGGAAGTTATGTGTCTGACATGAATTTGTCATTCGATCTTGGTATGATGGATGGGCGCCGGGGTCAACATGAACAACATGAACAAATGGCCCGGCCTATGCCGCATGTCATGGTGGTTTCACAGCTTTGAATGATCGTGACGGGGTGTGATCACGCTGGCCATCCCGGCCCGCAGGGGATCACGCACTGATCGCCAAGGCTGCCTCCATGAAGTCGTTCCGTTCTTTCCACATGTGCCTGCTGGTCAATCCCGCGCTGGCCCTGTCTGCTGCGATGGCCGTTGTATCGGCGCAGGCTGTGGAACTGCTGCCCCGTGAATCGGGCCACGCCCACGCTGGTGACGTGCCCATGCTGCCGCCTCCTGGCGTGGCTGTTCGTCTGCCTGCAGAGCCGCCCGTCAAAGGTGTGGCCGACCTAAAGTTCAGTGAGATGTTCAAGATGCCCGTCGGGCCGCAAGGGCTGGAGCCTAGCGCCCGCCTGCTGTCGCTGAACGGCCAGCGAGTTCGTTTGATCGGTTACATGGTCGATGCTGAATCGCGCAGCCCCGGCACCCTGATCCTGACGCCGCTGCCCGTGTCCAACGGCCACGAGGACGAAAGTTTGGCTGATGACCTGCCCCCCAGCGCCGTGTTTGTGCACCTGTCCGGCCCGGCCGCGCAGCACAGCGTGCGCAGCCTGCGTGGCCTGATCCAGCTCACCGGCACCTTGCAGGTGGGCGCGACCGACGAAGCCGATGGCCGCGTATCGTCCATCCGTCTGCGTGTCGATGAACAGACCTCACGCCTCTTGACTGGCGAGCCGGCCGCCGTGGCGTCCTCACGCTGAATTTCCCGGCATCCGAGGCAGGAGAGTTGCCCGGCTGCCTTCTTCAAGCCCCTCGATTCCAAGACCCTTTGTACGGAGAGTTCCATGTCCCACGTCCGCTTCACACGCCACGCCCTGTGCCTGGCCGCCATGTCCGCCCTGGTGTCCCTGTCTGGTCAGGCCCAGGCCGCGCCCAACATCTCGCGCCTGACGCCACCGAGCAACCCGCTGCTGGCCACGGCTGCCACCCTGGCTCGCTTCCTGCCCGGCCAGAAGTTCGATCTGCAGACCACCGTGCAGCCTGAGGCCGGCACGACCATCGCGTCCATCAGCTTCGCCGTGGACGGCAGCACCGTGGCCACCATCGCGAACAACGGCACCGCCGCCGACCAGTTCAGCGGCAAGACCAGTCTGGTCAAGACCGGCCTGGTCAGCGGCCTGGCTTCCAACACCGTGGTGGCCTCGCTGCGCGGCTACGCCAACAGCACGCCCGGCGTGCACACCCTGACCGTGACCGCCACCGACAGCGCCGGCGGCACCACCACCAAGACGGGCAACTTCGAGGTCGTGGCCATCACCGCCAACAACGGCCGTCCCGCCAAGAACATCATCATCATGCTGGGCGACGGCATGGGCTCGGCCCACCGCACGGCCGCCCGCATCGTGGCCAAGGGCTACCTGCAAGGCAAGGCCCAGAACCTGCTGGCCATGGACACCTTCCCGTACACCGGCATGGTGATGACGGCCTCGCTGAACTCCATCGTGACCGACTCTGCCCCCGGCATGGCCAACTACGTCAACGGCAACAAGGGCCAGAACAACCAGGAAGGTGTGTTCCCCGACGACACCTCGGCCGCCTTCGACAACCCGCGCATCGAGTACCTGTCCGAGTACCTCCACCGCCTCAAGGGCACCAGCCTGGGCATCGTGACCACGTCCGACGTGTTCGACGCCACGCCCGCCGCCAACGCCGTGCACACCTCGTCCCGCGGCAATGGCACCGGCATCGTCGATCAGTTCCTGGACGACAGCAGCCTGACCGGACTGAAGGTCCTGATGGGCGGTGGCCGCAAGTGGTTCCTGCCCAAGAACGCTGCGCAGACCGCCGGCACCGACAGCAATCAGCACACCTTTAACGCCACGCCCGCCGGCCTGGGCTCCAGCGCCAACGGCTCGGCCCGCGCTACCGCGTCCGACTACGTGCTGCCTGCCGACATCGTCGCCGGCTGGAACGCCGCGGCCGGTGCCATCGACAACAACCGCGACCTGATCGCCGACTTCAAGGCCGCCGGTTTTGCCTATGCCTCGGACAACACCGCGCTGCAATCGGCCGGTACGCCCGACAAGTTGCTGGGCCTGTTCTCGCTGTCGAACATGAACGTGTCCTTCGACAAAATCAACGGCCGCCGTGGTGTCAGCACCATCGTCAACGACTACGGCTTCCCCGACCAGCCCATGCTGGACGAAATGACCGTGTCCGCTCTGAACGTGCTCAACAAGAACAACACCAACGGCTTCGTGCTGATGGTGGAAGGCTCGTCGATCGACAAGCAGGCTCACCTGATGGATTCGGATCGCTGGATCCTCGAAACCATCGAGTTTGACCGCGCCGTCCAGAAGGCCAAGGCCTTCGCCACGGCCAACCCTGACACCGTCGTGATCGTCACGGCCGACCACGAGTGCTCGGGCGCCGCCATCATCGGGGCCTCCACCGTGACGGCCGCCACGCTGCAGAGCCTGGCCTCCGGTGGTGACCAGAGCACGGCCGCTCGCCGTGATGCTGTCGTGGGTACCTACGACAGCGCCAAGTTCCCCAAGTACAGCATTCAGGCTGACGGCTTCCCGCTGACCACGGACATCGACGGCAAGGTGCTGATCGGTTATGGCGCCAACGCCGACCGCTATGAAACCTGGCTGTCGAACGCTCAGCCCACGCAGGACAGCCAGCAGCCCTTCTACGGTACCTCGCCTCAGAACACCTACCCGGGCAACCCCAGCGTGCGCAACAGCAATAACGGTGTTCCCAGCGGCGCCAACGCCGAGGGCGCATCCCCCTATGTCGGCTACCTGGTCGTCGGCCAGGTGCCGGCCGACCAGGCCACGCACACCGCCACGGACATCCCCCTGTCCGCCTTCGGTCGCGGCGCTTCGCTGTTCACCGGCGTGTTCGACAACACCGATGTGTTCTTCAAGCTCGGCCAGATCGCCATCGGCGGCGCCAAGTGATCGCATCGCAGCAGTAACCTAGGAGATCCGAGATGAAACAACTCATCGCTTTGAGCGCCCTGGCGCTGGCCGGCGTGGCCGCCCAGGCATCCACCGTCGATGCCACCTTGAACTTCGACGACGTGGCCGCCGGCAGCTCGGCCAACAGCGCGCTGGGCAGCCTGGCTTCGCTGGCGCAATTCGCCAACCCGGATGTCGAGTGGGATGTCGACGAGTTCGGCAGCTACACCGGTGGCTTCCACTGGATCGACGCCACCGCCACCTACGGTGAGGTGCTGGTCGGCGCTTCGGCCTACGCTGTGTCGGGCGGCAATGTGCTGAGCAACAGTGGGCAGCCCATCCTGCTGGTGTTCAACACGCCGGTCGACATCACCTCGTTCTCGGTCCAGCAGGACACGTCCGGCTTCGGCAACCTGCAGGATGGCGGCACCTACCTGTCCTTCCTGAATGCCTCGGGGCACGAGATCAGCGCCGCCAACGTGTTCTACACCCAGGGCGGCCAGCCGGGCCTGAGCATCCAGTCGGGTGCCGTGGGCAAGGTCAGCGCCGTTCTGCTGGCCGGTGGTGTGAGCTACGACAACCTGCGCATCGTGGCAACCCCGGCGGTGCCGGAGCCGGCAGCCGGCCTGCTGGCCCTGCTGGGCGCGGGCATCGTGCTGGCACGTCGCAAGCGCGGCTGAGCGGGCAGGGCGGGCCACCTTGTGTGGCCTGCGGCCAGGCGGTGGGTGTGAAGCTGCAAGAATGCGGCTTTGCGCTCACCGCCTTTTTGCTGATTCCATGGCTTGCACCGTCACCATCTTCCACAATCCCCGCTGCGGCACTTCGCGCAACACGCTGGCCATGATCCGCAACGCCGGCATCGAGCCAGAAGTCATCGAGTACCTGCAGACGCCGCCCAGCCGGGATACGCTGCGCCAGTTGGTGGCAGCAACCGGCCTGCCAGCGCGTGAGCTGTTGCGTGCCAAGGAAGCGCTGTGCGCGGAATTGGGCCTGGACGATCCAGCCTTGGGTGACGAGGCCCTGATCGACGCCATGGCTGCCCACCCCATCCTGATCAACCGCCCACTGGTTGTGACCCCGTTGGGCACGCGCCTGTGCCGGCCGTCCGAGCTGGTGCTGGACATCCTGCCCGCCCCTTTGCAAGGCCCCTTCACGAAGGAGGATGGCGAGGTGGTGGTCGATCCGAAAAGTCGCTAGACGCTTCAGTCCCGAGGCTGGGGCAGCCCCTTGCGCCCGACCTGCTCCGTGCAGGTGGCCCACCAGTCGCTCCCGTCAGCCTGAGACGCATGGCCGGCGGCGTTGACGGTGTTCTTCCAGTGCGTGTCCGCCACGCACTGACCGAAGGTGCTGACCTGCTGGGCGTTCAGGCCCTGGGCATACAGATACGGCCCCAGAGCCGTCGTGGCCCGCTCCCGGTTGTGTACCGTGATGGTGTTTTTGCTGCAAGCCAGTGCCGCCTGGGCGGCCTGCAACTGGAACTGATCGATGGGCTTGTCCTGCGGCAGCCCGTCGATCAAGGTGGCAGCGCAGGCGCAGATGTCCTCGATCACCCTGAAATCCGGACGCTCCGTGGGCAAAGCCCCCCCCAGCAGGCGCTCCACACGCCCAGGGCAGCGGGCCTTGAACACGCGCTGCAGGTCGGCGCGGGCGAGGGGCGCGGCTGACGTGGCATCTCCCGGGTGGGTGGGCTCGCCATTGAATGACACCGGTAGGTGCTGCGTACTGCCCTGAGACTTGTTGCCGGTGGCATGGCTGCCCAGGGCGGCCAGTAGACTGGCCGTCAGGGTCACGCCTTTGAGCGCCAACCCCAGCCTTTCCCCCGATGAGCACGACTTTTTCATGATTTTCACCGCCTGCGGGACAATGAAACAAGTCTAATTAGGGTCGTATCGTCTGCCATCCATAGTTTCGCGGAGCGTGTTTTCCCGCGCGTTTCGTGTCCGCAAGGGGGCGGATGGGACGGCACCGAAGGCCTATAATGCCGCTTTACCACCGCAGCGCCCGCAACCCCGGCGGGCGCTTTTGCGCAATGACCAAGTTTGTCTTCGTCACGGGCGGTGTGGTGTCCTCGCTTGGCAAGGGCATCGCCGCCGCGTCACTGGCCGCCATTCTCGAATCGCGTGGCCTCAAAGTCACCCTCATCAAGCTCGATCCGTACATCAACGTGGATCCGGGCACGATGTCGCCGTTCCAGCACGGTGAGGTGTTCGTCACTGATGACGGCGCCGAAACCGACCTCGATCTGGGCCACTACGAGCGCTTCATCACCACGCGGATGAAGAAGGCCAACAACTTCACCACCGGCCAGATCTACAAGAGCGTGCTCGAGAAAGAGCGCCGTGGCGATTATCTGGGCAAGACCGTCCAGGTCATCCCGCACATCACCAACGAGATCCAGGATTTCGTGCGCCGTGGCGCTGGTGTCGGCACGGCCGATGCGGTGGACGTGGCCATCGTCGAGATCGGCGGCACCGTGGGCGACATCGAATCGCTGCCCTTCATGGAAGCGGCTCGCCAGATGAGCCTGAAGTCGGGCCCGGCCAGCACCGCCTTCGTGCACCTGACCTACGTGCCCTTCATCGCGGCCGCGGGCGAGCTCAAGACCAAGCCCACGCAGCACACCGTGCAGAAGATGCGCGAAATCGGCATCCAGCCCGATGCGCTGCTGTGTCGTGCCGACCGTGCCATCCCGGCGGATGAACGCGAGAAGATCTCCCTGTTCACCAACGTTCCCGAATCCGGTGTGATCTCGGTGTGGGATGCAGACACCATCTACAAGGTGCCCCGCATGCTGCACGAGCAGCACCTGGATGACCTGATCTGCACCAAGCTGCAACTGCAGACCAAACCGGCTGACCTGAGCCGCTGGGACACGTTGGTCCACGAAGTGGCCAACCCCAAGCGCGACGTCACCATCGCCATGTGCGGCAAGTACACGGACCTGTCCGATTCGTACAAGTCGCTCAACGAGGCGCTGCGCCACGCCGGCATCCACAACCATGCCCGCGTCAACATCGAGTACGTCGATTCCGAGACGCTCACGCCCGAAACCGCCAGCCAGCTCGGCCAGTACGACGCCATCCTGGTGCCCGGCGGCTTTGGCAAGCGCGGCGTGGAAGGCAAGATCGTGGCCGCGCAGTACGCCCGCGAGCACGGCATCCCCTACCTGGGTATCTGCCTGGGCATGCAGGTGGCCACCATCGAATACGCCCGCCATAAGGCTGGCCTGGCTGGTGCCAACAGCACCGAGTTCGACGCCACCACGCCGCATCCCGTAATCGCCCTGATCGACGAGTGGCTGGACGCCGACGGCACCGTGCAGAAGCGCGATGCCGGCTCCGACCTGGGCGGCACGATGCGCCTGGGCGCGCAGAGCTCCGACGTCAAGCCCGGCACCCTGGCCCACGAGATCTACGGCCCGGTCGTGACCGAGCGCCACCGCCACCGCTACGAGGCCAACGAGCACTACCTGGACCGCCTGCAGCAGGCCGGCCTGGTGATCTCGGCCATCACCCAGCGCGAAAAGCTCACCGAAATGGTCGAGCTGCCACGCACGGTGCACCCGTGGTACGTCGGCGTACAGTTCCACCCCGAATTCAAGTCCACCCCCTGGGACGGCCACCCGCTGTTCATCGGCTACATCAAGGCCGCGCTCCAGCATCAGGACGCGGGCAAGGCCGCGGCCTGAGCCCATCAAGAACAACGGACACGACGCGACCGGAGCACACCATGAAACTCTGCGGATTCGACATCGGCCTGGACCGCCCCTTCTTCCTGATCGCCGGCCCCTGCGTGGTCGAGTCCGAGCAGCTGCAGATGGACACGGCCGGCACGCTCAAGGAGATTACCTCCGCCCTGGGTATCCCCTTCATCTTCAAGTCGAGCTACGACAAGGCCAACCGCTCCAGCGGCACCTCGTTCCGCGGCCCGGGCATGGACAAGGGTCTGGAGATCCTGGCCAAGCTCAAGCGCGAGCTGAACGTGCCCATCCTGACGGACGTGCACACCGAAGCCGAGATCCCCACAGTGGCCTCGGTGGTCGACGTGCTGCAGACGCCGGCCTTCCTGTGCCGCCAGACGGATTTCATCCGCGCCGTGGCCCAGAGCGGCAAGCCGGCCAACATCAAGAAGGGCCAGTTCCTGGCTCCAGGCGACATGAAGAACGTGATCGACAAGGCCCGTGCCGCCGCGCGCGAAAAGGGCCTGACCGACGACGTGTTCATGGCCTGTGAGCGTGGTGCCAGCTTCGGCTACAACAACCTCGTCTCGGACATGCGCTCGCTGGCGATCATGCGCGAGACGGGGGCCCCTGTGGTGTTCGACGCCACCCACTCGGTGCAACTGCCGGGCGGGCAGGGCACCAGCTCGGGCGGCCAGCGCGAGTTCGTGCCCGTGCTGTCGCGCGCGGCCGTGGCCGTGGGCATCTCGGGCCTGTTCATGGAAACGCACCCCGATCCCGCCTGCGCGATGAGCGACGGCCCCAATGCCGTGCCGCTCAAGCACATGAAGGCCTTGCTCGAAACCCTGGTCGAACTCGACCGCATCACCAAGAAGAACGGTTTTCTGGAGACCAACTTCTCTGCCTGATGCCTAGACTGACGATTCCAGCAGTTCCACACATCTCCAAAACTTTCAACATCTCTTGAGGATTCAGACAGATGAGCGCCATCGTTGACATCATCGGCCGCGAGGTCATTGACAGCCGCGGAAACCCGACCGTCGAGTGCGACGTGCTGCTGGAAAGCGGCCACATGGGCCGTGCAGCCGTGCCGTCGGGTGCATCCACTGGCTCGCGCGAAGCGATCGAACTGCGTGATGGCGACAAGTCCCGCTACCTGGGCAAGGGTGTGTTGAAGGCCGTTGAGCACATCAACACCGAGATCTCCGAAGCCGTGCTGGGCCTGGACGCTTCCGAGCAGTCCTTCCTGGACAAGACGATGATCGACCTGGACGGCACCGAGAACAAGAGCCGCCTGGGCGCCAACGCCATGCTGGCCGTGTCCATGGCCGTGGCCCGTGCCGCTTCCGAAGAAGCCGGCCTGCCCTTGTACCGCTACTTCGGCGGCATGGGTGCCGTGCAGATGCCCGTGCCGATGATGAACGTCATCAACGGTGGCGCGCACGCCAACAACAATCTGGATCTGCAGGAACTGATGATCCTGCCCGTGGGCGCCCCGACCTTCCGCGAAGCCGTGCGTTACGGCGCCGAGGTGTTCCACGCCCTCAAGAAGATCATCCACGACAAGGGCCTGAGCACCGCCGTGGGCGACGAGGGCGGTTTCGCCCCCAGCGTGGCCAGCCATGAAGCCGCCATCCAACTGATCCTGGAAGCCATCGACAAGGCCGGCTTTGTGGCCGGTGAGCAGATCGCCCTGGGCCTAGACTGCGCCGCCAGCGAGTTCTACAAGGACGGCAAGTACCACCTCGAAGGCGAAGGCCTGAGCCTGAGTGCCGAGCAGTGGACCGACATGCTGGCCACCTGGTGCGACAAGTACCCGATCATCTCGATCGAAGACGGCATGCACGAAGGCGACTGGGCCGGCTGGGCCCACCTGACCGAACGTCTGGGCAAGAAGGTTCAGCTGGTGGGCGACGACCTGTTCGTCACCAACACCAAGATCCTGAAGGAAGGCATCGACAAGGGCATCGCCAACTCGATCCTGATCAAGATCAACCAGATCGGCACGCTGTCGGAAACCTTCGCCGCCATCGAGATGGCCAAGCGCGCCGGCTACACCGCCGTGATCAGCCACCGCTCGGGCGAGACGGAAGACAATACCATCGCCGACATCGCCGTGGGCACCAACGCCGGCCAGATCAAGACCGGCTCCATGAGCCGCTCGGACCGCATCAGCAAGTACAACCAGTTGCTGCGCATCGAAGAGGACCTGGGCAACGTGGCCGTGTACCCCGGCCGCAGCGCGTTCTACAACCTGCGCTGATCGCCCTGAGGGCCCCTCCGGGGGCCCTTTTTACATCGTTTCGATCTGTTAAGCTTTCCGGATGCGCGTTGTCACCCTGATCCTGCTGGCCCTTCTGGCCGTGGTGCATGCCGAACTGTGGTTCGGCAAGGGTGGTGTGCCCCGCGTGATGTCGCTGCGTACGCACCTGCAGGAGCAGAACGAGCGCAATGTAGGCTTCGAGGCCCGTAACGAGCAGGTCGCCGCCGAGGTGCGTGACCTGCAGGAGGGCCTGGACATGGCCGAAGAGATCGCCCGCACCGAGCTGGGCATGGTCAAGCCCGACGAGATCTACGTGCAGATCACCGCGTCTGCCCGCTGAGGCCTGCTGCAGGCTGACCGATCGACCAAGCCCCCTGGCTTTGCTGCCTCATGAGTTTCCCCTTCGTTGACCTGCTCATCGCCGATGCGCTGGCCTGGGTCGACCCATGGCTGGCGCCGTGGTGGACGGCCTGGGGCATGCCGGTGAGCCGGCTGGAGGCCCTGGCCTGCGTGCTCTCGCTGGCCATGGTGGGCTTCAACCTTCGGGTCAACCCATTGGGCTGGCCGCTGGCCATCATCAGCTCCGTGCTTTATGGGCTGCTTTTTGCGCGCAGCAAGTTGTATGGCGAGGCCTCGCTGCAACTGGTGTTCGTGGCGCTGGCGGTGTGGGGCTGGTGGCAGTGGCTGCGGGGTACCGATGATCAGCAGCATCGGCTCACGGTGCGGGCCTTGTCCGTGCTGGGGCGATGGCGTGCCGTCGTGCTGGTGTTGCTGTTGTGGCCCTTGATCGGCCTGCTGCTGGACCACGTCACGGATTCCGATGTGCCTTACTGGGATGCCCTGCCCACGGCTGGCAGCCTGGTGGGGCAGTGGTTGCTGGGCCGCAAGTGGGTGGAGAACTGGCCCTGCTGGGTGGCGGTCAACGTGGCCAGCATGATGCTGTTCGCGCACAAGGAACTGTGGCTCACGGTGGGGCTGTATGGCGTGTTTGCCGTGCTGGCCCTGTGGGGCTGGCGCCAGTGGCACCGAAAGGCCCAGAGGCAGAACGTCGACGGGCCCTTGCCTCAGGGGCTGTGAGGCATGGCGGGTTCCCAATCCATGGGCCAGGTCGTGGCCATCGTGGGCGCTGAAAGCACAGGCAAGTCCACCCTGGCCCTTGAACTGCATCGGGTGCTGACAGCGCGCGGCATGTCCGTGGCCCTGGTGACCGAGGCCTTGCGTGATTTCTGCGATCAGCATGGGCGAACGCCTCGTGTTGACGAGCAGGCCGCCATCGCGGCGGAGCAAAGCCGACGCATCCATGAGGCGGCTGCAACGCATGCGCTGGTTTTGGCCGACACCACCGCGTTGATGATTGCGGTCTACAGCGATCTGATCTTCCAGGACAACAGCCTGTATGCCCAGACCGAGCACGATCACGCACAGGCCAGCATGACCTTGCTGACAGCGCTGGACCTGCCGTGGGAGCGCGATGGCCTGATCCGTGATGGCCCTCACGTGCGGGTGCCGGTCGATACCCTGGTGCGGCAGGCCCTGCAACGCACCAGCGCGCCCTACGCGGTGGTGGCTGGTGTGGGTGTGGCCCGCGTGCAGCGTGCGCTGGAGGCAGTCGAGCATCTGCTGGATACGCCGGCCCGGCAGGCGCGGGCCGGGCAGGGCACGCGCTGGCGATGGTTCTGCGAAAACTGCGACGACGGTGAATGCGAGCAGCACTGGCTGCCTCGGGCCGCGCCGTGAGCGAGCCCGGTGAACTGGCGGTGCTGTGGCGTGATGAGCGCCTGGTGGCCGTGCACAAGCCGGCCGGCTGGCTGGTTCACCGCACCGGGCTGGATGCGCACGAAACACGCTTCGTGGTGCAGACCTTGCGCGCTCAGTTGGGGCAGCGCGTGCATCCCGTCCATCGGCTGGACAAGGGCACCTCGGGCGTGCTGCTGATGGCGCTGGACAGCGAGGCCGCCCGGCGCATTGCTCAGGCCTTCGAGGCGCGTGCGGTCGACAAGCGCTATGTGGCCTTCGTGCGTGGCTGGCTGCCCGATGCGGTACAGGTCGATCACCCGCTCAAGCCGGACGATGCGCCAGCCGATGCGTTACCCCAGGGGGCCGTGACGGCATTTCGTTGTCTTGAGCGCGTGGAACTGGCCGAGGCGGTGGAGCCCCGCCATCCGACCACCCGCGTGTCGCTGGTGGAGGCTCGGCCGACCACGGGCAGGCGTCATCAGATCCGGCGGCACCTCAAGCACCTCTCGCATCCCATCATCGGTGATGCCACCCACGGCAAGGGGCTGCACAACCGCTGGTGGGCACAGCGCCTGGGTCTGCAAAGGCTCTGGCTGCATGCCGTCGAACTGGCATTCACGCATCCCTTCAGCGGCGCGGGCTTGCGCATCGAGTCACCTTGGCACGAGGATCCGCAGTGGCAGCACTTGCTGAAGTCCCTCCAGGCGGAGGGCGAAGCGGGCGAATCTCGCACCTTGCCGGATTGACGGCGCCGAATCGCTGAAAACCGTGCCAAAGGCCTGCTAATCCTCGTTTCAGCCCATCAAGTCAAAACCGATACTGAACGGTAAGCCGTCGATTGGTCCGACGGTATGCCAGGGTTTCGAGAACGATGGCTTCGCTGATCACCAGTTTGTCTACCGCGCAGATCGCCTCGCTGTCAGCGAAAACGATCTCGGCTTTCGGCACGGACGACTGGGCCGCGTTCTCCACTGCGCAGATCGCAGCGCTCACGACCAGCCAGATCACGGCAGTGGGCACCACCGCGCTGCAGATGCTCACGCCGGTGCAGTTTGCCGCGTTCGAGACGGCGGACATCCGCTTGTTCACCCAGGCGCAGATCCAGTCGCTGGGCGGGGCGCAGCTTGCCGCGCTGACCACCAGCCAGGTTCAGGTGCTGACCAGCACGCAGATCCGGGCGCTCACGACCACGCAGATCGCCTCGCTGGAAAGCGAAGAAATCAAGGCACTGACCAGCAGCCAGGTGGCGGTGCTGGGCAGCAGCCAGATCGGCGCCTTGAGCACGGCGCAGATCAGCCAGATGGAGACGGCCGATGTCCGCGCCATCAACACGACCGCACTCAAGAGCCTGGGCTCGGCCCAGATCGAGGTGCTGGCAACTTCGCAGATCCAGGCGCTGACCACAGCTCAGGTGCGCGCCCTGGAAACAACCCAGGTGCAGGCGCTCAAGACTGAACACATTGCCGCCCTGATCACATCACAGGTGGCGGCGCTGACCAGCGCGCAGGCCTCCGCACTGGCCACGGGGCAGGTGAATGCCTTGGGCACGGACAGTGTCGCGGCTTTGCAGACGGCCACCCTGCGTGGCCTGAACACCGAAGCCATGCAGGCCTTGAGCACAGGTGCTGTGGCCGCGTTGACCACGGCCCAGGTGGCCTCGCTCAACAGCACACAGGTGGGCGGCTTGACCAGCAGCCAGGTCAGTGCGCTGGAAACGGCGGACCTGCGCAGCATGAACAGCACAGCTTTGCGCGCCCTGGGCACGGAGCAGGTGGCGGCCTTGAACAGCGCGCACGTGGCAGCGCTCACCACCGGCCAGATCAAGGGCCTGACTTCGGAGCAGGTTGCGGCGCTGGGCACGCAGGAAGTGGCCGCCCTGAGCTCTCAGCAAGTGGCGACGTTGAACAGCGTGCAGGTATCGGCCCTGGGAACGCGGCAGGTGGCCGCGCTGGAGACCCTGGACATCCGCGCACTGGGGACCACGGCGCTCAAGGCGTTCAGCACCAGTCAGATCGAGGCGCTGAGCTCTGCCCAGGTGGCCGCGCTCAACACGGCCCATATCCGTGTGCTGAGCACTGCGCAGATCGCTGCCCTGCAGACGCAGGACATCGTGGCGCTCACCACGTCGCAGGTGGTGGCGCTGTCGAGCACGCAACTGGCCGCAATGAGCACGGCCCAGATCGCCGCGTTCGAGACCAGTGATCTGGCGGCATTGCAGACAGCAGCATTGCGTGGCTGGGCCAGTGATGCCCTGCGTGCGCTGACCACGGCGGAAGTGGCTGCTTTGACCACGGCGCAGGTGGCGGTTCTGAGCAGTGCGCAGGTCGTCGGCCTGAGCACGGCCCAGGTGGCCGCCATGGAAACGGCAGACGTGCGTGCCCTGTCCACGGCCGCCCTGCGCTCTCTGAGCACGGCGCAGGTGGAGGCCTTGACGTCTTCGCAGGTGGCGGCGCTGGGCAGCGCACAGATCAAGGCGCTGACAACGGCTCAGGTGGCTGCCTTGAGCACCGAAGACATCGCCGCACTCACCACGCTGCAGGCGGCCACGCTGGACAGCGCCCAAGTGGGCGCCCTGAGCACAGCCCAGGTGGCCCAGCTCGAAACCACCGATCTGCGCGCCTTGAACACCGCTGCGGTGCGGGGCCTGAGCACCGCGCAGGTCGAGGCTCTGACATCCAGCCAGGTGGCGGCTCTCACGACTGCCCAGATCAAGGCCATGAGCACGGCTCAGATCGCGGCCATCGGCACCGATGACGTCGTGGCGATGACCTCGGCCCAGTTCGCAGCGCTGTCGAGCGTCCAGGTCAATGCCTTGAACTCCGCACAGATAGCCGTGTTGGATGCGGCCGATTTCACGGCCATGGGGACCACCGTATTGCGTGCCCTGGGCACGGCTGCGCTGGCCGCCTTGAGCACCACCCAGATCGTCGATCTCACCACCGCGCAGGTCGCGGCCCTGGGCAGCCAGCAGTTGGCAGCGCTAAGCACGGCGCAGATCGCGGCGCTGGAAACGCGTGATGTGCAGGCCATGTCCACCATTGCGCTGCGGGGCTTGAGCGTTGCGCAACTCGATGCGCTGAACAGCGACCAGATCGCGGCCCTGAGCACCCGCCAGATTGTCGCGTTGACTTCGGCGCAGGTGGGCGGCTGGTCCACGGCCGACCTCAATGCCTTGAGCACCGCGCAGGCGGCTGCCCTGGGCAGCAACCAGATCGCTGCCTTGAGCACCACACAGATCGCCAATCTGGAGACGGCAGACCTGGCAGCCTGGTCCACGGCCAGCCTGAGGGGGCTGAGCACCGCACAGATCGCCGCCCTGGGCACGGACCATGTGGCTGCACTCACCACGACCCAGTTCAAGGTCTTGGGCAGCGCCCAGCTGGCGGCCTTGAATACGGCCGACATCGTGGCGTTGAGCACGGCGCAGGCCGACTCGCTGTCGAGCACGCAGGTCAATGGCCTGAGCACGGCGCAGATCGCCGCGATCGAGACGGCAGACCTGGCAGTGATGGGGACGGCGGTGGTGCGCGCCTTCGGAACCGATGCCATTCAGGCCCTGGGCAGCGCCCAACTGGCGGCGTTGACGACAGCGCAGGCCGCTTCGCTCACCAGCACGCAGGCGGCGGCGCTGACCACCATCCAGATCACGGCCCTGGAGACCCAGGATCTGCAGGCCCTGTCCACCGCGGCCGTACGCGCCTTGAGCGCTGCGCAGATCGAGGCATTCAGCGCTGATCAGTTCACCGCGCTGACCACCCGCCAGATCGGTTCACTGACGACCGGCCAGGTGCAGATGCTGACCACCGCGCAGGTGGTGGCCTTGAGCACGACGCAGTTCTCGGCCCTGTCGAGCAGCCAGGTGGCGGCCTTGAGCACGGCCCAGGTGACGGCCATCGAGACCGATGACCTGAGAACCTTGAGCACCAGCGCCGTGCGCGCCTTGAGCGTGGAGCAGATCGAGGCCCTGGGCACCACCCAGATCGCCGCGCTGAGTACTGCGCAACTCAATGCGCTCACCTCGACCCAGCTGTCGGTGCTGTCGGCCGAAGACATCGTGGCCTTGAGCACCGCCCAGGTCGCCGGCTTGTCGTCCACGCAAGTGGCGTTGCTGAGCGAAGACCAGATGATGGCGATGCAGACGGAGGATCTGGCCGCCATGGCCACGGCCGCCCTGCGCGTGATGGGCACCAGCCAGCTTGCCAGCCTGAGCGCAGAGCAGATCGCCGCATTGACATCCTCCCAGGTGGGCGTACTGACATCGACCCAGGTCAAGGCCCTGACGCTGGACCAGGTGGCCGCCATCGAGACCACCGACCTGGTGGCGCTGAGCACCGCCACCCTGCGCCAGATGAGCGTGGATCAGATCGTCTCCTTGAGCACCGCGCAGATCGCGGCCCTGGGCACGGTGCAGCTCAATGGGCTGACCAGCGCCCAGGTCTCCGCCTTGTCGGGCGACAGCATCGTGGCCCTTACTACCGCTCAGTTCGCCGGCCTGAGCACGACACAAGTGCAGGCACTGACGGCTGAGCAGGTGTCGGTGATCGAAACGCAGGATCTGATCCAGCTCGGCACGGCAGCGATCCGCGTGCTCGGCGTTGACCAGATCGCGGTGCTGTCCGAGGCGCAGATCGCAGCCCTCACGTCCACCCAGATTGGGGCCCTGACATCGACACAGGTTCAAGCCTTGCGGGCCGAGCAGGTGGCGGCCATCGAGACCGGTGATCTGGCTGCCCTCAGCAGCACCATGCTGCGCACGCTCAGCGCTGAGCAGCTCGATGCCTTCACCACGGCGCAGATCGCCACGCTGAGCGCGGAGCAGGTCAACGGGCTGAGCACGGCGCAGATCGCCGGCTTGTCCTTCACCAGCGTGATGGCGATGAGCACGGCGCAGTTCGCGGCGCTGTCCAGCACGCAGGCCCAGGCCTTGACCGCCGAGCAGGTCTCGGTGCTGGAGACGCAGGATGTGGCCGCGTTGAACACAGCGGCGCTCCACGCGATGAGCACCGACCAGATCGCGGCGTTCACGCCCGACCAGATCCTGGCGCTCGGCACGCAGCAGATCGCTGCGCTGGGGTCTGCGCAGGTGAGGGCGTTGACGCCCGAGCAGATCACGGCCTTGCAAGCCGAGGACTTGGCCGTCCTGGGCACGGGCATGTTGCGCGTGATGGGTGTGGAGCAGATCGACGCCCTGAGCGCCGAGCAGATCGCTTCCCTGAGCACAGCCCAGGTCAATGCGCTCACATCGACGCAGGTGGCCTCACTGTCCTACGAGGACGTCATCGCGCTGACCACCACGCAGTTCGCTGCGTTGTCCAGCACGCAGATGCAGTCTTTCACGACCGCGCAGATCACCGTCATCGAGACGCAGGACATCGCCGCATTGAGCACAGCTGCACTGGCGGTGCTGAGCACGTCGGCCATCGCCGTGCTGGGCGTGGAGCAGACACAGGCCCTGGGCACCGCCCAGATCCACGCGCTGGGTACGGCCCAGGTGGCCTCCCTCACGCAGGATCAATTGGCGAACCTGAGCACGGACCAGTTGCAGGCCTTGGGCACGCAGGCAGTCTCGGTGCTGTCGGCCAGCCAGATGGATGCGTTGAGTGCCGAGCAACTGGCGGGCTTCTCGACCTACCAGATCGCGGCACTGGGTTCCGAGCAAGTGACTGCGCTGCGGGCAGACCAAGTGGCAGCGATGGGCACGGGCCAGATCGCTGTTCTGGGGTCGGCGCAGGTGGCGGCCCTGGAGGTGGATGACATCGCTGCACTTGGGTCGGCACAGATCGTGGCCTTGAGCACGGCGCAGTTTGCCTGGCTCAGTACCTCGCAGGTGTCCGCGCTGCAGGCCGACCAATTGGCCGCTATGGAAACCCGTGATGTGCAGGCCCTGTCGTCCAGCCAGGTGCATGCGCTGTCGCTGGAGCAGGTGGGGGCCTGGTCCACGGCGCAACTGGCCGCGCTGTCCACCACAGGCGTCAAGGGCTTGGGTGCTGACGTGATCAGTGGCTTCGGCAGTCAGGAGATCGCTGCCTTGAGCACGGCTCAGGTGTCGGCCCTGACCACCGAGCAGATGGCGGTATTGACCGTTGACCACATCGCGGCGATGGACGCAGGCGATGTGGCGGCCTTCTCGGCCGCAGGCACGGCTGTGCTGGCCACCAGTGTGATCGCTGCGCTGAACACGGCCCAGTTCTCATCGCTCAAGTACTTCAGCTTGCAAGCGCTCACGGCGGAGCAGATTGCCGCCATCGGCACGGACGCCATCGTGGCGATGACGACCGTGCAGGTCAAGGCGTTCACGCCGGAGCAGATCACCGCTTTCACCACCGAGCAGATCGCCGCTTTCGAGACGGCGGACCTGGCCGCGATGACGATGGTGCAATCCAGCGCCTTCACCAACGACCAGCTCAGCGCGATGAGCAATGATCAGTTCTACGCGATGCAGTCGACGTCGCCGATCGTGCTGGATCTGGATTTCGATGGTGTGCGCACAGTGGCGGCCAGCCATGGCGTGAACTTTGACATCACGGCCACGGGTCGTACCAGCCAGGTCGGCTGGGCATCACCCACGGATGGCCTGCTGGTGATGGACCGCAACCATGATGGCTTGATCAACGATGGCTCGGAGTTGTTCGGTTCCGCGACCAGGCTGGCGTCTGGCGAACGTGCAGGCGATGGTTTCCGTGCGCTGGCGGAGCTGGATGCCGACCGCGATGGCCGGATCACCAGCGCCGATGCGCATTGGAAAGACCTGCAACTGTGGATCGATGCCAACCAGAATGGCGTCACCGATGCGGGCGAGCTCAAATCACTGGACGAGCAGGGCATCAGCAGCCTGAACTTGCAGGCCGAACGCGGCACCGCCATGGACAACGGCAACCTGATGGGCCTGGTGTCGAGCTATGAGACGCGCGACGGCCAGCAGCACGAGATGGTCGATGTGTGGTTCAGCAAGCACCGTGTCGAGACCAGCGATGTGCTGGCCGAGCCTGCGCCGGATGCCGTGAGCGCGGCTGCGTTGTCGGCGCTGAATCAGCCGGACTCGTCAAGCCAAGCCGGTGGCGTGGTGCCTCATGCGGACCTGAGTCAGTCCACTGCATTGGCCCAATCGCCAGATGCGACCCTGGTGTCCACCACCCTGCGTCAGGTGGATGAACAGCAGAACCAGGGCACGCCGCTGATCTGAGCGGCGGCGCGCCTGGTTTGCCTCACTGCAGCCGGCTAGAGCTGGGCGCGTGGTCCGCGTCGTCCGTGAACACCTCGCCCACATCCACCGGATCGAAGTGATAGTGCAGGCCGCAGAAATCGCAGCCGATGTCGACCTGGCCCTGCTCGGCGATGATCGAGTCGATCTCTTCCCGCCCCAGATTACGCAGCATGCCGGCCACGCGCTCGCGTGAGCAGGTGCAGGCAAAACGGGGGGCGGTCAGGCCGGCCAGCGGCTCGAAGCGGCGCACATCCTCTTCCCAGAACAGGCGGCGCAGGATGGTGTCCACGTCCAGGCTCAGCAACTCTTCGCGGGTGAGGGTGGAGGCCAGGTGCGCGATGCGGTTGTAGTGCTCGCTCAGGCCGATCTCGTCCTCATTGCTGCGGCCGCCCAGGTTGCCTTCGCCCTGCACGGGCAGGCGCTGGATCAGCAGCCCGGCGGCGATGTCGTCGTCGGCGGCCAGGATCAGCTTGGTGTCCAACTGCTCCGACTGCAGCATGTAGTGCTCCAGCACCTGGCTCAGCGCCTGCAGGGGTTCGCGCTGGTCGCCATGCAGCGGCACCACGCCCTGGTAGGGCTGCTGGCCGGGCAGGCGGTCCTTCGGGTCCAGCGTGATCGCGCAGCGGCCCTTGCCGCCCACGTTCACCAGCACCTCCAGCGGCAGATGGCCGTTGTCGGTGGCCGGCACATCGCCCACCACCTTGGCGGTGGTGCGGAAGGCCAGGTCGGGCTGGACTTCGGCCACGGCCAGCTTCACCGGGCCATCGCCCATGATCTGCAGGATCACGGCCCCGTTGAACTTGATGTTGGCCTGCATCAGCACGCCGGCTGCGGCCATCTCGCCCAGCAACTGGCGCACCGGGGTGGCAAAGGGCTCGGAGCCTTCGCGCCGGCGCAGCACCTCGCGCCAGCTGTCGGTCAATCGGACCAGCATGCCCCGCACGGGCAGGCCTTCAAACAGGAATTTGTGCAGTTCGTCGCTCATCGATTCTTCTCAATCCACGCGGACCATGTCCGTCTTGTACTCCGTCGCCTTCTGCACGTAAAGGGCCGTGCCGATGTTCATGCGCATGCGGTCGGCATCCGTCAAGGGGCGCACGGCCTTGGCCGGCGAGCCCATGATCAGCATGCCTTCTTCGAACACCTTGCCCTCGGTCACCAGGGCGCCGGCCGCCACCAGGCAGCCCTTGCCGATGACCGCGCCATTGAGCACCACGGCCTGGATGCCGATCAGGGCGCCGTCGCCGATGGTGCAGCCGTGCAGCATCACCTGGTGGCCCACGGTCACGTCCTGTCCGATCGTCAAAGGAAACCCGATGTCGGTGTGCAGCACAGAGCCCTCCTGCACGTTGGAGCGCTCGCCGATGCGGATGGTCTCGTTGTCGCCCCGGATGGCCACGTGCGACCACACGCTGGAGCCTTCGGACAGGATCACGTGGCCGATCACGTCGGCCGATTCGGCCACATAGGCGCTGGGGTGCACGTCGGGGGCTTTGTCTTTGATGCGATACAGGGCCATGGGGTGGGGTTCCAGGGAAGGGACTGCGGATTGTAGGCTTGCCCCATTCTGGTGTGACACCCCTGGTACGCTTGGGGTTTCGCACGCCCTGTTTTTGCCGCCTGCGCCGTTGGCGCCCTGACATGCTGATTCTGCTTTCCCCCGCCAAGAGCCTGGACTACGAGACCGCCCCGGTCACGGACCGACACACCCTGCCGCAGTTCGTGGATGAATCGGCCGCCCTGATCGAGGTGCTCAAGCCCTACACGCCTGCACAGATCGCGTCCTTGATGGACCTCAGCGAGGCGCTGTCGCAGCTTAACGTGGCCCGCTACGGCGCCTGGTCGCGCAAGTTCTCCAAGGCCAACAGCAAGCAGGCCGCGCTGGCTTTCAATGGCGATGTCTACGAGGGCCTGCAGGCCGCCTCGCTCAAACCCGCCGACCTGGATTGGGCGCAGGACCACGTCGCCATCCTCAGCGGCCTGTACGGCATCCTGCGCCCACTCGACTGGATGCAGCCTTATCGCCTGGAGATGGGCACCAAGCTGGCCAACCCGCGCGGCAAGGATCTGTACGCCTGGTGGGGCGACACGCTGGCCGAGCACCTCAACAAGGTGCTGGCCGAGCAGATGGACGACCTCATCGTCAACCTGGCCTCGCAGGAGTATTTCAAGGCCGTCAAGCGTAAGGCGCTCAAGGCCCGTGTGGTCGAGTGCGTGTTCGAAGACTGGAAGAACGGCCAGTGGAAGGTCATCAGCTTCCACGCCAAGCGGGCCCGTGGCCTGATGGCCCGCCATGCCATCCTCAAGCGCGCCACCACGCTCAAGGCGCTGACCAGCTTCAAGTCAGAAGGCTACGCTCACGTGCCCGAAGCCTCCGAGGCAGATCGGCTGGTGTTCCGGCGCACACTGGAGGCCGCATGACCGAAACGGCCCAGGTCATCACCGACGAACTGCGCCAATGGATCGTGGACCAGGCTCGCGCGGGCCATGGCGCGGACGAGGTGCTGCAGGCCATGAAGGCCAGCGGCTGGCAGGAAGACATCGCCATGGCCGCGATGGAAGAGGTGTTGAACGGGCATCGCCAGGTGCCAGACCCACAGGGCAAGGCCGCGAGCAGTGCCGTGGCGGTTCCTGCGCTGGCGGAAGGCGCCAGCCATCAGGTCTGGGCGGGGGACCGCATGGTGCGGGTGGTGCTCAGCATGGAGCATCCCAACATCGTGGTGTTTGCCGACCTGCTGTCCGCCGAGGAGTGCGAAAGCCTGCGAGCGCTGGCGGCCGGCCGCCTGGCCCGCTCGGAAACGGTGGTGCACGCCACCGGTGGCAGCGAAGTCAACGCCGCGCGCACCAGTGAAGGCATGTTCTTCAACCGGGGCGAGAACGAGCTGGTGGGCCGCATCGAGGCCCGCCTGGCCGCGTTGCTGAACTGGCCGCTTGAAAATGGCGAAGGCCTGCAGGTGCTGCGCTACGCACCGGGGGCCGAGTACAAACCGCACTTCGATTATTTCGATCCGGTGCAGCCGGGTACGGCCGCCGTGCTGCGGCGGGGCGGCCAGCGTGTCGGTACCGTCGTGATGTACCTGAACACGCCGGAGCAGGGCGGGGCCACGGTGTTCCCGGATGCTGGTGTCACGGTGCACCCGATCGAAGGGCATGCGGTGTTCTTCAGCTACAGCCAGCCCGTGGCGGCCACCAAGACGCTGCATGGCGGCGCCCCGGTGCTCCAGGGCGAGAAATGGGTGGCCACCAAGTGGCTGCGCCAAGGGCGCTTTGACTGAATCTGCTGGCGTCTTCAGCTTCCAGTCAGGTTGTTTGCTGGGTGTGAATGGCTGTCAACCGTGCTCTTGAGGCCTGCGTTGAACACGCACAGGCCTGGGTTTCAGGCCTGACTTTAGAAGTCAAATCTCACTTCAACCCTTTCTGGAGCCTAGTCCATGAAAAAGCTGACCGCTGCCCTGATCGCTTCCATGTTCGCCGTTGGTGCTTTCGCTGCTGAAGCCCCTGCCGCTGCCCCGGTTGCTTCGGAGGCCGCTTCTGCCCACGCCAAGAAGGCCAAGAAGGCCGCCAAGAAGGCCAAGAAGGCTGCTTCTGCCGCCTCGGCTGCTGCCTCGAAGTGATTCAGCGCCACACGGGGTGCATGCCCCGTGAGCAGTGAACAAAAAACCCGGCCTGCGCCGGGTTTTTTGTTGCTGGAGCGTGCTGAGTTGAGAGGCTCAACGGAAGCGGCTGCGGTCACCGCCGCCGCCCTGACCACGCCGTGCACCACCACTGCCTTGAGGTGCGCGGCCACCCGGGCGGCCGCCTTGGCGGGGTTGGCCTTGGCCACCCGAGGCACCGCCACGGTCACCGCCTTGGCGGGCACCGCCATGCAACACGCGGCGGCCCAGTTGGATCGGTTCCGGCTTGGCGTTCGGATCAGGCTCGTAACCCTTCACCATCTCACGTGGGATGGGGCGCTTGATCAGGCGCTCGATGTCGGCCAAGAAGCCTTCTTCATCGATGCACACCAGCGAGATGGCACGGCCTTCCGAGCCCGCGCGGCCGGTGCGGCCGATGCGGTGCACGTAGTCTTCGGGCACGTTGGGCAACTCGAAGTTGACGACGTGGGGCAGTTGGTCGATGTCGATGCCGCGGGCGGCGATGTCGGTGGCCACCAGCACCTGCAGATCACCGCTCTTGAACTCAGACAGGGCCCGGGTGCGCGCGCTCTGGCTCTTGTTGCCATGGATGGCCATGGCGGTGATGTCGTGCTTCTGAAGGAACTCGACCAGGCGGTTGGCGCCGTGCTTCATGCGCGTGAACACCAGAACCTGGAACCAGTTGTTGCTGGTGATCAGGTGAGCCAGCAGTTCTTTCTTGCGATCGCGGTCGACCGGGTGCACCACCTGCTCGACCGTGTCGGCCGTGGCGTTGCGGCGGGCCACCTCGATGCTCTTGGGCTGGTTGAGCAGGCGCTCGGCCAGGGCCTTGATCTCATCGGAGAAAGTGGCCGAGAACAGCAGGCTCTGCTTCTTGGCGGGCAGGACGGCCAGCACGCGGCGGATGTCGTGGATGAAGCCCATGTCCAGCATGCGGTCGGCTTCGTCCAGCACGAAGTACTCGACATGGCTCAGGTCCACCGTGCCTTGCTGGTGGTGGTCGAGCAGACGGCCAGGGGTGGCCACCAGAATATCCACGCCGCGGCGCAGTGCGTCGATCTGGGGATTCATGCCCACACCGCCGAAAATGACCATGGAGCGCAGCGGCAGGTATTTAGAATAAGTGCGGACACTTTCCTCGACCTGGGCAGCGAGTTCACGCGTTGGCGTGAGAATCAGCGCGCGGACGCGGCGGGGCTCCTGGGGGCGTGGTTTACCCGCGCCCGACATCAAATGGAGCAAAGGCAGGGTAAACCCCGCAGTTTTGCCCGTGCCGGTTTGTGCGCCAGCAAGGAGATCGGTGCCGCTGAGCACCGCGGGAATGGCTTGCAACTGGATCGGCGTAGGCGTTTCATAGCCGGCTTCCGAAATTGCTTTCAGAATCGGCTGAGCCAATCCCAAATTTTCGAACGACATGACTGCTGACCCTTAAAAAGCTAAGAGGGGCAAAAATTCAGGGACGATGCGTCGAATAAATTTCGGACCTGAACAAGAATATGATTCTCGACACGGTCAGCATCTGCCCAACACGCTCAGGGGTAAACCCGAGCGACGTTTAACGTGCGTCTGGATGCCGCGAATTGTAGATCCGGACGCAGGGGATTGATAGGCCGGATTCAGGGGGCATTGTGGTCGAATCACACGGCGAATGTATCCAGGCGTATCAAAGGCTTGGATTTTGGTCCAGATCTGTGGCCTAAACCCGCCAGCCCTCCAAATTGCGCCCCATGAATGGGGGGGCTGCATCCGCCAGCGCGAGCGTGCTCCGGGCGCCTCTACAATCGCGGCCATGACATCGACGGTTCTGGCGCGCAAGTACCGCCCTCTCAGTTTCGAGGCCATGGTGGGCCAGGGCCATGTGGTCCAGGCGCTGGCCAACGCGCTCACGCAGCAGCGGCTGCACCACGCCTACCTGTTCACTGGCACCCGCGGTGTCGGCAAGACCACGGTGTCGCGCATCCTGGCCAAGTCGCTCAACTGCACGGGGCCTGATGGTCAGGGCGGCATCACGGCCACGCCTTGCGGTCAGTGCCAGCCCTGTCGGGACATTGATGCTGGCCGCTTCGTTGATTACGTCGAGATGGATGCTGCGTCGAACCGTGGCGTCGAAGAGATCTCCCAACTGCTGGACCAGGCGGTCTATAAGCCGGTGGTGGGGCGCTTCAAGGTCTACATGATCGATGAAGTGCATATGCTCTCGAACACCGCGTTCAACGCGATGCTCAAGACGCTGGAGGAGCCGCCGGATTACCTGAAGTTCGTGCTGGCCACCACCGATCCGCAGAAGGTGCCGGTGACGGTGCTGTCGCGCTGCCTGCAGTTCAACCTGCGCCCGATGGCCATGCAGACGGTGCACGAGCACCTTGAGCAGGTGTTGTCGCAAGAGCACGTGCCCTTCGAGCCTGGCGCCTTACGCCTGCTGGCGCGTGCGGCCCGGGGCTCGATGCGCGATGGCTTGTCTCTCACCGACCAGGCCATCGCCTATGGCGGCGGGCAACTGGACGAAGCCGTGGTGCGCCAGATGTTGGGCTCGGTGGATCGTCAGCATGTGCTGGCCATCCTCGAAGCCGTGGTCAATGGCGATGGCCCGGCCTTGATCGAAGCGGGTGACAACCTGCGCCGCCTGGGGCTGTCGGCCCAGGGCACGCTGGATGACCTGGCCTCGGCCCTGCAGAACATCGCCGTGTTGCAAAGCGTGCCTGGGCTGGCTGAGAGCGATCCGGACAAGGCTCCCTGGCTGGTGCTGTCGCGCCGCCTCGCTCTGGACGAATGCCAACTGTTCTACAGCCTGGCGCTGCATGGCCGTGCGGAACTGGCCCTGGCGCCAGACGAGCACGCCGGCCTGCAGATGATCCTGCTGCGCTGGCTGGCTTTCAAGCCGGCCCAGGACGGGAGCCGCGACCACCCAAAAGCTGAAGGCCCGGTGGCTGTCAAGCCGGCCGGGCCCTCCGAGCAGGCTGCGGCACCGCTCGCGGCGGCCGCGCCCAGGCCTTTGGTCGGCGCAGCGGTGGCCGATCTCAGTGCACCTTCAGCGCCTTCGCACGCACCCGTACCCGTACCGGCACCACAGGCCCAGCCTCCAGTGGCTGCGCAGCCCCGCCCGGCAATGCCACAGGCCCGCCCAGTGGCGCAGCAAGCCCCGACGCCCGCCGCGCCACCGCCGGTTGCGCGGCCTGTGCCGCCTGCCGAACCCCGGCGTGAACCGCCGGCCTCTGCGCGCCCCTCTGCGGCAGACGAGGCCCCGCCCTGGGATCAGGACATCCCGGTCGTCGATGACGAGCCGTTCTATGTGCAGGATGTGCCTTTCGACCTGCCCGATGAGCGTCCGACCCGGGTGGCCGCGCCCCAGCGGTCAGCCTCTGAACCCAGCGCGCCCCTGCCAGCCGCCTTGCCCGTGCCGGAACGCACCGTTGTCCCGGTCGTGCCCACGACGCCCCTGGGTGATCGCTGGGCGGATCTGGTGGCCCGCATGCAGCAGGAAGGCCTGCTGGCCGCCCTGGTGCGCGAACTGGCCATGCAGGCTGAGTGCGTGGGCGTGCAGGACGAAGGCGGCACCTCCATCTGGAAGCTGCGCGTCGAGCGCGAAACGCTGCGCAGCGACACGCAACGGGAACGCCTGATGGTCGCCGTGCGCAAGGTGCTGGGCGATGAGGCCAGCATCGAATTGGAGGCCGGCGTGGCCAAGGACACACCCGCGTTGCGCGAACAGGCCGCGCGCGCAGGGCGCCAGGCTGCCGCTGAAACACTGATCCAGCAGGATCCGCTGGTCAACGCGCTGTTGTCGCAATACCCCGGCGCCCGGATCGTGGGCGGATCGATCGCCCCACTTTGACCTCACCCGTGCCGCCATGGCGGACAATCACGGCATCTGAACGAAAGGACACACCCCATGCTCAAAGGACAACTGGCCGGCTTGATGAAGCAAGCCCAGCAAATGCAGGACAACCTCAAGAAGGCCCAGGACGAACTGGCCCTGGTTGAGGTGGAAGGCCAGTCCGGTGCTGGCCTGGTCAAGGTCATCATGACCTGCAAGAACGATGTCAAGCGCGTCACCATCGACCCCAGTCTGCTGGCCGATGACAAGGACATGCTAGAAGACCTGGTGGCCGCAGCCTTCAACGACGCGGTGCGCAAGGCCGAGGCTACCTCCGCCGAGAAGATGGGCAAGCTGACGGCCGGCATGCCGATGCCGCCCGGCATGAAGTTCCCGTTCTGATCGCGCAGAAGGCCTTGTCGTGACCGATCCAGTCGTCAACCGCTTGATCGAGGCCTTGCGGGCCTTGCCGGGCGTGGGGCAGAAGTCGGCGCAGCGCATGGCCTTCCATCTGCTGCAACATGACCGCAATGGCGCAGTGCGTCTGGCGCAGTCACTGCTGCAGGCGGTCGATGAGATCGGCCATTGCGAGCGCTGCCACACCTTCAGCCGCGATCGCATCTGTGCCACCTGTCTGGACCCGACCCGCGACGCGCGCTTGCTGTGCGTAGTCGAGACGCCGGCGGACCAGGCCGCGCTGGAGCGCAGTGGCAGCTACCGTGGCCTGTACTTCGTGCTGGCCGGGGCCCTGAGCCCGCTGGACGGCGTGGGCATGCACGACATCGGCGTGACACGCCTGCTGGACCGCGCCAGCGACGGTGTGGTCGACGAGGTGGTGCTGGCCACCAACTTCACGGCCGAGGGCGAGGTGACGGCCCACGTGCTGTCGGAGCAACTGCGGCAGAGCGGTGTGCGCGTGACGCGCCTGGCCCGCGGCGTGCCCGTGGGCAGCGAGCTGGAATACGTGGACCTGGGCACCATCGCTCACGCGCTGATGGACCGCCGCTGAGCGTCGGCGTCGATCGAGGCCACCACCTGGCGTAGGGATGATCTCGGTTTCGGTGCGGAAATTCCCGGCCCCGCAAAAGGGTAACCCCTAAGTTCGCAAAGCTGAACGAGGATGGCGGTGGCGATGACCTGGTCGCCGAAGACTTCTCCTCAGGCTCCAAAGCTCTGGTTGCTGGTCAGGATCATTGCCTCAGGTGCGCTTTGAGGTTGCCCTTGTTTCCCGGAGTTCTTAACTCATCGATTACGCGGCCTTCTTGTGCTGTGCCGCATGCCAGCGTTGCTCGTACTGCATCGGGCTGAGATAGCTCAACGTGGAATGCAGCCGCTTGTGATTGTAAAAGCCCAGCCAGTCGACGACCGCATCCATGGCTTCTCGTCGGGTGGCGAACTTGTGGCCAT
>NZ_JBASTH010000047.1:0-2602 GCF_049274795.1 Aquabacterium sp.
TCGCGCACCTGCGCCTGCAGGTGCGCGACCTGCGGCGGGAGAGACGCCGACGCCAGGGCCGTATCAGCCACCGGGTTCGACGGGGGAAGGTCGAGGGCGCTCGTCATGGTCGCAAGCATAGCGCTACCATGGGCCCATGAAAGTCGCCGCCCTGCAGATGGTGTCCACGCCCGACGTGGACGAGAACCTTGCCACCGCCCGCCGCCTGATCGCCCAGGCCGCCCAGGCCGGGGCGGAACTGGTGACCCTGCCCGAGTACTTCTGCCTGATGGGCCTGTGTGACGGCGACAAGCTGCGCATCGCCGAAGACCTGGCTGATGACGCCTTGAGTAGCACGCACAGCGCCAGCACACCCCTCCAGACCACGCTGGCCCAGGCCGCGCGCGAGCACGGCGTGTGGGTGATCGGCGGCACCCTGCCCCTGCGCAGCCCAAAGGCCGACCGCGTCTACAACAGCCTGATGGTCTATGACCCACAGGGCCAGCAGGCCGCGCGCTACGACAAGATCCACCTGTTCTGTTTCGACGATGGCGAGCGTCGCTACGACGAGGCCGCCACCCTCACGCCCGGCGACACGCCCGTGGCCTTCACCGCCACCGACCGCGCCGGCCAGGCCTGGCGCGTGGGCCTGGGCATCTGCTACGACCTGCGCTTTCCGGAGCTGTTCCGCCAGCTCACCCGCACAGAGCCCTGCGATCTGATCGTGCTGCCCGCCGCCTTCACCCACACCACGGGCCAGGCGCACTGGGAGCTGCTGCTACGCGCCCGCGCGGTTGAAAACCTGTGCCACGTGCTGGCGCCGGCCCAGGGCGGCACGCACGCCAGCGGGCGGCGCACCTTCGGGCACTCCATCGCCATCGATCCGTGGGGCCAGGTGCTGGCCGTGCAGCCCGAGGGCGAAGGCGTCGTGCTGGCCACGCTGGACCGTGAACGCCAGGCCACGCTGCGCAGCCAGTTGCCAGCGCTGGCGCACCGCGTGCTGGGCTGAGCGAGCCCCGGCTGCACACCACCGGGCGTCTCACAGACCGTTCATTCAGTTTCCGGCGGCAGATGACCGCAAAACAATTGGGAATCATTATCATTCTCGATGTTGGCGAGCACCGCCTCGCGTCACTGCCCCGGATCCCATGACTCCCACCTCCCTGCGCCGATGGGCGTGGGTGCACACCTGGTCCAGCCTGGTGTGCACCATCTTCATGCTACTGCTGTGCCTGACGGGCCTGCCGCTGATCTTCCACCACGAGATCGAGCACCTGCTGGGTGATGCGGTCGAGGCCCCGGCCATGCCCGCAGGCACGCCGCGCGCCAGCCTGGACAAGGTGATCGAGAGCGCCAAGGCCCGCCAGCCCGGCAAGGTGGTGCAGTTCATCTCGCGCGAGGAAGACGACGACACGATCTGGTACGTGACCCTCAACGACACGCCGCTGGCCAACGAGGGCTTCAAGTCCGTGGCGGTGGATGCGCGCACGGGCCAGGTGCTGGCCGAGCCCAAGGTGGGCGAAGGCTTCATGTACGTGATGTTCCGGCTGCACGTGGATTTGTTCGCCGGCCTGCCGGGCAAGCTTTTCCTGGGGCTGATGGGGCTGCTGCTGGTGGCGGCCATCGTGTCGGGCGTGGTGCTGTACGCGCCCTTCATGCGCAAGCTGGATTTCGGCGCGGTGCGGCGCGACCGCTCCACGCGCGTGCGCTGGCTGGATCTGCACAACCTGCTGGGCATCGTCACCGTGGTGTGGGCTCTGGTGGTAGGCTTCACCGGCGTGATCAACACCTGGGCCGACCTGATGGTGAAGCTCTACCAGTACCAGGAACTGGGCGCGATGACGGCCAAGTACCAGGGCCAGTCCGTGCCCAAGGTGCTGGGCTCGCTGCAGCAATCGGTCGAGCACTCGCAAGCGCTGGAGCCGGACATGACGCTGTCTTTCGTGGCCTTCCCGGGCACGGCTTTTTCCAGCCCGCACCACTACGCCATCTTCATGCGCGGGCATGAGCCGCTCACCTCGCGCCTGGTCAAGCCGGTGCTGGTCGATGCGGTGACGAGCCAGATCACCGACAGCCGCGAGCTGCCCTGGTACCTCACGGCCCTGCTGGTGTCGCAGCCGCTGCACTTCGGCGACTACGGCGGCATGCCGCTCAAGGTGGTGTGGGCGCTGCTGGACATCGCCACCATCGTGGTGCTGGGCAGCGGCCTGTACCTGTGGATCGCGCGCAAGCGGGCCAGCAAGCGCCCATCGGCGCTGCATGCGCCGGCTGACGCTGATGCAACGGCCGCGCAGGCCACGACGGGAGCCACACCATGAGCCGCGCCGAACAGCGCCACGCGCTGCACCAGGAGACTCGCCGCAGCGGCAAGCACTACAGCCTGTGGCAGGTGTTCCGCTGGCCGCTGCTGATCGGCGTGGCCAGTGGCGCCGGCCTGGTGTCGGCGCTGCTGGCCGATGGCGTGTGGGATGCGGTGTCGTGGGCGCTGCTGTCGCTGCCGCTGCTGGTGGCGCTGTGGTTCATCGGGCGCAAGGGCTGATCCTCGCCCCGAGCGTCAGAACGAGCGCGCCAGCGTGTCCAGCCGCCGAGCCTGATCGCCCTGCACCCACACCTGGCGCCAGCC
>NZ_JBASTH010000048.1:0-50152 GCF_049274795.1 Aquabacterium sp.
GCTATGCCTCTTTGGCTAAACCCCATCTTCAGCAGCGCTGATATCAGGTATCGTTCTTCTTGGGCGAGTTGTTTGTATTGCGTCATGGTGTCGCCCCTCTTCTTGCTGGAATCCGGGGCTCCATCACCTTGCCTTCAATTCGCCCACCTATTTCATGCGGTGTTGCACTTACCTTTTGAATCCGCGCCACCTGGATATGGTGCTCACACCAACGGCGAGATACCAATACCAACCTCACATCCAAAATCAGCTTATGAACATGAAATTAAAGGCTTTTGCACTGATGACCCTTGGCCTTGCTCTGACGGGATGCGGTCATTCGGAGATCGACGCAGTAAAGGCTACGGTTGTTCCTCAAGACTCAACGCACACCTACAGCACGGCCCTGTCAGAACGAGATTCATGCGAGAAAGATGAATGGCGCACATTCAAGGACAAAACGAACCGGACGGTGGTCGAGTATCGGTGCTTCCTGAAGAGCGGTGCCCAACTGCTCGCAACGTTACGCCAACAGAAGATTCGTGAAACCCAAAGCGACTACCAGGGCTACTACCGAGGTATCGATGCGAGCATTGAAGAGACCAAGAAAGGTCCAGAAACCTTCGAAAAAATATTAGCCGAGGCACAGGACAAGCTCGCACAAGCTCAAGCCGATGAAGCGAAAGCAAACGCAAAAGTCGGTTATGAAGACCCTATACAGGCCAAGCGGCGCGCCGCTGTCAATAGCGAAATGGGGCCAGTAGCCGGTGCCAATTTTTCTGTCCAGCAGGCTCAACAACACTTGAACGACGCCAAGGACAATCTCGAAAAGAGACTGGCTAGCATGCAGCAAGAGCGTTCCCGCTTCGAACAAGCCGAAAAGGCTGCACTCGTACAAATCGACAAGACGTATGACGGCGTTACCAAAGCAAGCGAGGTTTTCCAGTGGTTCGTCAAGACCAGCGAAGTCATTCCAGCTCAGGCCAGTGTCGAGTTTGAGAAACAGGACGGTAGCGTTACCCACCTAAACAAGGATTGGAATCTGACGATGCGGGATTTGCTCCACTATCGCGGCGAGGATCATGTCCGCTACGCACTCAATGCTCCTGGCACCAATGTGCCTGGCCAGTAGAGTGGCCTGGATGTTGATTTCCATCTCGAAGTGACCCAGCCACCCCGGTGATTTCCATCCAAATCTGACCCACGTATCAAGCCTAGCCTGCTGTTTTTTGCGGCAGGAGCACAGGAGTGATTGACGTGGCGACATTGAGTGTCATTAGACGTTGGGCACTGCGCGAGCGGCTGTCCATCCGTGAGATAGCCAGGCGCACAGGCCTGTCCCGCAACACCATCCGCAAGTACCTACGGGCCGACGAGGTGCTTCCCCAGTACAAGCCACGGGTGAGCGCCAGCCGACTTGACCCGTTCGCGGACAAACTGGCCGGCTGGCTCAAGACGGAGAGCAACAAGTCCCGCAAGCAGCGGCGCACCATCAAGCAGATGCATGCCGACCTGGTGGCATTGGGCTACGACGGCTCGTACAACCGCGTGGCCGCCTTTGCCAGGACCTGGCTGACCAAACGTCAGGAGGCGGAGAAGACCACCGGCCGAGGCACCTTTGTGCCGCTGACGTTCGGCCCTGGTGAAGCGTTCCAGTTCGACTGGAGCGAGGACTGGGCCGTACTGGGTGGCGAGCGCACCAAGCTTCAGGTGGCGCACTTCAAGCTGAGCTACAGCCGGGCCTTCGTTGTGCGGCCTACCTGCTTCAGACGCACGAGATGCTGTTCGATGCGCACAATCATGCCTTCCGCGTGTTGGGTGGGGTGCCGCGCCGAGGTATCTACGACAACATGAAGACCGCCGTGGACAAGGTTCGCCGCGGCAAGGAGCGCGACGTCAATGTGCGCTTCAGTGCCTTGGTCAGCCATTACCTGTTCGAGGCTGAGTTCTGCAATCCGGCCTCAGGCTGGGAGAAGGGCCAGGTCGAGAAGAACGTCCGTGATGCTCGCCATCGCCTGTGGCAGCCGGCCCCACAGTTCCCAGACATTGATGCCTTGAACATCTGGCTGGAGGCGCGCTGCCAGGTGCTGTGGTCCGAGATAGCCCACGGCAAGCTCAAGGGCTCGGTGGCTGACGCTTGGGCTACTGAGCAGCCGCAGCTGATGCAGGTGCTTCGCCCCTTCGATGGTTTTGTGGAGCACACCAAGAGGGTCTCCCCGACCTGCCTGGTCACCTTCGAGCGAATCCGCTATAGCGTGCCGGCTTCATATGCCAACCGGCCCGTCAGCCTGCGGGCCTACGCAGACCGCATCGTCATCGCAGCCGAAGGCAACATCATCTGCGAGCACCGACGGGTCATCGAACGAGGGCACAACGGTCCGGGCATCACCGTCTATGACTGGCGGCATTACCTTGCCGTGCTGCAGCGCAAGCCGGGGGCCCTGCGCAACGGTGCACCCTTCACCGAACTGCCCAACGCCTTCCAGCAGTTGCAAAAGGCTCTGCTCAAGAAGCCAGGCGGTGACCGTGAGATGGTAGATGTGCTGGCCCTGGTGCTGCTGCACGATGAGCAGGCCGTGCTCGCTGCGGTGGAGCTGGCCATGGAGGCTGGCGTGCCGACCAAGATGCACGTCGTCAACTTGCTGCATCGCCTGGTCGATGGCAAGAGCAGCGCACCGCCGCCGGTTAACGCACCGCAGGCGCTCCAACTCGTCAACGAGCCACAGGCCAACGTGCTGCGCTATGACGCACTGCGCAAGCCAGAGAGGAAGGTGGGCTATGCGTCATGACCCAGCCGTTGCCTCACTCGTCATCATGCTGCGCGAACTCAAGATGTCTGGCATGGCACAGGCCATCTCAGAGCTGGCTGAACAAGGGGCTCCGGCCTTCGAGGCAGCGCAGCCTGTGCTGGCCCAATTGCTCAAGGCTGAAATGGCTGAACGCGAGGTTCGGGCGGTGGCCTACCAGCTCAAGCAGGCGCGCTTGCCAGGCTACCGCGACCTGGCCGGCTTCCAGTTCGAGCACAGCGAAGTCAACGAAGCACTGGTACGCCAACTCCATCGAGGGGACTTCATGGACCAGACGCAGAACGTCGTGCTTGTAGGAGGTCCAGGTACGGGCAAGACACACCTGGCCACTGCCATCGCAGTGCAGGCCGTGGAGCATCAGCGGCGGCGAGTGCGCTTCTTCTCTACGGTGGAACTCGTGAACCATCTGGAGCAGGAGAAGGGCTGCAACAAGAGCGGCCAGATGGCGCACCGCTTGGCCCATATGGACATGGTGGTACTCGACGAATTGGGCTACCTGCCGTTCAGCGCCTGCGGAGGGGCATTGCTGTTCCATCTGCTAAGCAAGCTCTACGAGCGGACCAGCGTCGTCATCACGACGAACCTGAGCTTCAGTGAGTGGGCCAGCGTCTTCGGTGATGCCAAGATGACCACTGCACTGCTGGACCGCCTCGCGCACCACTGTCATATCCTTGAGACTGGCAACGACAGCTACCGGTTCAAGAACAGCTCTGCTCAACCCACCAAGAAGGAGTCCAAACCCAAGAAGTTACCCACAGCCTGAGCCATCAGAGGCTCAACAAAGGGTGGGTCAGAATTCGATGGAAACGGTGGGTCAGTTTTGGATGGAACTCAACAATATGATCTTCGTTAAAAGCGGAATCATAATCCACAGGTCAGGGGTTCGAGTCCCTGAAGCGCCACCAAAATTTATCTTTGTGCAGCAAGCACTTAGAACAGAAGCCACCCTCGCGGTGGCTTTTTGCTTTGCGTCCCCCACTTCGCCTGTAGGCGATCTGTAGGCAACTTTCCAACATTGGGCGCTTGCTGGGCACAGTGCTTCTTTGTCCAAAGCATTAGGCAAATTTACCTAATTTGATTAAGATAATGGACAAATGAACACCAACCTAGACAGCACGGCCGTACTGGAACGCCAACTGCTCCTGCAGTTGGGCGACAGGCTCAAGCGCTTGCGAAAAACGCAGGGCCTCGGCACGGTCGAAATGGCCAAGCGCGTGGGCATCTCCCGCACCACGCTCAGCGCTGTCGAGGCTGGGGACCCCGCCCCCTCCATCGGCACCTACCTCCGTGTGATGTCTGCCTTGGGCGTAGCCGGCGAGCTGGCGCTGCTGGCTGGGGATGCGCTGCAGCCAGCGCCAGCCGGATCTGCCGCAGCCCGATCGCGTCGGTCAAAGCCCGTTGTGCAAGTGCTGGTCTCGGCAGACGAGTCCCGCCATCAGGTGCAGGACCTGCAAAGCCTGGCCTTGCATGAGGAAGCCGTCCGCCTGGTTCGCGCAGATCCAGTCTTGCGGCGCACAGCTGAGGACACACTGGATCGATGGCTCCAAGCAGGAAACTCACGCTCCAACGGTCTCTGGCTGGAGTGGCGGGACATCCTGCGGGACGGGACGTGGCGCAAGGTGCTTGGCCGGACACGTCGGGCCCAAGAGCTTCGTCAGGCCTCCCCCCTCGTCACGGTGCTGCCTGAGCACGTGCGCCAAAGCGTTCTGGCCCAGGTGAGCAGCCTGAAAAAGGGCATCTCGCTGGGCAATGCTTCGAACGAGGTGACGCCATGACTCGGGAAGAGCTCGAGCACATCATCCGAGCCAGCGCAGACGTCACGGACCAATACGAGTTCATGATCGTGGGCAGCCAGTCGATCCTAGGCCCCGTGCCCAATCCGGAAGAGGTGTTCACCATGTCAGCCGAGGCAGACATCTACCCGCTGCAGGCTCCGGAGCTGGCTGACAAGATCGAGGGGACGCTGGGCGAAGGCTCGCAGTTCCATGTGACCTATGGCTACTACGCCCAAGGTGTCGGGCCGGAGACCGCCGTGCTGCCCCAGGGCTGGATAAACCGCGTGCACCGAGTCCAGAGCGAGTCAACCAATGGCCGCGTGGGCTACTGCCTGGATGTGGCCGACCTCTTCATGTCCAAGGCAGCCGCAGGCCGGGATAAGGACCGCGTGTTCTGCATGGCCCTGCTTGAGCACCGCTACGTCACCGTCGCTCAGGTTCTGGACTCGGTGGCGGCAATGCCACTCGATGCAGAGGAACAGCGCCGGCTTCGCGGAACCATACGCCGATGGGTAAAGGCACTGAATGAGGCCGGCCACGGCCTCGCAGAGACATAACGACAAGCCGCACCCAGCCCTCAGTTCCGCGCCCAGCCGAACTCTCGCAGGATGAAGCTGATCGCATGGACTGATGCCTCTGCGTCCTCGTCCTGGGCGAGCCTGTAGCCTTTCGTCTCCTGCTCGTTCGCTTTGCCTCGCGGGTGCAGCCGCGCAATCATCTCTCCTACCCCTGCCACAGCCCCGCATCGGTAGGGATCCTCTCGCACACGCTTCACCAAAGCGCCAAGGTCATCGCTCAGGACCTTCGACTCAGCGCCGTTACTGACCAACCAGCGGCCGATCAGCGCAACAGCAGCGTTGCGGCACTGGTCGATTGCTGAGATGGCGCTCTCTCGAAATGCCGCATCCAGCACGCGGTCGATGGCCCGCTGGATAGGAGCCTGGTGCTCCTCTGGAATCGCCTCGTGCCGGAGCTCGGGCAGGATTCCAAACGCAGAGAGCGCTTTCAGCGTCACCAGCACGCCGTCTCCCAAGACTCGCTCAACCTGCACGATCCGCCACAGCGACCAAGACCTGGCATCTCCAAAAGCGAGCGACAGGCCATTTCCGGCTTGGGGCTTGCTCAGCAAGGTCTGGCACTGCCAGTAGTGAAAGAGTGTCTTCGTCAGCGTCTCCCCTCTATGAAGGCTGACAAGGTTGTTCACATTCGCGGGATGTCCTCTCGTCACGCAGCCGTGGTCAGGTTGGACAGCCGCTCGCGCAGTGCCCAACGTCTAATGACACTCAATATCGCCACGTCAATCACTCCTGTGCTCCTGCCGCAAAAAACAGCAGGCTAGGCTTGATACGTGGGTCAGATTTGCATGGAAATCACCGGGGTGGCTGGGTCACTTCGAGATGGAAATCAACAAACCGCCCAAATTGACAAACTTTGCCATTCGTCCACAATATGCTCATGAGCACCAAAAGCCCCACCATGAACGTCTCGCTCACCGATGCCTTGCGGGATGTTGTTGACGAGCGCCTGCGTTCCGGTCTGTATGGCAACGCCAGTGAGTACGTGCGGGAATTAATTCGGCGCGATGAGGAATCTGCCAGGCAGCTTCGCGCGCTGTACCAAGCCGGTATCGACAGCGGTGAGTCGGTCCCGATGTCTGATGGGGACTGGGCGGCTCTCCGTGCGGTTGCTCGTTCGCCAGCCTTCGGGCAGGCATGAAGCCGATTCACCGCCGCCCTGCCGCCATTGAAGACATGATTCGCCAGGTGGCATATCGACGCAATGCCGCCGGAGAAGTCTCCGCCGCCACGCTGGTCAATGAGATGCAAGAGTGTCTGCTGTCGATTGCAGAGGCACCTTCCACTGGCTCTCGGCGCATCGGGCAGTTACTTGGCGTCCCTGAGCTTCAGTGGAAGCGAGTGGGCAAAACCAAGCTGTGGTTCTGGTATGTGGAAGAGGACGTCCATATCGATGTCATCCGGCTGGTGAGCACGGATCAACTTCCCCGCCAGGCCATGCTGCCGGATGATCTGCATTGATCGCTTCGCGGGTTGTCAACAAAGTGTCAACGGCATAGCTGGATAACGCGGATACAATGCGGCCTGTCGATGGCTAAATCGTTGATTTGCTGGACTAATGCGGCGGTTCCAAAGGGAATCATAATCCACAGGTCAGGGGTTCGAGTCCCTGAAGCGCCACCACAGACAAAAAAGCCTTCTAAGTCAATCACTTAGAGGGCTTTTCCGCTTTTCGGTGTGCCGATCAGTGATCCGGTCCACCAATGCACAAGCTCCCGCATGTTTGCAAGTCACGTCATGGCGCCTGGTACATCCGCTGCCAGGAAGACGGCAAAGAATCACGCATCTCACTACGCACAAAAGACTGGCATCGTGCCAAAGTTCTAGCTCTCAAGTTCAATCTTGCATGGGCTATGGGCATCAAGAAATTTGACGTGATCTTTCCCTCTGGGCTCACGGTCAGGGACATCAACACGGATGACGACTTGGACCGGCTGGGCCGGTTCATGGAGATGCCCCAGGTCAAACAACAACTAGCATCTACCCCCTACACAGGGGGAGCCTTTGAAAGAGGCCACCGCACTGCGTTCGCCCAGCGCATTGGCTCAGCGGTCAAAGCTCTTCAGTGATGTTGTTTCGCTTTACGTGGCAGAGAAGGCGCTAGACAACGCTCATCGGCGTCGGCTTCACGTTCGGCAACCAGCTGGGCGGCAAGCTCTCGGACATCTCGATCAAGAAGACGATCGTCGGCTTTCTGGCATTAGAGGCCATCTTGATGATCGCGCTGCCCCAACTTGCCCAGACCACGGTGGGGGCAGCTATCGGGCTCTTCATCTGGGGCACGGCGGCGTTTGGGCTGGTGCCGCCCATCCAGATGCAGGTTATGCGGGTCGCCCACGAAGCCCCCGGCCTGGCCTCGTCCGTAAACATCGGCGCCTTCAACTTCGGCAATGCCATCGGCGCGGCACTGGGTGCGGCGGTGCTTGGCAGGGGATTCGGCTACGCCACCGTGATGTACGCCGGCGCGGTGCTCGCCCTTGTCACGCTGACCCTGGTGCTCTGGTCTTCTCGGCAACCGAAGTGAATTTCACTGGCCAGCAACCTGCCACCCAGCCCGATTGCAGGCACGTCGATCAACCAACCGTTTCCAGCATCCGTTGATCTATGCCCACTCAAACCCGAGTACTCACCCCCGAAACGGGGGGACGTCCCGCTTCGGGAAAATTACCCAAATGGACCGTTTTTCCAGGAGAAACCCGCACAAAACACGGTAATTCGCACACTCCGCGTACAACGCCCCTAGGTTTGCCCTGAGCGGAGGAAAGGGTACCTGCGTTAGAGTTGTGTCCAAACGATGGTGAGAGCAAGACATACACCATGAAACCCTCGAACTACAGCATTTACCTCCAGACGTTGAAGCAGCGCACGCGGCGATCCGGTGCCACCGTGCTGTCGACGTTCATCGACGCGATTGACTGGGACCAGGCGCTGGCGCGCTTGGCCACCTGGGCGCGTCAGCGTGAATCTCGCTACGTCTGCCTGTGCAATGTCCACTCCGTGGTCACCGCCGACAGCGACCCGAAGTTCCACGACGTGCTGGCAGGTGCAGACTTGGCCTTGCCCGACGGCGCACCGGTGGCCTGGGTGCTGAGCAACTCGGGCTTTGAGGACCAGCAACGCATCAATGGCCCCGACCTGATGTGGCGCTACATGAAGGTTGCCGAAGAACTCGGCCAGTCCGTGTTCTTCTACGGCAGCACCCAGCACACGCTGGACAAGCTGCAAGTGGCGGTGCGCAAGAGCTTCCCCACCCTGCGTATCGCCGGCATGATCTCTCCGCCCTTCGGCGCCGAGATGCAGGCACAGGATCAGGCGCACGTGGACGCCATCAACCACTCGGGCGCCCACGTGGTGTTCGTGGGCCTGGGCTGCCCCAAGCAGGAAGCCTGGATGGCCGACCACAAGGGCCGCATCTCCGCTGTGATGATCGGTGTGGGCGCCGCCTTCGATTACCACGCCGGCACGCTGCGTCGCGCCCCGGTGTGGATGCAGAACAATGGCCTGGAATGGCTGTACCGCCTGGCCAGCGAGCCTCGCCGCCTGTTCAAGCGCTACCTGGTCACCAACTCGGTGTTCGTCTACAAGCAGGCCATGAACTGGGTGGCTGGCGCCAAGTAAGCGCCGCCGGGCTCACCCTGCCAACACACGCCCTGCACCGGCTCGGTCAGGGCGTTGTGCTTTTCAGGGGTGGCGGGCGCAGACAGGGCAACCCGGGTCGCGGCGCACCGCCAGCGACGTGACCTGCCAACTGCGCCCATCGACCATCAGCAGGCGACCTGCCAAAAGCGTCTGCCCGCTGCCGGGATCCGCATCCAGGCCCGCCAGCAGCTTGATGGCCTCACCCGCCTGCAACACCCCCATCATGCCCACCAAGGGCGCGAACACGCCCAGCAGGGCGCAGCGCGCCTCTTCCGGCGGGGCATCGGGCGGGAACAGGCAGGCGTAGCAGGGCGATTCAGGGCGGCGCGGGTCGTACACGCTGATCTGGCCATCAAAACGCACGGCCGCGGCCGCCACCAGCGGCACGCCGGCCTGGCGGCACACACGGTTGATCAGGTGGCGGGTGTCGAAGCGGTCGGTGCAATCCAGCACCACGTCGGCCTGCGGCACCCAGTTGGACAGCAGGGCCTCATCGGCAGCCTGGGCCAGGGCCCGTACCTGCACGCCGGGATTGAGCTGGGCCAGGGCCTGCCGGGCGGAGTCGACCTTGGACTGGCCGATGCGCTCCGTGGTGTGCGCGATCTGGCGCTGCAGGTTGGTCAGGTCCACCGTGTCGTGGTCGACCACGGTGATGCGCCCCACCCCGCTACTGGCTAGGTAGATCAGCGCCGGAGCGCCCAGGCCGCCCGCGCCGATCACCAGCGCGTGCGATGCCTGCAGCCGCTCCTGAGCCTCTTCGGACCATTCGTCGAGCAGCAGGTGGCGGCTGTAGCGCAGCCGCTGGCTGTCGTCGAGGGTCACGCGAACAGCATCCGGGGGATCACTCGGGCGTGTTGGCGTCCTCGGGCTTGCGCTCGGTCATGGTCTTGGAGACCAGCACGGGCTTGCCCTTGAGGCGGTTGAGTGCCTGTTGCAACTGGAAGTCTTCCTCGCTGCCGAACTCGGGCAGGGGCTTGGGCTTCTCGTCTTTCTTGGCGGCCGCCTCTTCCAGCTTCTTGATGGCCTCTTCGCGCGCCTTTTCACGGGCGGCGTCCTTGACCTCGGCGCCCTGGCCGCTGGCGATGTGCTTCTCCAGATCGGCCTCGCGCATGCGCAGCGCGCCGAACAGATTGCCGTCGGCAGTTTCGTCCACCATCACGTCGGGCACGATGCCCTTGGCCTGGATGGAGCGGCCGCTGGGCGTGTAGTAGCGCGCGGTGGTGATCTTGAGGGCCGTGTCGGCGGTGAGCTGGCGCACGGTCTGCACCGAGCCCTTGCCGAAGGTCTGGGCGCCCATCACGGTGGCGCGCTTGTGATCCTGCAGGGCACCAGAGACGATCTCGGAAGCCGAGGCCGAGCCTTCGTTCACCAGCACCACCAGCGGCACGGTCTTCAGGCCAGCGGGCAGGCGCGACAGCGGGTCGGCGCCCATGCGGCGGGAATAGTCCTCAGGGCGGGCCAGGAACTTCTGCTTGGATTCAGGCAGCTGACCATTGGTGGTCACGACCACCACATCCTTGGGCAGGAAGGCCGACGAGATGGCCACGGCGCCTTCGAGCAGGCCGCCCGGGTCATTGCGCAGGTCGAGCACCAGGCCCTTGATCTTCGGATCCTCGGCGTAGAGCTTGGTCACCTTGGCGACGAAATCCTCGACGGTGCGGTCCTGGAACTGGCTCACGCGCACCCAGGCGTAACCGGGCTCGACCAGCTTGGTGCGCACGCTCTGCACGCGGATCTCTTCACGCGTGATGGTGACAGGGAAGCTGCGGTTCTCGTTCTTGCGGAAGATGGTGAGCAGCACCTTGGTGTTGGGCTCGCCGCGCATGCGCTTGACGGCCTGGTCCATGGTGAGGCCCTTGACGAAGGTCTCGTCGATCTTGGTGATCAGGTCGCCGCTCTTGAGGCCGGCGCGGAAGGCGGGCGAGCCTTCGATGGGCGAGACGATCTTGACCAGGCCGTCATCCATGCCGATCTCGATGCCCACGCCGACGAACTTGCCGGTGGTGCCTTCGCGGAATTCCTTGAAGGTGGTCTTGTCGAAATACTGCGAGTGCGGATCCAGGCCCGCGACCATGCCGCCGATGGCATCGCTGATGAGCTTTTTCTCATCCACGGGCTCGACGTAGTCGGTCTTGACCATGCCGAACACGGCGGCCAGCTGCTGCAGCTCTTCAAGGGGCAATTGCGGCGCGGCGTTGCGCGCGGTGGCCTGGAACTGGAGGGTGGTCAGGCCGCCGGCCAGCGCGCCCACGGCCACCCAGCCTGCGATCTTGAATTTGGAGGTCATCGTCTCTTGCCTCGAGCTGCACAAAAGGGTGCCTGTACAGGTGCCTGTGAAAAGCGAACACCCACAGGCTTCCCAGTATAGGAGAGCGGTGGGCGCTGCAAAGTTCAATCACGGGGTAAAGCGGGGTCAAATCGTGCGACGAAGGTCGCACATGCACACCTGAAGCCGGCCTTGTCGTGCAAAGCTGACGGGCGCGCCGCCATGGCGGAGAGCCCGTCAGTGTCGAGACAGCGCCGGTTCAGGGTGCGGGTGACCAGGGCGCGAAGTCGATGGGCACCCAGCTGTAACGCTGACGGCCATCGGCGCGAACATGGCCCAGACCAGGGAACGGTAGGTGCATGCCGGCCACCAGCAGGTCCGCATCCTTGGCGGTCCAGGCCAGCAGGGCCTTGCGCGTGCGTGCGGCCACGGCCGGGTCGCTGTCGAACTCGATGGTGACTTCGGGCTGCGGCATCTGCACGGCCACGTTGTGAATCAGGTCACCCCAGATCAGCAGGCGCTGTCCCTTGGATTCGACCAGGTAGGCCGTGTGGCCAGGGGTGTGACCGGGCGCCGGCAAGGCCTTGAAGCCCGGCAGGACCTCGGAGGTGCCGGTGAAGGTCTTGAGCGCACCGGCCTTGGCGTAGGGGGCGGTGGCATCCTGCGCGAGCTTGTAGCCGCCCTTGCGGGCCTCGGGCGCCTTGGCGATGGCATCCGCCGCCAGCCAGTGCTCGGCCTCGGCCTGGGAGACGTACACCGTCGCCTTGGGAAACAGGCGCTGGCCGTCCGTGCCCAGCAGGCCGCCCACGTGGTCGCCATGCAGGTGGGTGATCAGCACGGCATCGACCTGGGCCGGCTCGTAACCCGCCGCCTTGAGGTTGGCCGCCACCTGGCCCAGCGTGGGGCCGAAGGCCTTGGCCGCGCCGGTGTCCACCAGCACGAGCTGGCTGCCGGTGTTGACCAGGAAGGCGTTGACGGCCGTGGGCGTGGGGTTGCCACGGAACTGCTGGGCCAGCAGTTTCTGGATGTCACCGGCGCGCAGGTTCTTGAGCAGCTTGGTGTCGAGCTTGATCTGGCCGTCGTGCAGCACGGTCAGCTCGAAATCACCCAGCGCATGCCGGTAATAGCCGGGCACCTGGGTCTTGACCTGGGGCGCCTCGGCACGCGCCGGCACCGAGGCCAAAGGCCACAAGGCAGCCACCGTCAACAAGGCTTTACCCGCCCACCAGGCGGCACGCCGGGACATTGTGTGCATGGAATGCTCCTCCCACAGGGGTCAGTGAAATATTGGCACGCCCGAAGTCTAGGGGCACAAACAACATTCAGGCCAGCGCTACACAAAAGCCCTATCTCCCCGCCAAGCTCTGTCGGATACTCTGGGATCACGCGTTGCTCCCCGAACTCCAACATTGGCCACACCCCACCCCATGCCCGAGGCATTCGCGCCCCACGGACGCTGGTCCAAGGCCATCGCGACCTACCTGATCTACGTGGCTGCGGGCGCGGTGTCGCTGACGCTGTCCACCTCCGAAGACACCATCTCCCTGCTGTACCTGGCCGCAGGCTTCGGCCTGGCCTGTGTGCTGTGCTGGGGGCGGCTGCAGGCAGTGGCTGTGGGGCTGGGCTCGCTCACAGTAGGGGCTTTGGGCATATTGCAGGGCGTGCAGGGCGAATCGGGCCTGCAGCACTGGGGCCAATGGGCGGGCCTGGCGGCCAGCGGTGTCGGCGGCGGCCTGCAGGCCTGGGCCGCGGCCCGCTGGGTGCAAGGCCCTGACGAAAACGCTCCCCTGCCGCTGGACAACCTGCGCGACATCACCCGTTTCATGCTGCTGGCCGGACCGCTGTGCAGCGTGATCAACCCGGTGCTGACCTCCACCACCCTGGTGCTCACGGGGGCCACACCGTACACGGAATGGCTGCCCCTGATGGCCAGTTGGTGGGCTGGCGACATGCTGGGCGTGCTGATGGGCACCCCCCTGCTGCTGACCCTGTGGGGCCGCCCTGAACGGCTGTGGCGCCAGCGGCGATTCGTGGTCGGCATGCCGCTGCTGGCCTCGTCGATCCTGCTGGGTCTGGGCATCCGCCAGATCCAGGATTGGGATAGCGAGCGCGAGGATGCTGCCTTCCGCCTGCACGCCGAGGCCACCACCAATGCGATGCGGCTGCGCCTGAACTCCTACTTGGCCGCCCTCGAATCGATGCGCGGCATCTACGACGCCTCCGACAGCGTCGAACGTGATGAATTCCGGCGTGCCTCCAGCAGTTGGCTGCGCCAGTTGCCAGGCACCCAGGCCCTGGGCTGGACGGAACGGCTCAACAGCAACCGCCTGGAGATCTTCGAGCTGCAGCAGCGCGCGGAAGGCGCACAGGGCTACCGCGTGTTCGACCAGCCTGGCCGCGTCGCGCCCAAGGGCAGCGAATTTGCCGCGATCCGCTTCATCGAGCCGCTGGACGGCAACGAGGCGGCCCTGGGTATGAACGTCCTGTCGGTGCAGCAGGCGCGCCAGACTTACCTGCAGGCCGTGCTCAGCAACCAGCCGGTGGCCTCCCAGGGCCTGCGGCTGGCGCAGGAGCGCGGCCAGCAGATGGGCGTGGTGATCTACCGGGCCGTCTACCGCAGCCCCAATGTGCTGGCCTCCGACCGCAGTGCCACGGCCATGGGCGTGGTGTTCCTGGCGCTGCGCATGGACGACGCCCTGGTGGCCATGCTCAAGGACATGCCGCTGTTCATGCAGGCCTGCCTGCTGGACCGCAGCGAGCCCGGCGAACCCATGTTTCTGGCCGGCACGCCCGGCTGCGCACCGGAAAGCAAATCATCGGTGGCGCACCACTCCTTGGTGGTCCCTTTGACCTTCGCGCAGCGTGAATGGGCCTTGAAACTGTGGTCCGTGGGACCGGTGCCCTCGGTGGGCGGGCGGGCCACCGCCTGGCTGTTCGCCATCGGCGGCGTGGGCTTCGCGGCCGCCCTGGGCACCTTGCTGCTGATGGTCACGGGCCATGCCGAGCGCATGAACACCGCCATCGACGATGCGCGCCTGCAGCGCACCGCGGCCGAATCGGCCAACCAGGCCAAGAGCGATTTCCTCTCGCGCATGAGCCATGAGCTGCGCACGCCGCTCAACGCCATCCTGGGCTTCGCGCAGGTGATGAGCCTGGACCGCCGGCCTGCCTTGAGCCCAGCCCAGCACCATCGCCTGGAGCAGATCCAACAGGCCGGCTGGCACCTGCTGGACATGATCGATGACGTGCTGGACCTGTCCCGCATCGATGCGGGCACCTTGAAGCTGACCTCGGCACGCCTGCCCCTGCCGCCGCTGCTCGACGCCACCCGCGAGCTGGTGGACGAACTGGCCCGGCAAAAGCAGGTCTCGCTCACCATCGATGGCACCTTGCCCGCCGGCTGGGGCGTGCTGGCCGACGAGACCCGGCTCAAGCAGGTGCTCACCAACCTGCTCAGCAACGCCGTCAAGTACAACCGCCCCGGCGGCAGCGTGCATGTGCAGGCCGCACTGCTGAGCGGCCGCGGGGGCGAGCCTTCCATGGTCAACATCGTGGTGACCGACACCGGGCTGGGCATGAGCGAGGCGCAGCTGCAGCAGCTGTTCCAGCCCTTCAACCGCCTGGGCCGCGAGAAAAACTCGCCCGACGGCACGGGCATCGGGCTGGTCATCAGCCAGCATCTGGCGCAGTTGATGAACGGCCAACTGGAGGCCAGCAGCCGCGAAGGCGCGGGCTCCACCTTCACACTGAGCGTGCCGGCCGCTGCCCTGGCCCCGGAGCCCCCTGCGCCACCGCCTTCCAGCAAGGCAGCCGTGCCCGACAACGGTGTGGCCAATGCAGCGCGGGCCCAGCGACACGTGCTGTACGTGGAAGACAACGATGCGAACACGGCGGTGGTACAGGCGGCGCTGTCCAGCCGCGGCTGGATCCAGCTGTCGGTGGCGGCCACCATCGAGGCCGGGCTGGCCGCGCTGCACGACCGCCTGCGTGGGCCCCTGCCCCAACTGATCCTGCTGGACGTGCACCTGCCCGATGCCTCGGGCCTGGACTTCCTCAAGCTGGCCAAGGCCAACCCGGAGACACAGCACATCCCGGTGGTGATGATCTCGGCCGACGCCATGCCCGAGCAGATCGACAATGCGCTCAAGGCGGGGGCCGCGGCCTACCTGACCAAGCCGCTGCAGATCGCCGGCCTGCTGGCCATGGTGGACGATCTGCTCGCACCGCCGGCAGGCGCCAAGCCCGGCGGTGGCACGAACCTCTGAGGTAGCCCTCACCGCAATCAGCCAGCCTGCACCGCGCACGACAGAATCACCCGGCCAGCCCTCTCACAGGCTGGCCAACCGGTCGGCCATGCCCAGCCGGCGGATGACGAACTTCTCGAACTCCGCCACCACGAACACCATGGCACCGGCGGCCACCACCTTGGCCCAGTCCTGCCATGACAGCGCGGTCGAGCCGAACACCTGCTGCAGCACCGGCAGATGGGTGAAGGCCGCCTGCAAGGCGATCGACACGGCGATGACGCCCAGCACGTAGCGATTGCCCAGCAGGCCGCGCACATCGAATACGCTGCGCAGCAGGAAACGGCTGTTGAGCAGGTAGAACATCTCAGCCACCACCACGGCATTGACGGCCATGGTGCCCACCCGCAGTTCCAGCAGGAACAGGCCCATCGCCCCCGTCATCATCAGCACGGACACCATCAGCACCCGCCACACGAAGAAGCCCGGCAGCAGTGGCTGCGCCGGCGTGATCGGCAAGGGCAGCTGGAGCAGGATGGCCAGGATCACGATCAGGGCCTCGCCACCATTGGCGGGCAGCATGAAGAGCACGCACTTCTTGAGGTTGTCGTAGACAGCCCGCCCTTCACGCACGGCCGCGGCGATGGTTGCGAAGTTGCCATCGGCCAGCACCATGCCAGCAGCCTCCTTGGCCGCCTCGGTGCCCTTGAGGCCCATGGCCACGCCCACCTCAGGCCCTGGGCGGCGGTGTCGGTGGCCATGCGGCGCCAGTGGTCGGCATCGAGCGGCCGCTCGCCAGCGTGGGCCAGTTCGCGGTCGCACATGTCGAGCACACGCTCGGGCGCGCCCTTGAGAAACAGCCAGGATTGACCCTCAGCGTCCTGGTGGTGCGTGGCCATGTAGGGGTGCTGCGATTCGAAGGGGAGCGAATCCAGGCGGCGCCATTGCGCCTCGGCATCCTGGCGCATGCGGGCGTCGTTGCACAGCACACCGGCGCGCAAGGCCAATGACAACGCGGGGTAGCGTGCGGGCTCGATGATGCGCCCGTCGATGCTGCAATCACCCACCGGTGCGTAGCCCACGCCACCGACATCGAAGGCATGGCCGGCGCACACCACGCGCTGCACCGTCATCTCGTTGCGGGTGAGCGTGCCGGTCTTGTCGGAACAGATCACGGTGACCGAGCCCAGCGCCTCCACAGCCGGCAGGCGGCGCACGATGGCATTGCGGCGGGCCATGCGCTGCACGCCCAGCGCCGGCGTGACCGTCATGATGGCGGGCAGCCTCTCGGGGATGGCCGAGGCGGCCAGCGCCACCACCATCATGAACATGTCCGAGGCCGGCTGGCCGCGCCACCAGGTGCCCAGCACGAAGGTGGCCGCAGCCGCCGCCAGGATGACCACGGCCAGCCGCTGGCCGAAGCGGTCGATCTGGCGCATGAGCGGCGTGCTCAAGGCCTGGATGTCGGACAGCATCCGGTTGATCTGCCCCAGCTCGGTAGACGCGCCCATGGCCACGACGACACCGCAGGCCTGCCCGAAACGACCATGGTGCCGCTGTAGGCCATGCCATGCCGATCACCCACGGGGGCATCCACGGGCACGGCCTCGGTGCCCTTTTCCACGGGCAATGATTCGCCGGTCAAGGCGGCTTCTTGGACGCGCAGCTCCTTCACCTCGATCAGGCGCAGGTCGGCCGGCACCCGATCACCCGAGGTCAGCAGCACCAAGTCGCCCGGCACCAGCTCGGCCGCATCGATCTCGCAGCGCTGGCCATCCCGCGCCACGGTGGCGTGCGGCGAGAGCATCGCGCGGATCGCGTCCAGCACGGCCTCGGCATTGCCCTCTTGCCCTCTTGGATGAAGCCGATGACAGCATTGACCACCACCGCGGCGAGCAACACGCCCGTGTCCACCCAGTGCCCCAGGACCGCGGTCACCAGCGCCGAGCCCATCATCACGTACAGCAGCACGTTGTGGAACTGTATGAGCAGGCGCATCAGGGCGGAGCGGCGACGGGGCGGCGCCAGGCGGTTGGGGCCATGCGCCACCAGACGGCATGCGGCCTCGGCGTCATCGAGGGCCGGTCTGCAGGGCTTGCTCGACCTGCACCGGCGAGCGGGTGTGCCAGGCCACGCTGGCTTCAGCACTGGCTTGATCGGTTGCCATGGAACGTTCCGCCATCGCACCATCACTCCTTGACCGCCCTTCTGCCTTGACATCACCCTCAGGCCGCATGCTTCGAATCGAAGAGGTAGCCGGTGCCACCATGTACAACTGGCCCGATGTCACTCCTGCGCTTGGATAGTCACATGATTATCAAGATGCGCACGATGACCACGGCGTTTTCGGCTGCCGGAAAGCCGTGGGGAAAGGCCCGCCGGCCTCAGGGGTGGGGGTGGTCCAGCGGGCGGGCGTCCTGCCCATGGCCGGCCGGCGCCTCATGCCGGGCGTGCTGGCGCACCGCCCACACCACCCCGACCACCAGCAACACCATGGCCGCCACCTCCAGCGGGCGAGGCCACTGCCGGCCATAGACGAAGCCGTACAGCAGCGCGAACAGGGTCTCGAAGATGATGAGCTGCCCCGACAGCGTCACGGGCACCCGCCGGCTGGCGATGTTCCACAGTTGGTTGCCCACCATGGACGCCCCCAGCGCCAGCCCCACGTTGACCAGCCAGAACAGCGTCCAGTCACGCCCGCTGGCCGCGCCAGCCTCCCCGGTGATCCGCCCGCTGAACAGCGCCAGCCCCACCACGCCGATCACCAGCGCGATCACACCGCTGCTCAGGCCGTACAGGGCCGACCACTGGCCGCCCGTGAATTTGGGGTGCTGCTTCAGATAACGTGTGTTGTCCACCGTGTACCAGGACCAGCACAGCAAAGCCCCCAGTGCGCACAGCACGCCCACCACCCGCTGGCCCAGGGCATCGGCGGCGGCCGACGGCTCCGTGTGCGTGAACAGATCAACATTGATGCAGACCATGCCCAGCCCCGCCACAAGGAGCGGCCAGCGCAGCGCCTGCAGCGGCACGGCGCCGTGGTCACGCCGTCCCATCAGGGTGACGACCAGCGGCAGCAACCCGATGATCAGCGAGGTCGGCGCGATGCCCGCCCATTGCACGCCATAGGCCAGCAGCACGTAATAGACGATGTTGCCCGCCAGGGCCTGCCGCACCATGGCGGCCAGGTCGTGGCGGTCGATCAGCGCCAGCGTGCGCCGCAGGCCCGGCCCCAGGAACACCAGCGCGATCAGCCCGTAGCAGACATAGCGCCCCACCGACAGCTCCCAGGGTGAGAACGCCGGCAGCAGGCGGGGCGTGAGGAACACCAGCCCCCACAAGGCGCCCGCCATCAACCCGCACAACACCCCTGTCATCATCTGCGCACGCCCCGATCCCGCTTCACGAAAACAGCGGACCATAGCACCTGCACCGCGCTCGGGTGTCCGCGAACCGGCATACTGCGTAGGACAACGCCGACATCCCCAGGCGCCGGCGGCCGATGCCCAGATGGCCGTCAGCCTGTCAAGCTCACGCGCATGCCCCGCGACACCCTCACCCCATGAACCAACGATTGGGCCAAGTCCTGAAGTACACCGGCCTGGCCACGGCCGCCTTGTCTGTCATCGGTGCCATCTACGTGGCCTGGGTGGTCTCCCAGGCACCTCCCGTCACCGCGCTGGAAACCGCCACGCAGTCCATGCCTAGCGTCATCATGTCGAGCGACGGCAAGCAGCTCGGCCGCGTGCAGCAGAACCGCCGCGAGCCCGTCACGCTGGAGCAGATTTCGCCCTGGGTGATCCACGCGCTGATCGACACCGAAGACCACCGCTTCCGCGAGCACGACGGCGTGGACTGGCTGCGCACCGGCATGGCCATCTTGCGCACGGCCACCGGCCGCACCGAAGGCGGCTCCACGATCACGCAGCAGCTGGCGCGCAATGTGTTCCCGGAAGAGATCGGCCGCTCGCGCAACATCAGCCGCAAGATCAAGGAAGTCGTGACGGCGCGCCGCATCGAAAACCTGTACTCCAAGGACCAGATCCTCACGGCCTACCTCAACAGCGTGCCCTTCCTGTACAACGCCGTGGGCATCGAGGCCGCCGCGCGCACCTACTTCGACAAGCCCGCGCGCGAACTGAACCCGCGCGAGGCCGCCACCCTGGTGGGCATGCTCAAGGGCACCTACTACTTCAACCCCGTACAGAACCCGGACCGGGCGCTGGAGCGGCGCAACCTGGTGATGCGGCAGATGGTGCGCCGTGGCGACATGCCCCAGGCCATGTACGACGACCTGAGCGACGAGCCGCTGCAGCTGAAGTTCAAGCGCCTGGAGGATGCCCCCGACGCGGCGCCCCACTTCACCGCCTATGTGCGCAAGTGGCTGGAGACCTGGGCCGAAGGCACCGACCACGACCTGCTGCGCGATGGCCTGGTCATCCACACCACGCTGGATTCCCGCCTGCAGGAGGCCGCGGCCGAAGCCGTGGAAACCCAGGCGCAGGCCCTGCAGCTCGTGGCCGATGTCGAGTGGAGCCAGCAGGGCATGGCCATGCAGTCGCGCTCACTGGACGACTACGCCGACGCGGCCAAGCGCGCCAAGGCCTTCGACTACTTCTGGCGGTCCAAGGGCGGCGCCCTGCTGCAGGAGGCCCTGCGCAAGACCGACGAGTACCGCGCCCTGCGCAAGGCCGGCAACAACGACAAGGCCGCCCTGGCGGCCCTGCACGACGATGCCGACGTGCTCCAGCGTGTGCGCGCCAGCCTCACGCGCCTGGAGGCCGGACTGGTGGCCGTGGACCCGACCAGCGGCGCCGTGCGCGCCTGGGTGGGCAGCCGCGATCACGAGATCGAGCAGTACGACCACGTGGCCCAGGCCCAGCGCCAGCCGGGCTCCACCTTCAAGCCCATCGTCTACGCCACCGCGCTGCAGCAGGGCATTCCGGTGTCCAAGATCTACAGCGACACGCCCGTCAGCATCCCGCTGGGCAACGGCAAGACCTGGCGGCCCACCGACATGTCGGGCAGCAGCGGCCAGCCCATGACCATGTGGGAAGGCCTGGTCTATTCCAAAAACACCATCACCGCCCAGGTGATGCAGGAGGCCGGCCTGGACAACGTGGCCCAGTTGGCACGCGCCATGGGCATCACCGACAGCAAGCTCGACAAGGTGCTCTCGATGGCCCTGGGCACCAGCCCCGTCACCCTGCTGGAGATGGCCACCGTGTACGCCACCATCGCCGACGAAGGGCGCTACCGCCAGCCCTACGTGGTCGAGCGCATCACCGACAAGGATGGCAAGGTGCTGGCCGAGTTCGGCCCACAGCCGCCCAAGCAGGTGCTCACCACCGAGGTCGACAACGACCTGATCGACATGATGCGCGGCGTGGTGCGCCAAGGCACGGGCACGCTGGTGCGCAGCCGCTATGTGCCCGAAGGCGATCTGGCCGGCAAGACCGGCACCACGCAGAACAACATGGACGGCTGGTTCATGCTGATGACCCCCAAGCTGGTGACTGGCGCCTGGGTGGGCTTCAACGACCAGCGCGTGACCATGCGCAGCAGTTACTGGGGCCAGGGCGGCCACAGCGCGCTGCTGCTGGTGGGCGATTTCATGCGGCGCGCCGTGAAGAACAAGTGGGTGGACACCAAGACCGCCTTCGCCGCGCCCGAGCGCCCGCCCGTGATCGGCGGCACCAGTTGGGACGAAGCTCCCGAGGAAGTGATCGAGGGCGATGGCTACATGGGTGACATGGCCCCTGCCGATCCAGCGTCGAGCGATATGCCCGCCATGCCCGCGGAGTCGGGCGGCCTCACCGCCGATCCAGCCGGCGTGACGCCTCGCCCTACTCTGCCCGCAGGCGGCGACACGCCACGCTCCGCGCAGGAGCTGGGCGATGCGCTGCGCAACATGGGCCGTGACCCGGACACCGGCGCCCAGGTGCAACGGTCCCCGATGTCGGCCGAAGCGCCGAAAGCGACCGTCCCTTGATCCGATCCGCTAAATTCAGAACACGAAGTCCAGGTTCAGTGTCTGCTGGGCCACCTTGCTGCCATCCTGGTAGGCCTGGATCATCCGCGCGGCATCGCCCAGCGCACCCACTTGCGACACGTAGCCCACCAGAGGGTTGTCGATGTTGAGGTCATCGACCCGGATCCGGGAGAAGGCGATGAACGGCGTGAAAGCCCCCCACCGGTAACCAGCGTTCACGTACCAGCCCGTGGTGTCGGCGATCTGCGTGTCGCTGCGCAGCCAGGTGTACTCGGCGTTGAGCTGCCAGGGCCCGTGCTCATACATCGCCCCCACGCCACTGAACGTGATCGGCTGGCGGCGAGCGCCGAGCTGATCCATCAGTTGGCTGGCCTGGGCCGGCGACAGGCCGCCGCCCACTGGCCGATCGCCCAGGACGTGGTGGTGGCCCACACCGACAACCAGACACCGGCCTACATGGGCAAGCCCTACCGGCTCAGCGATGACCAGGAGCCCCTGGTCGACATCAGCCGCCAGGTCAAGCCAGAAGCACCCGGCGGCGAGCGCGTGGTCATCACCTTCCCGGCCAGCTACCTCGTCAGCGATGACGACGCCAGCCGCTTCGGCAGCGAAGGCCTGCTGGCCTTCACCGGGCTGGACGGCATCGTCCGCGCGCGGCGCGTGGGCGCGGTCATCTCGTCTGGCGATGCGGTGAACCTGGGCGACACGCCCCAGCAGGCTGAGATCGCGGAGGTCGGCCGGCGCATCATCGACAAGCTGAGCCACCCCTACAGCCTGGACGGCCGCCACGCCACGGTGACCACCAGCGTGGGCGCGGCCGTGTACCCCGACAACGGCGATGACGAGGAATCCATGACCCGCGCCGCCGACCACGTGATGTACGCGGCCAAATCACGCGGCAAGAACCAGTTGCTGTTCTCGACGGAGCAGGCGCCCCAACCCGCGTGTTAGATTTCATCGGCAGACAATGAACACACAACACTGAAACTTTCAGGGCGCTATCCCCACCCGCGCCCGGACGGAGACCCCATGAGCGACGTGATGCAGGAAGTGCTGGATCTTCTGGATCTGGAAACGATCGAGAAGGGCATCTTCCGCGGCCCCAGCCGCAACTTCTTCGGCAAGAACGTGTTCGGCGGCCAGGTACTGGGCCAGGCCCTGATGGCCGCAGGCCGCACCGTGGAAGGCCGCCTGCCGCACTCGCTGCACGGCTATTTCCTGCGTGCGGGCGATGTGAAGACGCCCATCGTCTACCAGGTCGAGACCATCCGCGACGGCAAGAGCTTTTGCACGCGCAACGTCAAGGGCATCCAGCATGGCGAGAACATCTTTTTGATGTCTGCCTCGTTCGCGGTGCCGGAAGAAGGGCTGGACCACCAATCGACCATGCCCGAGGTGCAGGGCCCTGATGATTTGCCCAGCGAGCACCAACTGCGCGCCCTCATCGCCCCCATGATCCCGGAGAAGATCCGCTCGGTGTTCGAGCGCGAGCGCCCTGTGGAGATCCGTCCCATCGACCCGGTCAACCCCTTCGCCCCCGTCAAGAAGGAAGCTGTGCGCCGACAGTGGATGAAGTCGCAGAGCCGCCTGCCGGACGATCCGCTGCTGCACATGTGCATCCTGGCCTTCGCCTCCGACTTCGGGCTGATGAGCACGGCCATGCTGCCGCATGGGGTGTCGGTCATCCAGAGCAATGTGCATGCGGCCAGCCTGGACCACGCCATGTGGTTCCACCGCGATTTCCGCATCGACGAATGGCTGCTCTACGACATGGATGCGCCCAATGCATCCGCCTCGCGCGGGATGAACTTCGGGCGCGTGTTCAAGCAGGATGGCACGCTGGTCGCCACCGTGGCGCAGGAAGGCCTGATGCGGCTGCACGAGGTGCAGGAGAAGTACTGATACTCAGCCGGCATCGCCACCAAGAAAAAGCGCCCACCGAAGCGGGCGCTTTTTTCATGCGCTCAAGCGATCAGGCCGCAGAGTCCACCAGCACCAGTTCGGTGTCCGACAGCGCTGTGACGCGGAAGCTCTCCACATCACGGATGGCCGCGCCATCACGGGCGTTCAGGCGCACACCGTCGATCTCCACCTCGCCGGCCGCCGGCACCAAGTAGCCCCGGCGGTCCTTGCCGATCGTGTACTCGGCCGTTTCGCCAGCCTTCAGCGTGGCGCCCAGCACCCGGGCATTGGTGCGGATGGGCAGCGCATCCTCGTCACCCGGCAGACCGCTGGCCAGCGCCACGAACTGGCCCGAGCGCTCACCCTTCGGGAAGGGCTTGGCACCCCACGACGGCGCAGCGCGTTCGCGGTCCGGGATGATCCAGATCTGGAAGATCTTGGTCACGCCCGGCTCCAGGTTGTACTCGGAGTGGCGCACGCCGGTGCCGGCGCTCATCACCTGCACGTCACCCGCTTCGGTGCGGCCACGGTTGCCCAGGCTGTCCTCATGGGTGATGGCGCCTTCACGCACATACGTGATGATCTCCATGTCCGAGTGGCCGTGCGGCGGGAAGCCCGTGTTGGGGGCGATGGTGTCATCGTTCCACACGCGCAGGGCACCCCAGTGCACCCGGGCCGGGTCGTGGTAATCGGCGAACGAGAAGTGGTGCTTGGCGTTGAGCCAGCCATGGTTGGCACCACCGAGGCTTTCGAAGGGACGACGTTCGATCATGATGCTTCTCTCAAGTAAGTTGGGCGCTGTTTGTTGGCGCCATGGGTTCACTGTAGAGATTTGCGATTCATAAGAGAATAGAAAACATGGAAAACAATTCATTCCAAAATTGACATGACCAAGTTGCCTGACCTGGAAGCCTGGGCCATCTTCGCCAAGGTGGCCGAGTGCGGCTCCTTCGCCAAGGCGTCGGAAGAGCTGGCCATCTCCCAGCCCACGGTGTCCAAGGCCATCACCCGGCTGGAGCAGCGGCTCAAGACCACGCTGTTCCACCGCACCTCGCGCAAGATGTCGCTCACGGCCAGCGGCCAGGCCGCGCTGGAGCGCGCCACGCGCATCCTGGCCGAGGGCGAGGCGGTGGAGGCCGAGATCACCGAGCAATCGAAAAGCCTGCGCGGCGCCATCCGCATCGCCGCGCCCATGTCCTTTGGCGTGACGCACCTGGGCCCCGCCCTGCCCGAGTTCATGCGCCGCCATCCCGAGGTGACGCTGGACCTGCACTTCAGCGACGAGATGATCGACGTGGTGGCCGAGGGCTACGACCTGGCGCTGCGCATCTCCTCCCTGCCCGACTCCAGCCTGCTGGCGCGGCGCCTGTGCGCGGTGCGCCTGCTGCTGGTGGGCGCGCCAACCTACTTCAAGCAGTACGGGCATCCCACGCACCCGCGCGACCTGGCAGAACACCGCGCGCTGCGCTATGCCAACGATCGTGGCGGCGAGGCCTGGCGCTTCAAGCACCGCAAGAAGGGTGAGTTCGGCCAGGTGGTGCCCTCCAGCCTGCGCGTGAACAACGCCGAGGCGTTGGTGCCAGCCCTGCGCGCGGGCCTGGGCCTGGCCATCCAGCCCGAGTTCCTGGCCTGGGACGACCTGCGCGCCGGCCGCGTGCTCCCGACGATGGATGAGTGGCAGGTACCGCCCATCGCCCTGCACATCGTGATGCCGCCAGGGCGGGCCAAGCCGGCGCGCGTGCAGGCGCTGATCGAGTACCTGGCGGGGCATTTCGCGCAGGCACCGTGGGCTGCGGGGCAGGCAAGCCCATGAGCGTCGAGCAGGTTCGTGGTGATCGCACTATGCTGGGTGCCATCAAGACATCGCTCCGGAGATGCCCGATGCCCCTGCCGCACCTGAGCCTGGTCCACTTGGCCACATGCCTCAGTCTGGCGCTGGCAACCACCCCCTTGCTGGCGCAGACGGGTGGCACAGGCCCGACGGCACCCTACCCTTCCCGCACGCCCGGGCCCACCGCGGCCCCCTCAACCCCCTCGGGCGCGGCCACGGCACCATCGGCCCCCAAAACCGGCACCTGCGCACAGGCCCGCCCCGGCAACATCCCCGAGATGATCTGCCAGGACGAAGGCCTGCGCGCCCTCGACCAGTCCATGGACGACTTCTACGCCCAGGCCCGCAGCAAGGTCGGCGATGAGCAGCCGCCCGTGCTGGCGGTGGAACAGAGCAAATGGCGCCACCAGCGAGACGGCTGCTGGAAGGCTTCCGACCGGCTCGACTGCGTGCAGGCCAGCTACCACCACCGCATCATCGAACTGCAGGCCCGCTACCGCCTGGTGGACAGCATCGGCCCCGTTACCTACCTCTGCGATGACAACCCGCCCGCCAAGGTGGTGGTGGATTACTTCAAGACGGAGCCCCCTTCGCTGATCGCGCGCCAGGGGGACAGCACCGTGCTGATGCTCGCCGCCCCCAGCACCAGCGGCGCGCGCTACACCGGCACCAACGAGAGCCTGTGGGAACACCAGGGCGAGACCGCCATCCGCTGGGGGTTCGGCGCCCCAGAGCGCAAGTGCATAAAGCAGCCCGAAGCCGCTGCCTCGGCCGCCTCCACGTAGCAGGCGCTGCAGGCCCTTGCCGTCCCCCAATGGGGTGAAGGGTTAGTGCTCATGCCCTGCCCCGGCCCGCTGGGTACATTGCGCGCATCGCCGCGTCATCCATCGGCATCAGCCAGATCGATGGCGCTACCGCCACCCGCCCGGGAAGCCTCTGATGCGCCTTTGCCCCTTGCGCTCCGCCGCCTTGTCGTCCACCTTGGCGCTGGCCTGCGCCATGGCCAGCCTCGCCTCCAACGCCCGTGCCGACCTGATCGACGACCTGCCCGCCGGCACCGGCTACGCGGCCTGGGAGCTGTGCACCCGCACCCAGCAAAGCGGCGACGACTACCTGCGCGTGCGCTGGGCCTACACCGTGCCCAAGGTGCAGCCCCTGCCCTATGTGTGGGATGTGGACTACTACCCCGGCAGCAAGGTCGATGTGCGCACCTTCGTACCTTTCATCACCAACAAGCGCACGGCCGTCTACCGCAAGGGCCTGGGCTGCACGCTGGTGCCCCCCGGTGCCACCGAAGCCGCCGTTCGTGCCCAGCCTTTCAAGGCGGTCACACTGACCACACCGTCCGCACAGGCCTGGCCCCTTGGCGAAGGCCCGGTGCAGAGCTACCTGAACAGCCCGGCCCTGAGCCAATTGCTGACCAAGCATGGCGATGCCATCTTCACGGAGACCTCCACCAAGGCCGGCGAGAAGCAAAACGCACTGGCATTTCTGGTTGCACGTGACGGGCACCTGGTCTACGAACGTTACGCCAAGGACTACGACCGCCAGCAGCCGCAGCTGGGCTGGTCCATGACCAAGTCGCTGACGGCACTCGTGGCCGGGCTGATGATCACCGATGGTCGCCTGAGCCTGGACACGCCCGTGGGCCTGCCGCAATGGTCGGGCAGCGCCAAGGCCGCCATCACCTGGCGCCAGTTGCTGAACATGGCGCCCGGCTTGGCCTGGAACGAGGGCTATGCCGGCGCCAGCGATGCCACGCAGATGCTGTTCTCGCAGCCCGATCAGGGGGCCTGGGCAGCCGACCGCACACTGACCTCTGCGCCGGGTTCAACCTTCACCTACTCGACGGGCTTCCCCAACATCGCGATGCTGCGCATGAAGCAACTGCTCGGCGGCACGCACCAGGCCCTGTACGACTACTACCAGCAGCGCCTGTTCGCACCGCTGGGCATCCGCAACGGCGTGGTCGAGCCCGATGCCACCGGCACGCCCGTGGGCGGCGCACGAGGCATCCTGCGGCCGGTGGACTGGCTGCGCCTGGGCCAGTTGGTGGTGCAGGGCGGCCAGTGGAACGGGCAGACGCTGATCAATGCCGAAGCCATGCGCTTCCTGGTGGCGGCCTCGCCCGCGTCCAGTGAATACGGCGGCTACATCTGGCGCCAGCCGTCCACCGAGATCCCGGCTGCGCTGCCCGCACGCCTGCCTGCTGATCTGGTCTGGTTCGCCGGCCACATGGGGCAGTTCGTGGTGATCGTGCCCAGCAGGAACCTGGTGGTACTGCGCATGGGCGTGTCCTTCTCGAAGGATGCCTCGCGCGAGGCGATCTTCGCGGCCGTGGCAGACCTGATCGAGCAGCCCTGATCAAGGCCATGGCGGCCTGAGCCTATCGGCGGCAGGGGCAATTTCAATCACGCTGCGGGCGGCTTGGCGCCACACTGAGCCACCGAACTCAAGCTTGAGCCATGCCCACCCTGCTGACCGACAACCCCTGCGTGTCCCTGTGCAAGCTGGACGATGATGGCGTCTGCCTGGGCTGCGGCCGCACCAAGCCCGAGATCAAGGCCTGGAAAGCCCTGCCCGATGAGCAGCGCCATGACATCAACATGCGCCTGCTGGCCACGGGCCGCAAGAAGGTGCGCAAGCTGCTGCTCAAGCGGCTGAGGCAGCGCGTGAAGGCCCACAAGGCCACACGCCATCACAAGGCGTGAACGGTTCAGGATCCCCTGGTCATGCGCTCCGCCGACAGCCTGGCCTGGGCCCGCGCGGCCTTTTCCTCCAGCGAGGCCTGCGGCTCCGCATCCTCCTGCATCAGCTGGATCAGGCGGACCGTGATGGCCTCCTGCTCGCCGAACAGGCGCTGCGCCGCACCTGCGCCGAACTGCTCCTGCCGCAAGGCCTGCATGGCCTTGAACTGCGCGGCCATGTCGTCGACCGAGCCCGGTGACTGCGAGGGGTTCACCGCCTGGCGCAAGGCGGCGTCGTAACGGCCGTACTGCTGCGCCAGTTCGACGGCCTGGCGCCGGGCCTTCTCGGGCAGCGTGCCAGCGGCGTCCTCGGCTGCATGCACCAGTTCATCGGCACCGTTGAAGGCATGCACCTGTTCCAGCGTGCGCTGCGTGCCTGCGTCCAGCACCAGTTGCCCCTGCGCATCAGCGCGGAAAGGCTGCACGTGCCAGGTGCCTACCGGCCCGATGGCCCCTGCGATCGGCATGGGCGTGGGCAGCGCCTGTGCCGCAGAAGCCGAGCCACCGACGGGCGCGGCATCCCCCTGAGCAGCGACGCGCCCCCACCCCGCCCCGTGGAGCGAGGGCGAGGCGGGGTGTCGCCTGTTGGCGGAATCACCGCCACGATCGGCCAGGGCGATCACGCCCCAGGCGAGCACGGCACTGGCGGCCACCGCGCCACCCAGCCACCATGCGCGGCGGCTTTTCCTTGTGGTCGAGATGATCATGGCAGGCAACTCCCTTGTCGTCAGTAAGGACAGTTCTGGTTGTAGCGATCAAAGACCAGACCGGTGGCATAGCTGGTGTGCTGCGCGCCGCACAGGAAGGGCGAGTAGCGCGTGTCGCCATCGACGAAGCGCTTCATCCAGGTCACCGCATAGCGCCCGATCGGCGTGTTGGTGGTGTTGGGCGCGAAGTGCGTGGCGCCGTTGAGTTCGCCATAGGCTTTGAAGGTGCTGGAGGGGAGGCTGGCGTAGAAGGGCCGTGCGTGCGAGGCCACCGGCGCGACCGTGTCACCGTCGGCGCCGATGATCATGGTGGGCACGCGCACCGTCGAGAAGTTGGTGCTGAGGTTCCACGGCGTCAACGGGTACGAGGCCTTGAGCGTGGGGTTGTCACGCGCGGCGATCAGGGAGCCGCCGCCACCCATCGAGTGACCAGCCACGGCCAGGCGCGTCGAATCGATGCGCGCGCGCACCGTGCTGCCCGATGAGTTGAGCACGTAGCGCAGTGCGGCCACCAACTGCGTAGCGCGGCTGTCGGGCTGGTCCAGCGTGGTGTTGGTGTTCAGCGTGATCACGACAAAGCCGTGCGAGGCGATGCGCCGGCCCAGCCAGGCGATGCTGCTCTCGGTGGCCGTGAAGCCCGGGCTGATGGCGATGACGCCGTACTTGCCCGCGACCGTCGGGTAGTAGATGGTGCCGCCGCCGAAGCCGACGGGCAGCAGCACCGAGGCGGTGGACACGCTGAGCGGCCCGGCCGTGGCATTGAGCGAGGCCGAGGTCGGCGTCGAGGTCTGCGAGAAGGCCGATGGGGCCAGGGTGGTCAGGGCGATCGCCGCGGCGATGGACAGGCCCTTCATGCGGGAGACGGTGGTCTTCATAGATCCTCTTCGATGTTTGGGTACAACACTTCTGAGGTGCCTGCCCTTGGCCAGCGGGGGCGCCAGGTACGGCACCGGAACTGTGCGTTCAGCGAAGAGGTCCGTGAATGTCCGCAAGGGACAATAAAGAAGATCAAAGGGGACAGCTATTGCTGCAGTGCGGAAGCCCGCGCGGGCTGGGCATTGCCCAAGCCACCATCACTGGCCTTGCGGTATTCCTTGGGTGTGCGCCCCGTCCAGCGCTTGAAGGCATGGCGAAAGCTCACCACATCGCTGAAACCCAGGGCCTCGGCGATGTCCTCCGCGCTCATCAGGGTGCTGGTGAGGTAGTCGATGGCCAGGGTCTTGCGCACGGCCGTCAGCAGCTCGGTGTACGAGGCGCCTTCGGCCTCCAGCCGGCGCCGCAAGGTGCGCGAGGTCATGCACAGGGTCTGCGCCACCTCTTCGATGTCGGGGAAGCGGCCGGCCACGCATGTGAGCTCCTGGTAGACGCGGCGGGTGATGCCGGCGCTCCACTTGAGTTCGTCGAGCAGCCGCGCGCACTGCATGGACACGTGCGAAGCGGTGATCGGGTTGGCCAGCTGCGGCGCGCGGTCCAGCCAGCTGGTGGGAAAGCTCAGCGTGTTGCGCGGCTGGTCGAAGCGCACCGGGCATTGCAGCACCGCCTCGATGGCCTGCATGTGCACGGGTTCGCTGGCGGCATAGCCCGCCTCCATCGGCAGGAACCACGAGCCCATCACATCGCGCCCGATGGTGACGAGCGCCGCGAACTGCAGGTCGATCATGAAGCGGTACAGGCGCTCATCGACATCGGCCCAGGGAAAGTCAGCGCGGCCGGGGAAGGCCCACACCGCGCGGTCACCCTCGATGCACCAGCGCAGCGGCAGCATGCCGCCCGAGAGCGGGTGGTACTTGATGGCGCGGTTCCACATCTGCTGCACGGTCTCCGAGCACAGCAGCGCGTAGCCGTACATGCCGTAGTTGGTGGCGCGCAGACGCGTGCCCACGCGCAGGCCCAGGTCCCAGCCGGGATACAGCCTGACCGCATTGCGCGTGGCGCGCATGAACTGCGCGCACGACGTGAGCGTGAAGGGTTTCTCGACGTCCTGCTGGCTCAGGCCCGTGCCGTCGAGCACGGCCACCGGGTCCACGCCGGCCTCGATCAGCACGCCGAGCAGCGTGGCCAGCTTGGAGGGTGGAAAACGCCGATCGCCCACGGTGGCAACCATGGAGGCATCCTGCGGCGCTGGCGGTGTCAGCGGCGGGACGTGTGCGATCTCATCGAGGACGTAAGCGTGCGATGCTGTCTGCATGATCTTCCCCGTTCATCTTGCTGCTGGCACGGATTCTTGCAGCCACGCTGCATCCGCGCCCCTGGGGTGAAACCTGATTGGCGCGTCAGACAGCCCGCGCCGCTTGGGATGTTGCAGCGCGCCATCCCTGGCGGCTGCAACGCTCTTCTTCTACGTCGTCAACACCCGCGCGTCAGAACGCGGCGGTGTAGATGGCCAGCGCGTCGGCCTCGGTGACCGGGCGCGGGTTGTTGCCCAGCAGGCGCGTCTGCAGCATGGCGTCCGATGCCATGCGGGCCAGGTCGCTTTCCTTCACGCCCACCTCGCGCAAGGTGCGCGGGATGCACGTGGCCTCGGCGATGTCCTCCAGCGCGGCGATCAATGCCTGCGTCTTGGCCTCGGCGCTGCCGGTCACACCGGGCACCAGCACGTCGGCGATCTCGGCGTAGAGCACCGTGGCGGCCGGCGCGTTGAAGCGCAGCACGTGCGGCAGCACCAGCGAGTTCGACAGGCCATGGGCCACGTGGAAGATGCCGCCCACCGGGTAGGCCAGCGCATGCACCGCCGCCACCGGAGCGTTGGCGAAGGCCTGGCCCGCGAACATGGCGCCGACCAGCATGGCCTCGCGCGCTTCGCGGTCGCTGCCGTCCTTGCAGGCGCGCAGCAGGTGGCGCGAAATCAGGTCCAGCGCCTTCACGGCCAGCATGTCCGACACCGGGTTCTTCAGGTGGGCCGTGGTGTAGGCCTCGATGGCATGCACCATCGCGTCGATGCCGGTGGCCGCGGTGATGGCGCTGGGCAGGCCGATCGTCAGCTCTGCATCCAGGATCGCCAGATCCGCGTAGAGCTGCGGCGAGACCACGCCCATCTTCGTCGTCTCGCCCGTGGTGACGATGGACACCGCCGTCACCTCGGAGCCCGTGCCGGCCGTGGTCGGCACCTGGATCAGCGGCAGGCGCTGCCCCGTGATCTTGCCGATGCCGTACATGTCCTTGAGCGGCTGCTCGGTGGGCAGCAGCGCGGCGATCAGCTTGGCCACGTCCATCGACGAGCCGCCGCCCAGGCCCAGCACCACCTCGGCCTCGGCGCGGCGGGCGCGCTCGGTGGCCTCCAGCACGATGTGCTCAGGCGGATCGGCCACCACGTCGTCGATCACGGTGACCTGCCAGCCGTGCTCGGCCAGGCTGGCCAGCGCGGGGTTGAGCAGGCCGCTCTTGTACAGGAAGCCGTCGGTGACCAGGCACAGACGGGTCTGGGTGTAGCGCTCACGCAGGATGGCGCCGATGCGGCGCGCTGCGCCGAACTCGACCACCAGCGAGGGAACGGTCTGGAACTTGAAAGGGTTCATGGGGTGACCTCTCTCTTCAATCAATGTCTGCGATCAACTGAGCATCTGGCCGCGGTCAATGCGGTAGACCTCGTCCAGCACCGCACCGGCGTGCTGCAAGTCTGCACCCGACAAGATGACAGACAGACCCTCGGCGCGCAATTGGCCAATCACCTCGGCAATGCGCTTGGACAGGGCCGGGGCCACGCCTTCGAAGGGCTCGTCCAGCATCAAGAGGCGCGTGCCGCTCATCAGCGCGCGGCCCACGGCCACGAGCTTTTGCTGGCCGCCCGAAAGCTGCAGCGCCCGGCGGGGGCCGAACTCGCGCGCCTCCGGGATGATGCGGTAGACGTGCTCCAGGCGCGGCTTCACATCCTTGATGCCCATGGCCCAGGCCGGCACGCAGAGGTTCTCTTCCACGCTCAGGTCGGGGATCAGGCGGCGGTCTTCAGGCGCGTAGCCAATGCCCAGGCGCGTGCGGCCATGGGCGGGCGTGCGGGTCAGGTCGGCGCCTTCCAGGCTCAGAGAGCCTTCGCGTGCCTTGACCAGGCCCATGATGGCGCGCAGGGTCGTCGTCTTGCCGGCGCCGTTGCGGCCGATCAGGCCGACGATGGCGCCCTTGGGCACGGTCAGGCTCACGCCGCGCAGGATTTGCGTGGTGCCCAGGCTGACGTGCAGGTTCTTGATCTCAAGCATGGTGGGCCACCTCTTCGCCAATGATGAATTCGCGCACCTTGGCATCGGCCAGCACCGTGTCGGGCTCGCCGTCGGCCAGGATGGCGCCGTCGTAGAAGGCCAGCACGCGGTCGCTGTAGCGGCGAACGATCTCCATGTCGTGCTCCACGAACAGCACCGTGACGCCCATCTCGCGGGCGGCGTGCAGCACGCGGTCCATCACGTCGAACTTCTCTTCAGAGGCCACGCCGCTGGTCGGTTCGTCCAGCAGCAGCACCTCGGGCTTGCCGACCATGGCCAGCGCGATGTCCAGCAACTTGCGCACGCCTTCGGGCAGCAGGCCCACGTTCATCTCGGCGAACTCCAGCACGCCCAGGCGTGCCAGGCCCGCATCAGCCTGGTCCAGCGGCAGGCCGGCCACGCTCAGCGCGATCTCGATGTTCTCGCGCGCGGTGAGCGAGGTGAACAGCTGCGGGATCTGGAAGGAGCGCGCCATGCCCAGGCGGGTGATCTTGCGCGGCGCCTGGCCCGTGATGTCACGGTCGCGGAAGTGGATGCTGCCGCTGTCGGGCTTGATGTAGCCCGTCAGCATGTTGACGAAGGTGGTCTTGCCGGCACCGTTGGTGCCGATCAGGCCGATCACGCTGCGCTCGGCGATGTGCACGGTGACATCACGCGCCGGCTTCACGCTGCCGAAAGACTTGTTGAGCTTCTCAGCGCGGATGATGGTGTTGGCGTTTTTAGTAGTGGAGGTGCTCATGCCTTCACCCCTTTCAGGTTCTGCTGCTTGACCGAGGCCTGCGGTGCACCGGGCTCCGTGGCCTTCTTGCGGAACAGGCGCAGGCTGGTCAGGCCCGTGGGCAGGAAGGCGATGATGGACAGCATGATCACGCCCATCACCAGGTGCCAACTGTTGGGCGCGTACTGGTACGCCGCCGAACGCACGACTTCGAGCAGGATGGCCCCGACGAAGGGCGCAAACGCATAGCCCGTGCCGCTCAGCACCGCGATGAAGATGAAGTCACCCGAGGTGGTCCAGAAGGCCATGTCGGGGTCGATGTGGCCCACGGTGAACGAGGACAACGCCCCGCCCAGGCCACCCAGCGCACCAGCGATCACATAGGTCAGATGGATGTTGCTGCGCGCCGAGGTGCCCAGGTATTCCACACGGATCTCGTTGTCGCGGATGGCCGGGCCCAGGCGGCCCGCACGGGTGCGCATGAACCACGACACCAGCGCCACGGAGATCAGCGACACCACGAACACCACGCCGAACAGGGCGGTACCCGCCAGGTTGGATTCGGTGCCATCGGTCGATGCACCCAGGCCCAGCAGGGTCAGGCCATGGACATTGAAGCCATCGCTGCCACCCAGCTCCACCGTGTTCATCAGCAGGCCGTAGACGATCATCGACAGTGCCAGCGTGAGCATGGCAAAGAAGATGTCGCGGTAACGCGAGAGCAGGAAGCCCAGCGCGAAGGCCAGCACCGCCCCCGCTGCGGCCGCTGCGGGCAACAGCAGGGCCAGCTCATGCCAGCCCAGCAGGTTGGTGGCCAAGCCGATCGTGTAGGCGCCCACCGCGTAGTACAGCGCCTGCCCGAACGAGGCCAGGCCACTGCGCAGCAGCAGGGCCACACCGATGGCGACCACGCCCTTGCCCAGCGCCACCGTGAGCATGAACTGCCACGACTGCACGCTCGCCCCGATCACGCCGAGGGCGACAACGCCCGCCAGCAGGGCCCAGGTACCGGGCCCGAAGGTTTGCTTGCTCATATTTTTCTCGCCTCCATCGGCGCGAAGAGACCCTTGGGACGGAAGGCCAGCACCAGGGCCATCACGATGTAGATCACGAACAGTTCGCCTTGAGGCCAGTAGTGCACGGACATCGCCCGCACCAGCCCCACCAGGCAGGCGCCCAGCGCCGCACCAGGCAGCGAGCCCAGGCCGCCGATCACCACCACCGCGAAGGTGGGCACGATCAGTTCCACGCCCATGCCGGGCGCCACCGAGATGGTGGGCGCCGTCAAGGCACCGCCCACCGCGGCCAGCACCGATCCCACCATGAAGGTGGCAGCGAAGTAGCGGCTCACGTTGATGCCCAGCGTCTGGCTCACTTCACGGTCATGGATCACGGCGCGCAGCAGGCGACCCGTGCGCGTGTACTTCAGGAAGGCCGTGAGCGCGGCGCCCGCCAGGATGGCGAAGCCGACGATGACGAAGTTGTAGTTCGGGTACGAGAGATCACCTACCTCGAAATCGCCCAGGAAGCCATAAGGCTCGGACACGGTGTACGGATCCACGCCCCACACCAGCTTGATCCCGTCTTCCAGGATCATGAACAGGGCGTACGTCACCAGCAGCAGCACGATCGGATCCTGCCCGTAGAAGCGCCGCAGCAGCAACCATTCGGCCAGACCGCCCACCAGGGCGCCAGCCACCAGCGCCGCGATCACCAGCAGCGCATAGCTGCCGTACATCGAGTGTCCATCGGCAATCCAGGGGCCCACCACCCACACGCCGGCGTAAGCGCCAATCGCGTACAGGCTGCCGTGGGCCATGTTGAGAATCTTCTGCACGCCGTAGATCAGCGTCAGACCCAGCGCCGCCAGGAATAACCAGGCGGCGTACATGGCGCCGTCAACGAGGACGGCATAAAAAAGCGACATGCGCGTTCTCCAGCACACCCGGCAGGGCAGCACATGCCGCCCCGCCCAGGTCTATGCGTTTACTTCTTCAGGCCGCCCTTGATCCAGTCGATGGACTTCACGCCTTCAGGCGGGTTCACATCTTCCGGGGCGTAGCGCTTGACGTTGGTCATCGTGATCTTGCCGCCCACGTTCTTGACCACGCCGAAGGCGGTGCCCTGCACGGCCTGGTGGCCCTTGCCCAGGGCCATCTTCACTTCGCCGCCAGGGCCGGTGAAGGTCAGGCCTTCGAAGGCCGCGACCACCTGGTCGGTGCTCGGGGCCTTGCCGCCGTTGGCCTGCAGCGCCTTTTCGTACGCGGCCTTCAGGCCCAGCAGGGCCTGCGTCATCTTGTACGAGGGGTAGCTGGGATCAGCGCTGAACTTGGCCTGGTACGAGGTACGCAGCCAGGTGTTGATCGGGCTCTGCGGGGCGAACACGCCGTAGGGACCACGGGCGCCCAGGATCACGCCGTCAGGCAGGCGCACCTTGCCGTGCGTGGCGGTTTCACCGGCGGTCAGCACCGTCAGCGAACGCTTGAACAGGTTGCGCGGGCCGGCCTGCACCACCAGGCCTTCGAGGTCACCGCCCCAGAAGCTGGAGTGCAGCACGTCGGGCTTGGCGGCCAGCAGGCTGGAGATCTCGGCGTTGTACTGGCCGGCGCCCAGCTTGGGCATCTGGGAGGCCTTGGCTTCGGCCGTGGGCTTGAGCACCTTCAGCGTGCCTTCGAAGTCGGCCCAGGCGTCCTGGCCCCAGGCGTAGTTCTGGTTGATGCCGGCGTAGGTCTTCAGGTCCTTCTTGAACTCGGCCACGTAGCGGGCGGCGCCCACGTTGTCCATCGTGGCGTGCGGCACGGGGCGGAACACGTACTTGTAGCTGGCGTCTTCGAACACGCGGGGCGTGCCGCAGTCGAAGAAGGCGGTCAGCTTGCCCAGTTGCTCGGCCACCGGCGCGATGGCCAGGCAGTTGCCGGACGATGTGTAGCCCACCACGAAATCAACGCCCTGGTTGATCAGGTTGCGGTACTCGCTGACCTGCTTGCTGGTGGCGCCGGCCTCGTCGATGTAGACCAGTTCCAGCGGCGCACCACCGAAGCCCTTGGTGGTGTAGGGTGCGGGCACCTTGCCGGCGTTCAGTTGCTCAGCCGTCAGTTCAGCGGCGTTCTTGGCAGGCACGCCGAAGGGGCCTGCGGCGGCGCCGGACATGAAGGTCACGATGCCGATCTTCAGGGGCTTGGTCTGGGCCATGGCGCTGCCGGCGCTCAGGGCAAAGGCCACGGAACATGCGGCCGAGACGAGGGTGCGGGGGGCGAGGATGGTGCTCATCACATCTCCTGTTGTGGAACTGCTGGGATTGCCGGCGTGCATGCCGGCGTGGGTGATCGCCCCGGGCTTGTGGCCCGGGGGATCGAAACTGGCGTCAGACTTGAAACGCCAGATACTTCACTTCGAGGTATTCGTCGATGCCCAGGTGCGAACCTTCACGACCCAGACCCGATTGCTTCACGCCCCCGAAGGGGCCGACCTCGTTGGAGATCAGGCCGGTGTTGACACCGACCATGCCGACCTCCAAAGCCTCGGCGGTGCGCCAGGCGCGTGACAGGTTCTGCGAATACAGGTAGGCGGCCAGGCCGAACTCGGTGGCGTTGGCCAGCGCGACGGCATCTTCATCGCGCTCGAAGCGAAACAGCGGCGCCACGGGGCCGAAGATCTCTTCGCGGGCCACGCGCATGTCGGGCGTGGTGTCGGCCAGCACGGTGGGCTGGTAGTAGGTGCCGCCCAGGGCATGGTCCTGGCCACCGGTCACCACACGGGCGCCCTTGCCCAGGGCATCGGCCACCAGCTCGTGCACCTTGTCCAGCGCGGGCTGGTCGATCAACGGGCCCAGGGCCACGGCGTCCAGGCCATTGCCGACCTTGAGATCGGCGGCCTTGGCGGCCAGCTTCTCGGCGAAGCGGTCGTAGATGCCGGCCTGCACGTAGAAGCGGTTGGCACACACGCAGGTCTGGCCAGCATTGCGGTACTTGGAGATTATCGCGCCCTCGACGGCCGCGTCCAGGTCGGCATCGTCGAACACGATGAAGGGCGCGTTGCCGCCCAGCTCCAGCGACAGGCGCTTGACCGTGGGCGCCGATTGCGCCATCAGGATGCGGCCCACTTCGGTGGAGCCGGTGAAGGACAGCTTGCGCACCACGGGGCTGGCCGTGAGCACACCGCCCATCGTGCGGGCATCGGCCGTGGTCAGCACCTGGAACACGGCGCCCGGGATGCCGGCGCGCACGGCCAGTTCGGCCAGGGCCAGGGCCGACAGCGGCGTCTGCTCGGCGGGCTTGACGATCATGGTGCAGCCGGCAGCCAATGCCGGGCCGACCTTGCGGGTGATCATGGCCGCAGGGAAGTTCCACGGCGTGATGGCCGCGCACACGCCCACGGGCTGGCGCAGCACGGCGATGCGCTTGTCGGCCTGCGGGTGGGCCAGCACTTCGCCAGACACGCGCTTGGCTTCTTCAGCGAACCACTCGATGAAGCTGGCAGCGTAGATCACCTCGCCCTTGGCCTCTGCCAGGGGCTTGCCCTGCTCGCGGGTCATGATCATGGCCAGGTCGTCGGCGTGCTGGATCATCAGCTCGAACCAGCGGCGCAGCGGCGCGGCGCGCTCCTTGCCCGACAGCTTGGCCCAGGCCTTCTGGCCGGCTTCGGCGACGCGGATGGCTCGTTCGGTCTCGGCGGCGCCCAGGTCGGGCACCGAGGCCAGACACTCGCCCGTGGCGGGATCGAGCACATCGAAGGCAGCGCCGGCATCGGCGGACACCCATTGGCCATCGAGGAAGGCGTGCTGCTTGAGCAGCGTGGAATCGGCGAGTTTCATACGGAGTTCAGGAATGTGCGCGTGCTCGGGTTTCTCCTGACTCGCGCCTATTGTTCAATAGATTGAACCATGTTCAACTAATGGAATGAATCGTAGCCCCCGGGATTCGGGGATGCGACTGGGGTTTGTCCCTATCCCCATGCCATCCTTGGGTATCCGCCCTGCTCTTTTTCACGATGCCAAAAACCAAGACAGACACCGCCGCACAGGCCCCTGAAGCGAAAAGCACCTCCCCGGCGGTGGGCCGTGCCGTGCGCATCCTCGACCTGGTGGCCCGCAGCGCGCGGCCAATGTCGCCCGCCGATCTGGCCCGCGAAACCGGCCTGCCCAAGAGCTCGCTGCACGGCCTGTGCGACACCCTGATCCAGCTGCGCCTGCTGCAGCGCACAGGCACAGGGGCGCTGGCCATGGGGCCGCACGTGATGACCTGGGCCAACGCCTTCCTGGCGCACACGAACATCCTCCAGGAGTTCTATGTGGCCTGGCAGGAGAGTGGTCTCTTCACGCAGGAGACGATCACGCTGTCGGTGCTCGATGGGCGCGACGTGGTCTACATCGCCTGCCAGAACGGCAGTCGTCCGCTGGACCTGACTTTCCGCAACGGCATGCGCCTGCCCGCGCCCTACACCGCCACCGGCAAGGCCATGCTCAGCACCCTGCCTGACGATGAGGTGCGCATGCTGCTGCTCGACGCGCCCTGGCCGACACCGCTCACACGGCGCAGCGTGGGCAGCCTCGACGCCCTGCTGCCCGAGCTCACGCATTGCCGGCGCGAAGGCTATTCGCTGGACGATGCCCAGGTGCGCGAAGGCATGCACTGCTTCGGCGCTGCGGTGTTCGATGCCACCAGCCAGCAACGCGCCGTGGCCGGCGTGGCCGTGAGCTTCCTGGAGGTCGATCTGGATTCGCCGGACCGCGTGGACGCGATCGGTCAGGACATCCGCGCCCTGGCGGACCAGTTGTCAGCGCGGCTGGGCGCGCCGGTGCACCCGGAGCGGCGCGATATGGCCTGAGCCCTGTGCGTACCTGGGCTGTCCCAGTCAGGTCGGCTCGGCCACCTCGATGCGGTCACGCCCGGCGTTCTTGGCGCGGTACATGGCACGGTCGGCCCGGCTCAGCAACTGGTCCAGGCCCACGCCTTGGCTGCGCACATCCGCCAGGCCAATGCTCACGGTGATGCGCAAAGGCTCCTGCCCTTCGCCCACATCCACCAGGGTGGTCGACACGGTCTCGCGCAGCCGCTCGGCAAAGCGCAGGCCGTCCTCACGCTCGCAGTGGCTGAGCAGCACCACGAACTCCTCCCCCCCGATGCGCGCGGCGATGTCGCCCTGGCGAACGCTGTGCTTGAGCACCTCGGTCAGCGCCACCAGCGCCCGGTCACCCGCCGCATGGCCGCGGGTGTCGTTAATGCGCTTGAAGTGGTCCACGTCCAGCAGCAACAAGACCAGGCCGTAGCCATGGCGGCGCGCACGCGCCAGCTCGGCCTCCGCCGCTTCGAAGAAGGCGCGGCGGTTGGGCAAGGTGGTCAGGAAGTCGGTGCTGGATTGCACGCGCAAGCGCTCGATCAGCTTGTCACGCTCGGCCTCCAATGCCGCGCGCTCCTGATGCTGCGCCTGCAGGGCCGCGATGCCATCGAACACCGCAGCGATCTCGTCACCCGGCACGGGGGCTACCAAGGGCACACAGCGGTTCTCGCGCATGGCTTCGAGGGCTTCGGTCGCGCGCCCCAAGGGCTTGATCACCCGGCGGCGCATCAGGTACAGGCCCAGCACGATCAGCGCAATGTGCAGCCCGGTCATGCCCAGCATCACAGACACCGTGCGGCGCTGTTCCGTGTGCATCGCCTCGCCACGCGCACGCCCCTCGTCGAACAGAGCATCCCGCAGGCCCAGGATGGCGTTCATGTCCGGCACATAGCGGGCCGCGAACTGCGCCGTACTCATGCCATAGCCACCGTGCTCACCTGACTTGAGCACCTGCGTCACCAGCGCATCGGCCCGCCCGAAGTAATCCTGCTCCATGCGGGCATGCGCCTGCCGCACCGTGTCCGTCACGTGCCCCACCCCCACGCGGGAAGCGACCAGCACGCGCAACTGCGCGATGCGGCCGCGCATGCGTTCGATGGCCAGGCGCTCTTCGATCGACAGGGGCGCATCGTGGCTGAGCGCAGGTGTCAGCAGGGAGCCCAACTGCCCGGTCAACTCGCGCAACTCCGACGCCAGCATGGCCCCGACCACGACGGAGCTCATCGCGGGTTGGTCTTCGTGCAGATCGTCGATCACCAGCATGACGACGGGACGCAGCATCCCCACCAGGCGGATCATGCCGTCCACCGCCACCTTGATCGATTCCGGCTTGCGCTGTGCCAGCGGCAGGGCCGCCACCGCATCGACGCGCCTGCGCGCCTGGTCCAGCGCTGTCTGGAAACCCTCGACCTGGCGGCCGATGGACTGGCGCCGTCCCTGCTGGGGCACCTCGCGCAAAGCCTTGGCGAAGGCCGCATAGGCCTGGTCCGTGCGCTCCCTGGCCTGAACCAGTGAGGCCTTCAATACCTCGCTGGTGGGCGCCTCGGCCCCCAGCACGCCATTGGCCGGCCCGCGCTCGCGCGACACCATCTCGGCCGCGACCATGCCCAGGCGCAGTTGCTCGATCAGCACCACGGCATTCTCTGCCCGGCGCAGCTCTCGCCAATCGACAAACATGATGCGCCCCACGACCAACACAGCCATGATGAAGAGCGCTGAGGAGATCCACCAGAACCAGGCCGCCAGCGAAAGAGAACGGTGTCGGTGGATCACTGTTTTTTTGTTACCGGACACAGGCCCCCCAAGGTGGCTTCGCTTTCACCCGGGCGGCGGTGTCCTTGTCACCCGGTCGCGATCATGGGGGCTTACTGTAGCTCATGCCACCTCATCCTTGAGCCCGCCAAGTGCCAGGTAGTGATGAACTGCCGGTTTGTCCGGCCCCACGTGGTAGCGCAGCGCCTCGGATTGCAGGTCGGCATCGGCGTGGGACACGCGCTGGTGCTGGCGCAGATGCTCGGCCCACGATTCGACCATGAACCACTCGATCACTTGTTCGGGATCATGGCTGTGCTCGGCCACGCCCCAGGCATAGACCCCATCGCGGCGGCGCTGCTGCGACAGGCGGTGCACGGCACGCAGGAAGGCGCCACGGTCTTCCTTGCGGATGCGGTATTCGATCTGGATCATCACCGGGCCGCAGTCATGCGCCACGGGTTCGGCCAGCAGCGGCTCGGGCCAGTGGTTGGAGGGCTGCAGATCGGCCTCGCAGGTGGGCAGCTTCACGCGGTGGAAGATCACGGCGGCAGCGACCAGGCCAACCGCGCCGATGATGGCGCCCGCGCCCACCGCACCGAGCAGCACACCGTAGAAGCCAGCCGTGCCGCCCAGCACCTGGCGCGCCACCAGGGGCAGCAGCGCCCACACCGAACTGGCAAACAGGAAGAACACCGCCGCACGCAGCAGTACCACGTGCAGTTCACGGCTGGCGCGGGCATAGCGCAGGCCCGCCCGGAAGGCGCCGAAGAACTGCTCCTCCAGCCCTGTGGCCTGCGCCTTCTGGCGGCGCCACCACAGCAGCGCCGCGCCGATGCCGCCGACGAAGGTCAGCGCGATCAGCGACTCCACCGTGAGCGAATTGGTCTGGGCCAGCACCAGCAGGGTCGCACTGACCAGCCCGAGCAGGATCTGCACACCGATCAAGAAGCGCCGCCGGTCCAGGATGGCGAAGCTGGAGCGCCCCATCACGCGGGCCGATCTGCTGGAGCACACCGCCGTGGTGGTGGGCGATGGCGCCCGTTCACTGAGCGACCGCACCGTGGGCCTGCAATCAGGCCAAGATCGAATGCCAGGCCGCCGGCCTGGGGCTGGGCTTTTTGCCCCGCGCCTGCATCGGCAAGGAACTGGCCTCAGGTGCCCTGGTGGCCTTGCCGGTAGAAGAGCCCCGCCCGCCCGAAACCTTCTGGCTGGCTTGGCGCACCGAACACATGGGCGAGGCGCTCAAGTGGTGGCGGCACCGGCTGGACCGCCCGCTGCTGCCCAACATCCTGCCCCGCTGACATCCACATCAACTCAGGCGCGCGCGACCAGGTCGCCCAGCACCGTGAACTCATCAGGGTGCCGCGCAGGCGCCGGCGCGTCGTACAGCGCCAGCCATGAGGGCGAGCGCGCCAGGTGCGTCGGCAAGGCGCAAAACGCCTCCGCACGATCAGTACCCGGTTCATGCGGCAACGTACAGACCACGGGCAGATCAGGCCAGAAGATGACGGGCTCGTCATTGGTCTGCAGCGCCTGCCGGGCACCGGCCCAGCGGTACAGGCGAATGTCGCCGTCCAGCACCATGGTCGGGCCGGCCAGGATGTAGAGGTCATCGCCATCCATGTGCAGATCGCGCACACCCAGACCTCCCAGGTTCAGGAAGTGCTTGCGCAACGGTGCGTCGCCGCCCTGCAAGGCAGCCAACTGGAGGTGATCGCCCTGCGCACGAGGGTTGACCTCCAGCAGACCCGCCCAGCCACGCAGCACCGGCCCGCGCAGGCCCAGCAGCATGGATTCGCCCAACAAGGCCATGCCTTCCACGTCGAAGCCATTGTCCTTGCCCGGCAGGGCCAGGAAAGGGCCGAAGTGCGGATCATCGGCCAGCAGTCGGGTCAGGGCATTGGTACGCTCGTCGCCCTGCAGGCGCCGGGCTCGCCGGCCATCACTTGCGCGTGGCACGAGCGTGGGCACACTACACTCCCCTTGCTCCACCGGAATGCAGGCCAGCAGCAGCCGGTTCGAATCCAGGCTGAGCTTGGCCAGGCGACGGGCGTTGTCCTGCGCGCTGCGCCCGGGTTTGGCGTTCTTGCGCTTGAGCCCGTGCGAGCCCACCACCCACAGGCAGCGGCCATCGAAAGCCATGCCTTCCAGATCGGCCTCGTCATCGGCATCGCCCGGCAGATCGATGAAATCCGCCAAGGGGAAATTCACCGGCTCGCCGAAACGCAGGGTTTCAGGGCCCACAGGTGGCAACCGCGTCAGGCGGTCGATGCCACAGGCCTCGTCGCCAGCCACCCAGAGCGTGTCGCCAATGAAGGCCGCGCCAGACAGGTTGAGATGGACCAGCGAATCCTGGTCGAACTCCAGGCGCACGGCATGGCGCTTGATCAGTTTCTTCATCGTGGACGGTCCATGAGGGAGTGGTCCATCGATGGTAAGCCACCCTCATGGAACCGTCATCTCAAGCGGCCAGAACCCATAGGCACATTCACGCCCGGGCCCCGGGCCTTGGCGAGCCGATCAGGCCGCCGCAGCCGTGCGGCGCGAGCGGGCGCGCAGCACGCCCATCACGCCCAGGCCGGCCACCAGCATGGCCCAGCTCGATGCCTCGGGCACGGGGGGGATGTTGAAGTTGGCGATGCTGCCGATCTGGGCCGCCGTCAGGCCGTCCAGGCGCGGGGCGTTGAGCAGGGCCTGGCCCGTGGCCTTGCCCAACAGCACATCGGCGGCGGTGGGTCCATCGACCTCGCTGGCCAGGAAGGCGAAGTTCAGCAGGCTCAGGCTCTGACCGGCTTGCAGCGTGATCGAGAAGCTCACGTTGTAGCGGTCCGGCGTGATCGCAGCCTGGCCCAGGCCGTTGTTACCCGACACCAGCGCCAGCACGGGGTCGCCACCGCCGCAGGCGCCGGACCAATCGTCTTCACAGCTCACGATCAGGCCACCGTTGTTAAAGCTGATCAGTTCGTCGCCGTCCGAACCCAGGTTGCCAAAGAAGTTCAACGTGGTGGTGATCGTGCCGCCGGTGTTGTTGGTGAAGGTATCGAAGAAGCGGTAGACATTGCCGCTCAGCAGATCGACCTGGCGCTGTTGCGTCAGGCTACCGACACCGGCGTTGTAGAAGCCGAAGGCATCGAAGGCGCCGTTGCTGCCATCGAAAACCGCGCCCAGGGCCTGGTTGTACAAGGGCGTGGTGCCGCCGGCGCCAGCATAGCTGGTGCCGTAGTCGGCGCCATTGAAGATGCCGCCTTCAGCCTGGAACTGCACGGCGTGGGCCGAGGTGGACAGGGCGATCACAGCCGTGGCTGCAAAGAGAATGCGCTTGAACATGAGAAAACTCCGAACAGGGGGGTGCCGCGTTACGGGCACAAAGATGAGGTGCCTGGCGGCAGCGCGCTCAGGCGCCACCGCCGGATAGACAGAGATGGATCAGACGCGGCGTGCGGTCAGCCACTGGTCCTGCGTGAGCGGCTTGCCCACCAGGCGCAGCTCGCCCACCCACCCATAGTAGCCATCGGCCAGCACACCGTTCCACCAGCCCGCGCCGATGATCCAGGGCAGCGGCGAGTTCTGCGAGCGCGTGCCCGTGCCCGCGTTGACCACGTTGCGCAGCACCGGCGCGCCATCGATGTACAGCGTGGTGGTGGCGGTGGCCGGATCGTTCACGACGGCCACGTGGTACCAGGTGTTGCGGATCAGCTCGCCCGACCAGTTGGTCTGGGCATAGGCCGAGTTGTTGGCAGGCACCACTTCCCACTGCACTTCGCGCAGGCTGGAGATCGCGAACAGCACGCTCGATGCCTCAGGGTCCCCACCACGGTAGCCGCCGGGCACATTGCCACGATTGCCCTGGCGGCCCAGGATGTTGCCCCAGCGGTGCTTGTCGGAGTTCCAGTCATCCGGAATCTTCACGAAGGCTTCGATGGTATAGCCAGTCCAGAAGCTGCGGCCGTTCACGTTCGCGCCCATGGCACTCAGGAAGGCGCTCAGGCGGTCCGCGGTCCTGTCCGAGTTCATGAAGCGCACGCTGCCGGCTGCCGACGACAGGTAGTGCTTGTCCTTGGTCCACACCACGTCACCCACCTGCGCCTGGCCTTGCAGCGGGGCGCGGACCATGTCGAAGCCACCGGCGATGTCGGGCAGGGCCTCACCCACGCGCACCACCTGACCTTCGGCGAGGTTAGCCGGCGCACGCCAGTGGGCGTAGGTGTCCGACACCACGGGGAAGTCGTTGATGTCACCGGGCGGGCGCGTGACGGGCGGCACGGGCTCGACGTAGTTGGCCAGCAGCTCAGCGCGCACGCGCGGCAGGATGGCGGCGCCGGTGGTCGACACCGTCGGGCGCCAGCGCAGGAAACCCGCGAAGCGCTTCTTGAAGTTGACGGGGATGCTGAAGCGGTTGTTGGGCTGCTGCCGCTCGGCGAAATCGAACTGGTTGAGCGTGTTGCTGGGCTTTTGCACCACCCACGGCGAGAACGACATCACGTCGATCTTGTTGCCCATCAGGTCCAGCTCGTACAGGCGCATCATGGCGTTGCCGCCTTGGTAGTCCATCTGGTAGTCCACCACCATCTGGTGCACTTCGTTGCCGAAGTCGTTGAACTTGCGCAGGTAGGCTGCACCGTGGTGGTGGCCATTGAGCGTCATAAAGATCTGGTCGTTGTCGCGGATCAGCTTGTCCCACAGCATCTTGCCGTACTCGGTCTCGAGCGGGCTGATGCCGTCGCCATCGATGTTGAGCAACTGGTGGTTGGACAAGATCACGGGCACACCGGGGTTGCGCGCAATGATGTCGCGGGCCCAGGCGATGCCGGAGTTCGAGATGCGCCACGACAGCGACAGCACCATGAACTTCACGCCATGCACTTCGAAGATATGGACCTCATGGAAGCCCGAGCTGTGGCGCTCCTTGAAGGTGGTCTGGCGCGCCGCTCGGCTGGTGGGGAACCACTGCAGGTAGGGCTCGGAGGCCAGGTTGCGCTGAGCATCAGTGCCCGAGTTCTGATCCGACGGGTAGCGGTAGTCGTAGTCGGTCAGCACGTCGTGGTTGCCGGCCAGGATGGAGTACGGCACGCCGGCGGTTTCCAGCAGCTTCATGGCCTCGTCGGCCACGCGCCACTGGTTGGGCTTACCGACCTGGTCTACCACGTCACCCAGGTGGATCACGAAGGGGATGTTGTAGGCCGCAGCGTTGTCCGCGATCCATTGGGTCTGCGCCGCGAAGGGCGTCGAGCCATAGGTGCGCTGGAACTGCTGGCCTTCGTCGGTGGTGGCGTAGCGCGAGTAGAACTGGGTGTCGGGCAGCACGGCCAGCGCGAAGCTGGTGACCGTGCCTGCCGCCTGCGCGGGCTCCATCACGCCCATCAGGCCGGCCCCTGCGGTCAGGGCCGACAAGGTGGCCGCGCCGCGCAGCACCGCGCGCCGGTCGGTCATCAACGGCGCATCGCCGGCTTGGGCTGCGTCTGCAGGCAGGCCCTTGTTCTCGTCACTCATGGCTCAAATCCTTACTGCTTGCGAGAGGTACAAAAGTTCGCCCCTCGTGGGGCCGAATGGCGCCACGGTGTGCAGCGCAAGCAGGAGTCTGAGTCGACGCCAAGACCAGGCGTTGACACGCCATGGGCCAGAAGATTCATGCGTTATTCGGCGCGGGCCACCTTGTCGGCCTGCGCCCTCTGTGCGCGCCATTCACGCACCATCGGCAGGTAGCGCCACTCCTTGGGCAGCAGGCGGAAGCTCACGCGGACCACGGTGCAGAACATGCGCAGCAGCACCTCATCGAAGCGAGACCACTTCATGCCCAGCTTGGCGCGCGCCGTCTCCGGCAAGGTGCCGCGGGCCAGCCACTGCGAGAACCCGGTAACCATGGGATCGAGCAGCCGCCACACCGGCTTGGGAATGGATTCGAACGGTGGGGGCGTTTCCCGCAGCTTGATCGCATGGTCGGTGATGGGGGTCGGCACCAGGGTGTCGAGCATACCGTCCCAGTAGCGCTTGAAGCTGGCGTAGTCCGGCGGCACGGGGCGCATCGACAGGCCATAGCGCCGATACCACTCGATGGACTCCTGGTACAGCTGCTCCTGTTCGCGTTCTGTCAGCGGTTTGCCGAACCGTGCCGTCATCGAAATCACGCCTTCCACGAAGGTGGCGTGCGTCCAGAAGAAGAGGTCCGGGCTCAAGGAGTGGTAGGCCTCGCCCGTGGCCAGGTGGCCTTTGATGTTGACGTGGTAATCGCGCACCCGGCGCCCGATGGCGCCCGGATCCGGCCCGTAGATCACGCCCAGGATGGGCGGCAGTGAGCGCAGCAGGCGGTTCCAGGGGTTCTTCAGAAAGACATCGCCCGAGTGCTGCTCCAGCGCACGGCTCACGGCCGGGTGCATGTTCTGCAGCAGGCCGATGCGGAAGATCGTGAGCAGACCGCGCAGGTCACCCAGGTGGTCCCACAGCAGCGAATCAGGGCCCAGGCCTTGTGCGCGCACCTCCGTGGGGGCGAATTCGGGCACCGGGGTGTCGGCAGCAGTCGGTGTGGTGTGGGCAGCAAGCACGGTGTCTCCTTGTCATGAATGGGCCTGCTCACTATGATGCAAACAAATGTTCGCATTCAAGTCGCGAATGACCCGCTTTCAGATCGACACCCTCACGCCATGCGCAAGCCACCCCAACAACAACGCTCCCAGGTGATGGTCCAGAACCTGATCGAGGCCACGGCTCGCGCCTTCGACCGACGTGGCCTGCACCTGACCACGCGTGATGTCGCGGAGGAGGCCGGCGTCAGCGTAGGCTCGCTCTACCAGTACTTCAAGAACAAGGACGAGTTGCTGGCAGGGCTGGTCTCCCGCATGGCCGCGGATGTGTCCCTGGTGGTGATGCGCAACCTGCCGCAGCGCCTGGCGCTGGATTACCCCACCTTCTACAAATCCTGCCTGCTGGAGATCGTCGCGCTGGTGTCGGACAACCCCGGCTACCGGGCCGTGGCCCGCCATTGGCACGAGCTGAGCACCGTGCAGGCCGTGCAGACCGCCGAGCAGCAGTTGATGGAGGTGGCGCGGCAGTACATGCTGCACCACCACAACGAGTACCAGCCGCGGGATCTGCAGGTCAGCGTCTTCGTGGGCTACAACAGCACCGTGTACACCGTGATGCGCTACCTGAGCCTGCCGCATCCGCCCTTCGGCATCGACCGGCTGGTCAATGAGCTGACGGAGATGATGTCGGCGTATGCGGAGCGTAACGGCAAGGCGTGAAGGCCCAAAGATGGCCCCTTCGGCCTATTGAAAGCCGAGTGGCATTTAAGGTATAAATCATTTATACGATTTAACGAGGTCATTCGATGCCCGCTACCCTGCCTGCCACCGCGCCCGCCCCGACCACCTCATCCGACGCCCCCGCCCGCAAGGCGGCTGCGAGCAAGCCAGTGGCCAAGAAGATCGCCGCAAAGAAGCCCGCCGTGAAACGCCCTGCTGCCAAGAAGGCGCCTGCCAGCAAGGTAGCCGCCAAGACAGCCAAGGCTCCGGCAACTCCCAAGCCGGTAGCTGCGCCCAAGGCCGCCGCCCCGAAGAAGGTCAAGCACAAGCTGGTGCGCGACAGTTTCACGATGCCCCACGATGACTTCAAGCTCATCGATCAGCTCAAGGAACGCGCTCTGGGCTTCAAGCGCCCTGCCAAGAAAAGCGAGTTGCTGCGTGCGGGCCTTCAGGCGCTGGCGGGCCTGAGCGACGCCAAGCTCAAGGCCGCGCTCGATGCCTTGGCCCCGCTCAAACCCGGCCGCCCACGTAAAGACGGCTGAGCAAGCCAGCGGGATACCCCGCTTGGGCGGCAGCCTATTGCCCTGCCTCAAGGAACGGGCATCCGCCAGCCGCTACCATCTGGCTCCATGATTCACACTCGCACGGTCAAGGGTCAGGTTGCAGTCCTGTCCTCAAACCCCGACCTGAATCCACTGCACACTCGGCTGCTGCGCATGGTCAACGGCTTCACCCCTACGGAGTGGTTGCTCAAGCTCTTGTCCAGCAGCCAGAACGTTCCGGACAACGTGGTTCACGATCTGGAACGCGAAGGCCTCATCGCCCGAATCGAGTGACCCCATTCACTCCCTGCCCTTGGTCGCCTGGGCACGCCGCCATGTCTCAAGGTACAAGGCCTCGACCTTGGCGCGGGCCCACGGTGTCCTGCGCAGGAACTTCAAGCTCGATGACACGCTGGGGTCGTGCGTGAAACAACGCACCGGAATGAGGCGGCCAAGCTCGCTCCAGCCATAGTAATCGGACAGATCCTCGACCATGTGGGCCAGGGTCACGCCATGCAGCGGGTCTTTGTTCATCTCATCCATGCCATCTGGCGGCTCGCCCTTGAGCGTGGACACGACAACCGCCAGATGCATTGTCGATGAAGAGGCACACCGGGTGCTCGGATCAGCGACGGCGACCTGTTTCGGCAGCGCTCCATAATGAGAACATTTCTCATCTCCAATGATGGGTCTTGCAAGCCCACGCGGAGTAGGCGATGTCTGCCACCAACCCTGTCCTGCAGCAGCAAGTGCACGCGCTCTACAGCGACCACCACGCGTGGCTGCTGGCTGGTTGCACAAGAAGCTCGGCTCACCCCATGACGCGGCGGACCTGGCGCAAGACACCTTTCTGCGCATCTTCTCGCGCGCACCGCAGCCGGCAGAACTACAGGCCCTGCGCGACCTTGTCTGCGCCATAGACCCGCAGGTTGGCTTGCCACACACGCTGAATCTGCGGCATCAACTCCGCATCGCGCCGGGCACGCACCGAGCGCAAGGCTGGCTGTTGCTGGCGTGCGGCATGGCGCCAATATGCCGATGGGGCGATCTGCAGGGCACGGCAGATCGACTCGACCCCAAATTGCTTGCGGTGCTGGTCGACGAAGGCCTTCAGGATTTGATGCGGCGGTCGAGTTCCGCCTGGGCGAAAAACGCGCTGGCCAGTTTGAGTATCTCGTTGGCCTTGCGCAGTTCACGGCTCTCACGCTCAAGGGCCTTGATGCGCTGGGCTTCGGTCGTCGAGACACCCTCACGCTGACCGGCATCGACCTCGTGCTGACGCACCCACGTGTGCAGCGTCTGCGGCACGCAGCCAATCTTGCCGGCGATTGACTCGATCGCCGCCCACTGCGACGGGTAATCGGCCTGGTGCTCCTGCACCATGCGCACGGCACGCTCACGAACCTC
>NZ_JBASTH010000049.1:0-2443 GCF_049274795.1 Aquabacterium sp.
TCCGAGGTGAGGGATTATGGGCCAAGGGGCAGAAGGACGCGGTTTATCATCTGCAGCGCTACGCTGGCACGCGCGATCCACGCTACTACGAAGAATACCTTAAGGCCATAGCCGTTCCGCAGGCTGATCATCGGTTACGCCTCGCGCTGAACGCCCCGACGTTGGACCACTCGCTCGCGCTCGAAAGCTTCATCGCCGGACACAACCATCCCGACGATTTCGTCGCCGCCGTCATTATTTATCGCTGGTTCGGCTGGATCGAATACGTCGAAAAGGCCGTCGCGCTTTGGACCGAAGGCGATCGCCATATGGCCGAGCTTGAAATCATGGCCGATACACTGCACCGCGAGGTTGAGTTGCAAACACTCACCGATGTGCAAGCGAATGAGCTCTTGGTAGCGGTAGACCGGATCAACGCCCAGCTCACGCGGGTGGAAACAGAATTCTCCGCCACATTGTCGGAAGGTGCGCGCTGGATGTATCGGGTGTTCCGCAATGCTACATTCGCGGTGACCGGCCTGCTTACAGCGCTCGGTCTGTGGTTCTCGTTCCTTTTCTTCCGGCAAATGCATCAGGAGATCGATTTGCTGCGCACCGGCGCCGAACGCGTGGGCCATGGCGACCTTGCGCACCGCATCGTAATCGCTTCGCGCGACGAACTGGGGCAGCTCGCGGTCACGTTCAATAAAATGACCCAGGAACTGGACGAGGCCCGCAGTCTGATCGAGCACAAGACCCAGGAGTTGGGCGCGGCGCTGCACGGGCAGCAAACCATCATGGAAGGTATCCCCGACGTGGTGTACCAGGTCGACCGGAAAGGGTGCATGGTCCGATGGAACAAGAAGCTGGAACAATTGCTTGGCCGGTCGCCCGTCGAACTGTTAGGGGTGCCTTGGCAGGAAATCGTCCCTCCGGGCGAGCGCGACCAGATCACCGAGCTGATGCGGCGCGAAATGAAAAAGGGCGAATACTTCGAGATGGAATACAACCTGCTCGGCCCGAACGGCCCGGTCCCGTATCTCTGGAACGGCGTAAAATTGCGCGATGAACAAGGTGTGAGTATCGGTCTGATCGGTACCGGGCGTGACATGCGCGCGTTCCGGAAAGGTGAGGAGGAGCGCCAGACACTTGCGGCGCTGGTGGAATACAGTCGCGATTTTATCGCCGTTGCGTCGCTCGATGGACGAGTCATATTCGTGAACCCCGCCGGTCGCCAGCTGGTCGGACTGGACAGCATCGAGCAAGCCAAGGCGACGCATATCTTCGACTATATTGCCGAGGCCGACCGGCGCGAGTTTCACGACCACGGGTTCCCGGCCTTGATCAAGGAAGGCTATTGGGAAGGCGAGCTGCGTTTCAGGAATTTCAAGACCGACACCCAGATTCCCATGATGAGCACAGGGTTTTTGGTACGCAACTTGGCCACCGGCGAGCCGATCGCGATCGCGACCGTGAGTCGCGATATTACCGAACGCAAGCGCGCCGAAGAGCGCCTGGAGTACCTGGCGCATCACGACTCGCTCACCGGGCTGCCGAACCGCGTGCTTTTGGTCGACCGCGTCAGTGGCGCGCTTGCGCGCGCCAGCCGGCACGGCATGATGGTCGCGGCGCTGTTCGTCGATCTCGATCGATTCAAGGTCATCAACGATACGCTCGGGCATGACGTCGGCGACCGGGTGCTCAAGAAAGCCGCGGCGCGTCTGATCGACAGCGTCCGCTCGATCGACACGGTTGCGCGACTATCCGGTGACGAATTCGTGGTGGTGCTCGAGGAAATTACCCGGGTCGAAGATGCGACCGTGATTGCCACAACGATTATTGAGGCGTTGGGCAAGCCGCTGCATCTCGAAGGTCGCGAGCTGTTCATTACGCCCAGCATCGGCATCAGCATGTATCCCGCGGATGCGGCCGACGCGCAGACCTTGCTTAAGAACGCCGATGCGGCGATGTATCAGGCCAAAGACCAGGGACGCAACCGCTATCAGATCTATACCGCCGAGACGAACGTCCGGCTGGCGGCGCGCCTGGGGCTTGAGAACCGCTTGCGGCGCGCGCTCGAGCGCGGTGAATTGTCGGCACATTACCAGCCGATCGTGAATTTGGAGAACGGCCAGATCACCGGCATGGAAGCCTTACTGCGCTGGAACAATCCGGAGCTGGGTTCGGTATCGCCGGCTGAATTCATCCCGCTGGCGGAAGAGACCGGCCTGATTGTACCGATCGGTGCCTGGGTGCTCGCGGAGGCCTGCCGTCAGAATCGTGTATGGCTCGAGGCCGGTTTGCCGCCGTTGCGTATGGCGGTGAATCTGTCGCCGCGCCAGTTCCAGGATGAGAACCTTATGATCCATATTGAGCATGCACTGGCGGATAACGGGTTGACGCCGGAATGCCTGGAACTGGAGCTGACCGAAAACGTGCTGATCGAAAACGTTGCCATGATGAC
>NZ_JBASTH010000050.1:0-13666 GCF_049274795.1 Aquabacterium sp.
GCCTGACAGCCTCCAGTTTGTACTCCAGGGTGTACTTGCCACGTACCTGCTTGTCGACCATTTCTTCGCTCCTTTCCAGCATTGTGGTCATGAGCTAAGAACTCCACTTTTCGGGGGCAACCTCACACAGCTCCTCAATGATGCGTGGTGGCTGACATGGGCCGGCTGCTGCCGCCCTGATCGCGCCGCCAGTGTTGAGGCGAAACACCCGCCCAGCGGCGAAAGGCCCTTGAGAACGCGCTCTGCTCGGAATAACCCAGCAGCGCGCCCACTTCGGCCAAGGTAAGGCGTTCATCGCGCAGGTGCATCTCGGCCAGTTGCCGCAGGGCGCTTTCACGCAGCTCACGGAAGTTCAGGCCTTGAGCAGCCAGCCTGCGGTAGAACACGCGAGGCGACAGGCGCAGCTCGTGCGCCACGTGCGGCAACTCGGGCATGCCTTGAGGCGCCATGTGCGCGATCACGCGCCGGGTCATCTCCGCCAGATCGCCATCCTCAGGCAACTGCGCCATCGCGGCATCGACCTGGCGCTCCATCAGCCGCAGCAAGGTCGGGTCTGTCTGGCGCAAGGGCGCGGCCAGGCTGGCCAGCGGCAGCACCAGGCGCGTCACCGATTGGCCGAAGCGCACTTTGCAGCCGAAGTAGCGGTCGTAGGGGCGGCTGTCGCGCGGGGGCGGGTTGATGAAATCCAGCGCCGTGACGGGCAGGCGCTCGCCACACAACTCGCGCCCGATCTGCACGATGCCGGCGATGCCGGATTCGTCGTACAGTGCACCGGTGCGGCCGTGTGCCGCACCCCATCGCAGCTCCAGTTGATCGCCGACTATGCGCGGCTCGATCGGGTTGATGTCGTTGACCAGACGGTGGTAACGCTGGATGCGGGCCAGTGCGGCGCCCAGGTTCTCGCACGCGAGCAGCACGTAGCCGAGCGCGCCCAGGTGCGCCGGGCGGATGCCCTGGCCCAGGTGCAGCCCCAGCAGCGGATCCGACAACTGCTCCGCCGCGGCCTGCAGCAGTCGGCAATAGTCTTCGGCGGGCCAGCGCTCGAAGTGCTCCTCGGAGGACTGCGCCAGGCGTGAGGCCAGGGCAGGGCCCAGCACCTGCTCAGGCACCAGCCCCTGTTGACGAAGATGTTGGGCCAGCACGTGCACCAGCGTCATGGGCACCATGCCCGGCACCCGATCACGTTCGCGCAGGCGCGCGAAGGCGCGGTCGAGCGGGGCAGGGGCGGCAGATGGCATGGACGAAATTGTCAAATCGGTGGATGTGCCAGTCAAGACGGGGTGAACCCGGGCGCCCTAAGCTACGCCCCATCTCACCACAGAGCACCCATGGCCTTGAACATCCCACCCCGCAGCATCTTCATCACGGGTGCGGCCGCCGGCATCGGCAAGGCCGTCGCGCAGCGCTTTGCCTCGGCAGGCTGGTTCGTGGGGCTCTCCGATGTGGACGAGGCCGCGCTCCAGGATCTGGCGCAGGCGCTTGGCCCTTCGCACTGTCATGTGGCGCGCCTGGACGTCTCCAACGCGCAGGACTGGAACGCGCCGCTGGAAGCCTTCTGGCAGGCAGCGGGCCAGCGCCTGGACGTGCTGTTCAACAACGCGGGCATCGCCATCACCGATGCGTTCGAGGATGTGCCGGCCGCTCGCCACCACCGTGTCATCGACATCAACATCAAGGGCGTGCTCAACGGCTGCCATGCGGCCTTGCCCTGGCTGAAGCAGACACACGGCGCCCGCGTGATCAACATGTGCTCGGCATCGGCCCTGTATGGCCAGCCCATGCTGGCGACCTACTCGGCCACCAAGGCGGCGGTGCGCAGCCTGACGGAGTCGCTGGACATTGAGTGGCAGCGCCATGGCATCCGTGTCGTCGACGTGCTGCCGCTTTTCGTGAACACGGCGATGGTGGCCAACGAGGTGAGCAAGATGAAAACGGTGCAGGCCCTGGGCGTGCGCCTGAGCGCTGACGACGTGGCCTGCACGGTCTGGCGTCTGGCGCAGGGGGCTCCCAGCCGCTTGCCCGTGCACTCCACTGTGGGCTGGCAGACGCGCCTGTTCTACCAGTTGGGTAAGTGGTCGCCCGACGCCCTCAACCGCATCGTCACGGCCCGCATGGCCGGCTATTGAAAGACCTTTGTATGAGCACCCAGCCTTCCGTGGCCTTGCCGCTGGGCATGCGCGCCTTGACCGATTTCGACCACGCGCGTGATGCCGCCAGCCCGCAGGACCGCCTGCGTGATGTCCGCCGCTGCGCACAGGCCCTGCGCGAGCGCATGCTGAGTGAGCCGCAGGTGCTGTTCTATCGCAGCTTCGACCTGATCCGCGCGCCGTACCCTACCTACTACGCCTTCACGGGCGTGTTCGCGCAGCACGTCTTCAAGTTCCCGCTGGTGCACCTGCTGAACCGGCTGTTCGTGGTGCAGTACCTGGACCACGAGGGCGCCTTGCGCACGCTCATGCTCTCGCCCACCGACCACGATGCCAACCGCGAGACGCCGTTCTTCAAGCGCCTGGCCAAAGGCATCCCGCCTGCGCTCAACGGGCTGGTGGCGCCCAAGTACAACACCGTGGAAAGCGCGCTGGCCGAATGCGGCATCGAGCCGGCCCAGGTGGACTACATCAGCTACGACCACCTGCACACGCAGGACGTGCGCCGCTGGCTGGGCGATGGGCAGCGCGCGGGCTACTTCCCGAACGCGCGCCTGCTGGTGCACCGGCAGGAATGGTCCAACACCCAGGCCTTGCTACCCGTGCAGGCCGACTGGTACTGTCCCAACGGCATTGCTGGTATTCCGGCTGAGAAGGTGCTGTCCTTCGATGGCAGCCTGGGCCTGGGCCCGGGCCTGGCCTTGGTCCACACACCGGGCCACACGGAGGGCAACCACTCCATGGCCGCCCGCGTGCCCGATGGCATCCGCGTGACCAGCGAGAACGGTGTGGGCGTGGACGCCTATGAGCCGATCAACTCGCGCATCAACGCCGTGCGGCGCTATGCCCAATCCACCGGGGTGGAGGTGATCCTCAACGGCAACACGCTGGAGGGCAGCAACGACCAGTACATCTCCATGGTGCTGGAGAAGACACTGGCAGGGCCGTCTGTCGATGCGGCCTATCCCAACTGCGCCACATCCAGCGAGCGCACGCCGTTCTGGGCCTTCCCGGGCGATGTGGCCAGCCACCTGTTCGGCGAGGCGAACTTCGGCCAGCCGCAACGCCATCCGCGTGCGCGCGCCTGAGCCCTACTTGAGCGGAATGGCCGTGCCCCGGTCGATCGGCACCACCGTCACGCTGTTCTTGGGCGAGCCCTCGATCAGCTTGTCGGAGTAGCTCAGGTAGATCAGCACGTTGCGGGCCGGGTCCACCATGCGCACCACGCGCAAGCGCTTGAACAGGATGGACTGGCGCTCGGTGAAGAGCTCTTCCTGTTGCTTGATGGGTTCGCTGAAGCTGATCGGCCCCACCTGGCGGCAGGCGATGGAGGCATCGGCCTTGTCTTCCGCCAGGCCGATGGCACCCTTGATGCCGCCGGTCTTGGCCCGGGCCACGTAGCAGGCCACGCCCTTGACCTTCGGGTCATCGTAGGCATCGATCACGATCTTGTGATCCGGCCCCAGCAGCTTGAAAGCAGTATCGACCTCACCGACCTTCTGCGCGAAGGCCGGTTGCAGCGCGGTACACAGGATGCAGGCAAGCGCGAGCGGTTTGATCATCAAAGGCCTTCCCAGTGAGGTTCAGCCCATTGTGCACGGCAGTATGAGACCCGTGCCGCGCACAGGACATGCCGCGTGCGCCGGGCTTCAGGCCGCCGCCACCTTGAACACGGCCACGGACTCCACCAGTTGGCGGGCCTGGTTCTTGAGCTGCTCGGCCGCGGCGGCGCCTTCCTCCACCAGCGCGGCGTTCTGCTGCGTGGTGCGGTCCATCTGGGCCACGGCTTCGCCGATCTGGGCCATGCCGGTGCTCTGCTCGCTGTTGGCGCTGCTGATCTCGCCCATGATCTGGGTGACCCGTTCGATCGCACTCACCACCTCGGTCATGGTGGCACCGGCGCGGTCCACCAACTGGCTGCCGGCCTCCACGCGTTCCACGCTGGTGCCGATCAGGGCCTTGATCTCCTTGGCGGCGGTGGCGCTGCGCTGGGCCAGGGTGCGCACCTCACCGGCCACCACGGCGAAGCCGCGGCCCTGGTCGCCCGCGCGGGCCGCTTCCACAGCGGCGTTCAGCGCCAGGATGTTGGTCTGGAAGGCGATGCCATCGATCACGCTGATGATGTCGACGATGCGGCGCGAGCTGTCGTTGATGCCGCGCATCGTCTCGACCACTTCACCGACCACCTCGCCGCCCTTGAGAGCGACGGTGCTGGCGCCCTTGGCCAGCGTATTGGCCTCGCGGGCGTTCTCGGCGTTGTGCTTGACGGTGGCGCCGATCTCTTCCATCGAAGCGGCGGTCTGCTGCAGGGCGCTGGCCTGCTGTTCCGTGCGGTTGGCCAGGTCGTTGTTGCCCAGGGAGATCTCGCTGCTGGCCGTGGCCACGCTCTCGGCGTTCTGGCGCACACCCTGCACGATGCTCGACAGCCGGGCCTGCATGTCGCGCAGGGCGCCCAGCAACTCGGCCACTTCGTCGCGGCCCTGTACATGGATGGCGCGGGTCAAGTCGCCTTCGGCCACGGCACGTGACAGGCCCACCGCATGGTCGATGGGCTTGACGATGGCCCGGCTGACCAGCGCGCCGAAGGTCACGCCCACGGCACTGACCACCAGCATCACCACCAGGCTCAGCACGGTGGCGTGGTGCGCGTTGCGCGTGGCTTGCTCGGCGATGGCGGCGCTGTCGGCGGCGATCTTCGCGCTGGCCTCGGACAGGAACTTGCTGGGCTCGCGGTCCATGCCCTTGACGGCTTCGTCACCCACCGGGGCCTGGTGGCCGCTGGCCACGAACTTGTCGAAGGCGCTGCGGTAGGCCTGGCCCATCTTGGCGTGGGCGTCGATGAACTGCGCCATCAGCGTCTTGCTGGCGCCTTCTAGCAATTGCTGATCCAGCGCGCGGGCTTCCTGGGCCACTTCGCGTTCGGTGTCCTGGAAGGCCTTCCAGTACTTGTCCAACTGCTCGGGCTGCTGGCCACGCAGCAGGGTGTTCTTCCACTCCTGAACCTGCGTCTTGAACTGGTTCTCGATGTGGCCCACGGCGCGCTCATGCGCCACGCGGGCCTGCACATCGGTGCCGTACAGCGTGAGCGACTGGTTGAGCTCGCGGATGCCGAACAGTGCGGCGGCCAGCACCAGCAGCAGCATGCCCGCGAAAGCGAGCGGCAGTTTGAGGCGGAGTTTCATGGGTGTCCATGGGTACGGCAGAGGACGGGCCATCCCGTTTGCGGCGTCGTCGCCAAGCCCAGCGTCGATGGCCTTGACGACGGGGTACGGTGGTTATCGGTGGAAACCCGAAATACTTGAATATTCAATCAGCAGACTGCGGCGTCTACCTTCAGCCGGCATTTCGCTTTGCGCCCACCATGGCCCTCGTTCTCCACTACCACCCGCTGTCGTCCTACTGCCACAAGGTGCTCATCGCACTGTACGAGATGAGGCTGGCGTTCGAGCCCCGGCTGCTGAACCTGGGCGATCCGCAGGCGCGGGCCGAGCACTTGACGCGCTGGCCGACCGGCAAGATGCCGCTGCTGGACGATGGCGGACGCATCGTGTCTGAGACCAGCATCATCATCGAGCACCTGCAGCAGCGGAACCCCGAAGCCGTGCCACTGCTGCCGGTCGATACGCAAGCCCGCCTGGACGCGCGGCTGTGGGACCGTCTGTGCGATCTGTATGTGATGACGCCGATGCAGTCCCTGGTGGCGCAGCGCCTGCGCGGGCAGGCCGAGCCGGATGCGCGCGCCGTGGGCGAGGCCCGGGCCACGCTGACCATGGCCTATGGCCTGATCGATCAGCAGGTGAAGGAGGGCGCATGGCTGGCCGGCCCCGCCTTCAGCCAGGCTGACTGTGCAGCGGCGCCGGCCCTGTTCTATGCACGCACCATCGTGCCCTTCGACGCGGGGCAGCCCGCGCTGGCCGCGTATTTCGAGCGCCTGCTGGACCGGCCCTCGGTGGGTCGGGTGGTGGACGAGGCCAGGCCCTTCTTCCAGTACTACCCGTACAAGGAGGCGCTGGAGCCTCGGTTCACGAATTGACGCGGGGGGATCCACCAGTCTTGTCGATTCCAGGCCGAGCCGTTCGTCGTGTGGATGAACCCGGCAAGAAGCCGGCAACCCACTGAAGGAGAGAGACATGCGCGTGATGGTGATCGTGAAGGCCACGAAGGAGTCCGAAGCGGGCGAGATGCCCTCCACCGAGCTGCTGGCTGCCATGGGCCAGTACAACGAAGAGCTGGTCAAGGTCGGCGTGATGCAGGCGGGCGAAGGCCTGCATCCCAGCAGCCGCGGCAAGCGGGTGCGCTTCTCCGGCGCATTGCGCACGGTGATCGACGGGCCTTTTGCCGAGACGAAGGAGTTGATCGCCGGCTTCTGGCTGTGGCAGGTGGCCTCGATGGACGAGGCCGTGGACTGGGTCAAGCGCTGCCCCAATCCCATGATGAGCGATTCCGACATTGAGATCCGGCCCGTGTTCGAGGCCGAGGACTTCGGCGAGGCGTTCACACCGGAGCTGCGCGAGCAGGAAGACCGCCTGAGGGCGCAACTCCAGGACAGCAGCGCCGCGTCCTGAGGCTTTGCCCGCTGCGGGATCCAGGCTGACACCGCCGTGGGGCCTCAGCGGGCCAGGTGGGGCGACACCACCTGCGTGAGCCAGTCCAGCACGGCCCGCACGCGTGGCGGCATCTGGCGCCGGTGGGCGTAGAGCAGGGACACCGGCAGCGGCGGCGCGGTCAGCGCGGGCATCACCGGCACCAGGGTGCCGGCCTCCACATGGCGCCGCATGCCCAGCAGGGGTGCCTGGATCATCCCCAGCCCGGCCAGGCAGGCCGCGTGGTACGCGTCTGTGCCGTTGACCACCACGCTGGCGCGCATCGGCAGGCGGCGCGGTGCGCCACCCTTGTCCACGTACTCCCAGGCCGCGCCCTGCAGGCCCAGCTTGCCGTCGTAGTACACCACTTGATGCGTGGCCAGCTCGTCCAGCGTCTGGGGCGTGCCGTGGCGCGCCAGGTAGGCCGGGCTGGCCACGTTGATCTGCGGCAGCTCGCCCAGGCGGCGCACCACCAGGTCCGAATCCGTCAAGGTGCCCACGCGCATCACGCAGTCGAAACCTTCGCGCACCAGGTCGACACGCCGGTCCGTCGTGCTGATGCCGACCTCCAGTTGCGGATGTGCTGCCAGGAACTCCGGCAGGCGCGGCAGCACCACGTCGCGCGCTAGCGCGTGCGACAAATCGATGCGCAGCCGCCCCTTGAGCCCGCTGCCTGCCGGCTGGAACATGGCCTGCAGCTCGTCGGCCTCCTGCAGCAGCTCCTTGGCGCGCTCCAGGAACTGCAGGCCATCTTGTGTGAGGTGCACGCTGCGTGTCGTGCGCTGCAGCAGGCGCGTGCCCAGGTCGGCCTCCAGCCGGTTGACGGCATCGGAGACGCGGCCCTTGGCCATGCCGAGCTGATCGGCCGCGCGCGTGAAGCTGGCCAGCTCGGCCACGCGGACAAAGGTGCGGAGCTTGTCGAAGTCCATGGCGACATTGTTCCTGATCGGGGAATAGTCTGATCGATATTGGCCTCTTTATCCGCTTGGTGTGCCTGCCTAAAGTCACACCATCCCCACTGACGGCACCCCACTGGAGCACCCACCATGAGCACTTCCAACACCGCGCCCACCCGCATCGCCCTGATCACCGGCGGCAGCCGTGGCCTGGGCCGCAACGCTGCCCTGCACCTGGCTCGCCAGGGCACGGATGTGATCCTCACCTACAAGGGCAACGAGACCGAGGCGCAGGCCGCCGTGCGCGAGATCGAGGCCCTGGGCCGACAGGCCGTGGCGCTGCAGCTCGACGTGGGCGACAGCCGCAGCTTTGCGGCCTTTGCCGAGCGCGTGAAGACCGAGCTGGCCAGCCGCTGGGGCCGCGAGCGCTTCGATTTCCTGGTCAACAACGCCGGCATGGGCGTGCACGCCACATTCACCGAGACCACTGAGGCGCAGTTTGACCAACTCTTCAACGTGCACCTCAAGGGAACCTTCTTCATCACGCAGACCCTGCTGCCGCTGATCGCCGACGGCGGGCGCATCGTCAACACCTCCAGCGGCCTGGCGCGCTTCAGCCTGCCGGGCTATGCGGCCTATGCGGCGATGAAGGGCGGCATCGAGGTGCTGACGCGCTACATGGCCAAGGAGCTGGGGCCGCGTGGCATCGCCGTGAACACCCTGGCCCCCGGCGCCATCGAGACGGATTTCGGCGGTGGTGCGGTGCGCGACAACGAGCAGCTCAATGCGCAGATCGCAGGTCTCACGGCCCTGGGGCGTGTTGGCCTGCCCGACGACATCGGCGGGGCCATGGCCGCGCTGCTGACCGAAGGCAACGGCTGGATGACGGGCCAGCGCGTGGAAGTGTCGGGCGGCATGCTGCTGTGAGCGCAGCAGCCGTCCGGTGGACGGCTGCCCAGCGCCCAGGCATCAGATCTTGTTGATCTCGACCTTGAAGGCGTTGAGGTACTTGTTGAAGTTCTCCAGATAGCCCACCAGCGCCTTCACGTTGGTGTTACCCATGCCGGGGTACATGCCGCCGCCCTTGGGGATCACGTTCATCAGGCTGGCCGTGATCTTCAAACTCTCCAACTCGAACTGCTTGCTGGAGGCCAGGTACTTCGTCACCGCCTTGGCGCGGAAGGCCTTGACATCGGCATAGGCGGCGCGCTTCTTGGCGTCCGAGCCTTCCTTGTAGAGCGATTCCAGGTCCTTGGTGACGGACTTGACGTCTTTGAGCAGCGTGGCCATGGGCGTGGCCACACCCTTCTTGAGTTCGGTGGCCAGGTCCTTGTCGGTGGTGCTGGCGATCTGCGTCATCCAGGTCTTGGCCGCATTGGGGCCGCGCTTGGCGATGTTGCCCAGTTGGGCCTGCAGGTTGTCCACGCGGGAGATGGCGCTCTTGAGCTTGTCTTCGTCTTTCGGGGCCATGCTGGTCCTTTGAATGGCCTGTCCCGCTGGAAGCACGGGGCGATCGCTGGGCGCTTGCCCTCTGATGTTCCAGGGTTGGAGGGGCCGGCTAGGATGGTTGGCATCACAACCCCAAGGAGCCCCGCATGGAAACCCAGGAACTGCACCGAGGCCGTCTGATCGACCACATCCAGCTGGTAGTACGAGACCTCGCTGCCAGCCGCACTTTCTACGAAGCCGTGCTGGGCGTGCTGGGCATTTCGATCGGCGGGGCCGATGAAGGCTATTTCTGGGCAGACGAGCTGTTCGTGTCCTCGGCCGACAGCCTGGCCGCCCAGGGCCACCTGACGGGGCGCCACCACCTGGCCTTCCAGGCTCGTGACGAGGCCGCGGTCAAGGCCTTCTACGAAGCGGCGCTGGCCCATGGCGGCAAGGACAACGGTGCGCCCGGCCCGCGCCCCTACCATCCGGGCTATTACGCCGCGTTCGTGCTGGACCCGGATGGCAACAACATCGAGGCGGTGTTCCACGGCCCCGCCCAGCGCAGTGGGCCCTCGGTGAAGATCACGTTCTGAGTGCGGCTCAGGGCCGCAAGCGGCCTGGGCAACGGTTTCGCATGGCGCGATGCCCGTCAAGCGGCCCGTCAGGGCTGTTGTTTCCTTTTGCTACTTGTTCCCCCCCCTCAAGGGGGTCGCCTGATGGCGAAAGGCCCGCTATCGTTCTGTAACGGACGTCGGGGACCACCGGCGCCGTTCCAATCAACGAATCCCAGGGACCGACTGCCGTGAGCCAGAACCTCATTACCTTGAACCTCAGCGCCGACGATTACGCCGAACTCGACGCCGCCCTCGCCAAAGCCGAGAGCATCCTTTCCGGTCTGATCGACCTGTCCGTGACCACGCGTCGCAGCCTGGTCAAGATGGGCGACCGTTCCGAATCCTTCTGCCGCCAGGCGCTGGTGCTGCTGGCCCAGAACCCCCAGATGGTGCCGCCCAGCCTGAACGTGGCCGACGCCCAGAACGATCTGCACCAGCTGGACCAGTTGCGGGTGCGCGCGCACCGCACGCGCAAGCTGCTGGGCCGCATGGACGACACCATGACGGCGCTGGGCAGCGATGTGATGCGCGCCTCGCTCGATGGCTACACCCTGCTGAAGATCACGGGCAAGGGCTCGGGCCTGGAGTCGCTGCGCCAGGGCATTGCGGTGCGCTTTGCCCGTTCGTCGCGCGCTGCCAATGAGTCGCCGGTGCTCAAGCCGGTGCCGTCCAAGGCCGATGCCATTTGAGTGCTTGCCCTGCGCCCCCCCATGCGCAGGGCTGATAAGCCGAGCACTTGCCCGCATCCGACCAAGCCCCGCCCGCGGGGCTTTTTCTTTGCCTTTTCGCGGCTGGGGCGTGGGTGTCCGTGCTTCATGTGCGGCCCAATGCGCGCCATGCGTGGCGCAGTGAGGGCCATCCGTGGCCCCGTGCGGGTGGCGCACGGGGCCCTGAGGTGTGACGCGTGGCCTGCCGTGACTCGCGTGCGGCACCTGCTGGCCCGCGCATGAGGCCTGCAGTGCCGTGAGCGGCCTATGGCGTGCCGCGCATGGCATGGGCGAGTCCCAGGTGTCGCTGGTGGAGCGTCACGTGCGGGACTTGAGGCGCCGACGCTGACATCTCCGGTTGTGACGCGTGCCCCGAAAAGGGGCATGCATGACACATCGGGGGCCAAGCGCGGCCCTTCAAGCGCCGCACCTGCGCCGCCAGCGCCGGCCCTGGTGCCGCCGCCTGCGATTCACGCCTGGATGATCCCCGCCAGTAGCGCCCGCAACTGGTTGGCCGGCGCCGTTTGCTCATGCGTTCGCACGCGGTCGAGCAGCAATCCGTCGATGGCCATCACCAGCAGGGGGGCGAGGGCCTCGGCCCGCGCCACGCCAGCGCGCTGCAGGGCCGCCAGCGCGGCCTGCAGGAAGTGCTGGCGGTGCGTGTCCAGGATGGCGGCCAGTTCCGGCTCGCGCGAGGCCAGCAGGAACAGCTCGAACCGCGCTACCAGACGGCCCCGCTTGGCCAGTGACAGCCAGTCATCCACCCGGCGGATCAGCAGATCCACCAGATCCCCCACGGCCCAATCGGGGCGTTGGGCCAGTTCGGCGTCCTGCATCAGGTCGGCCAGGTCCAGCGCGGCATGGCGTTGCAGCGCCAGGCGCAGCAGGTCCAGCCGCGAGCGGCAGTAGAAGGAGGTCGAGCCGGTGGGCAGGCCCGCCTCGGCGTCCACGGCCCGGTGGGTCAGGCCGCGCGCGCCCACACTGCCCAACAGGGCGATCGCGGTGTCGGCAATGAGGATCTTGCGTTGTTGTTCCATCGGAGGGGCAGGCAGGGGCAAGGGTTTGCCAGATATCAGCATGATCTCTACATATGTAGAGTTACGCCACTCTACAAGCGTAGATCATAAACAGTTGAAAGGGTCTGGCCATGGCGTTTGCGTTCCTTCTCTCATCCCGACGGCGGCGGGCCGGCCTGTGCCCCTTGCTGGCGTCCACCGTGGTGGGGCTGGCCAGCGCCACGGCGCCCTGGGTGGCGGTGCCGGGCCTGGCCCATGCCCAGGCGGCCACGGCGTTGACCAGTTTCATGGTCAAGGATGCGCGCCCGGAGGCCTACAGCTGGTTCTGGGACAACGCCGATGAAGCCCTGTTCAAAGGGGCCAATCTGGAGAACCGGAGCTTTCGCTGGCTGCAGGCGCCGGCCACACCGCAGCACCTGGGCTATTCCGCGGGGGCGCGCTATGAGGCCTCGTCCTACTTCGGCGGGGCGCTGCACAAGGTGGTGGTGAGCTACCTGGAGCCGGTCACACAGCAGGGCCGCGTCGCCTCCGACAACTTCCTGGGCGCCAAGCCCTACAGCTTCCTGGCGGCCGAGGTCTCCATCGACAGCAAACCGCCGTTCACGGTGCTGGTCCAGTACAACGCCGTGGGGCAAGGCTATGGCGACAGCCAGTTCCGCATCGAGGCCGCCGCCGCTGCCGACCGGGCACTGGCGCAGGACTACGTGAGCCACCTGGGCCGCACGCTGCGGGGCCTGCAGGGCGGGGTGATGAAGGGGCTCGATGAGCGCTACTTCAACGGCGTGCTCAAGAAGCGCGGCTTCTATTCCGTGGGCAAGGTCGACAAGAACCTCAACGTCACGCTGACCATCGTGCAGGAGATACGCGGCATCACGCCCGAGATGCTCAACTGGTGGTGGGACCACATCGGCAATACCGAGCGCTACCGACTGTGGCAGCCCATCGACCACGTCACCTTCGAATGGACGGTGCCGCCCAACAGCCCCGACCTGATGTACGACATCGGCGCGGTGCAGAAGGTCAAGGAGTACGTCGGCAAATCGGCCTGGACGCTCACCATTGCCGGGGCCGATCCCCATGCCGCGCCGCTGCCGCCCGTGCCGATCACGGACCCGGGCTACTTCTACGCGCGCACCAACCTGAGCCTGCTGCAGAGCGTGCTGCCGAGCAACTCGCTGGTGCACCAGTGGAAGCCCAATGCCACGGGCGACGGCGTGGTGCTGACCAGCACCTTCGTGAACACGGCGCTGGCCCTGGTGCTCAATAGCAACTTCTTCAATGACCTGGGCTCGCACGGGCTGCGCGAGTTCCAGATGCTGCCGTACTTCCTGCCGCGCCTGTACCGGCGCGAACAGCTGGGGGAGTGACCGGGCGGCGGTGAGGGCTCAGCCCTTGAAGCCGCCGCCGTCCAGGAAGGCCTGCTCGTCGGGCGTGGTGGGGCGGCCCAGCAAGGCGTTGCGGTGTGGGAAGCGGCCGAAGCGCTGGATGATCTCTCGGTGGTGTTTGGCGAACTTGAGCGCGCCGCCGCCTTGCGGTGTCTGCAGGCGCACGGCTTGGTCATGGTCCGCCAGGTCTTCCGAATGGGTGAAGGGCAGGAAGAAGGGGCGCAGGCGGGCCTCGACCTGCGCGGCATGGCCTGCGGCCTCGGCGCGCCGGGCGATGTCGCGCGTCAGCGGGTCGGTGGCGTACATGCGCGCGCTGCCCCTGAAGGCGTTGCGGGGGAACTGGTCCAGGAGGATCAGCAGGGCCAGCAAGCCTTCTGCGGTGTCCGCCCAGTTGGAGATCTCTCCCCGTGCGGCAGCCTCGTGCAGCGCCATGAAGCGCGCGCTGAAGCGGTGGTCGAAATCGGCTTCGTGGCTGAACCAGTCGGCTTCAGTCTCGCGCCACCATTGCACGACATCAGACGGTTGATCGGTCATCAGGCGAGGGTCTTGGGTGGGTGCCGGATTCCGGCGGGCCGCCGCGGTGCGCCTTGGTCCATCTGTAGTCGGTGGGCAACTCGTCACTCACACCGGCCTTGCCGACGTGGTCACCCAGTGTCCTGTCCTGCAAATGATCGGCATTAATCATGCCTGCCTTCGCGGTACCCTGACAACGGAGATACCGTGATGAGAACAGGCAGACCGAAGACTGAATTGTTGCTGACAGCCGAGGATCGTTCGCAGCTTCAATCCTTTGCCCGCAGCCGCTCACTGCCAGCGGCATTGAGTGCCAGGGCTCGCCTTGTTCTGCGCAGCGCCGATGGCGAGCCCAACAACTCGATTGCCGAACG
>NZ_JBASTH010000051.1:0-2641 GCF_049274795.1 Aquabacterium sp.
AGGCGGCTCAATATGAAAATGATTTTTTTTACGAACTTGCTTTTTACCTTTGTCACGGGGTTTTGCATTTAATGGGCTATTCAGATCAGACAAAAAGGCAGGCGCATTGGATGGGGCATAAGCAAGAGGCAGTCTTAAAAGGGATTGGAGTCGGCAAAAAATGGCGATTCAGAAAAATCAAGGAATTATTATAAAAACTCAGCTGTTCCGCTCCACCTCGCTTATCGTCACCTTCTTTACGCGGGATTTCGGAAAAATCCGCGGCCTTGTCAAGGGAGTGCGGCAGGCCGGGGAAACGCGGGGCGCGCTTTATGAACTCTTCACGTGCCTCGAGATCGTCTATTACGAAAAGACCCGCTCGGATTTGCACCTGGTCTCCGAGGCCTTTATGCTTGAAAATTATTCTTCTCTCCGCTCTCAGCTTGGGTCGATTGCCTACGCCAGCTACTTTTCAGAACTTGCAGACGAGCTCACCGAAGTCCACGACCCCCACGGGAAAATTTTTGACTTGCTTCATTTTTGTTTTCGATATCTCCCTTCTCTGTCGGGCCCGAGGATTGCCCGTATTTTCGAAATCAAACTCTTGAGCGAGATCGGCTGGCTTCCTTATCTTGACCGGTGTTTGGGCTGCTCGAATCCCCATTTGGAGGAGGGTTTTTTTTCTCCCCGGCAGGGCGCTCTTCTATGCCCGGCGTGCGCCAAGCGCTACGGAGACGTCTTTCGAATTCAGCGCGAGGCCTTGGCTGCAATGCGGTATTACGCCAGGCACGACCTTGAAATGTCAAGCCGGTTCTGGATTACGGACCGCACGAGCACCGAGCTCGAAACTTTGATCGAACGCTTTCTTCTGGAAAGAATCCAGAAGCCGCTCAAGAGCACTCTTTTTTTGAAGAAGTTAAAGCAGACGATCGAGAAGCAGCAAAGATTCTAAAATCATCTTCCTTTATTTTTGCCGTTCCTTTGGGTAAAATCCGCTGTAAATGCTGGCGTAGCTCCCGCCACAAGGCGCGGCGGGCAGTCAGTTGGTAGAGCAGCGGTTTTTCCGCCACAGATCACGGCGGACCCGCCACGGGATGTGGCGGGGTAAACCACGGATCTTTCTTAATTATGCTGGCGTAGCTCAGTTGGTAGAGCAGCTGTTTTGTAAACAGCGGGTCGTCCGTTCAAATCGGACCGCCAGCTTTGCTTTTATATCGATTTGAACAGCAAGGGGTTCTCCGCCACTGATTCTTCGGCGGATCCGCCAAGAGTTGTGGCGGAAAATCCCTCCGCCAGCTCACTTTATTTTAGATTGTAAATTGTAGATTGTAGATTGAAGATTGAAGATTGAGAAAGGGCTTAAATGAATTCAGAAGATCTAAAAAAACGAACGAAGAAATTCGCTCTAGATATAATAAAATTTACGGAGAGTCTACCTCATACCCGAGTTATGGATGTGTTGGGGAAACAGTTGTTACGAGCAGGGACATCGGTAGGTGCTAATTATCGCTCTGCATGCCGGGCAAAATCTCAAGCTGACTTTATCGCAAAAATGAAACTCGTCGAAGAGGAAGCCGATGAGTCTTCTTATTGGCTTGAGCTTATAGATGAATTTCAGAGGTGCGACCCGCCGACTTTTGAAGCGTTGGTCAAAGAAGCCCAAGAAATTTTAGCGATCGCGGTGGCTTCCATCAATACTGCCCGCAAAAAATTAAGAACGTCCTTTTCTGAGTCTCAATCTACAATTTACAATCGTCAATCTAAAATTAAATGGGGAGTTACCAAAGCGGCCAAATGGACCTGACTGTAAATCAGGTGGCTAACGCCTTCAGTGGTTCGAATCCACTACTCCCCATCGTCTTATTTGATTTAGATCTATGCCCCCAACTTCTGGATTTTGTGATATAATGCCAACCGATCAGTAACTCAACTCGTTGCAACAACAATCGGAAGGGAAAAGGCGTCTTATGGATAATAACCAAAAAGTACAAACTGTTATTTGGGGTGCTGTAGGAAGTGTTGTTGGGAATGCGGCATATGACGGTATAAAGAAGATCATCACAGTTGGTATTCCAGTTGTCATTTTAGCAGTCAGTTCACCACAGAAAAATGTTGAAACTTCAAAAACAGAGACGCCGCTTAAAGCTGTCTACGCTAGCCAAGATCAGACTTTTATCGGAAGTCCTTCACCAAGAATGATGATGCCGCCCACAAATACCTTTTTCACCACGACCTCAGGTACTCTTGCTGTGGTAAGTGGCGATCAAACTATGGTGAGGGGTATTTAATCTAAAATTTCTAATGTTCATTGTCTTTTAACTTTGTAAAAAATATGCTATCTTTATGACGACCATGAGAAAACACTTTCAAGCAGGCCCCTTAGACGTGCTCCTTTCCCGTGAAGAAGGAAAGTATTATGCTCATTGCTTGCCTTTTGATCTTTTGGCAGAAGGGGATACTCAGGCCGAAGCCATGAAAAGGCTAGAAGAAATGGTTTTTGAGCACATTAAATTTTTTATGGAAAGCAATATGGAACCTTTCATTTTCAGACCTGCGCCTATGAAATATTGGGAAATTTTGAGAATGATAACAAAAGGTGCTCATTTCCTCCCAAATGTCCCCGAAGGGTTGTTGAAAGCCACCTCTCCCAATCGTATTACGC